>CANJLK010000003.1 GCA_947475465.1 Caulobacteraceae bacterium | reverse complement strand
TCACCGCTCTGTTGCTCACCCTGCACGATGAGAGCTTCTCGTTCGGGCTGTCGGGCATCACCCCGCGCATCGTCATCGCCGGCACCGGCGCTCCGGGCAATCCGCAGCACTTCGCGCCCTTCACCGTCAACAGCGCCTTCGGCGGCTTCGACGGCGTCGTGCCGGAACCGGCGACCTGGGGCCTGATGCTCGTGGGCTTCGGCGGCCTGGGCGCCATGCTCCGCCTGAACCGCAAGCGTCAAGCGCTCGCCGCCGCCTAAGCGACGTCGACGTCAACGAACAGTTCCCGAGTTGCCGCCGCCCCAACAGGGGCGGCGGTTTTCGTTTGGGCGTTATCTGGAGCTTGGGTCGGCCCAGCGGCCCGCCGCGCCGGGATAGACCACCGGGCTCTCGTAGCCTTCCACCGAGAGCGCGCTGACCCCGAAGAACCAGTTGTCGATATTGACACCGGAAAGCCTGGCCTCGCCGGTGGGCGGTGCGTCGCGGCTGAAACGCCATTGAGGGTCTGTGGTGGCGCGCCACCAGAGCCTGTTGCTCGCCGCCGCCGGGTCCGGACGCCATTTCAGCGCCGTGTCGGCGGTCACCGCGCCCGAGATTTCCACCTCGCTGGGCGGGGCTGGGGCCAGAGCCAGCGCGGCCATCGCGACGATGTTCAGCCGGGTCACCTGGGCCAGGTAGGCGAAATCGACGCCAGCGAGCACGTCTCCATAAGCCACGCCCTTGTCCACCCGGACGTCCTGGTGCTGACGGCGATAATTCTCGTTGGGCTCGGTCAGGCGGACAGACGGGAAGCCGGCCGCCAGCATCTCAACCTGATCGCCCCCACGGCCAAAGCGGTCGGTTCGATAGATCATGTCCACGTCGAGATTGGTGAGGTAGCGGTCGGCCAGCCCGTCGATCATCCGGGCCAGCTGCCGGGAGGGTGAATCGACCTCGCCGCCATTGTAGCGCCGCCGGTCCGCCTCAGCCGGCGTCTCGGTCGAGCGCGTCCCCTCCGAGAACACCCTGACCTTGGTGGTGTCCCGCGCGCCATCCAAGCCTTCGGTGTTGCCGACGATATCGTTGTTGAGGTCGGCTTCCACCCGCCATTCCTGCGCCTTGGCGTAGGCGGCCAGGACCTTGCCTCCGTTCAGGGCCTGCTCCTCGCCCGACAGCACGGCGTAGACCAGGGTGGCCGTGAAGCGATGACCGGAAAGCACCCGCGCCGCCTCGATCACCGCAGCCGTCCCGGAACCGTCATCGTTGGCGCCCGGCGCATCGCCCGTCGCGTCCAGGGGATCGGAGTTTCGGCTGTCGAGGTGGCCGGAAATCACGATCACCCGATTGGGGTCGCCCGTCCCGCGCTGGATCGCCAGGACATCGACCACCTCGGTCGGCTTGGGCAGGCGCGCGTTGGTGACAATCTGGGACGGCGTGGCGATCGTCAGGCAGCCGCCGCAGGCCCTGGCCATGTCATCGAACTGAGCCGCCACCCAGCGCCGCGCCGCGCCGATGCCCCGGGTGTCGGAAACCGTGTCCGAGGCGGTGTGGCGGGTGCCGAAGGCGACCAGCCTGGCGATCGTCGCCCGCTGCCGGTCGGCCGAAACCTCGCCCGCCAGCTGGCGGAGCAGCGGATGGTCGGCCGGCATGGGCTGGGCCGTAGCGGGTCCCGCAAGGATGGCCCCGGCCACGGACAGGAGAAGCAATCGGCGCACAGCGGACCTCCGCGGACTCAGGACCGCCGGACCTTCCAGCCCAGTGGGGGCGAAAGCAACCGTCAGCGCGGAGCGTACCGGCGATAGGCCCAAGGCTCAGGCTGCGGCTCCTCGTCCTCGTAGGGCGGCGGCGCGGCGGCGCGGCGATCGTCATAGTATTGCTGGGCCAGGGTCCGCTGGCGGGCCTGTTCGACGTAGGCGCGGTCCTGTTCGGCCTGGGCGGCCAGACGCTCGGCTTCCGCCCTCGCGCGCGCGGCTTCCGCAGTCTTAGCCTGGGTGTCGGCCTCCGCTGCTTCGCGCTGAGCGCGGATCGCCGCCAGCTGTTCGTCCGCCACCGCCCTGGCGCGCCGGTCGGCCTCGGCGTGGGCCCTGTCTGCGGCCAGCTGGGCCTGTTGCGTCCGGTCGCGGGCGGCGACCTGGGCCCCGCAGGTCTTGAGGTCGGCCAGCCCCTGGCCCACGCCAGCCAGGGCGCCATGCACCGCCTCGTCGGAAAGCCAGGCGATCTGCAGCATCCTGCCGCGGCGCATGGCCGCCAGTGTCTCGTCGCTCAGCGTCATCGTGGCCTGGCCGGGCCCGTCGCCGCGAAGGACAAGGTTTGGGTAGGCCTTCTGGTCGATGCGGATGGGCAGGAAGGCCCGTTCGGGCGCGCCCTCCATGGTGAAGCGCAAGGTCACCCGCTCGCCGTCGGAGGACAGGCTGACCGGAGTCACCGCCCCGGAGCGACCGTCCAGATCCAGGTCGGTCCGGCAGGTCGCTGTTTCAGGGGTGATCACCCAGGATGGGGTTTCCTGCGGCGGAACTTGGGCGGCGGCGGCAGGGCCAGCCACCATGGCGCACGCAAACGGGCCCGCAACAGCGGCGAATACGCCTGAACCTCTCATCTCGACAGCTCCTTAGCCGTCCCCTGAGGTCAGATTAGGCTGGCGTCCCGCATCCGGCTAGAGCTCAGATGGTCGCGCGAAGCCAGGTCAGGCGGCGTAGCTCAGCGGATGCGGCTCGGCGCCCAGGCCGGACTCGAAGTCCTGCAGCAGGTCGAGCAGTTCACCCATGCTGGCGTGCAGCATCTTTCCGGGCGGGAAGCGGTATCGCCAGAAGCTCGCCACGTGGCTCACGGTGCCGGCGCCTTCGCCAAGCGCCATGAACATCTCCGGCGATTGCAGGAGGAAATCCCGGAAGGCGACCGGATTGCCGTTGGTCAGCTTTTCGAACACCGCGTCGTAGGTCTTCAGATAGCCCATGACCGCCTTGACCTGGGACTCCATGGCCTGGCGTAGACGGACCTTCATCTCTTCGATGACCACCATCAGCTCGCGGTCGCGCGGCCCCACCACCCGGACCTTGGAGAGCTCGATCAGCACGTCCTTGAGCTTCGGCCAAAGGGTGTTGAGGCTCCACTTGTAATAGAGGAAGCCCTTCCAGCAGAAGATTCCCTCGCGGTAGCTGTCGCCTTCAAGCTGCAGGGTGATGCGCAGTGGCTCAAGCCGCTCGTCGGTCTTGGAGGACAGGAGGGCCTCGACCAGGCGTGAAGTGGCCGCGCCGCCGCCCGCGCCGCCGTAGGCCAGCTCGATAAGGCGGGCGATTTCGCCGCCCACGAAACGCTGCATCTTGTCGACGTCGCCGGACGAAATGTCGAAATAGGTGTGGCTGACTTCGAAGCCGCGCCGCTTGATATGCTCGCGCAGCAGGAACGGATCGAGGGAGGGCATTTCGTCGATAGCCTCAAGCATCTCGACGTCGCGCAGCATGTCGTCGGGCCTGCCGCGAAGTTCCGCCAGGATCGGCTCCCAGCCCTTCTCGTGGACGAACACCGAACGGCCGCCCAGGCTCAGATCACTGCGGTCGAAGGGCACGATCAGCTTGGTGGCGGTGCGGGTCACGCCTTCGAAGAGCTCGACCTCCTCCTGGCGCAGCCGGTGTTTGATGATCAGGGCCCCATTGAGGATCGCCGACTTGAACAGCGGCGCCTTGGCGTGCTCCGGGTCGCCGGCGTTGCGCATCGACACCGCCGCGAGGTTGAGCACCCGGCTGGTGGAGGCGGTCTTCTCCAGGCCGCGGAGGCTGCGGTAGATGCGTTCGTTGGAGGAAGCCACTTTAGGATCCGATGCCGTTATTGCAGCCCAGCTTCGGTCCGAAAGGCGAAAGGAGCGTTAAGCCTGTGCGGGTTTTTACCTAGAGACCGACCTCAACCGGCCCAGAATCCCGCGCTGAAGGCCAGGGTGAAGACCGCCATGGGCATGACGCCGGCCAGGGTCCATATCCGGTCGAAGGCGGCGCTGCGTCCCCAGGCGGCGGGGACCAGGAACAGCGCCGGAACGCTCAGCACGTAGCGGTGAGCGCCCAGCGCTGCGCCGCTGGTCATGCAGAAGAACATCACCGCAAGGCCATAGATCGCCAGGATCGGATCGCGACGCGCGAGCAGCAGGCAGGCGCCGATGCCGCAGAGGATGCCGGCGAACTCGACCATCTGGTAGGCCGAGGCCTGGGGACCGTCGCGGCCTGCAAGAATGTCCCAGGCCTCCCGCATGGCGGTCCAGGAGCGGGCGATGGCCAGCGGGTCGCGGCCGAAATAGTGGCTCTCCACATAGAGAAAGTCGGCGCCGAACACCGCGCGCCAGGCGAGATAGGCGGCCAGCGGGGCCGCGGCGAGAAGACCGTTCAGGAAGGCCCGTCCGCGCGGACCCCGGCGCAGCGCCCCAAGGCCGCCGTCGGCCAGCCATTGCAGCCCGAACGGAATGACCAAAAGCAGGCCGGTCGAGCGGGTCCAGACCGCGGCCGCGCCCAGAAGCCCCGCCCAGGCCCAACGCCGGCGACGCATCATCGCCAGGGCGCCGAACGAGAGCCCCAGGAACAGCCCCTCGGTGTAGACCTGGGCCAGGAAGGCGCTCGCCGGCCAGATCAGCAGGTAGAAGCCGGCCCGCAGCCCGTCGCCGATCAGGGCCCCGTCCAGATCCGGGGCTGGGCGCCGCCTGGCCAGGTCACACAGCGCCAGCATGGCCGCCAGGGTCCCCAGCATGGAGACCGCTACACCCGACAAGATGGCGGTCAGCTGCGGCGCCAGGCCCAGCAAAGACAAAGGCGCACCCACGGCGCGCATGACCCAGGGATAAAATGGGAAAAAGGCGTGGTTGAGCGAGAACCAGGTGGGCTCCTCGCTCTTCAGGGCCTGGTCGGGCAGGTCGGGATCGGAACCTGGCCTCACCGCCCGCATGCCCGGGTCCTCGTACCCGTGCCGGTCGATGGACAGGTAGTATTCGCTGTCCCAGCCGATGTGGGTTCCCAGCACATAGGCCAGGCCGTGCTCCTTCGCATGGGGGTCGGCCGTGGTCGCCTCGCCGGTCCATGTCATGGCGTTGTCGGGCCTGGCCGGCGGGAGGCGCGACAGGGACCAGATCGGGAAGGCCAGCATGATCGCCGCCCAGCCGATCCAGATCAGTATCAATGCGCGGAAGGAGGTGTGCGTGGCTGGCAAATGAACTCCGTCGTCGTCGTAAGAATCGCGGCCGACTTCAGGCTGAGATTGCCGGGCGGTGGACGGGCCCCCGCGACGGAGGCGAACGCGGCGCGGCCGGCGCCCAAACCCCGGGAAAGACAGCCGCGGGCGCAGTTCCGTCTAGGTAGTTTCCCCAGGCTATCCGGCAGAATCTTTTAAACAAGTGCTCAATGTTTTGGGGCGCTCTTCGTCCTCCGTGCCGAAGTCTCCAGCCAAGGATGTCGCCTCCATTCCGCCGCTGCGGCAGACACTCGGCCTTGCCTCCTCGCCGGCGAGACTGGCGTTCCGTCTCCACAAACTGATCGACGCCATCGACCAGGCGGCGGTGGCCGTCCACCGGGTGAAGGCCGCCAAGGCCGGAATGACCGTTCTGGCGGCGCTGATCGCCGGTCTGATCCTGCCGTGGAAACTCTGCGCCGGATGGGCGGTGGGGGGCCTTCTTCTGGAAGTCTGGAGCGAGACGGCAACGCGGGGTCGCGCGCGCGGGGAGTGTAACGTGGGGTCGCGCGCGCGGGGAGTGTTTCGATCCGATCGGCAGATTGAACTTCGTCGCCTGCTACCTGGCTGCGAACGCCTGGTGGCTCATGCTCGGCATGCTGTTCTGGGCCGCCGGGACAGCCATCGCCCGGGCGACTGGCGCGATCCTGATCCTGGCGCTCGCCTCTGTCTTCGTGATGCTGTTCTACACCGCGCCGGTGATCTTCCTGCTTATCGGATCGACTCCGGCGATCGCGGCCCTGACAATCCTGGGGATGAGCGACGGGCGGACGTGGCGCGAGTTGCTGCCGATCTGGTTCGTCCTGGGGATGAGCACCCTCTTCAGCCTGGCGCGCGCCCTGGAGATGCCTTCGGCGCAGATCAATCAGCGACGCCTCGACGACAATCGGCACAAGTTCGAGATCCTGGCCGAGAACGTCCACGACGTGATCTGCCGCACCGACCTGAAGGGGGTGCGAGAATACATCTCTCCAAGTTGCTTCGCCATGTTGGGCTACCAGCCTGAAGAATTGATCGGCGCGTCACGCTGGGACAATCACCACCCCGACAATGACACGGTCGGAATCGTGGCCGCTTTCAACCGGATGATGGCCGATCCGTCGCGCTCCGAAACCATGACGGTGCGGGTGCGCCACAAGGACGGCCACTGGCTTTGGCTTCAGTCAAAGGCCAAGCTGGTCTGTGCGGACGGCGTCCCAGTCGGCGTGATCGATGTCAGCCGCGACGTCACCGAGCAAGTCGCCATCGACCTCGCCCTGCGCGAGGCGAAAGCCGAGGCCGAGGCGGCCAACAGGGTCAAGGCCGAATTTCTGCCCAACGTCAGCCATGAGATCCGAACCCCGATGAACGGCATCCTCGGCGCATTGAGGCTGTTGGACACCGAGGCCATTTCTCCCGAAGGCCGTGAACTGATGCGGCAGGCCGAGGAATGCGGCCTGATGCTGTCGCAACTGCTCAACGACGTGCTGGACTTTTCCAAGATCGAAGCCGGCCAACTGGATCTGGCGCCCGAGGCCATGGATGTCGGCGAGGCGCTGGAAGGGGTCTGCCTGCTGTTGCGCGGCCAGGCGCTGGCCAAGGGCATAGACCTGCGCCGCGAGATCAAGGGCGCCGACCTGTGGATCGAGGCGGACTCGGTGCGGGTCCGGCAGTCGATGTTCAACCTGATCGGCAATGCGGTGAAGTTCACCGCGAGCGGCCATGTCATCGCCAGGTTGTCGGTGGAACCGTTGCCTGCGGGCCGCCGCCGCACGACGCTCGAGATCGAGGACACTGGCATCGGCATGTCGCCGGAAGCTCTGGCCCACCTTTTCGAACGGTTCCGCCAGGCCGATGGCGACACCGCTCGTCGGTTCGGCGGAGCCGGCCTTGGACTATCGATCACCCAGGCCCTAGCGGAGCTTATGGTGGGTTCGATCGGCGTCGTAAGCGTCGAGGGCCAGGGTTCGACCTTTCGCATGACCTTTGACGCCCCGTCCGCCCGGCCGGTGCTCGTCGCCGCCGTCGAGCCGGGACTTCTACATGGGGTCCGCGTTCTACTGGTGGAAGACAACGCGACCAACAGACTGGTAGCCCGCACCATGCTCGGCCGCCTGGGCGCGGTGGTCGACGAAGCCGAGGACGGCATTGCCGGCCTGGCTGCTGCACGCAAGGGCCCCTATGACCTGATCCTGATGGACGTCCAAATGCCGCGCATGGATGGCGTCGATTGCGCGCGCGCAATCCGCGAACTGGGCGGACCCGCCGGCCGCACACCGATCCTGGCGCTGACGGCGAATGTCATGGTCCACCAGACGGCGGCCTACATGGCCGCCGGGATGAACGGCGTGGTGGGCAAACCGATCATGCCCGCCGACCTGATCCAGGCGATCTCGCGCGTGATCGGCGAGGGCCAGATTGGCCCGCAGGCCTGCGTTGTCGCCGCTTAGCGCCGGGACCGCTCCCGAACCCGCCACCTGGGGCCTGCTGATCCTGGGCTTCGGCGCTGTGGGCGCACAGCTGCGTAGGCGCAGGGCCTGCTAAAGTCGGCCGCTGCGACGTTCCGCGCCCTGACGGCGGCGGGCTGGGCGGCGTATCTCCCTGTCATGAGCCCGTCCAAAACATCATTGCCGCTCTACCGCTATTATCGCCTGGACGCGGCCGGCAGAATCCGCGGCGCGGAGATCGTCGAGGCGGCTGACGACGCCATGGCGGTGGCCGGCGCGCGGACCCTGCATCGCCGCTTCGGCGATCCGGGCTTCGAGTTGTGGGTCCGCGCCCGCCGGGTTCCCGCCGATGTCGAGCCGGCGCCCGTTTCCGTCTGACGCTTTCTCCAGGCCGCCAGCGAACACCCGCGGCTTGCCACCTCGCGGCTGGACTGTAGAGGTCCACTCAAGACGCGGGAGAATGGCATGTCGGGCAAGGTCTGGTTCATCACAGGGACGTCCAAGGGCCTTGGCCGGATGTGGACTGAGGCGGCTTTGGACCGCGGCGACCGGGTGGCGGCGAGCGCCCGCGACATCGGCGCCCTGCAGCCGCTGATCGACCGCTACGGCGACCAGGTCCTGCCCCTGACCCTGGATGTCACCGATCGGCCGGCCGTGGCCGCCGCCGTCGCCCGGACGGTCGCCCGCTTCGGACGGCTCGATGTGCTGGTGAACAACGCCGGCTACGGTCTGCTTGGAACCGTCGAGGAAGCCAGCGAGGCCGAGGCCCGGGCGCAGATCGAGACGAACGTCTTCGGCGCCCTTTGGGTGAGCCAGGCGGTCCTGCCGCAGATGCGCGCCCAGGGTTTCGGCCACATCGTCCAGGTCTCCTCGATCAGCGGCATCTGCGCCTTTCCCACCATGGGCCTCTACAACGCCTCGAAGTGGGCCCTGGAGGGGTTCAGCCAATCCCTCGCCGCCGAGGTCGCCGGATTCGGCATCAAGGTGACCCTCGTCGAGCCTGGCGGCTACGACACCGACTGGTTCGGCCCCTCCGCCGCGCGGACCACGCCGCTGCCGGCCTATGACGCGGCCCGCGCCGCCATGGCCGGGATGCGCAAGGGCGCGGTGCGCGGCGACCCGGCCGCCACGGCCGCGGCCCTGATGGCGGTGGTGGACGCAGCGGACCCGCCGCTACGCATCTTCTTCGGCTCCAGCAACCTGGCCCTGGCCAAGGCCGAATACGCCCGCCGGATCGAAACCTGGGAGAAATGGCAGCCGGTCTCGGAAGCCGCGCAGGGGACCTCTGTGCCAGCCAGGGACTAGGATGCCGCGAGCGATTGGGCCTTGCTCTCCGGCCGAAGGGTTCGCCCCGCCGCGCTCGCGAAAATGGCCGGCTTTGGACTTGTCGTTTCCCGCCCCCTTCTCGTTGACTTCGGCGGCTCCATCCGTATAAGTCCCGCCCTCTCGCCCGTGGGCCATCTCACGGGCGCGTTCCGTTTTGCACATACAAGTGACTTTGAAGGCGCGCTAACGATGTACGCGGTGATCAAAACCGGCGGCAAGCAGTACCGGGTCTCCCCCGGCGATCTGATGGTTGTCGAAAAACTCGATGGCGAACCTGGCGCGGCGATCGCGTTTGGCGAAGTCCTGATGGTTGGCGAAGGCGAGGCCGTGGTTATCGGCGCGCCGACGGTGGCGGGCGCCTCGGTGTCGGCGACCCTGGTCGAAACCCGCAAGGGTGAGAAGGTGAAGATCTTCAAGAAGATCCGCCGCCAGGGCTATCGCCGCACGCTGGGCCACCGCCAGCACGAGACCGTGCTGCGGGTGACGGCGATCGCCGGCGCCGACGGCAAGGAAACCAAGTGGGACGGCAAGGTCGACCTCACCACCAAGGGTGAGCTCGACGCCCGCGCCCGCGGCCTGAAGTTCATCAGCCCGGCCGACCAGGCCGCGGCGGCCGCCGCCAAGAAGATCCAGGCGCCGAAGAAGGCCGCCAAGGCCCCCGCGGCGCCGAAGGCGAAGGCCGCTCCGGCCGCCAAGGCTGAGGCCGCTCCGGCCGAAGCCAAGGCTGAAGCCCCCGCCAAGAAGGCGGCTGCGCCGAAGAAGGCCGCCGCCCCCAAGAAGGACAAGTCCGCCGAGTAAGGCGGGCTGACAGGATTTAGGAGAGCACCATGGCTCACAAGAAATCAGGCGGCTCCTCGCGTAACGGTCGCGATTCGGCCGGTCAGCGCCTGGGCGTGAAGAAGTTCGGCGGCGAAGCGGTGCTCGCCGGCAACATCCTCGTGCGTCAGCGCGGCACCAAGTTCTGGCCGGGTGACAATGTCGGCCTCGGCCGCGACCACACCCTGTTCGCCACCGCGACGGGCAATGTGAAGTTCATCACCAAGCGCGACGACCGGACCTACGTGAATATCGTGGTCCCGACCGCCGCCGAATAGCGGAACCGCCTCATCTCCGGTTCCGCCCGATCCAAGGGCTGAGCCGGACAGACGAACCTTAAGCGGGGAGTCCGGACAGCCGGGCTCCCCGCTTTCGTTTTGGGCTCCAGCCGCCTCCCGGAGGGGCGCGGGGCCGGGAGGCAGACATGTGCGCGATTGAAATTTCCCCGGCGATCTCCACCGAACGGCTCCTGCTGCGCGGTCCGGTGGCTAACGACGCCGACCGCCTGACCCTGCTGGCCGGCGACATCGGCGTGGCCGGCATGGTCTCGTCCATGCCGCACCCCTATGGGCGCGCCGACGCCGAGGCGTGGCTGGCCCGGATGCAGAAGGCCGACTGGGACCGTGACGCCGTCTTCGCCATCGAACACCACGCCTTCGGCCTGGTCGGCATGGTCGGCGTCACCCATCGCCACGGGCCGCGCCCGGAGCTCGGCTACTGGCTGGGCCGCCCGTTCTGGAACCGCGGCTACGCCACCGAGGCGGCCCGCGGCGTGCTGACGTGGGTGAAGCGCGACTGGCGCAAGCGCGTCGTCGTGGCCGGCCACTTCACCGACAACCCGGCCTCGGGCGCGGTGCTGTGCAAGGCGGGCTTCCTCTACACCGGCGACGTCGAGCTAAGGCCCTGCCTGGCTCGCGGCGGGGCGGAGGTTCCAACCCGGATGATGGTGTGGCTGGCGTAGGCGCCAGGGCGGGGATCGCCGCGCGCGGTCCCCGTCCCCTCGCCGGCTCAGGCGCCCGCGTCCAGCGTGCTGGCGAACTTGCGGATGCAGGCCATCAGGCGTTGGGCGTCGGGCTCCGTCCCACCCTCGACCAGCGGCGCGATCATGGCTCCGACATAGGTGGCGCGCCCGGCGTAGGCGAGGCTCCATTCCGGGAACAGTCGGTGCTGGGCCGGCCGCACCTCGACGATCCGCATCGCGCGATGCCGCGGGTCGCGCGCGATGCTGTCCATGATCGCGTCGACGCCGGCGGGCGGTCCTTCAAGGACCTGGGAAAAATGCCGCTGGGTCGAGACCAGCGCGCCGGTCACATCAAGGTCGGCGTTGCGCGACTGGGCGACTTCGGTGATCGCCGCCAGGTCCGGCTCGTCCAGCGGCCAGGGCGTCGTCTTGAAACTGACATAGAAGACAAGCTTGAGCATGGCCTGAGCAATAGCCGGCGCGGCCGAGGTCGAATAGCCTGGGAAAACCTCATGGCTGGGGCGGCCGGCGGACAAGCGCCGTCTTCGCCGCCAGGGCCGAAAGATGCTAAGGGCGCGGTCGCATGACGTTCGCCCTGCCCACACGACCCACCGCCGCGCCCCTGGCGCGGAGCCCGGCCCGTCGCCGCCTGAAGGCCTGCGTCCAATGAAGTTCCTCGACGAGTGCAAGATCTACATCCGCTCCGGCAACGGCGGCGGCGGCGCCGTGTCGTTCCGGCGCGAGAAATACATCGAGTACGGCGGCCCCGACGGCGGCGACGGCGGGCGGGGCGGCGACGTCTGGATCGAGGCGGTGGAGGGGCTGAACACCCTGATCGACTTCCGCTACCACCAGCATTTCAAGGCCGAGACCGGCGTCCACGGCATGGGCCGCAACCGCCATGGCCGCAACGGCGAGGACGCGGTCCTGCATGTGCCCGTGGGCACCCAGGTTCTGGCGGAGGACAAGGAGACCCTGCTCTTCGACATGGACCGGCCGGGCAAGCGCATCCGGCTCCTGAAGGGCGGCAACGGCGGCTTCGGAAACACCTATTTCAAGGGGCCGGTGAACCAGGCGCCGCACCACGCCAACCCCGGCCAGACCGGCGAGGAGCAGTGGATCTGGCTGCGCCTGAAGCTGATTGCCGACGTGGGCCTGGTGGGCCTGCCCAATGCCGGCAAGTCGACCTTCCTGGCCGCGGCCAGCGCCGCCAAGCCCAAGATCGCCGACTATCCCTTCACCACCATCGCTCCGAACCTTGGGGTCGTGGACCTCTCCACCTCAGAACGGTTCGTCCTGGCCGACATTCCGGGCCTGATCGAGGGCGCCAGCGAAGGCGCGGGCCTGGGCGTGAGGTTCCTGGGCCACGTGGAGCGCACCGCTGTCCTCGTGCACCTGGTGGACGGGACCCAGGACGATGTTGCCGTCGCCTGGCGCACCGTGCGCCACGAACTGGAGAGCTACGGCGACGAGTTGGGCGACAAGTCCGAGATCCTGGCGCTGAACAAGATCGATGCCCTCAACGAGGAGACCCGGGCCGAGAAGGTCGCCGAGTTGGAAGCCGCCTCCGGCGCCAAGGTGCGGCTGGTGTCGGGCGTGTCCGGCGAGGGCGTGACCGCCATCCTGCGCGAGGCCTACGCCCAGGTGCGCCGGCGCAAGGCGCAGGCCGAAGGGACTGTCTTCGACGAGGAGGACGACGACATCACCACCACCGAGAACTGGGCGCCGTGAGCGGGCTCGCCACCGCCCGGCGGATCGTCGTCAAGGTGGGCTCCTCCCTGCTGATCGGGCAGGACGGGGCCAACGCCCACTGGCTGGCCGCTTTCGCCGCCGATGTCGCGCGGCTGCGGTCCCGCGGCCAACAGGTGCTGGTGGTGTCCTCCGGCGCCGTGGCCCTGGGCCGGCGACGCCTGGCGCTCGGCCGGCGCGCGCTCACGCTGCCGGAAAAGCAGGCCGCCGCGGCCGCCGGCCAGTCGGCCCTGATGCGCGCCTGGGAAGAGGCCTTCGAGCCGCACACCGTCACCGCCGCCCAGATCCTGCTGACCCGCGACGATACCGAGGTCCGCCGCCGCTGGCTGAACGCGCGCGCCACGGTTGAGACCCTCCTGTCCCTGGGCGCGCTCCCGGTGGTCAACGAGAACGACACCGTGGTCACCGAGGAACTGCGCTATGGCGACAACGACCGGCTGGCCGCCCGCGTGGCGCAGATGATCGGCGCCGACGTCCTGGTCCTGCTCTCGGACGTCGACGGGCTCTACAACGCCGATCCGCGGAGCGACGCGAGCGCCGAGCACCTCCCCCGGATCGGTCGTATCACGCCGGAGATCGACGCCATGGCGGGCGGCGCCAATTCCGGCGCCGGGGTCGGGACCGGCGGCATGGCCACCAAACTGGCGGCCGCCAAGATCGCCAGCGCCGCGGGCTGCGCCACGGTGATCACGCTCGGGACCCGGCCTTCGCCCCTGCTGTCGGTAGAGGAAGGCGCGCGGGCCACGATCATCGAGCCCTCCACCACGCCCAAGGCCGCCTACAAGGCCTGGATCGCCGGCAGCCTGGCGCCGGCCGGAACCCTCACCGTGGATACGGGCGCTGCCAATGCGCTGCGTCGGGGCAAGAGCCTGCTGGCGGCCGGCGTCCGCGCCGTCGACGGCCGCTTCGAAAAAGGCGACGCCGTCCTGGTCCGCGACGAGGCCGGCCACGAGATCGGCCGTGGCATCGTGCGCTATGAGGCGGGCCACGCAGGCCAGATCTGCGGCCTGCGCAGCGAAGCCATCGAGGCCGCCCTGGGCTATACCGCCGGCCCCCTGATCCATGCCGACGACCTGGCGCTTTCGGCGCACGGGGCGGTGGTGGGCTGACGAAAAGACGTCTAAGGCTCAAACTGAGCATATGGGGCACGGCGTGGACGATGGCGGCGCACGGCATGAGCCTGGCCCGACCCGCGAGGGGCGGCTGCAGGCGCTTGCCGCCGGCCAGGCCATTGTGTTCGGCGGCGACAGGGTCGCCTATGTGAGCCCGGCGCTGGCCCAGGCCTTCCGACCCGGCGACCGGCTGGTGGTTGTGCAGGACACCGGCGACCTGCTGCATGTCCCCGCCGCAGAACAGGCCACCGCCGCCGCGGCCGTGGCCGCCGCCGCCGAGGCCTTCGCCCGGATGGGCGCGGTGTCCGACGCCGCCATCACCGCCTTCTTCGCCGCCTTCGCCGACCGTCTGGCCGACGACGCCAGCTGGACGCGGATCGCCCAGGCCAACGCCGCCGACGTGGCCGCCGCCGCCGCCCGGGGCCGCTCCACCACCCGCCTCCGGGCCGATGCGGCCATGCGCGCCGACATGGTGGCGGGCCTTAGGGCGTGGCGCGACGCCGCGCCCGCCCGCGGCAAGGTGCTGGAGACCGTCGCGCACGATGGCTGGCAGGTGGACCAGGTGACCGCGCCCCTGGGCGTCGTGGGCTTCGTCTTCGAGGGGCGCCCCAATGTGTTCGCCGACGCCACGGGCGTGCTGCGCGGCGGCAACACGGTGGTCTTCCGGATCGGCTCGGATGCGCTGGGCACCGCGCGCGCCATCGTCGCCGAGGCGCTGGCGCCGGCGCTGGCGAGCGCCGGCCTGCCGCCGGGCGCCGCCGTGCTGGTGGACTCCGCGGCCCACGCCGCCGGCTGGGCGATGTTCGCCGATCCCAGGCTGGCCCTGGCCGTCGCCAGGGGCTCCGGGCCCGCGGTCGCCCAGCTGGGCGCCATCGCCCGCCAGGCCGGTACGCCGGTCAGCCTGCACGGCACGGGCGGAGCCTGGCTTGTGGCCGACGCCAGCGCCGACGCCGACCGCTTCCACGCGGCGGTCTTCCATTCCCTGGACCGCAAGGTCTGCAATTCCCTCAACGTCTGCCTGATCGTGCGCGAGCGGGCCGCCGACTTGGTCCCAGTCTTCCTGGATGCGCTGGCCGCCGCGGGCGAACGGCGCAGCGGCTGGAAGCTGCATGTGGCCGAGGCCGACATGGCGCTCATCCCGGCGGCCCTGCGGGCCCTGCGGGGTCCGGTTGTCCGCGCCCAGGGGCCGGTCGAGGAGCCGCTGGTCGAGCCCATCGCCGACGCCGAACTCGGCCGCGAATGGGAGTGGGAGGCGACGCCGGAGATCACCCTGAGGATCGTCGACAGCCTCGGGGCGGCCGTTGACCTCTTCAACCGGTATAGCCCCCGGTTCGCCGCCAGCCTGATCGCCCAGGACGCCGAAGCTCACGAGCGCTTCTACGCCGCCGTGGACGCACCCTTCACCGGCGACGGCTTCACCCGCTGGGTGGACGGCCAATATGCGCTGAACCGGCCGGAGCTTGGCCTGTCCAACTGGCAGAACGGACGGCTGTTTGCGCGCGGCGGAGTGCTGGCCGGCGACGGGGTGTTCACCGTCCGCGCCCGGGTGCGCCAGGCCGATCTTTCCCTGGACCGCGGGGGGGCGTCCACTCCGCCCCGCAAGGCCTGACGCCATGTGGTCAGCCGGTCCGGCCGCACGCCTGCCGCTCGGCGGTCGCCCCGGCGCGCTCAGGCTGGGCTTCAGTCTGTCGGCCGGCATGCGGGTCGGCCTCTATGGCGGCTCGTTCAACCCCGCTCACGAAGGTCACGCCCACGTGGCCGAGACCGCCAAGCGCCGCCTCGACCTGGACCGGGTGATCTGGCTGGTCTCGCCGCAGAACCCGCTGAAATCCAGCCGCGACACCGCCGACCTGGCCGAGCGCATGACCGGCGCCCAGGCCCTGGCCAAGGGCCCGGACATGATTGTCTCCGACGCCGAGACCAAGCTGGGCAGCGCCTACACCATCGATACGGTCCGCGCCCTGAAGGCCCGGTTCCCCGGCGTGAAATTCGTCTGGATCATGGGCGCCGACAGCTTGGCCAGCTTCCACCGCTGGCGGGGCTGGACGCAGATCATGCGCGAAATCCCCGTGGCTGTGGTGTCACGCCCCTGGATCTCGCTGAAAAGCCGGTTCTCGCCCACCGCCCTTCGCTTTGCCCACTTCCGCCGGCCTTCGGCCGCGGCCCCGGTCCTGGCCCGGCGGCGGTCCCCCGCCTGGGTCTTTCTGTTTGGTCGCTTCAACTTTCAGTCATCGACGGCGCTGCGCGAGCGGATGAAACGCCTGCGCCGCCCGGCGGCTGCAAAGACTGGCGGCTGACCTAGCGTCCATCCCGTGCTAGGGTGCCTCTTGCGAGGACATCAAAGGAGCACCCCGCTGAACCAAGACCCCGCGCCCCGCGCGCAAGAGGACAAGGGCCCCGCTCGCGGCGCCATGGCCTCCGAGGACCCCGCCAGTCGCATCCAGGCGCTGGAGGAGATGATCCTGGCCCGTCTCGACGACGACAAGGCCCAGGATGTGATTTTCATCGATCTGAAGGGCAAGAGCGCCGTGGCCGACGGCCTGGTGGTCGCCTCAGGGCGGTCGCACCGCCATGTCGGCGCCATGGCCGACCACCTGCTGCGCGCCCTGAAGGACGAAGGCTACGGCAAGGCGCGGGTCGAAGGCCTGCCGCACTGCGACTGGGTTCTGATCGACACCGGCGACGTGATCATCCACCTGTTCCGCCCCGAGGTCCGCACCTTCTACAACATCGAGAAGATCTGGTCGGTGGACGCTGGCCACCGCACCGACGTCAAGGCGGCAGTCTAAACGCCTGCCCAAAGGCTCAGGTCAGAAATAGTTCCGCTACGGCGGAGCTTATCGGGTTTCGAAGCGTTACCGTGATGTGGAGATGCGTCGCTCCACGCCAGGGAGCCCGACATGACCCATCTTCAGGACAACGAACAGCAGGCCCTGGTCGACGCCGAGGCCTTCCGCCGCGACCTCACGGCCCTGATCCCCAAGATGCGCGCCTACGCGCGCTCGATGTGCGGCCGCAACGCCAGCGAGGGCGACGATCTGGCGCAGGAAGCCCTGCTTAAGGCCTGGACAGGTCGCAAGAGCTTCACGCCCGGGACCAACCTGAAAGCCTGGGTGTTCATGATCCTGCGCAACCAGTTCTATTCCGACAAGCGCCGGTCATGGCGCCAGCAGCAACTCGACCAGGACACCGCCGAGGCAACCCTTGTGGCCATCGACGATCCGATGTCGACGCTGGAACTCGACGAACTGCGCCGCGCCATCGCCAAGCTCCCGGACGAGCAGCGCGAGGCCCTGATCCTGATCGGCGCCGGCGGCTTCTCCTATGAAGAAGTGGCCGAGATGTGCGGCGCCGCGGCCGGCACCATCAAGAGCCGTGTTAGCCGGGCTCGCGACCGCCTGGCCCTGATCCTGGCTGAAGGCTCCTACGGTGACGACCAGATCCGCCCGAGCGCGGCCATGGGCGATATCCTGGCCCAACTCAGCCACCTGACTCCGGCCCGCTTGGCGGCTTAGCGAACTTTCCTCTCCGTTGTGGGGAGGGACGCGCTATCGGTGGGGCGTGAAACTCACCATCCTCGCCATCAGCCGCCTGGCGCGTTCCCCGGAGACGGAGCTGGTCAAGCTCTATGCAGAGCGCGCGACCAACGCCGGGCGGGCGCTGGGCCTTGGTCCCTGTGAGGTGGTCGAGGTCGAAGCCCGAAAGCCGGGCAAGGCGGCCGAGGCCGAAGCCCTGCGCCCGCACCTGTCCGACGCTCATGTCATCGCCTGCGACGAGCACGGCCAGGCCAGGCCCTCGCGCGCCTTCGCCGAGGAGATCGCCAGGCTGCGCGATTACGGGGTGCGAAGGCTGGTGTTCGTGATCGGCGGCGCCGATGGCCTCGACCCCGCCCTGCTGGCCCAGGCCAACGGCAAGCTGGCCTTCGGGCCGCAGACCTGGCCGCACGCACTGGCCCGCGCCATGCTGGCCGAACAGGTGTATCGGGCAGTCTCCATCCTGGCCGGTTCGCCCTATCATCGGGACTGATGAAGCACGCCCTCCTGATCCCCGCCGCCTTCACCGCCCTGGCTCTTGGCGCGGTCGCCATCGCCGCCACTGAGCAGCAACTGGCCCGGCTGAACGTCGAGGAGACCCAGCTGTCCGCCGAGCAGGCGCACAATATGAGCCAGCTGGCGCGCCTACTCTCGGTGCTGGAGCAGTTGCGCCGCGACCCGCCGCCGGCCCTGCTGGTCAATCCGCGCGACGCCCGCGACGCCGTCAACGCCGCCATCCTGGTCAAGGCCATGACGCCGGAACTGCGCGCCCAGGCCCAGGGCTACGCCCGCGAGGCCAGCGAGATGATGCGCCAGCGCCGTCTGGCGGCGGTGGAGAGCGAGACCCTGTTCACCGCCCAGAGCGAGCAGGCCGAGGCCGCGCCGGCGCCCGGCGGGACGCCGGAGTTGCGCGGACCGCAGACGCCGGTCCTGCCGGACGCGGCCATGACACCGCCGCAAACCCTCTCTAGCCCTGTCCCCGGTCCAGTGCTGCGGCGTTTCGGTGAGGCGCTCAGCAGCGGCGGCCACGCCAATGGCCTGACCATCGCGGCGCCCGGGGGCGCCAAGGTGACCAGTCCCGGCGCGGGTGTTGTCCAATACGTGGGCCCCGTTAAGGGTTGGGGCGTCATCTTGATATTAAGACTGGCCGGTGGATACCATCTGGTGCTTGCTGGCCTGGATCGGACGTCCGTCGCGGTCGGGCAATCTGTCGCGGCGGGCGACACTGTCGGACAGATGGCGGATGGACGACAATCGACTCGTCAGGCCACCAGGGAACTCTACCTGGAGGTGCGCGAGCAGGGCTCGCCGGTGGACCCGGCGCGCTGGCTGAAGACCAAGGCGGGCTGAGCGTCCGAAAGACGTTCGCGAGGGGCTCGTAACAGACGCGGCGTTCGGCGTCGCAAGGGAGCCTAAGCAGGCGATGAAGAAGTACCTCCTGATCGGCGTTTCGGCCTTCGTACTCGGCGCGGGCTCCATGGCCTATGTGAGCCAACACGCCATGGCCGCGGCCCAGCCGCGGGCCAAGACCTACCGGATGCTGGGCCTTTTCGGGGACGTCCTCGACACCGTCGAGCACCAGTATGTGACGGAGGTCGACGACACCAAGCTGATCCACGCCGCCCTGGACGGCATGCTCACGTCGCTGGACCCGCACTCCGGCTACCTGGACCCCGAGAACTTCGACGACATGCGCGACCAGACGCGCGGCGAATACGGCGGGCTGGGCCTCGAGGTCACTACCGAGGACGGGGTGGTCAAGGTCATCTCGCCCATGGACGACACGCCCGCCGCCAAGGCCGGGGTGAAGGCCGGCGACTACATCACCGCCGTCAACGGCGACAGCGTGCTGGGTCTATCGGTCAATGAGGCCGTCAAGCAGATGCGCGGCAAGCCCGGCGAGACGGTGACGCTGACCATCGCCCGCGACAAGTCCGACCCCTTCGACGTCAAGATCGTTCGCGAAGTTATCAAGACCAAGACCGCGACGGCGCACATGGAGGGCGAGTACGGCGTCCTGCGGATCTCAGGCTTCAACGAGAAGACCACCGACGAAGCCGAGGCCGCCTTCGCCAAGATCAAGGCCCAGGATCCGAAGATGAAGGGCCTGATCCTCGACCTGCGCAATAATCCGGGCGGCCTGCTCGACCAGGCCGTGTCGATCTCCGACCTCTTTCTGGAAAACGGCGAGATCGTCAGCCAGCGCGGCCGCGACCCGCGCGACGTGGAGCGCTACAATGCCCGGCCGGGCGACATGACCGGCGGCCTGCCGATCGTGGTGCTGATCAACTCCGGCACCGCCTCAGCCGCCGAGATCGTCGCGGGCGCCCTTCAGGACCGCAAGCGCGCCGAACTCGTCGGGCTAACCAGCTTCGGCAAGGGCTCGGTGCAGACCGTGATCCCGCTGCGTGGCGGCATGGACGGGGCGCTGAAACTGACCACGGCCCGCTACTACACCCCCTCCGGCCGCTCGATCCAAAAGACCGGCATCCAGCCCGACCTGGAGGTGGCTGAGACCCGCGACGAGGCCCAGGCGATCGCCAATCGCGCCTATCAGTTCTCGGAGGCCAGCTTCAAGAACGCGCTCAATGCCGACGAGGGCAAGGCCCGGGTCGGCGCCCACGAGCCCGCCGAGGCACCGCCGGAGTCCTTCGATATCAAGAAGGACTTCCAGATGACCCGCGCCGAGGACGTTCTGAAGAACGGCTCGGTGGCGCTGACCCCGAAGCTTCCCAAGCCCACCGCGCGGCTGGCCGAGGTGATCGCCAAGGCCAAGGTCGCCGAGGCCGCCAAGCCGGTCTCGAAGTAGGATTCCAGCACCCCTCAGGCGGTTACGGAGAAATTTGAACCACGGAAAGCACAGAACACACGGAAAGAAACGCTGCTTGGAGGCATAGCTGATCGCTTGAATTGCGCGCCTGGCGCGCCTGGCGCGCGCCCTGTCTCCAGGCTCCGGGCTGGCGCCTCTCTGACCCCTTCGGTGTTTTTCGTGTTTTCCGTGGCCATCTTTATTCCGCTACGCGGAGCGTCGATTGCCCCGCCGCGCCGCCGCCGTTAGGTTGCGCGCCTTTTCCGGAACCGCGGCGCGACCATGACCCTGACCTTCGAAGACATACTGGCGGCCAAGGAACGGCTGCAGGGTCATATCGAACGCACCCCGTGCCGCCGCTCGCGGACGCTTTCTGAGATCACCGGGGCCGAGGTCTGGGTGAAGTTCGAGAATCTGCAGTTCACCGCCGCCTACAAGGAGCGGGGCGCGCTCAACAAGCTCCTGCTCTTGGGCGAAAACGTCAGGAAGCGCGGCGTCATCGCCGCCTCGGCCGGCAACCACAGCCAGGGCCTGGCCTACCATGGCTCCAGGCTCGGCGTGCCGGTGACCATCGTCATGCCCCGGGGCACCCCCTTCGTGAAGGTCCAGCAGACCCGCGCCTTCGGCGCCGAGGTGGTGATCGACGGCGACAGCTATGATGAGGCCTCCAACCGCGCGCGCGAACTTTGCGACGAACGCGAGCTGACCTTCGTCCACCCCTTCAACGACCTCGACGTCATGGCCGGCCAGGGCACCGTGGCCCTTGAGATGCTGGAGGACGTGCCGCACCTTGAGGTCCTGCCAATCCCGATCGGCGGCGGCGGGCTGATCGCCGGCATGGCGACCGCGGCCAAGCATGTGAACCCGGAGATCCGCATCGTCGGCGCGGAACCTGCGATGTACCCCTCTTTCACCAATCGCATGCGTGGCGTGAACGCCGGCAGCGCGCGCGGCGGGGCGACGATCGCCGAGGGCATCGCGGTGAAACAGGTAGGCGATGTCAGCTATGCGGTCGCCCGGCCCCTGGTCGACGAGGTGCTGCTGATCGAGGAGCCGTTCTTCGAACGGGCCGTGGCCCTCTACTGCAATGTGGAGAAGACGGTCACCGAAGGCGCCGGCGCGGCCTCCCTGGCGGCCCTGCTGGCCTTCCCTGAGCAGTTCAAGGGCAAGGCCTGCGGCCTGGTGATCACCGGCGGCAATATCGACACCCGGCTTCTGGCCTCGGTGCTGACCCGCGAACTGGTCCGCGACCAGCGCCTGGTCAGCCTGCGCATCATCGGCGACGACCGGCCGGGCCTGCTGGCCACGGTCTCTCGGGTGATCGGCGACATGGGCGCCAACATCATCGAGGTGGCGCACAACCGCCTGGCGCTCGACGTGCCGGCCAAGGGCGCGGAGTTCGACATTATGATCGAGACCCGCGACGCCCAGCACACCCAGGAGATCATGGACGCGCTGCGCGAGCACGGTTATCCGCCGAGGGCTGTCTGAACATGATGCGTCACCTGACCCTGGCCCTGGCGGTCCTGATGCTGGCCGCCTGCCATCCCAAGCCGGCGGTCCCCGATCAGAGCGGCGCGGCAAAGTCCTTCCTGGCGGAAAACGCCAAGAAGCCGGGCGTTCACGTCCTGCCCGACGGCCTGCAATACACCGTGGTCCGCGCCGGGCCCGAGGGGGGGCTGCGGCCTCACCTACAGGACGAGGTCAAGGTGATGTACGAGGGCAAGCTCCTCAGCGGGAAGGTCTTCGATTCCTCCTACGAGCGCGGCCAGCCGGCCGCCCTGCCCCTCAAGGGCCTGATCCCCGGCTGGATCGAGGCCCTGCAGATGATGCGGCCGGGCGACAAGTGGATCCTCTATGTCCCGCCGGAGCTGGGCTACGGGGCGGAGGGCGCGGGCGGCGGCGAGATCCCCGGCGGCGCGGCCCTGATCTTCAAGATCGAACTGATCGACGTCCTGCCGGGTCCGGGCAGCGTCGCGAAGGGTTAGAGCCGACCGGGCTTCCGCGGCTGGACGAAGGCCCGGCGCAACAGCAGGTCCAAGGGGTTCCAGGTCATGGCGCGCGCGATCTCCCAGGAGCTGGCCGTGCGCGTCGCCTGGGCCTCTCGGCGGGCCGCAAGCGCAATGCCGACATGCCGTATCCCGGCGGCCAGCCCCTTCACCGGCGTCACGATCTCGCCCCGCGTCGCATGGCGGGCGAAGAGCACCAGGGTCGCCAGGATGTGCAGGGGAAAGGTCAGCCAGAGCAGGACCGCCGGCGTGTCCTTGATGAACACCCAGAAGCGGTTGCGGGTGCCGTGGAAGACCGCGAAGTCGCTGCGCCGCCCGCCGGTGGACGCCGAGCCCACGTGGCGCACCACCGCGTCGGGAACCAGCAGGGTCGGCTCGCCCACCAGCCGCAGGCGGTAGCCCAGGTCGACGTCCTCGCAGTAGCAGAACAGCCGTTCGTCGAAGCCACCCAGGCTCAGGAACAGCGCGCGGTCGATCAGCATGGCGCCGCCGCAGCCGGAGAACACAAAGCCGGCCTGGGTATTCCCCGGGTCGGGGTGGCCGAAGCCGCCGCGGAACGGGTAACCGGCCAGCGACATGACGTCGCCCAGCCCGTCCAGCTTGCCCGGCTCATCGGCCATCAACTGACGCGAGGTGAATGAACGCACGTCAGGATTTTCGCGGGTCGCGGCCAGCAGGCGCTCGATCCAGTCCGGCGCGGCATAGGCGTCGGGGTTGAGCAGCGCCAGCCAGCGGCCGCGCGCCTCCCGTGCGGCCTGATTGACCGCCGCGGCGAAACCAAGGTTCTGGGCGTTCTCGATCAGGACCAGGCCGGGATCGGCGGCCTTGGCCGCCTGGGCGGTCCGGTCGCTGGAGGCGTTGTCCACCAGGATGGTCTCGAAGCCCGGCGCGGTCTGGGCGCTCAGGGCGGCCAGGCACAGCGCCAGCGTCGGGCCGCTTTCATAGACGACCACGATGACGCTCACCTCAGGCGAAGAAGGGTTGTCTTTCGCCCCGCCGCGCGCCATCCGAAAGCCTGCTCCACGTTGTTCGAGGCGACATGACGACCATCACGCCCCTGGCCCTCGCCGAGGTCCTGCTTATCACGCCCAAGCGCCATGGCGATGCCCGTGGCTGGTTCGCGGAAACCTGGAGCCGCCGGGCGATGGCGCAGGCCGGCGTCGACGCCGACTTCGTGCAGGACAACCAGGCCTTCAACGCCAAGGCCGGAACCGTTCGCGGACTGCATTTCCAAAAGGCGCCCCACCCCCAGGCCAAGCTGGTCCGGGTGCTGCGGGGCGCGATCTTCGACGTAGCGGTGGATGTGCGGCCGGGCTCGGCCACCTTCGGCCAATGGGTGGGCGCCGAACTGACGGCGGAGGGCGGCGAACAGATCTTCGTGCCGCGCGGCTTCGCGCATGGCTATTCGACGCTCACCGACGACTGCGAGCTCGCCTACAAGGTGGACGGCCTCTACGCGCCCCAGACCGAGGGCGGGATCATCTGGAACGACCCCGACCTGGCCATCGACTGGCGGGTGAAGGGCGAGGCCATCACCTCCGACAAGGACAAGCTCCTGCCGCGGCTGAGGGACCTGGGCAGCGTTTCCTTCTGATCGTCATCCTCCGGTCGCGCGAAGACGCAATCCGGAGGACCCAAGCCGAGCTTGAGTTGGATGCAAAGCGCTTCGAGTCGATTCAGCTTGGGTCCCCCGGATCAGCCTTCGGCTGACTGGAGGATCACGAGTGGTAGGTACCCGTCCATTCGCTTTGAACGGTGGGGTCGAGTTCAAGCAGAGCGCGCGCCGCTCGCAGCCGCGCAAACGCGTCACGTTCAAGCAACCGCCCCGCCGCCCAAACCGCAGCCCCACGAACCAACGGAGACGGGTCATCCAGCAGCCGCTCGGCCTCGGCCGCCAGTCCCGCATCCCCTGAATTGCCGATGGCGTAGAGGACGTTCCTCAGGAACCTGTCGCGGCCGATGCGCTTGACGGGGCTCTTGGCGAAGAGAGCGCGGAAGGCGGCGTCGTCGAGGCGGGCGAGATCGGCGAGGCTCGGCGCGCGCAGCGCTTCGCGGGCCTGCAGCTTCTGCTCGCGAGCGACAGCGGCGAACTTGTTCCAGGGACACACGGCCAGGCAGTCGTCGCAGCCGTAGATGCGGTTGCCGAGGGCCTCGCGGAATTCCTGCGGGATTGGCCCCTTCAGCTCGATGGTCAGGTAGGAGATGCAGCGCCGGGCGTCGAGCTGGAACGGCGCGGGAAAGGCCTTGGTCGGGCAGACATCGAGACAGGCGTGACAGGTCCCGCAGGACTGTGGCTCGGGCGGGTCGGGCGCCAGGTCCAGCACCGTCAGGATCGAGCCCAGGAATAGCCAGGACCCGAACTCGCGACTGACCAGGTTCGTATGCTTGCCCTGCCAGCCCAGGCCCGCCTGCTCGGCCAGCGGCTTTTCCATGAGCGGCGCGGTATCGACGAAGACCTTCAGTTCGCCGCCGAACCTGGCCTGCAGCCAGCGGGCCAGGGTCTTCAGCCGGGCCTTGATCAGCTCGTGATAGTCGTCGCCCTGAGCATAGACGCTGATGGCGCCCAGACCCGATTGCGTCAGGACCGCCATGGGGTCGTGGTCTGGCCCATAGTTCATGCCGAGCATGATGGCCGAGCGGGCGTCCGGCCACATGGCCCTGGGGTGCGCACGACGCTCGCCGGTGTCGGCCAGCCAGGCCATCTCGCCCTGCCGCCCGGCGGCGAGGAATTCCGCCAGCCGCCCGGCGGCCGGCCAAGCCTGATCCAGGCTGGTGAAACGGCAGATGTCGAAGCCGAGCGCCAGGGCCTCCTCTCTTATGAGAGATTCTGGGCGGGTCAGGTCTTCGCGGGCGTCAGAAGTCGAGATCGTCATAGTGCCTGGCGGGCGTCAGCCCGGGCCAGCGGTCCGCCAGCAGGGGACGGAAGCAGGGCCGGGATTTCAGCTTCATGTACCAGGTCTTCACCGCCGGAAAGTCCGGCCACGGCATGTCGCCGCAATAATCGATCACTGACAGATGCGCCGCGGCCGCGAAATCGGCCAGGGACAGACGCTTGCCTGCCAGCCAGTCGCGTTCCTGCAGGAGCTTGTCGATGTAGAACATGTGGGTGCGCAGGCCATCGCGGCCCTGGCGCAGGTTGTTGAGATCCGGCGCGCCCAGGCCCAGCAGGCGCTTTTCCATCTTCTCGTGCAGGATATAGCCGCCGGCCTCGTACTCGAACTTGCGGTCGAACCACGAGAGCAGGCGCCGCGCCTCGGCGCGCTCGGCCGGCTCGCGGCCCAGCAGGGGCGGCTCGGGCGCGGTTTCTTCCAGGTGGTCGAGAATGGCCCGGCTCTCGCAGAGCACCAGCCGCTGGTCGCCATCGGTTTCCACCAGCACCGGCAGGAGGCCCGACGGGTTCAGCGCCGTGAGGTCCTTGGGACGCTCCCAGTAGCGCACCTCGACGCTGGTGAAGGCCAGGCGCTTTTCGCCCATGGCCAGGCGCACCTGACGAGAGGCGGGGTCCAGCGGGAAATGATGCAGCGTGCGTTCGAGGCTCATATCCGGCTAACGCGAAGACCTCTCAAAAGGCTGTTACGAATCGGTGAGCCCAACAGACGCCTGACCTCTTAAGGTGTCGTTGACTAAGCCGGTGCGTGCGCAGCGGGATGCGGGATTTCCGCGAACGCTCCGCCATGCGGCTCGGCGCTGCCGCGCGGGTCGGCGTGGATAAGGATATCGGCGGCCGGGAAGGCCTCCAGCAGCCGCTTCTCGGCTGCCACGATCACCTGGTGGGCGGTCTCAAGAGTGATCTGCGGGTCCAGGTCCACGTGCAGCTGGATGTGGACGAAGGGGCCCGAGGCGCGGGTGCGCAGCTGGTGAACGTCGCTCAGCCGTTCATCCTTGGTGATCAAGGCGACGATCCGGGCGCGGTCCCCATCCGGCAGTTCCTTGTCCATCAGCTGGCTGGACGCTTCGCGGAACACGCCCACGGCGCCCCACAGCAGCAGGGCCGCCACCACCATGGCCGCGATGGCGTCCAGGCTGCCGAGCCCCAGCACCGCGGTCGCGCCGATTCCCAGCAAGGCCGCGAGGTTGGACGCCAGGTCCATGGCGTAGTGGGCGCGGTCGCCGGACACCGCCACGGAGCTGGTCTGCTTCAGCACCTTGGCCTGGGCCATGAGCAGCAGGCTGGTCAGGCCGATGGAGACCACCATCACCGCGATCGCCCAGCCTTCCTGGCGGGGCGCATGGCCGCCCGTCAGGTCGCCGACCGCCTCGCGGCCGATCAGGGCGGCCGAGGCGAAGACCAGGCCTGCCTGCACCAGGCTGGCGAAGGCCTCGGCCTTGCCGTGACCATAGCGGTGCTCGGCGTCCGGCGGCGCGACCGCGTAGCGGACGGCATAGAAGGTCACCAGCGAGGCCACCAGGTCGAGCGCGGAGTCCGCCGTCGAGGCCAGCAGCGCCACCGAGCCGGTGACAAGCCAGGCCGCTGTCTTCAGCGCCACAAGGATCGCGGCCGTGGCCACGGACATCATCGTCACGCGGCGCGTCAGCACCGCGCCGTCGGTCACGGAAAGGCCGTTGGGAGCATTCATGCCGCTGAATCTAGTGACCCCGCACCGCGAGGCCAGCGCGAACGACTCTCAATGCGGCGAGAGGCGCGCCTCAGTCCTCCAGGTCGTCACCTGCATCTGGCGGCACGTCGGTGAGCAGCACCGGCTTGCCGTCGCTCATCAGCTCGCCATTTGGACCCTTCTTGCCAAAGAGGGCGTCAAAGACGCCGGCCTTGACGGTGTGCGGCTGGCCCGGGCCCGGATTCCTGGTTTCATCGGTCATGACGAACTCCTTCGCCAGGCCAACCACGCGCATTGGCTAAGGGTTCCCGCCTAGGCCGACGGACTTGCCATGGTCCGCTCGCTGATCGCCGCCACCCGTCTGGTCAACCGCGGATGACCCCGGAAGATCTCGTTCAGGAACCCAAAGATCGGCGGGACCATCGCCTCCTGCGCCAGGAAGGCCTCGCAACTCATCGCCTGGTTCAGCCGGCGGCACCCGCAGCCCAGCATCTGCAGCGCGCTGCGCGAGGCCCCCAGGTCCTTTGAGAGGTGAGCCCCGATGCTGTCGCACGTATATTCACGCGACCGCGAGTAGGCCGCTCCGAGGAAGGGCACCACCTGGGAAGGCGCCCTGAGGAAATTGAGCCATCCGTTAAGGTGGCCGGCCGCATGGTGGCCAAGCTCGTGACCAATGACGAAGCGCACCTGCTGGTCGCTGTTCGCCTCCACGAGGGCGGAGGTCAGGAAGACATACCGCCCGCCCAGTATGCGCCGGGCAAAGGCGTTGAAGAGCCCGTTTGAATTGTAGAGGAACGTCTTGGGCGGAACCTTGAATCCAAGGTCAGCCGACGCCGTCTCGACCATGGCGTGAAGCTCGGGAAACTGTCTGGGGCTGAGCAGCACCATGCTGCCGAATGCGTGGGCCCGATAGAACAGTCCGGAAATGAAGACGAACAGCCAGATCAGCACGGCGTACAGGAGATAGATCCCGATCACAGGGCTGACCCGCGGATTAGCCAATCCGGCCAGCACTCCAAGGATGACCAAGGGCCAGAGCAGGATTCCCAAGACCAGGGTGGCGGGCCCATAGGTCTTCTCCTTGGCGTTTCGCAGCCGATTGACGATTGACGACATGATCCCCCCGAAGTGGCCGATGGCTGCGCCCCGCTGTGCGCCCGCGCGCCCAAAGCCGAGCTTACACACTGGACTGGCGTCTGGAAGACTCAACCTTTGGTCGTCCTACTCCGCCCCTTCCGTCACCGCGCGCAGCCGCGCATAGGCGCCGCCGCGGCGGACGAGGTCGGCGTGGCGGCCCTCCTCGACAATGCGGCCATCATCGAAGACCAGAATCCGGTCGGCGCCACGGATCGTCGACAGACGGTGGGCGATGACGATGGTCGTGCGGCCGACCATCAGTTCCTCCATGGCCGCCTGGACCTGACGCTCGGTCTCCACATCGAGCGACGACGTCGCTTCGTCCAGCACCAGGATCGGGGCGTCGGCCAGGAAAGCGCGGGCGATGGCCACGCGCTGCCGCTCGCCGCCGGAGAGCTTCACCCCGCGCTCGCCCACCAGGGTGCCGTAGCCGGCCGGCAGCCGGGCGATGAACTCGTCGGCCCGCGCCCGCTTCGCCGCCAGCCGCACCTCCGCCTCGGTGGCGTCGGGCCGGGCGTAGGCGATGTTCTCGAACAGCGAGCGGTGGAAGAGCGCCGGATCCTGCGGCACCACCGCGATAGCGCGGCGCAGGGACACCTGCGTCACGGTCGAGATGTCCTGGCCGTCGATCAGAATCTGGCCAGCCTCCAGGTCGTAGAGCCGCTGCACCAGCTTGACGAAGGTCGACTTCCCCGCCCCGGTCGGCCCGACCAACGCCACCCGCTCCCCAGGCGCGATGCGCAGGGTGAAGTTGTCGTACAACGGCATGCCGGCGGACTTGTAGCGGAACACCACCCGGTCGAAGACGATCTCGCCCAGGTCGGCGCGGAAGGCCTTGGCCTGGGGCGCGTCCAGCACCTGGGGCGCGGTCGAGGCGAACCGCGCCACGTCCTCGCTGTCGTCCAGGCCGCGCTGGGCCATGCGGATGTTGTCGCCAATGTTGCGCAGGTAGCCGGTCATCAGCATGAAGCTGGTGATGGCGAAGGCGATGTCGCCGGCGTCGGCCAGGCCCTTGGTCCACTGCCAGACCAGCAGGCCGGTGAGGCCCGCCTGCAGAATGACCAGCAGCAGGCTGTGCACCAGCCAAAGATCTGTGAACCGGCTCCAGGTGCGGATCGTGGCCTTGCGCCACAGCTCCGTGACGCCGCCGATCCGGGCCTCTTCCCGCGACTCGGCTCCGAAGGCCTTGACGCTGGCATTGGAGGCGATGGCGTCGGCCAGCGCCCCGCCGATCCGCGAATCCAGGGCCACCGACTTCAGGTTCGAGGGCCGGGCGTAGATCGAGGTCAGGACGACATTCGAGGTCACGTAGAGGATCACCACGACGCCCGCGAAGAGTCCGACGATCGGCCAGCGCACCGCCATCATCACGCACAGGCCGGCCAGCACGATGGCGGCCGGGCCGAACCAGATCAGCGCCGCGTCGGTGACCACATCATAGCCCCACATGGCCCGGCTCAGCCGCCTGACCGTCGCGCCGGCGAAGTTGTCGGCCTGCCAGTCGGAGGAGAACCCCTGGACCCGGGCGAAGGCCTCGTCGGTCATCGCCTTCATGTTGTTGGCGCTCATCGGGATCAGGAACCGCATGGCCGTGTTGCGGATCACCGAGAAGGCCAGGTAGACGCCCACGAACACCGCCCAGGCGCGCCAGGCGGTGTCGGGATGGCTGGGGCCGGCGCCCACCGCGTCAACCAGTCGGCCCGCCGCCAGCGGCAGGGAGAGGTCGAAGGCGATGGCCGTCAGGGTCAGCACTACCGTGCCGGTCAGCAGCCACGGCCGGCGCAGCCAGAAGCCCGCCACGAAGGCCAGGACCTGATGGTTCTTCAGCGTGCGTTTGCGGTCGTGTTCGTTGTCTTCGTAGTGGTCGGTCATGGTCGGTCTCGGTGGGCCGGACGATACCGCGAAGCCCGGAAAGGTCGCGGCCTTGCGTCGGTCGCAAAGGGAAATTCGGATGGAAGGCCTGGAGCTCCAGGCGGACGGGGCGCAGGCGCGGGCTTCGTGCATCGGGCCCTCGAGCCGTCGGCCGAAGGTCGTCCCGGTCAGTGTGGCGTGCGCGGCGATCCGGCAAGACCTCGGGGAGCGGCGGTGGTGACGACTGTCATGCTTGCCCTCCTTTGAAAGGCCCTGTGAGGCAGCCACGGTAGGCGCGCGCCTCACGCAGCGTCAAGCCGGGCCGCAACCTGGTTTCATTTGCAACGGGCAAGCGTGGCTCCCGGGCCACAGCCTCACCAGATGCGGACGCGCTCGGCCGGGGCCAGGTACATCTTCTGCCCTGGCTTGACGCCGAAGGCCTCGTACCAGGCGTCCATGTTGCGCACCTCCGCCGCGCGCCATTCGCCGGGCGAATGCGGATCCGTGGCTAGCATCTGGCGCAGGAAATTCTCGCGCGTCAGACCCCGGTAGAGCTGGGCGAAGGACATGAAGAACCGCTGGTCGGCCGTCAGCCCGCCAATCACGGGTGGCGTCTTACCGCCGAGGCTCGCGAAATAGGCGTCCCTCGCCAGCGCCAAACCGGCAAGGTCGGCGATATTCTCGCCATTGGTCAGGTGGCCGTTGATGTGGGCGCCGGGCAAGGGCTCGTAGGTGTCGTACTGGGCGGCCAGCGCTTCGGTCGCCTTGTGGAAACGGGCGAAATCCTCCGGCGTCCACCAGTTGTTGAGCGCCCCCGTCTCGTCGAACTTCGAGCCCTGGTCGTCGAACAGGTGGGACAACTCGTGGCCCATCACCACGCCGATGGCGCCGTAGTTCACCGCAGGATCGGCGGCCGGGTCGAAGAACAGCCCCTGCATGATGCCCGCCGGGAACATGATCTTGACCAGGGTCGGGTTGGCCTGGGCGTTGACGGTTTGGGCGACCATCGACCATTCGGCGCGGTCCACCGGCTTGCCCAGGCGCGACAGGCCGCGCTCATAGGCGAAGCGGGCCGCGCGCTGGACGTTGCCGAACGCCTCGGTGCGCACGACGGTCAGGCCGGCATAGCTTCGCGGCGGCGCCTCGGCGCCGACCTCGACGCGGGCGGCGGCCAGCTTCTTGAGCGCGCGCGCCTTGGTGGCCGGCGCCATCCAGTCCAACGCCGCGATCCGCCGGCCAAGGGCCGCAATGATATTGGCGGTCATGGTGCGGGCCACCGCGCGGGACTCGGGCGGGAAGAACTTCTGCAGGTAGATGGCGCCCACCGCCTGGCCCATCGACCGGTCGAGGGTGGCGACCGCGCGTTTCCAGGCCTGCGGCATCTGCGGCGTGCCGGCCAGGACGCCGTCCTCGAAGGCGAAGTTCTCCGCCACGATGGCCCTGGGTCCGAAGGGGGCGAAGGCGCGGATTGACCGGTAGGCCAGATAGTCCTTCCAGTCGGCCAGAGCGACCTTCTCCGCCGCCAGTGCGACCCCCATGGCCGCGCCCACCTCGGAGACCAGGATCAGGTCCTGGCCCTTGAACCCGGCCGCGTCGAGGAAGACCGGCCAGTCCAGGCCAGGCGCCTGGGCCGCAAGGGCGGCGCGGGTGAAGAGGTTGTAGCGCTTGTCGGGGTCGCGTTGCTCGGCGCGGGTGGCGTGAGACCGGGCCAGCCGCTCCTCCAGGTCGTAGACCCGCCCGGCGCGGGCCTGCGGATCGTCCAGGCCGGCCAGCGCGAACATGGCCGCCAGGTGCTTGCGATAGGCCGCCCGGATCTCCAGGAACCGCGGATCGTCCACCAGGAAGTAGTCGCGGTCGGGCATCCCAAGCCCGCCCTGGCTGATGCTGGGCAGGTAGCGGGTCGGGTTCTTCTGGTCGATGCTGACGCCGGTGGCGAGCGGCGAAGGCGGCAAGGGCGAGGCGCCGCCCGGCAGGGGCCGCAACCAGTCGCGCGACACCTGGGCGATGGCGCGGGCCAGGTCCGCGGGCGTGGCGATGGCCGCGATCCGCGCCAGTTCGGGCTGCAAGGGCGAGAGGCCCGCCGCCTCACGGCCGGCCTCGTCCATCAGGCTGGCGTAGAAATCGCCAATCGCCTTGGTCTGCGGGCTGGTCGGAGCCCGGGCGGCTTCCTCCAGGATATCGCGCGAGCGCTTGGCGTTGAGGTCGTCCAGACGGTAGAACTCCTGCCACCGGGCCCGGTCGGGTGGGATGGTGGCGGTCTTCAGCCAGCCGCCGTTCACATAGCGGTAGAAGTCGTCGCCGGGCGCCACTGAGCGGTCCATGGCGGCGAGGTCCAGGCCGAAGCCGCCGGTCACGGCCTTGGCGGCAGGGCGGACCGCGCCGCGCGCGACGAAGCCCGGGAGCGCGCCCAGGGCGACGGACCCCAAGGCGATGGATCGGCGGCTGAACGGCATGGGGTCTCTCCGGCTGAGACCGATTTATGGGGCGGGCGTCCGACCAAGGCAAACCGGCATGGCGCATCGGCCCGCCGCCGCCTAAAAGCCCGGTCAAGCCGATGACCAGCACAGCCCCCCTTCCGGACGCCGCGCCCGCCAACTGGGTGGACCGCCATGCGCCGGCGCCCCTGCGGCCCTGGCTGAAGCTCGGGCGTTTCGACCGGCCGGCCGGGATCTGGCTCCTGATGTTGCCAGGCTGGCAGGGCGTGGCGCTGGCCAGCGCCAGCGGCCACCGGTGGCCGGACCCCTGGCTACTGGGGGCGATCTTCATCGGCGCGGCCCTCATGCGGGCGGCGGGCTGCGCCTACAACGACATCGTCGACCGCGACTATGACGCCCAGGTTGCGCGCACGGCGGCCCGGCCGATTCCATCGGGCCAGATCACCGTCAAACAGGCCTGGGTCTTCGTCGTGGCCTGCTGCCTGATCTCGCTTGGGGTCCTGCTGACGCTGGGCGTCCTGGCCGTCTGGCTGGGCGTGGCCTCGCTCGCCCTGGTGGCTGCCTATCCGTTCATGAAGCGGATCACCTGGTGGCCGCAGGCCTGGCTGGGGCTGACCTTCAACTGGGGCGCGCTCCTGGGGTTCGCCGCGGCCAGCGCGGCTATCGGCGTCTATGAGCACGCGCAGGTCCGCCTGCCCTTCGCCCACCATGCCGCCCTGCCGGTCTGGCTGACCCATCCGGGCTGGCTGACGCCGCCGGCGCTCATCCTCTATGCCTCGGGCCTGTTCTGGACCCTGGGCTATGACACCATCTACGCGATCCAGGATCTGGAGGACGACGCCCTGGCCGGCGTGAAATCCTCGGCCCGCAGGCTCGGGCGCCGCGCGCCCGCCGCGATCCTGGTCTTCTATACGATCAGCCTGATCCTGCTGGCCGCGGACGGGGCTCTGGTGCGGATGCAGTTTCCGTTCTTCGGCTTCCTGGCCGCCTACGCCGCCCATCTGCTGTGGCAGGCCATGCGGGTGAGGACCGACGATCCGGCCCTTGCGCTGAAGCTGTTCAGGTCGAACGGCGCCGCCGGCCTGATCCTGTTCATCGCCATCGTCGCCGGGACCAATCTCTGGACGATGTGATTTCCCACGGGTCCTCCCCTTCAGGGGGAAGGTGCCGCGGCGAGCCCTTCCGAGACGCGACGGAGGGGGAATTGAAGGGCCGCGACTTGCCCCCTCCGTCCCCTGTCGCTGCGCTCCAAGCGACACCTCCCCCTGAGGGGGGAGGACCAATAGACCTAGGCCTTGACCAGCGCGTCCAGCCGCCGCGTGCGGCGCAGCATGGCGCCGAGGCTGGCGAAGCCCACGATCATCAGGGCCCAGCTGGCCGGCTCCGGCACGGCCAGACCCTCGACACGCACCTGCTCGACACCCCAGCCCTCGTCGCCCATGTCCTGCCAGCCGTAGTTCTGGCCGTCGTTGTACGGCAAGGCGGCGTAGGCGAAGGTGATCGTATTGGCGCCGGCCGCCAGCGTGATCGGGCCGGAGAAGTTCACGTGACCGCCGCGAAAGGTCACGTCCGTGCCGTTGCCCGAGACGTTGGCGAAGCTCAGGCCGAGCGGGTTGAAATAGACTGCGTCCGGACCGCCGCCGCCCAGGTTGAAGGTGCCACGGAAGATGTCGGCGCCGTTGAGCTTCAGGGTGAAGTCGTCTTCGTACCAGTTCTGGCCGTCCAGGCTGGCGTAGCCGTCCAGCACGAAGGACAGGGTGGCGTTTCCGGCCGGCGCGTTGAAGCTCACCGTGTAGTCGGTGTTGTCGGCCTGCTCCGGAATGGCCGCGGGCGCGTCGTAATAGACCGCGGCCTGAGCGCCGGCGCAGACCAGGGTGGCGACAGCCGCGATCGAGGCGGCGAGTTTCAGTCGAAGGGTCATGGCCCGCTCCGTTTCGTTTTGACCCAGGGAAGGGCCGTTCGTGCGAAGCGCTGCAATGGCGGCGCCATGGCCCCGGGCCGCCGCGCCCTCTAGAACGGCCGGCATGATCCCGCCCACCTTCAACGGCCGCCGCGACTTCATCGTCGCCAACACCCGCCTGCAGCGGCCGCCGCATGTGCCGGAGCTCCAGCTCTACCTGGCCGACGAGATCACCCCGATCTGGAAGCTGACGGAGGAGGCCCTGGCCGAGATCGGCCTGCCCCCGCCCTTCTGGGCCTTCGCCTGGGCGGGCGGCCAGGCGCTCGCCCGCTATCTGCTGGATGCGCCCAACACCGTCGCTGGCAAGCGGGTGATCGACTTTGCTTCAGGCTCGGGCATCGTCGGGATCGCCGCCATGATGGCCGGCGCCGCGGAGGTGCTGGCCGCCGACATCGATCTCTATTGCGAGGCGGCGCTGTCACTGAACGCCCCGGCCAACGGCGTCGACCTAGCCTATAGCCAGGATGATCTCATGAACGCCCCGCCGCCCGCCTGGGCCGAGGTCATCCTGGCTGGCGACATCTGCTACGAAAAGCCGATGACCGAGGCCGTGATGGCCTGGCTGGGCGCCGCCCGGGCCGGCGGGGCCACGGTGCTGATCGGCGATCCGGGGCGCAGCTATTTCCCCAAGTCCGGCCTCACACGGCTCGCCGAATACCAGGTGGAGACCACCCGCGAGCTGGAGGATTTCGCGGTCAAGCGGACCAGCGTCTGGACTCTCGACGGCTGACGGTCTTAAAAGAACAAATTAGGAACTTATGCGGGAGCGGCGTCATGCGCGCGGACGGCAAGATCGACTACATCGAGTTTCCCGGCGCCGACCTGCCGGCCACCAAGGGCTTCTATGAACAGGCCTTCGGCTGGCGCTTCGTCGACTATGGCCCGGCCTACGCGGCCTTCGAGGACGCCGGCGTCGACGGCGGGATCAACGCCGATCCGGCCGACCGCTGCGCCCAGCCCCTGGTGGTGCTGTTCTCCACCGACCTGGAGGCCATGGAGGCCAAGGTGAAGGCCGCCGGCGGAACCATCACCCGGCCGATCTTCAGCTTCCCAGGCGGCCGCCGCTTCCACTTCCGCGACCCCAGCGGCAACGAACTGGCGGCGTTCAGCGGGGGCTAGACGCAGCGCGGTTTGTCTCTTTGACTGGGACGATCTTGGGTTGACGGGGGCGCGAATGAGACTCTTGGGGACTTTGCTGGCGGCCGCTGTGGTTTGTGTCGCCATGCCGTCCAGGGGCGAGGTGCCGAGTGAAACGGCCAACCTATCGATCGGCCTCGCTCGAATGGGCGCGGACCTCCACGTAGGACAGGTCTACGGCGAGATCCAGAATGGCCTGCTCTGCCTCAAGCAGCGTGACCTACATTGGGAAGAGAACCTCAACCATTTCAACGACCCATCATTCGCGGGACTTTTCAACGATGCAATGATGGCGGCCGGACTGCATTCAGCGGGCCAGAAGCGCGACCTCTTCGACACGAAGCTGGAGAACCCGGACCTTCAGGTGGGCGCTCTTGTAACCGGCCTGAATATGAAGGCCTGCACCATGTCCTACAGCGCCAACGGGCTCATCGGTAAGGGTGACGTCTCGATGGACGTCGAATGGCAAATCTATTCGGTCATGGAGAGTAAAATCATCGCCCGCATCTCGACCACCGCCAGCGCCAAGTCTGGGTTCGGTGGGATGCATGAGGATTTCTTTTCGAGCCTCCTCAACAAGGCCTTTGCCGCCAATGCCACGAAGCTTGCCGCAGACCCGGCCCTCGTGGCTATTGTCCAAAGGCCCGCGAGGTCTACGGCGCCGTCGGTTCCGCCGCCTGCGCCCGTCGGCGACCTGTTTATTGCCCTGCCATCTGCTGCCAAACCGATCCAGTTCAATGCGGCCTCGCAGAGCGTGGTTTCGATCTTCACCGCCGACGCCCTGGGCAGCGGTTTCCTCATCTCAGCTGAAGGCTACATACTGACCAACCACCATGTGGCAGGCGACGTAGGGCGCGTCCGCATCCACTGGTCTGACGGTTCGGACACGGTGGGAGAGGTCGTCCGCGCCAACCGCAAACGTGATGTGGCCCTTGTCAAGACTACGCCACCCAAAGGCGTGGCCCCGCTGGCGATCCGCTACACGCCTGTCCAACTCGGCGAGACGATCTATGCAATCGGCACGCCCCGCGAGAAGGAGTTCTTCGGCACCCTTACGCGCGGTATCGTCTCGACGGTCAGGCGGGTCATCGATGGACAGGGGTATATCCAAAGCGACGTGGCCGTCACGCACGGTAACAGTGGCGGGCCGCTACTGGACGAGAAGGGCTGGATCGTCGGGATTGCGCAGAGCGTCTACGAACCCGATGGCATCGGCCAGAACATCAACTTCTTCATCCCCATCGAGGAGGCCCTGAAGGCGCTCGCGCTCAAGCCTGCCGGCTAAGGCGGGCCGTCCGTTGCCGCGCGCGCCACTCCGCGCCGTTCGACATCCCCCAACGCAGGATGCGGCCCAGGCCCGCGACCCCCAGGCGGATCGCCGGGCGGCGGGTCGCCGACACGTGGGCCCCGTGCAGGGCCATCGCCCAGTCGGGCAGGAGGTCCCACGCCGCGTCGAAGACGACGGCCGAGAAGATCGTTCCAGGCAGGCCCTTGGGCGGGTGGGCGACCAGGGCCTGGGCGACGTCGCGGGTGCGGGCGTCGAACCGGAGTTCCGGCCGCATGCGGCGCAGGTAGGCGTCGACCTCGGCGCGGCTGCGGGGAATGTCCGTGGCGCCCAGGCGCTCGGCGATCTGGGCCACCTCAGCGTAGTAGCGGTCCTGGTCCGCGCCGGAGAAGGCCGGGTCGCGATGGCGGATCCAGGCCTTCAGGAAGGAACTCACCTCCGCCACATGGATCCAGGTCAGCAGGTCGGGATCGTTGGCGCTGTAGGCCTCGCCCTGGTCGGTCACGCCACTGACCCCGTCGTGGATCGACTTCACCCGCGCGATCTGGGCCAGCGCCGCCTCGGTGGTGCCATAGGTGGTGCCCGCGATGAACCGGGCCGTGCGGCCCAGGCGCCCGTAGCGGTCCTGGCGGAAGTTGGAATGGTCCCAGACGCCTGCCAGCGCGCGCGGGTGCAGCATCTGCAGCAGCAGGGCGGCGATCCCGCCGATCATCATGGTGGTGAAGTCGCCGTGCACCCGCCAGCAGGCCGCCTCCGGCCCGAACAGGCCCGCGTCCCCCTCGAGATCGACGATCGGCGGCGGCGCCGGCGAACCCGGCTGGCCGCCCACCAGCATGCGGACCTGATCCTGGATGGCTTGGCGTGGGGAGAACATGGAGCTTGCCGCCAATCTCGCCTATCCCGAGGCGAATGACCACCGCTGGCCCCAACTTCTTCGAAACACCGCAGGCCTGGCGCGACTGGCTGACGGCGAACCACGCCACCGCCACGGAGCTCTCGGTGGGTTTCTGGAAGGTCGGCTCAGGCAAGGCTTCGATCACGTGGTCCCAGAGCGTCGACGAGGCCCTGTGCTTCGGCTGGATCGACGCGGTGCGCCACCGGATCGACGACGAGGCCTACCGCATCCGCTTCACGCGGCGCAAACCGGGCGGCATCTGGAGCCAAGTGAACCTCAAGCGTTTCGCCGAGCTGGAAGCCGAGGGACGCGTCTTCCCGGCCGGCCGCGCGGCCTGGGAAATCGGCAAGGACCGCACCCGCCTCTACAGCCACGAGCGGCCCCTGCAGGTCTTTGCGCCGGCCGAGATCGCGGCGTTCGAGGCCAATGTCGCGGCCTGGGCCGCCTGGTTGGCCTTCCCCCCCGGCTACCGCAAGGTCGCCATCCACCGGGTGGTCAGCGCCAAGATCCCCGAGGCCCGCGCGCGGCGCCTGGCGATCCTGATTGACGCCTCGGCTCAAGGCCTCAAGCTGATGAGCCCAACCCAGATCGACAAGCGGCCCGCCCGATGACCCCCGAAGAGATGGACGCCATCGTCATGGCCTTTCCCGGCGTGGAGAAGGCGATGAGCTATGGCTCGCCCGCCTACAAGCTGAACGGCAAGTTCTTCACCCGCTTGCGCCGCGACGACCAGTCGGTGGTGATCGTGGATGTCGGCTTCGACGAGCGCGAAATGCTGATGGAGGCAGAGCCCGGCACCTTCCACATTACGCCCCACTACAAGGATTACCCGTCCGTCCTGGCCCGCATCGAAACCCTGCACCCCGGATCGTTCCGCAACTTCCTGGAACGCCGCTTTCGGAAGGTCGCCAAGAAGACGGCCGTCAAGGCCTGGGAAGCGGCGAACGCCTAGCGCTGCCCCACCGGGAACATCTCGGGGAACTCCAGCTTGGCCGGGTCGTAGCCGAAGGCCTTGGCCCTGGCAGTGAGGTCGGCCACCTGCGCGGCCGAGGGGCGCGGCTCGCGGGTGTAGAGGTTGATGTTCTCCAAGCTCGGGTCGGCCTGGATGAACCAGCCCTCGCCATGGTCGAGAATCCAGTAGGTGCGGGCGATCGGCACCACTCCGAACAGCAGGTAGGTGACCCGGATCTTGTTGTTCAGGCCCGGGTTGAGGATGGTCAGCGGCCCGCCGATCACCTTCTCCCTGCCGGCCGGCGTCTTGTCGTGACAGGCGTCCTTGTCGGTGATGCCGCCCTTGCCGTCGGGCACATAGTCGGTGGTTCCGGCGACGCATCCGTCGGTGAGCTTCTGCGGATTGCGGCCGATCTCGTACCAGCGGCCGGTGAAGAAGGTCGCCGTATCGACAGGCTTTGCAGGCTCCGGCGCCTGCGCCGCGTGGGCCGGGGCGGCGGCGAGGGCCAGGGTGAGGGCGACGAGAGCGGCGGCGGGGTGTGTCATCCGGCGATCTTAGCGCGCCAGGCGTGACAGGGTAGCCCCGCACTCGTACGACTGGCGTGGGGCGGAAAGGACAGACCATGACCGTGCAACTCAACCACACCATCATCTGGTGCCGCGACAAGCAGCGCTCCGCCACGTTCCTCGCCGAGATCCTGGGCCGGCCAGGGCCGACCCGCTTCGCCCATTTTCTGGTTGTCGACCTGGACAACGGCGTCTCCCTCGACTTCAGCGAGGAGGGCGACAAGGTGGTGACCCAGCACTACGCCTTCCTGGTCAGCGAGCCCGAGTTCGACGCCATCTTCGGCCGCATCCAGGCCCAGGGCCTGGACTACTGGGCCGACCCGGCCCGCACCCGGCCGGGCGAGATCAATCACAACGACGGCGGCCGGGGCGTCTATTTTCCCGACCCCGACGGCCATCTCCTGGAGATCATCACCCGTCCCTATGGCGGATGACGGCGCGGGCGGAAAATGCTCTAGCTGCCGCCGGTTAGCGGAGGGATGATGGCGTACCGGTCGATGCGGGAGTTCCTGGGCAGGCTCGAGGCGGCGGGGGAACTCGTGCGCGTCACCGAGCCCGTCTCCACCGTTCTGGAGATGACCGAGATCGCGCGGCGCCTGCTGGCCGTGGGCGGTCCGGCGGTGCTCTTCGAAAAACCGATCCGCGCCGACGGCGAAATCTCGGCCATGCCCTGCCTGGTCAACCTGTTCGGCACCGTGAAGCGGGTGGCCATGGGCGTGACGCTGGAGGGCCGCGAGCGCGAGACCGCCGCCGACCTGCGAGAGGTGGGCGAACTCCTGGCCTTCTTGCGCGCGCCCGAACCGCCCCGCGGCCTGAAGGACGCCTTCGACATGCTGCCCCTGGCCAAGACAGTCATGGCCATGCGCCCGAAGGTCCAGAAGACCGGCAAGGTGCAGGAGGTGGTCTGGACCGGCGACCAGATCGACCTTTCGAAGCTGCCCATCCAGACCTGCTGGCCGGGCGAACCCGCCCCCCTGATCACCTGGCCGCTGGTGGTCACCAAGGGGCCGTCACAGAGCCGCGAGGACGACTACAACCTCGGCATCTACCGCATGCAGGTGCTGGACAAGACGCGCACCGTCATGCGCTGGCTGGCCCACCGGGGCGGCGCCCAGCACCACCGCCGCTGGAAGGCGGAAGGCCGCCGCGAGCCCCTGCCCGCTTGCGCGGTGATCGGCGCCGATCCGGGCACGATCCTGGCCGCCGTCACGCCCGTCCCCGACACCCTGTCCGAATACCAGTTCGCCGGCCTGATGCGCGGCGCCAAGCTGGAGCTGGTCCCGGCCAAGACTGTCCCCCTGATGGTCCCCGCCAACGCCGAGATCGTCATCGAGGGCCACGTCCTCCTGGACGACTACGCCGATGAGGGTCCCTACGGCGATCACACCGGCTATTACAACTCGGTCGAAAAGTTCCCGATCTTCCAGGTCAGCGCCATCACCATGCGCCGCGACCCCATCTACCTGACCACCTTCACCGGCCGCCCGCCGGACGAACCCAGCGTACTGGGCGAAGCGCTGAATGAGGTCTTCATCCCGCTCCTGCGCCAGCAGTTCCCGGAGATCGTCGACTTCTGGCTGCCGCCCGAGGGCTGTTCCTACCGGATCGCCGTGGTCTCCATGAAGAAGGCCTACGCCGGTCACGCCAAGCGGGTGATGATGGGCGTCTGGAGCTACCTTCGGCAGTTCATGTACACCAAGTGGGTGATCGTCGTGGACGACGACATAAACGCCCGGGACTGGAAGGACGTCATGTGGGCGATCTCCACTCGCATGGACCCGGCCCGGGACATGACGGTCATCGAGAACACCCCCATCGACTACCTGGACTTCGCCAGCCCACAGAGCGGCCTGGGCTCCAAGATCGGCCTCGACGCCACCGACAAGTGGGAACCCGAGACCCATCGCGATTGGGGCAAGAAGCTGGGCATGGACCGGGCCACCATCGACACCATCACCGCCAAATGGGCCACCCTTGGCCTACCCGGCGACGGCAGGCCCGTGGAGTAGACCCGTGGACACCGCCCCTGCCGCCCACGCCGCCGCCCTTTGGGTCGGCCTGCATCTGATCCTGCTGCTGGTGCTGTCCCTGCTGGTGGTGCGCCAGCGGCAGAAACACCGGGTGGTGCTGGGCGACGGCGACGTCGCGGCGCTCACCCACGCCATCCGCGCCTTCGGCAACGCCACCGAGTATGTGCCGGCCGGGCTGATCGCCATCGCCGTCCTGGCCCTGGCCGGGGCCGCGCCGATGGTCATTCACGCGCTGGGCCTGATGCTTCTGGCCGGGCGGATCAGCCATGCCGTGGGGCTGTCCCGCAGCGGCGGGGCCTCCCTGCCCCGCTCGGCCGGGGTTATCCTGACCTGGCTGGCCTATATCGTGGGGGCCGTGGCGCTGCTCTTCTACGCCATTCCTTGAGCCGCCTCGCTTGTCCCGGGCGAGCCGGTCGGCCATATCCCACCCATGGATGAGAACCTTCTGAACGACGTGGTCGCCGCGGCCCTGGCCGCCGGCGCCGATGCGGCCGAGGCGGTCAGCGCCGAACGCAGGGCGCTTTCGATCAACGTCCGCGAGGGCAAGCTTGAGGAAGTCGAGCGCGAGGAAAGCCGCGACCTGGGTCTGCGCGTCTTCGTCGGCAAGCGTCAGGCCACCGTCTCCGGCTCCGACGTCAGCAAGGAAGCCCGCGCCAAGCTGGTGGAGCGGGTCGTGGCCATGGCCCGCCTGGCGCCGGAAGACCCCTATGCCGGACTCGCCGATCCCGACCGCCTGGCAAAGGGACCTCTGAAGGATCTCGACCTCTTCGATCCCAGCGAGCCGACGCCTGAGGCCCTCGAAGCCCGGGCCAGGGCGGCTGAGGATGCGGCCCGCGCCGTGCCGCGGGTATCCAATTCCGATGGCGGCTCCGGATCCTGGGCGGCGTCCCAGTGGCGGATCGTGACCAGCGGCGGATTCACGGGCCTGCACCGCGCCTCCGGCTTCTCCATCGCGGCCTCTGCGATCGCCGAGGACGAGGGCGGCATGGAAACCGGATACGACGGCCGCTCCGTCCGCTGGGAGGCCGACCTGCCCACCGCCGAGGCCATCGGCGCCGAGGCCGGACGGCGCGCCGCCGCACGGCTTGGGGCCCGCAAGATCGCCTCGACCATCGCCCCCGTGATCTTCGAGAACCGGCTGGCCGCCTCGGTGCTGTCGCCCCTGGTGGGCGCGATTTCCGGCGCCTCGATCGCGCGGGGGACCTCCTTCCTGAAGGACAAGCTCGGCAAGCCGGTGTTCGCCAACGGGATCAAACTGACCGACGATCCTCATCGTCTGCGGGGCCTGGGCTCCTCGCCCTTCGATGACGAGGGCGTCGAGAACGGCCTGACCCGGGTGATCGACGACGGGGTACTGACCACCTGGCTGCTGAATTCCTCGACTGCACGCCAGCTGGGGCTCACAACCACAGGCCACGCCTCGCGCGGCCTTGCCGGCCCGCCCGGCGTCGGACCGTCCAACATGACCCTGGAACCCGGAACGCGGACCCAGGCGGAACTGATGGCCGACGCCAGGACCGGCCTGGTTGTCACCTCGATGTTCGGGCCCTCGCTCAACGGCAACACCGGCGACTGGTCGGTGGGCTGCGCCGGCTTCTGGTTCGAGGACGGAGCATTCGCCTATCCGGTGAGCGAGATCACCGTGGCCGGGAACCTGGTCGATATCTATTCGCGCCTGATCCCAGGCTCCGACCTGGAGATCCGCGGGGCGTCAAACGCGCCGTCCCTGCTGATCGATTCCCTGGCGATCGCGGGGAAATAGCCGCAAGGCCGTGGCTCAGCTTGATCCAGCCCCCGCCACGGCCTATCGCCTCCCGTAAGGTTAGCCCGGAAGGTTCCCCATGCCCGACAGACAGTTGCTCCACCTGGTGATCGGCGGTGAACTGAAGAGCCTGGAGGGCCCGGCCGAATTCAAGGACCCGCGAAAGGTCGACCTGGTCGGCGCCTATCCCAATTACAATGAGGCCCTGAAGGCCTGGCGCGGCAAGGCCCAGTCCACCGTCGACAACGCCTTGATGCGCTATTTCATCATCCACGCGCACAAGCTGCTCGACCCCGAAGCGGACGAGCCCCACGAACACTAGCCGGCTTCGCTTCGCCCCAGCTGTTCGACCAGCGCGCCGCCCCGCCACACTTCGACGGTGTCGCAGCTGGCGTGCTCGCGAAGCAGCCACTGGGCGCGGGACCGCACGAAGGTCTGGCCTTCCGCCGGAACGAGATCGACCACCGAGGCCACGCCGTCGGCCCGCACGCCCAAAAGGGTGAATGCGTCCTCTGAAGATTCGATGATTTCGACGTCGTCCATCAGCAACGCTCGCACGCCCGCCAAGCGTCGTCTGTCGCATAGGTTACTTTTGCCGGATCACTCACGCTTGAGCAGGCTCTCGGTCAGGAACCCGCCAAACTTGCCGGACCGGAAGTCCGCCTTCATGCCGTCCGGGTCGTAAAGCGCGCTTTCGACCCACTCGAGGAACGACATCCCCGCCGGTTCGCCCTCCACGAGGTAGCGCTCGAAGGTGTAGTCCAGCACGCCGGTCTTGCCCTGGCGCATATGCAGGTAGCGCAGGTGCAGCTGGTCCATGGCCTCGCGGATCGGCAGACCCTTGCGGAAGTGCATGTAGAACACGCTCATGATGCCCGCCCGGTCCGCGCCGGACTTGCAGTGCATGAGGGCCGGATAGGCGATCGTCTCGAACAGCCGCTTTGCGCCCAGGACCCGGGCGCGGCTGGGCACCTCGCGCGAGGTGATAGTGAAATCCACCATTTCGAGGCCCAGACGCGCGCAGGCGTCCTTTTCCAGGGCATGGAAACTGGCGTCGAATCCGCCCCGCAGATTGACGATGGTCCTGACGCCCTTGGCCTTCCAGGCCGCCAGTTGATGCGGCCAGGGCTGATTTGTGCGAACCAGCTCGTCGCTGATCCAGTGGGCGTTCTGGAAGCCGAGCCGCAGGTAGGCGTGGTCGTTCCACAGATAGTCGGCATAGGTCCGCAGGCGCCCGCCCGGCGTGGCGAGATCGAATCCGGGGCGGGCTGGTTCGGCAGTCATCGGGCCCTTAACTAGGGCTTCCAGGGGCTGAGCGAAAGCGGCGCCCCGCTTGACTTCCCCGCCGCATCGGACGACCCCAGGCCCATGAGCGAAAGCGCCCAGCCCGAGCTTTCCGCCCGCGCCCTGATCGCGCGGGTGGCCCGGGTCTATATGGCGCCGCGCTGGAAGGGCTGGCTGACCGCCTTCTTCGCCGCCATCGCCGTAGCCTTCCTGACCACCAAGCTCGTCCAGATCATCGAGCCGGCGACCAACGACCTGTTGGTCTTCCACAAGCCCGGCCAGCTGGTGGTCCTGCCGCTGACCATCGCGCTCTACGCCATCGCCCGCACCGTCGCCCAGGTGATCCAGGCCACCCTGGTCAACCGGATCGGCAACGGGGTGGTGGGCGACGTCCAGGTGCAGCTGTTCGGCAAGCTGGTCCGCGCCGACCTCGCCCGGCTCAGGAGCCAGCACTCCGGCGCCTATGTCTCGTCCGTACTCTACGACGCCGGCCTGATCCGAGAGGCGGCGACCAACGGGGTGATCAACTACACCCAGAACCTGCTGATCGTGATCGGCGCGATCACCGTCATGGTGTCCAACGATCTCGTCCTGTCCCTGACCATGGTGGTCGGCCTGCCGGTGGCCGGCGTGATCATGCGCCGGTTCTCCAAACGCACCACCAAGGCCGCCAAGGGCGCCATGGCCGAGACCTCGGCGCTGTCCACCGCCATCATGGAAAGCCTGGATGGCGTCCGGGTGGTGAAGATCGAGAACCGCGAGGACTATGAGGAAGCCCGCGTCGCCGAGGTGGTCCGCCGCCGGCAGGAGCATCTGATCAAGGGCGCCAACGCCCGGGCCCGCGCGGCGCCCTCGACCGAACTGGTGATGACCCTGCTCACCGCGGTGGTCTTCGCCTACGCCGGCTGGCGCTCCCAGCACGGGCACATGACGGTCGGCGCCTTCGTGGCTTTCATGTTCGCGCTGGGCACCGCCTCGCAGTCACTTCGCCAGCTCGCCAACCTCCAGACCGTGTTCGCCGAGGGCATGTCAGCGGCGCGACGCCTGTTCGCCGCCCTCGACGTGGAGCCGGAGGTGCGAGAGCAGCCCGGGGCCCACGAACTGCCGCGCGGCGACGGCGCCATAGGATTCAGCGACGTCGGCTTCGCCTATGGCGGCGATGGGCCGCCAACCCTGCACAGAATCAGCTTCGAGGTTCGCCGGGGCGAGACGGTCGCGCTGGTCGGGCCCTCCGGCGGCGGCAAGACCACCATCCTGAACCTGATCCCGCGCTTCTACGACGCCACCAGCGGCCAGATCACCATCGACGGTCACGACGTGCGAGAGGTGACCTTGACCTCGCTTCGCGACCAGATCGCGCTCGTCACCCAGGAGCCCTTCCTGTTCGACGACACCATCCGCGCCAACATCGCCTACGCCCGTCCGGACGCCACCGACCAGCAGATCGAACAGGCGGCGCGGGAAGCTGCGGCCCACGACTTCATCGGCCTGCTGCCCAAGGGCTATGACACCGGCGTCGGCGAAGCCGGCGCGAGGCTCTCCGGCGGCCAGCGCCAGCGGATCGCCATCGCCCGCGCCTTCCTGAAGAACGCGCCCATCCTGCTGCTCGACGAGGCCACCAGCGCCCTCGACACCGAGAGCGAGGCCCAGGTGCAGGCGGCGCTGAAGCGGTTGATGGCCGGGCGCGCCACCATCCTGATCGCCCACCGGCTCTCCACGGTGCGCGGCGCCGACCGCATCTATGTCATCGACAAGGGCCGCATCGTCGAGACCGGCGACCATGCCAGCCTGATGAAGGCGCGCGGCCTCTACGCCCGCCTGGCGCGCAGCCAGGACCTGGAGACCCCCGACCAGCAGGTCTCCGGGGCGGAGTCGGCGGCTTGAAGAAACTGCTGCGAAGCGACGCGGTGCAGGCCTTCCTCGGCTGGGTGCTGGGGACCTACATCCGCCTGATCCTGGCGACCGTGCGCTGGCGTCATGAAAACCTGGAGTGCGTCGAGCCGGTGCTGGCCGGCGACAGCGGCGCCATCGCCCTCTTCTGGCACGGCCGGGTCCCCCTTTGCCTGGCCACGGCGCCGCAATGGTGGCGCAAGCGCACCCGGGCCTTCGTCTCGCCCTCCTCCGACGGTCAGTTCATCGCCACCGCTCTGGAGATGGCCGGATTTCCGGCGATCCGCATCTCCTCGGCTAAGAAAGGCGACGCGGCCAAGGCCCGCCAGGCGGTAGCCGCGATCCGCGAAGCTGTGACCTGGGTCTCGGGCGGCGGCGCACTGGTGATCACGCCGGACGGACCGCGCGGCCCGAATGAGGTCATCGCCCAAGGCGCCCTTCAGATTGCCAGGCGGTCCGGTCAGCCGGTCTTTCTGATGGGCATAGCGGCCAATCCCGCCAGCCAGGCGAAGACCTGGGACAAGGTGATGTTCGCCCTGCCCTTCGGCCGTGGCTCGGTGGTCTGGGACGGGCCGCTTTTCGTGCCGAAGGACGCTGACGACGTCATGATTGGCCAACTGGCCGCGGAGTGGTCGGCGCGCCTCAGCTCCGCCACACGGCGCGCCGAGGCTCTGGTCGGTCGGACGCCGCATTGATCCGGTCGCCGGGCGGTGAGACATAGGCTCCAGATGACCCACGCACACGATCATCACGACCACGACCACGATGACCATGGCCGCCATGATCATGGACATGGTCACGACCACGGGCATGGGCATCACCATGCGCCCGTGGACATGGGCAGCGCCTTTGCGATCGGCGTCGGGCTGAACAGTCTGTTCGTGGCCGCTGAGGTCGCCGCCGGCTTCTGGACCCACTCGCTCGCCCTGCTGGCCGACGCCGGCCACAATCTGTCCGATGTGCTGGCCCTGCTTCTGGCCTGGGGCGCGGTGAAGCTCGCCAAGCGCGCGCCCACGCCGCGGCGGACCTATGGCCTGCGCAAGGGCACCATCCTGGCCTCCCTGGCCAACGCCGTCCTGCTGATGGTGGCAGTGGGCGCGATCATCACCGAATCTGTCCACCGCCTTGCCGAACCGGCGGCGATCTCGACGCGCCTCGTCATGTTGACCGCCGGGCTGGGCGTGGTCGTCAACACCATCACCGCCCTGATGTTCATGCGTGGCAGCCAGGGCGACCTCAATGTGCGCGGCGCCTTCCTGCACATGGCCAGCGATGCAGCGGTCTCCGTGGCGGTGGTCGTGGGCGCAGGGCTGATCGCCCTCACCGGTCTGCAATGGATCGACCCCGTGCTCGGCCTGGGAATCGCCGCGGTGATTGTCGTCGGCGGCTGGGGCCTTCTCAGGGACTCGGTCAACATGGCGCTCGACGCGGCCCCTCCGGGCATCGACGTGGCGGCGGTCCGCGAATGGCTGGCCCGCCTGCCGGGGGTCGAAGAGGTCCACGACCTCCACATCTGGGCCATGAGCACCACCGAGACCGCCCTGACCGCCCACGTCCAGCGTCCAGCCAATGATGACGGCGACCACTTCCTGCATGCGGCCTGCGAGGGTCTGGCCAGCCGGTTCAACATCGGCCACGCCACCCTGCAGGTGGAAACCGACGCCACCCAGGCCTGTCGCCTCGCCCCCGCCGAGGTGGTGTGAAACGGCCCCTGCCGCTGGCGCTCTATGCCGCCGCGACCGGCCTGCTCGAGCCCTTGGCGCCTGGCCTATTGCAGAGCCGGGCGCGCAAGGGCAAGGAATACGCCCATCGCCTGAACGAGCGCCTGGGGCAGCCCAGCGTGCCGCGTCCGCCAGGTCCGCTGGTCTGGCTGCACGGAGTCAGCGTCGGCGAGAGCCTCTCCCTGCTGCCGGTGATCGACGCCCTGCGCACCCTGCGGCCCGACCTAGGCGTGCTGGTGACGTCCGGCACCCTGACCTCGGCCGAAATCCTTGCCAGACGCCTGCCGGAAGGCGTGATCCACCAGTTCGCGCCGGTGGACAGCCCGCGCGCCGTGGCGGGCTTTCTGGACCACTGGCGGCCGGGCGCGGGCATTTTCGTAGAGAGCGAGCTTTGGCCGAACCTGCTGTTGGGCGCCAAGGCGCGCGGGGTGCGCCTGGCCTTGCTGTCAGCGCGGATGACCGACGGCAGCGCCGGCGGCTGGGCACGGGCGAAGGCCTCGGCCCGGGCTCTGCTGGAGGCCTTCGATCTGGTCCTGCCGCAGGACGAGGCCACCGCGGAACGCCTCGGGGGCCTGGGGGCCCAGGTGGGCCCAGAACTCAACCTCAAGCTGGCCGGCGCGCCGCCGCCGATCGACCAGGCTCTGCTGGGCGCGCTTCGGTGGGCGCGCGGCGGGCGCAAGGTGGTTCTGGCTGCGAGCACTCATCCAGGCGAAGAGGCGCTGATCATCCAGGCGTTTCGTGTGGCCAAGGTCGATGACACCCTGCTGATTGTCGCCCCGCGCCATCCTGAGCGCGGCCCGGCCGTCGCCACCGACCTGCAGCGTGCGGGCTTCAAGGTTGTCCGCCGCGCTACGGGCAAGGCCCCAGCCGCCGACACCACCGCCTTCGTCCTCGACAGTCTGGGCGAGATGGGCGCCGCCTATGCGGTGGCCGACGCCGTGGTGATGGGCGGCAGCTTCGCGCCTGGGATCGGCGGGCACAATCCGATGGAGGCCGCCCGGCTGGGCGCGGCCATCGTCACCGGACCCCACGTCCACAACGCCGCCGACATCTATGCGCGGATGTTCGCCGACGGGGCCGCCATCGCCGCCGCCGACACCGCCGCCCTCAGCCGCCACATCCGCGGCCTGCTGGCCAATCCCCGGATCGGCAAGCGGATCGGCGAGGCGGCGCTGGCCTACGCCGACCGACAGGGGGCGGCCCTGAACGCGGCCATGGCCCTCATCGAACCGCTTCTGCCGCAATGAAGCTGGCCACCCCGCGCTGGTGGTACGTCCGCGACCGTCGCGTGATGCCGGTGACCCGGGCCCTGCTCATGCCGCTGTCCTGGATTTGGAGCGCCGTCACCACCAGGCGCATCGCCCGCGGCGAGCCCTTCGATTGCGGAGTTCCGGTCATCTGCGTGGGTAACCTGACGGTCGGCGGCACGGGCAAGACGCCCGTGGTCCGCGCCGTGGCCACGCGCCTGGCGGCGCGAGGGCAAGCCGTCCATCTGCTGTCGCGCGGCTATGGGGGGTCCCTGTCCGGGCCCGTGCGGGTTGACCCCGACCGCCATTCCGCCGCCGAGGTGGGCGACGAGCCGCTGATGCTGGCCCGCGATTTCCCGGTGTGGGTGGCCCGCGACCGGACGTCCGGCGCCAGGGCCGCCGCGGCCGCCGGGGCCCAGGTCATCGTCATGGATGACGGGCACCAGAATCCGTCGCTCCGCAAGGCGCTCAGCCTGGTGGTGGTGGACGGCGAGACCCGGGGCGATGAATGGCCATTCGGCGACGGCCGGGTGTTTCCCGCCGGGCCCATGCGCGAAGCGCTGGCGAAAGGCCTGGCGCGAGCCCAGGCCTCGGTGGTCCTGCTTCCCGACGACCTGGCCGCGGCGGATGCGGAGCTGATCAGGGCGCTGGACGCCCGGCCGGCGCTCGTCGCCCACCTGCGCCCGGCGGCCCCGGCGCCGCCTGGCCCTCAGTTTGGCTTCGCCGGCATTGGCAAGCCGTGGAAAGTCGAGCGCGCCCTGCAGGCCGCCGGCTGCGATCTCGTCGACTTCGCCCCCTTCGCCGATCACCTGGCCTATGACGAGGCGGTGCTTCAGCGGCTGGCCGACCGGGCTTCGCTGTTCAACGCCGGCCTGGTGACCACGGAGAAGGACTGGATCCGCCTGCCGCCTGCCTGGCGCGCGCGGGTCACAGCCTGGCCCGTGGCGGCGGTCTTCGACGACGAGGCCGCGCTGGACGCCCTCCTGGCCGACCTGGGCCTCTAGGCCCTCGCCCCGGCCTTCTGCGCGTATTCCCAGCTGGTCTTGGCAAGGCTCAGCACCCTGGGCGCCATGGCGGCGGCGTGGGGACTGGAGGCGGTGCCGTCCCGGACGCGGCCGAGGATACCCTGGATGATCCCGGCCAGTCGGAAGGTGTTGTAGGCGAAATACCAGTTGAGGTCGGGCAGGCCGGACCGGCCGGTCAGTTCGCAATAGTGGGCGACGGTCTCCTCGATGGTCGGCACGCCGTGAGCCGTCAGGTCCGGCACATGGGTCAGGCCGCCCTCGATCCAGTTCATCAGGAAGTAGGTGAAGTCAGCCAGGGGCTCGCCCAGCGTCGAAAGCTCCCAGTCCAGCACCGCGATCACCCGGGGCTCGGTGGGGTGGAAGATCATATTGTCGAGCCGGTAGTCGCCGTGCACCACCGAGGTCCGCTCCTGGGGCGGTACGGTGGTCGGCAGCCATTCCATCAGCCGGTTCATTTCCGGGATTTCGACGGTTTCGGAGGCCTTGTACTGGCGGGTCCAGCGGTCCACCTGACGGCCCATATAGTTGCCTGGCTTGCCGTAGTCGCCCAGGCCCACGGCCTCGTAGTCGGTGTTGTGCAGGTCGGCGAGGGTGCGGGTCTGGGCCATGAAGATGGCGCGGCGTTCGGCCGGCTCATATTGCGGCAGGGTCTGGTCCCACAGGATGCGCCCCTCGACCATGTCCATGACGTAGAACCAGGTGCCGATCACCGCGTCGTCGAGGCACAGCCCAAAGGTCCGGGCGACCGGAAAGCCGGTGGAGCCCAGGGCGGTGATCACCTTGTATTCGCGGTCCACCGCATGGGCGGACGGCAGGAGCTTGCCCGGCGGCTTACGGCGCAGGACGTACTTCCGGTTCGGCGTGATGAGCTGGTAGGTCGGGTTGGACTGGCCGCCTTTGAACTGGCGCACCTCCAGCGGGCCGGCGTAGCCCTCGACATTGGCCTCCATCCAGCGGGCCAGCGCCGCCTCGTCGAAGCGGTGGGTTTCCGCCACGGCCTTGGTGCCGGTGTTGAGCTGTTCGCGCTCCTGCTCGGCGGCGATGGCTTCGGCCACGGGGGGTTTCCTCTTCAATTGCTTGGGCGGAGTTTACCGGCGCGGGCGACCGCGGAGCAAGCCGCTCAGCGCGAAAGGGCCCGCCAGCCGATATCGGTGCGGTGGAAGCCCTGCGGCCAGTCGATGAGCGCCACCGCGCCATAGGCCCGCTCCCGCGCCTGGCCCAGATCCTCGCCGAGCGCGCAAACGTTGAGCGCGCGCCCGGCTCCGGCCTGGAGCTCGCCATCCGGCCCGCTGGAGGCCCCGGCCACGAAGACCGTGACGTCAGGTCCGAAGTCGCCATCCGCGCCCCGGATTACGCTGCCCGCCTTCGCCGGACCCGGATAGCCCTCGGTGGCCAGGACCACGCAGACCGCGTCCTGGTTGCGCCATTTGGGCGCCGGCATCTCGTGCAACCGGCCTGTGGCGCAAGCCAGCAGGTAGGGGACCAGGTCGCTTTCAAGCCGCAGCATCAGGACCTGGCATTCCGGGTCGCCGAACCGGCAGTTGAACTCGATCAATTTCGGCCCATGGCGAGTGGCCATCATCTCGACGAACAGCACGCCTCGATAGGGCGCGCCCTCGGCGGCTATGCCCTTGAAGGCCGGCCGCACCAGCCGATGGTCGATCTGGTCGACAAGGTCGAGGGTGAAGACCGGCGCCGGCGAATAGGTCCCCATGCCGCCGGTATTGGGCCCCTCGTCGCCGTCGAAGGCGCGCTTGTGGTCCTGGGCCCAGCCGAACAACATCGAAGTCTTGCCGTCGCAAAGCGCGAACAGCGAGCCGATCTCGCCCTCCAGATATTCCTCGATCACCACCCGCGCGCCGGCGGTCCCGAACGCGCCGGCGAAGACGTCATCGATGGCCGCCTCGGCAGTGGCCGCATCCATCGCGATGACCACCCCCTTCCCCGCCGCCAGGCCATCGGCCTTGACGACATAGGGCGGCTCGAAATGAGCCAGGGCCGCCTTGGCCTGGGCGGCGTCCTCGCAGACGCGGTACTGGGACGTGGGCAGGCCGTGGCGGTCGCAGAAGCCCTTGGTGAAGGCCTTGGAGCTCTCCAGCTGGCCGGCCTGGGCGATGGGTCCGAAACAGGGGATGCCCGCCTCGGCCAGGGCATCGGCGAGGCCCGCCTCCACCGTTACCTCCGGCCCGATCACCACCAGGTCGGCTGCGATCTCGCGCGCCAGCGCCAAGAGGGCCGGGACGTCGGTCGCTTTGACGTCGCGGATCTCTGCGATCGCCGCCATGCCCGGATTGCCCGGCGCGCAAACCAGGCGCGCCAGCAGCGGCGACTGCTTGATCTTCCAGGCCAGCGCATGTTCGCGCCCGCCGGAGCCCACGAGGAGGATGTTCATGGGCGGCGCTTTCGCGCGCCCTTAAGGTCCGGTCAAGCCGGACTCAGCCTTCCAGGTCCAACGAATAGCCGGCTGAACGCACGGTGCGGATCGGGTCGGTGGCGTCGGTGACCCCAAGCGCCTTGCGCAGCCGGCCGATGTGGACATCGACGGTGCGGGCCTCGACATAGACGTCGGAGCCCCAGACGGCGTCCAGCAGCTGCTCGCGGGAGAACACCCGGCCCGGGTGCTGGATCAGGTAGTCCAGCAGGCGGAATTCCGTAGGGCCCAGGTGCACCTCCTGGCCGCCGCGCTTCACCCGGTGCTCCACCCGGTCGACGACGATGTCACCGCGCCGCACGCGGTCCTCGGCCAGGCCCGGGCGGATACGACGCAGGACGGCGCGGACGCGAGCCGCCAGTTCGGTCATCGAGAACGGCTTGACCACATAGTCGTCGGCGCCGGTGTCCAGGCCGCGGATGCGGTCGCTCTCCTCGCCGCGGGCGGTGAGCATGATGATCGGCAGGTTGCGAGTCTCGTTGCGCTGGCGGAGCCTTCGGCAAACCTCGATGCCGGAGACCTTGGGCAGCATCCAGTCCAGCACCACCAGATCGGGCGCCCGTTCCTCGACCTTGAGCAGCGCTTCCTCGCCGTCGCCGGCCAGCGCCACCTCATAGCCCTCCTTCTGCAGGTTGTATTGCAGGAGTGTGGCGAGCGAATCCTCGTCCTCGACCACCAGGATGTGCGGGATCACGTTGCGATCTTTCCCTGGACGTTCAGCCTGTCAGCCCATCGGTCTTGGGCCGGGCGTCGATCATCTCCGCGCCAGTGACCTGATAGTGGACGATCTCGGCGATGTTGGTGGCGTGGTCGCCGATCCGCTCGAGGTTCTTGGCGACGAACAGCATGTGGGCGCAGGCGGTGATCGTGCGCGGGTCGCCCATCATGTAGGTGACCAGTTCGCGGAACAGGCTGTTGTAATGCTCGTCGACCTCGTCGTCCTGCGACCAGACGGCCAGCGCGCGCTCCAGGTCCGAGCGGGAATAGGCGTCCAGCACCGAGGTCAGGCGGGTCAGCACCAGCTTGCCCATGCGCTCGATGGAGCGGGTCAGCGGCGTCAGGGGATCGCTCTCGATAATCACCAGGGTGCGCTTGGCGATGTTCTTGGCCAGGTCGCCGACCCGTTCGAGATTGTTGGCGACCTTCATGGCGGCCACCGTTCGGCGCAGGTCGTCGGCCATGGGCTGGCGCAGCGCGATCAGGCGGATGGCCTTCTTCTCGATCTCGCGCTCGGCGAGGTCCAGCTTGTCGTCGCGGCCGACCACGGCGGCGGCGAGGTCCTGGTTGCGCTTGACCACGGCGGTGATGGCGTCGGCCACCTGGCTCTCGGTCAGGCCGCCCATCCGCGCGCACTCGGCCGACAAGGTGTTGAGTTCCTCGTCATAGGATCTGACGATGTGCTCGTTCATCGGTGGTCTCTCCCAGCCGCCCATAGGCGCCCGCGCATCAGGTCCGGCCCTGCAAGGGTTGCGCGCCGGATGTGGGTCCTATGCGACGATCCCGTTACAGTTTCACGACAAGGCTAGACCCTTCCCGGTTCAGGTGGAATCGCCGGAACCGGTGGAGAAGGGTCTATCTGCAACATTTGGAGCGCGTCGGGCGTCAAAACCGGTATCCGCTTTCGCCTGACGCGTTCTAGGCCCGTCATGTCTTCAAGGGAAAATAGGCCGTGAAAGTGGTCCCCTGGCCCTCGGCGCTTTCCACCATGAGGCCGCCCCGATGACGGTTGACGATGTGCTTGACGATCGCCAGGCCCAGGCCGGTGCCCAGGCGCTCGCCGCTCTTCTGGCCCTCGACGCGGTAGAACCGCTCCGTCAGCCTGGGCAGGTGTTCGCGCGCCATGCCCGCGCCGGTGTCGGCCACGCTCAGCACGGCGTAGGCGGGTTCGGTGCGGTCGGGGCTGAGCAGGGACAGGCGCGCGGCCACCGTTCGTTCCCCGGCGGCGGCCTGGGCCGCGGTCAGACCGACACGAACGCTTACCTGCACCTGTCCGCCCGTCGCCGAATATTTGATCGCATTGTCGATCAGGTTCTGGGCCACCTGCACCAGCTGGTCGCGGTCGCCGACCACGAGGGCGGAGCCTGCGGGGGGCAGGTCAGGCGCCAGCACCACCGAACGAGCCTGGGCAAGCGGGGCGGCGGCGTCGGCGGCGTCACGCACCGCCAGCGCAAGATCGACGGCGGCGGCCGGCGCCACATGCTCGTTCAACTCGATCCGGGACAGCGACATCAGATCGTCGATCAGCCGGCTCATCCGCTCGGCCTGCGCCTGCATGATGCCCAGGAAGCGCTCTCGCGCCGTCTCGTCCTGCCGCGCGTGGCCGCGCAGGGTTTCGATGAATCCCAGCAGGGACGCCAGCGGCGTGCGAAGTTCATGGCTGGCGTTGGCCAGGAAGTCGGCGCGGGTCCGCTCGGCCTGGCGAAGTTCGGTCTCATCGTAGAGCACGACCAGGGCTTGGTACGCGCCGTCAGCGGTCGGCGGCAAAGGTCGCGCCTGGACCCGCAGGGTGCGGGGCTGGGCGCCGGGAATTTCGTAGAGGCACTCGGCCTCTATTGCGCCGAACAGGGCCTGGTCGGCGGCCTCGAGAACCTCAGGATCGCGAATAGCCTGCACCAGCAGGCCGCCGTCCTGGCTGAGGCGCAAAAGGTCGCGCGCCGCGCGGTTGGCGTAGACGTAGCGCCGGTTGGCCAGTTCCTCCGGATCGGTCGCAGAGACCACCAGGATGGGGTTGGGCAGGGCCTCGGCCAAGGCCGCGAAAGGCGGCTGGAGACGGTCGGCGACGCCCACTTGCTCCGTCAACGCCGGCTTGGGGCCACCCAGCAGATGGAGAAGCCATCCGAGCGCGCCTCGCTCTTCGGTCGGTGGGGGCGGCGGGGTCAGGGACAAGCGGCGAATCTCCGTCACGAACACCCTAGCATCCCCAGTCCGGTGACAGGTTGGTGACAACCGGCAGGCCTTCCGGGCGGAACCGGACCCGGCCCCTGTCGTTCAATGGGCGCTCCGGGGTGGTCGGGGCCGGCATCAGGCGTATGAGTAGTCACCAGAATATCCAAGGCCAACCAAGCGGCGGCGATCGGTTGGCTGGCGACCCATTCGCCGCCGCCATCCGTGGCGCGCGGATGCCGATGGTCATCACCAGCCCATTTCAGGACGACGATCCGATCGTTTTCGCCAACGACGCCTTCCTGGCCCTCACCGGCTATGCCGAGGAAGAGGTAGTGGGCCGCAACTGTCGCTTCCTGCAGGGGCCGGAAACCGATGCGCGCGCCGTCGAACGCCTGCGCCGCTCGCTGGCGGCCGGCGATGAACTGACTGTGGAACTGCTCAACTACCGCAAGGACGGCACAACCTTCTGGAACTGCCTTTCGGTGAGCCCGGTGCAGGACGACAGCGGGCGGGTGATCTATTTCTTCGGCTCACAGCGCGACGTCACCGCGGAGAAGCAGAGCGAGATCGCGCTGATCCAGTCGAGCGAGGGTCTGCGTAGCGACGTCGCGGCCCGCACCGCCGAGCTGGAGGCGGCCCTGGCTCAGAAGACGGCCCTGCTGCACGAGATCGACCACCGGGTGAAGAATAACCTGCAGCTCATCTCTTCCCTGATGCTGCTGCAAAGCCGTCGGATCACCGACGACAAGGCCCGCCAGGCGCTGAAGTCGATGCTGGAGCGGGTGACCGCGGTGGCGACGGTCCACCGCCGTCTGTTCCAGGGCGACGATTCCCAGCGTTTCGATGTCGCCGACTTCGTTCGCGATCTGGCGGGAGACCTGGCGCTGACGGCCGGGCGCGACGATGTGCTGCTCGACCTGGATCTTCAGCCCGCCGCGATCGCCGCCGCGTCCGCGGCGCCCTTCGCCCTGGTGGCCAACGAGCTGATCAGCAACGCCTTGAGGCACGCCTATCCGGCCGGCCGTGGCGGTCGCATTACCGTGCGCGTGGCGCCAGATGGGGAGGCCTGCCTGCTCAGCGTGACCGATGCGGGCTTGGGCCTGAACGGAGCGGCCAAGGGCTTCGGCCTGACCATCGTCGATCTGCTCTGCCGCCAGCTCCATGCCGAACTGACGACCGAGCAGGCCGGCCCGGGTCATCGCGCCAGGGTCCACGTCCCGGCCACGGTGAATTGAGATGACGCGACGCAAGCCCGCCGACACGCCGCTGGACGTCCTGATCGTCGAGGACGAGGTCATCCTGGCCGAGGAACTGGCCTGGCTGGTGCGCGAAGCCGGCTGCCGCGACATCGGCCGCGCCATGAGTTCCGCGGAGGCCGTGGCCCTGGCGCGCAGCCTGACGCCGGATCTCGCCCTGGTGGATGTACACCTGCGCGACGGCCCCACGGGAATCGACGCAGCCCGGGCGATCGTCGAGGACTGCGGCGCGGTCGTGCTGTTCATGACCGCCAATGTCCGCCGCCTGCCGCAGGATCTGGCCGGCGCCTGCGGGGTGATCGGCAAGCCGTACTCCGAAACCGCGGTGAAGACCGCGCTGGTCTACCTCGAAACCTGCCTGCGCACCGGTCGCGCGCCGGGCCCGCCGCCCCTTGGCCTCGTCCTGGCGCCGGGCTTCAGCGACCGCTGGGCCGCCCGCCTTTCCGACGCGGGCTGAGGTGGGGATTTTGGCCAACGTGGTGGGCACCGCGGCAGCGCTCTGCTCCATGTCCAGTTTCGCCCCGCAGATCCTGAAGATCTGGCGCGAGCGCGACGCCTCGTCCGTCTCCCTGCGCATGTACCTGGTGACGGTCACCGGCTTTGCCCTGTGGATCGTCTATGGCCTCAGCATCGGCAGCTGGCCGGTGGCGGTGTCCAACATCATCTGCCTGGGTATGTCCGGCGCGGTCCTGGCTCTCAAATGGCGCTTCCGGGACGGCGCAAAGGCCCAGGCCGCCCGGGCGCTCTAGCCATGCTGTCCGGACGGTCCTAAACGGGGCGCGAAGACCGGAGCGAGAGCGGTATGGACGAGCGGTTGGCGGCGGCGGACGCGGCGTTGAAGGCGGGTCGGGGCGCCGAGGCGATCGAGCCGCTGATCAGCCTTATGACCGACCACCCGGCCCAGACGGCCGCGGTCTACCGCGCGCTGCTCGTTCAGCTGTTCACCGCCAACCGCTTCGTCGAAGGCGAAACCTGGTCGGCCGTGGCCGCCCAGAAATTCCCCCGCGACCTGGACGTCTGGAACATCCGCGGCGTCATGCTGCGTAAGCTCGGCCGCTATCCGGAAGCCCTGACCGCCCTGGAACAGGCCGCCAAGATCGGCCCGTCCCACAGCGGCCCGCAGATCAACATGGGCAATGTCCTGATGGACCTGGGCGCCTTCGCCCGGGCCGAGGCGATCTTTTCGAAGCTGGCGCGCAAGGAGCCGCGCAACAGTGAGTACCAGCGCCAGGTCGGCCGCGCCCTGAAGGGCCAGGGCAAGCGCGAGCAGGCCCTGCTCCGCTTCCGCCAGGCCGTGAACCTGAAGAAGGACTCAACCGACGCCTGGCTGGACCTGATCGGCCTGCTCAACGACGATCACCGCACCGCCGAGGCCGAGGAACTGGCCGACCGGGCGCTCGCCGCCATGCCGGAAAATCCGCGCCTGCTGGAATGCAAGACCACCGTCATCCGGCGCTCCGGCCAGCTCCGGCGCGCGGAGGCCTATCTGCTGGAGCTGCTGCCGACGCACGAGCAGGACGCCTGGCTGCACTTTCAGCTGGGCAGCGTGATCTGCGAGTACGATCGCGAGCGCGCCAATATTCACATGCGGCGGGCCGTCGAACTGGCCCCCGACAAGCTCGACTATGTGATGGCCCTGGTGGAGAGCCTGGAACGCACCCGCACGGGCGACGAGGGCGCCAATATCGAAGAAGGCTACCAGATGATGCGCCAGGCGCTCTCGCTGGGCGTCGAGACCTTCTCGCCAGCCCACCTCAAGGTCGCCTATGAAGTCCTGGTGCGGGTGGCGGCCTTCGACGAACTGGACGGGCTGGGCAGCCTCGAAAAGCTGGGTCGTCTATGGGCCGAGTCCGGCCGCCACACCGCGCTCCTGAAGCTGCTGGGTCAGGTTCGGACGCCCGAGGATCGCCATATCCTGCTTGAGCTGCACCGTGTCTGGGGTCGGCTGGTCGAAGGCCAGGCCGCCAAGAATCCGCTGCGCAAGCCCTCCACGCCACGCGCGCCCGACGGCAAGATCCGCATAGGCTTCCTGTCCTCCGACCTGCGGCGCCATCCGGTGGGCTATTTCGCCCTGCCCCTGTTCGAACACCTCGACCGGACCCGCTTCGACGTCTTCTGCTATTCGTTCAGCCAAACCCCGACCGACGCCATCCAGGACTTCATCACCAGCCAGGTGACGGCCTACCGCTGGAACCCGGAGATGAACGCCCAGGGCGCGGGCCAGATGATCGCCGACGACCAGCTGGACATCCTCATCGAGCTGGGCGGCTCAACCCACATGAACAAGCTCGAGGTCATGGCCTTCAAGGCCGCGCCGAAACAGGCGAGCTGGCTGGGCTATCCCCACTCCGCGGGGCTTTCGACCATCGACTACCTGGTCTGCGACAGTCACATCGTGCCGCCCCAGGACTCCCTGCTGGTCGAACAGCCGCTGATGATGCCGAAAAGCTGGATCGCGCTGGGCCGGATGGTGTTCTCCGAGGCCCACCTGATCTCCGCGGGTGTCCCGGAGGACCGCAACGGGATCATCACCTTCGGCACGGCCAACAATCCGCACAAGTACAACCGCGACCTCTTCCAGACCTGGGCGCGGGTGCTTCAGGCGGTTCCCAATTCGCGCTTCCTGTTCGTCCGCCCCGAGGGCGGCACCAAGAGCTTCCGCGACAATGTGGTGGCGGAGTTCACGGCCTGCGGCGTCGCGGCCGACCGCATTCAGTTCCACACCGTGCGCGGCAAGCACATGCCGGTCTATAACGAGATCGACATCACGCTGGACACCTTCCCCCTCACGGGCGGCACCACCACCACCGAGGCCCTGTGGATGGGCGTTCCCGTGGTCAGCCTGATCGGCGAGGCCTTTTTCGAGCGGCTGAGTTCGTCGATCCTGGCCAACTCCGGCGTGGGCGACATGGCGACCACGGACAAGGACCGCTATGTCCAGATCGCCGTCGAGCTGGCCGGCAACCATGCCCGGCGCCTGGCCCTGCGCCACAGCCTGCGCGACACCATCAAGGCCGGCCCGCTCGGCCAGACCGAGCAATTCGCCAGGGACTTCTACGACATGATCGCCCGCACGATTCGCCCCCAGGGCGCTTTCGCCGTGGCCGAGTCCGACCGCCTCTAAAGTCGGAAGTATTCGCCGATCAGATCCGGCGGATTGGGCTTGAAGGTGAGACCGCCGTCCGGGCCGGCGAAGGCCACCTGGTCCTTGGGCACGCGACGGTTGATCGCCTTGACCCCCTGGCTCAGCACAGCCCCGTCCTCGACCACCGCGCGGCCGATCACCGAAGACTGCGGATAGAGCACGACCCGCTCGCCGATCGCCGGGATGTCGGTCTTGTGCCGGCCCACCGTGACGCCCTGGTAGAGCACCAGGTGGTTGCCGTAAGTCGCCTTGGCCAGGACGATGCCGACGCTGTGACCGATGTAGAACACCTCCGGCATGGCGATCTCGTAGAAAAGGTCGATGCCGTTGAAGGCCTTGTTCATCAGGAACAGGCGGGTCGGCGCGGCGGTGTCGCCCGACCGCGTCCAGATCGTGTTGCTGAGATAGTAGAGGAAGATGCAGTGCTGAGAGGACTGCAGGACATTGAAGGCGTCCGGCCGCCACGGGGCGCATCCGTTGATGCAGCGGTGGAGCCGCGCCAGGGCCTCATCAAAATGGGCCTCGATGGTCGCGCGGAACGCCGCCTCGCGGCCGTCCGGGACCACATGGGCGCACTGAGCGGTCACATAGTCGATCAGGCTCGCGCGCGTGTGGTCGACCAGCTTCACCGCGTCACTCCGCTCAGATAGCGCCGGACCACATCCTTGACCGGGGCGGGCGTGACGCCAAGGCCCACCAGCCTGGCGATGTCGGCGTTGGGCGGCGGCGGCGGATTGGCCTGATTGGAGAAGCTGACAGTCCAGCCCGCCTCGGCCATCACCTGGGCGATCTCGCCGTTCGTGACCAGTTCCCCGCTGGCCAGGTTGACGATCCCCGGCGAGGGCGCTTGCGCCATGGCGACGAGGCCGGCCACCAGGTCGTCCAGGTGAATGTAGTCCCGGCGGACTTGCGGGCTGGACTCCAAGGTGAAGACCCGCTCGCCCGCGGCCCTGATCAGCCATTCGGACAGGAAGCCGGGGCTGCCCGTCTCCCAGTCATAGACATTGGCCAGGCGCGCCACCGATCCTCGGCCGCCAGTGCGCGTCAGGGCCAGGTTCTCGCCCAGGGCCTTCGACAGGTCGTAGGTGTGACGGGGGCTTGTCGGGTCCAGCGACAAGCGGACCGTCTCGTCGGCCTGGGAGACCGGCAGGCCGTCGTAGAGCCTGGTCGAGGAGAGATAGACGAGGGCCTCGAATCGTCCGGCCCTGGCGACGTCGTTCAGGAGGGTCACGTGAGCGTCCACCGCGTCGAAGGGCCGCCGGTCGTAGTCGGCCGTCAGGCCGGCGCAGTAGAAGACGGTTCCCAGATCGCGCGACAGCAGCGAAGCGTCCCCCCGCGCCGGCGCGAACACCTCCCGGCCCTCGGCGGCCAGCCGTGCGCAAAGGCGTCGACCGACAAACCCCGTCGCGCCGATCACCGTGGCGAGGGCGCCGCTCAGTCGCCCCGCTCCCCGATCTTGCGGGCGGGCGCGCCGGCGTAGATGCTGAACGCCTCAAGTTCCCCGCGCACCACCGACCCCGCCGCCACAACACACCCTTGGCGGAGCACGGCTCCATCCAGAACCACCACGCCCGAACCCAGCCAGACGTCGTCCTCGATGAGAATGCCGCCCTTCGAGGCCTGGAACCCCTGCTCGCGGATCGGCCGGTTGCGGTCGGCGACGGCATGGTTGGTGGGGGCGAGCGTGCAGTTGGCCGCGATCGCCACGCCCACGCCGATCCGCACCCCATTGCCCGTGTAGATCACCGTGCCGGAATTGATCGCGCAGTCGGCGCCGATGACGACGTCGCCCATGCCGCCGGTCGGCTTAATCTTGACGAAGGAGTCCACCATGGTCCGCGGACCGATCTCGATCACCGTGCCACGCACCGAATCCTCGATATCCGCCAGGGGCGAGATTCTGGCCGTGGGATCGATTTTCAGCATCGTCCCATCCTCCCCGCCTCAGCCCCGGTAGTCAGGATAGGCCGCGTCGCGGGCCGATATCAACGAAGGCTCTGCCGGCCAGACGATCCCGAAGGCGGGGTCGTTCCAGCGGACGCCCGCCTCGTGTCCGGGCGTGAAGGCCGGGCTGATCTGGTAGAGGACGTCGCTGTCCGGCTCCATCGTCAGGAATCCGTGGGCGACCCCTTCCGGAATGAGCAGGGCGCGCTGGTTGGCCGCTGACAGGTCCGTCGCCACCCATTGCCAGTGCGTCGGACTTCCCCGCCGCAAATCTACGGCGACGTCGAATATCCGTCCACGGACGGCCCGCACCAGCTTGGTTTCGCCGTGCGGGGTCGGCTGGTAGTGCATGCCGCGCAGGGTGAAGGCCTTGGGGTTGCTCGACAGGCTGGTCTGGGCAGGGGTAAAGGGAAACCCCGCCTTGGCGAACTCATCCGGACACTGAAGACGCGCGAAGGCCCCGCGCTCGTCGGCGAAGGGCTCGGCGTCCACCTGGATGACGCCGGCGATGGCGGTCTTCGTAAATCGCATGGCTAGAGGATCTGCACCTGTGGCGCCGCTATCACGAAGCGCCCGCCCCACTGAGCGATATAGGCCAGCTGGCGCATGATCTCGTCCTTGAGGTTCCAGGGCAGGATCAGCACGTCGTCGGGCTGCAGTTCGGCCACCGCATCCGGGCTTAGGATCGGCACGTGGCTGCCGGGCAGGTAGCGCCCCTGCTTGGCCGGGTTGGCGTCGAAGGCCGCGACGATGTCGGCCGCCGTCGTCCCGCAATAGTTGAGGAAGGTGTTGCCCTTGGCCGCAGCCCCATAGGCCGCCACCCGGCGGCCCTGCGCCTTGGCCTGAGCCAGATAGGCCTGGAAGCCGGCGCGGACCGCCTCCACCCGGGGCGTAAAGCCGGCATAGCTTTCGATGCGGTCGAGCCCGGCCGCGCGCTCGTCGGCCCGAAGCGTCCGCAGGGCGTCGGTCTCCTCGTGGCCGGAGCCCACATGGCAGCAGAATAGCCTGAGCGACCCCCCGTGGGTCGGCAGGCGCTCCACGTCGAAGGGCCGCAGGCCGTTGGCCGCCAGCACCTGCTCCACCGTCACCAACGACAGGTAGGAGTAGTGCTCGTGGTAGATGGTGTCGAACTGCACCAGCTCGATCAGGTTCAGGAGATGCGGAAATTCGAAGGTTAGCACGCCCTCGTCCTTCAGCGCCTCGCGGAAGCCGCCGACGAAGTCGCCGATGTCCGGCACGTGGGCCAGCACATTGTTGGCGGCCATCAGGTCGGCCTTGAGCCCGCGCTGCGCCAGGTCCTGGCCGGTCGCAACGCTGAAGAAGCGGACCTCGGTGGGCACGCCGCGGGCGATGGCGGCCTGCGCCGTATTGGCGGTGGGCTCGATGCCCAGCACCGGCACGTCCATGGCCACGAAGTGTTGCAGGAGATAGCCGTCGTTGCTGGCCACCTCGACCACCAGGGACTCAGGACCCAGGCTGAAGCGCTCGGCCATGGCCACGGCGTAGCGCCGGGCATGCTCGACCCAGCTGGTGGAAAAGGCGGAGAAGTAGGCGTAGCCGGCGTCGAAGATCGCCTCGGCGGGCACCACATCGTCCACCTGCACCAGGAAGCACTGGTGGCAGACCCGCGCGTGCAGCGGATAGACGGGCTCGTTCCCCGCCGCCAGCTGCTCGGCCGTCAGATAGCTGTTGGAGAGGGGCTGGAGGCCGAGGTCCACAAAGGTGTGGAGCAGGGGCGTCTTGCAGAAGCGGCACAGGGGTGGGGTCATGACGCCCCTTCGTAGTCCGCGATCTGCTCGCGGCACAAGTCGAGCGCGGCCTCGCCGTTCGCCTGGCGCCGGTACCAATCCATGGTGAGCGCCACAGCCTGGGGCGCCGACAGCCGGCTTTCGAACCCCAGGGCGCGTTTCGCCAGGCTGGCGTCGATGGCCAGGGATCGGGCTTCCAGCGAGCCGGGATCCGGCTCATGGCGCCAGGGCTTCGCGCCCAGCGCCTCGACGCCGAGCGTGGCCAGCTCGCCCACCGTCACCTCGGCGCCGCCGGGCCTGGGACCGAAATTCAGCTGGCGCGGCGCCTTGGAATCCGTTGCCAGCGCCTGCAGCTGGACGAGGTAGCCCGCCAGGCAGTCCAGCACGTGCTGCCAGGGGCGAGTGGCTTCAGGATGGCGCAGGACGACGGTTTCCTGGGCCTGGGCGGCGCGCACGATGTCGGCCACCAGCCGGTCGCGGGAGAAATCACCGCCGCCGATCACATTGCCCCCCCGCGCCGTCGCCACCGGCACGCCCTTGGCGTCGAAATAGCTCCGGGCGAAGCTCGCCACCACCATCTCGGTCGCCGCCTTGGAGGCCGAATAGGGGTCCTTTCCGCCCAGCGCATCCGCCTCCGCGAAAGCCCGCCCGGTCTCGGAATTGGCGTAGACCTTGTCGGAGGTGACAACGAGCACGGCGGAAAGCGCCGGCTGGGCGCGCAGCGCGTTCAGCAGGTGAGCCGTGCCCATGACGTTGGACGCGAAGGTGGCCACCGGATCTTCGATGGCGGTGCGCACGATTGGCTGGGCAGCCATGTGCAGGACAAGGTCGAAGGTGCGGCTGGCGACGGCGGTCTCGACCGCGCGCGGGTCACGCAGGTCGAGGACATGCGATTCGACCAGGCCTTCCACGCCGGCCAGGTCGAACAGCGCCGGCGTCTGGTCGGGCGCGAGCGCCAGGCCCGTCACCCGCGCGCCCAGGCCGCTCAGCCAGATCGCCGCCCAGGAGCCCTTGAAGCCCGTGTGGCCGGTCAGCAGAACCCGCTTCCCCGCCCAGAACGTCCGATCTAGCGCCGCCACGGCGCCTCGCCGGACGCCCAAAGCGCCTCGAGCTGGTTCTTGTCGCGAAGCGTGTCCATGGCCGCCCAGAAGCCATCGTGGCGAAAGGCGGCGAGCTGGCCGTCGGCGGCCAGGCCCTCAAGCGGCGCCTGTTCGAAACTGGTTTCATCGCCGGCGATGCGGCCGACGACGCTGGGATTCAGGACGAAAAAGCCGCCGTTGATCAGGCCATTGTCGCCAGCCGGCTTCTCGATGAATCGCTCCACGAGGTTGTTCTCGATGGCCAGCGCGCCGTAGCGGCCGGGCGGCGCGACCGCCGTCACCGTCGCCTCCTTGCCGTGGCTCTTGTGGAACGCCGCCAAGGCCGCCAGGTCGACGTCGGCCACGCCGTCGCCATAGGTCAGGAAGAAGGGCTCGCCCGGTTCCAGGTACTTGGCGATCCGCCGCACCCGCCCGCCGGTCATGGTCTCCGCGCCGGTGTCGACCAGGGTCACCCGCCAGGGTTCATGGTTGGTGGCGTGGTATTCGATGGAGCCCTTCACCAGGTCCACCGTCAGGTCTGCGTTGTGCAGCACGTAGTTGGAGAAATACTCCTTCACCACATAGCCTTTGTAGCCCAGGCAGATGATGAAGTCGTTGAAGCCGTAGTGCGAGAACAGCTTCATGATGTGCCAAAGGATCGGCCGGCCGCCGATCTCGATCATCGGCTTGGGCCGCAGGTGGCTTTCCTCGGATATTCGCGTGCCGAGCCCGCCGGCGAGGATCACGGTTTTCATGGGTCTGGGATCTCGTCCGGCCGCAACGTGCGCTTCTCTTATCGCGGACGGCAGGGTCGATGAAGCCCTGAAGCGGCGCCGGGGCGGCGCGCGGGGCTTGCCAGACGCTCCGTAACAGGAGATTGGGCGGCATGGTCGATGCGCCCCGGGTGAACTTCATCGTCGCCGGCGTCCAGAAGGGCGGCACCACGGCCCTGTTCGACTACCTGTCGGAGGAACCTGGCCTGGCCCTGTCGCACGACAAGGAGGTCCACTTCTTCGACGACGATGCCCGCGACTGGGACCATCCGGACTACGCCCCCTACCACGCCCGCTTCCCGGCCCCGGACGGCCGGCTCCGCGGGGAGGCGACGCCGATCTACCTCTATTGGCCGGGCGCGCTGGAGCGGATCTTCGCCTACAATCTGGTGATCAAGCTGATCGTGTTGCTGCGCGATCCGATCGAGCGAGCCTGGTCGCACTGGCGCATGGAATATGCCCGCGGCGCCGAGAGCCAGCCCTTCGCCTGGTGCATCCGCCAGGGCCGCCAGCGGCTGTTCGACGCCGAGCCGTGGGGCGTCCACCGGGAATTTTCCTACGTGGAGCGGGGCTATTACGCCGAGCAGATCGACGCCGCCCTGGCCATCTTCCCGCGCCGCCACCTGCTGGTCCTGCGCGCCGAGGATTTGGCCGCCGATCCAAGCAGGACGCTCGCCCAGATCCGCCGGTTCCTGGACCTGCCGCCCGGGGCTGCGCCTCGACCCCGCCGGGTGCACGAGGGTGCGGCCATGGACTATGGCGCGGGGCTGCAGACTGACGACATCGACCATCTGCGGGCCATCTACGCCGCCGACCAGGCGCGGCTGAAGCCCCTGGTCGGGTTCGACTACCTCTAGCCGCCGTCGACCGTCACGCGCCGACTAGGGTCGCGCGTAGATCGAGAAACCGAAATCGCCCAAGACGTCCGCGGCCGCGACGGGGGTGTTTTGCGCCCAGTATTCATTGAACTTCTGGTCGGACATCGTCTGCGGAAAATACTTGTCCACAATCTCAAAATATTTGTCAGAGAGCGTGGTGGAGTCCGGATTCAGATTGCTTATGACGATGCTGCCCGTGGGAACGACCGCGACGGGCGTAAGCCTCAAGTCCGGGCGATATTCGCGCAGGATCGAAACCACTTTCCACACATCGCCCGTCCACCAGCCCGCGATCGCCTTGTCTTTCCGGTTTTGCGGCGCGTGGACCCGCTCGGTCATTTCAACGCTGATCGGGAGGCAGTCATCGAGCAGGATCACCCCGTTGGGATCGCACACTCTCTCCGTGTTGATGAAGTCCCGCAGCAGGTATTCGAACCGATGCATGCCATCCAGGAATGCAACGTCCACCGGGCAGCCAAATATGCCCCTGGGATCGTGATCCCGGAAAAACTCGTCGCTGCCCATCTGGAAGAGATGGAGGACACGCTTGCGGCCGACCGGGTTGCGATCGAAGACGAACGCCGGATCCACGCCGATCGCGGGACGGTCGATCAGCGCCAGGGATGAACCGTTGTGGACGCCGATCTCGAGGTAATTGCGCGCCGATTTCGCCTCGACCACGCCCTTCACGAAGTCCCGGTAAGCCGGGCCCTGCAGGGGCTTCCTGAGCAGCGGGGGCTCCGGTTGAAGCCCGGAAGAAACGGCGGTGGAATCGGTCATCGATAAGGTTCCTGGCCCTGCGTCCGCTCCAATCTCGCGTTCCAACTCGCGTGACAAGCATCGATGCGCGGCCACTGGCCGGAAAGCCTTCCCGATGGGAGTGGGTTCATCAAATCGGCGCCGACCTGTAGCTTGCCGTCTTGCAGCCACGTTGCGGGATGAGCTTGCGGCCATGACCCCGAAGATTGCAGCAAGTCTTATTGTGGCGGGGCTCGCGACGGCGGGCTTCACGGCCGTGGCCTGGGGCCAGCCCGCGCCGGCCCCGTCCTTCGTCCTGCCGCTGGCCTGCAGGATCGGCCAGACCTGCGAGATCCAGCACTACCTCGACCGTGATCCCGGGCCTGGCGTGCTGGACTACCGTTGCGGCCATCGGACCTATGACAAGCACAACGGCATCGACATCCGCCTTCTCGACCTGCGGGCCGAGCAGGGCGCCGGGACGGCGGTGCTGGCGGCGGCGGCGGGCAAGGTCTCCCGGCTGCGCGATGGCGCCCCGGACATCTCGATCCGCGCGCCGGGGGCCGGATCGGTGGTCAACAAGGAGTGCGGGAACGGCGTGGTGATCGACCACGGGGGCGGCTGGGAAACCCAGTACTGCCACCTGCAAAAGGGCAGCATCGGCGTCGCGATCGGTCAGCCCGTGGCCGCCGGCCAGGCCATCGCCAAGGCCGGGCTGTCCGGTGACACAGAGTTCCCCCATCTGCACTTCACGGTGCGGCGCGCGATGAAGATCGTCGATCCCTTTGCGCCGGATCCGGCGCGCGAAGGGCAATGCGGCGCGGCGGCCGGCACGCTGTGGTCCCCTGCCACGGCGCGAGACCTGGCGTACAAGGCGGGCGTGGTGCTGAACGCCGGCTGGGCCGGACGCCCCATCGCCGCCGGGGATGTGGAGACGGGCGCGATCGCCGCGCCCACCCAGGCCTCGCCCGCCGTCGTGGCCTATTTTCGGCTCATCGGCCTGGCCCAGGGCGATGTTCTGGACCTGAGCCTTGTGGGACCCAGGGGCGAGACCCTGGCGAAGGTGAGCCAACCTCCGCTCGACCACGACAAGGACCAGTATTTTTCGATGATCGGTAAGAAGGGCGCCCCGGGGAGCTGGGGGAAAGGCGCCTATCGGGCGGAGGTCCGGGTGATCCGGGGCGGCGCGGTGGCCCTGTCCCGGCGGATCGAACTGAATTTGTAGGAAACGCCCGGGCCATCCCGTGCCGTTGAACCATTAGTGATCGTGTTCCGCTTCCGCGCGACAGGGCTTTGGGCTATGGTGTGGGCTCAGCCAAGCTCTCCAAAACGGCTGTGTCACATGGGCCGGGTGGACGACCGAAAGGTCTGCCGCCCGGCCTTCGTGTTTCTGGGTTCAGGCCGGCGCAAGGATCGAGATCGCGCCCAGGCGCGCCATCCATAGGACACCTCTGCGGATGTGGCGGCGGCGGTCCGGCGGGAAGGTCTCGACAAGCCGGGCGAGCACGCCCTCTTCGCACTCCGACAGCCAGGTGAGGATCGTCTGGACTTCCGACGGCGTTGGCCGGTTCATCGCCGCATAGTCGGAAAGGTTGGTCCTGAGGAGGGCGGTCGCAGCGGCGGGCGTAACGCCGGGCGGAAGGGCCAGGCGGTAGTCCGGGGTCAGGTGGGCGGTCGGATAGCCGCCGAAGAGGCGGTAGGGGTCGGGCCGGAAGGGATTGGCAGGCTCGAAGGGCGCCAGGGGCGCGGCGAGCCGCCGGGCGTTCATCTCGGCCCACAGCGCCTGATATTGCGGGATGATCGCCGCCCAGTCGAAGACCTCCCGCGCGCGGGCCCTGGCGTTCTCGCCCAGTTGGCGTCTGAAGGCCGGATTGAGGACAAGGATGGAGAGCGCGGAGACGGCCTCGCCATAGTCGATGACGGTGTGCTGAGCCGCGGCGGCGACGTAGCTGGTATAGCCGATCAGGCCGGCGGCCAGGGCCTGGGAGAGGTCCTCGCCGGCGCCCGGGGGCGGGGCCAGCGTCGACACGCGGAAGCCGTCGATCCCGTGGCGCACGGTGTCCTTGTAACCGTTCCAGTCGGTGACCACGCAGGGCAGGCCCGCCGCCATGGCTTCGATCGGGGTCAGGCCGAAGGTTTCCTGGATATTGTCTGAGAAGCTGATGAAGAAGTCGGCCACCGACCAGATGCTGAAGCGCACGTCGGGGGCTCGTCCGTCGATGGCGATGTAGCGGACCGAGGGGCAGAGCGCGCGGGTCTCGCGGTGGATGAAGTCGTCGTTCGCCTGGTCCTCGGACCAGCCGGAATTGACCCAGTAGATGGTCTGGCCGGTGGCGGCCGCGGTCTTTTCCAGGGCCACAGCCATCAGGCCGGGGTTCATCTTCTCCTTGACGTTGAACCGGCCCACATAGAGGGCGACGGGGGCGTCGGCGGGGATGTTCAGGCGCTCGCGCCAGGCGCGGCGGTGGTCGGCCGAGGGCGTGAAGTCCTCGGCGTTGACGCCCAGGGGAATGGTCACCCGCTGGGGCTCGGGACGGCGGCGGGGCCCGAATTCGGCGGTGAGATAGTCCCGGATGCCGTCGAGCTGGGTTTCCACGGCGGCGCGCACGGCGCTGGAGGTGCAGATCAGGGCGTCATAGTCCTCCACGGGGTCGATCAGCAGGCCCGCGATGGCGTCCATGATCCTGGGCGTGGCGGTGGTGTGGGTGATGGCGCAGCTGGCGTAGGCCCGCGCGCCGACCGGCCGGCGCAGCCAGGTCTCCTGGTTGAGGGAGGGGCCCGGCAGGTTGAGAACACCCGGATCGTTGAGCGCGGCGCGGTCGTGGCGGTCGATCCATCTGACCGGGTGGCGGGTGGCGCCGATGCCGGCGACCATGGCCTCCAGCTTCTGACGCGGGGCGCCGGAGACGTTCCAGAAATCGTAGCGCTCGACCTCGGCGTGGCGGAGGTAGCCGCGCAGGAAGCTTTCGCCGGCGGCGTGACGCCCCATGAGCCGGCCTGTCGTGGTGTCGAAGGCGTCCGGGTGAAGAAAAATCGCGGCGTTCTGCATTGGCCTTGCGCTTACGCGAGCCCAGCGGCCGGGCAAACCCCAAAAGAAAAGGGCCGCCCCGAGGGGCGGCCCTAAACCTTCGTCCGAAGACCGGGGTCTTAGACGATGTTCGAGAAGTCGATGTCGGCGAGAGTCTTGCCGACCAGGACGACCGCGTCTTCGGCCGAACCCTGGTCGCCAGCCGTGTCGGCAAAGACAACCACGTCACCGCCGATTTGGACGGCCACGTAGGTCACCACAGTACCGGCGATCTGAGCGTTCGCCAGCGTCTGCGCCGCAGCGTAATCGGCGGCGCTGAGTTCCAGATAGTTGCTGGCGGTGCCAGCCCCCACGCCGACGAAGTCGATCTTGTCGACCAGAGCGCCGGACACGCCGCCGTTCCAGTCTTGGATCTGGTCGAGAGACCCAGCCACAACACCGGAGTTTCCGCTCGCGAACTGGAAGAGGTCGTTGCCGGCCCCGCCGTTCAGGAAGTCGGTGCCCGTGCCACCATTGACCGTATCGTTGCCGTCGCCGGCTTGGATCGTGTCGTTGTTGGCGCCGCCGACGATGGTGTCGTTGCCGGCCCCAGCGTCGATGGTGTCGTTGGCAGCGCCCGCGTCGATGGTGTCGTTGCCGTCACCCGCCGTGATGCTGTCCTTACCGGCGCCCGCCGTCATGTTGTCGTTGCCAAGGCCGCCCGAGAGGACATTGGCGCCGCCGCCGGCCGCCGCGATAGTGTCGTTGCCGTCGCCGCCGAAGATGGTCTGGCTGTTGGTGTCGCCCGAGTCACTGACGCTGTCGTTGCCGGTGCCGGCATCGATCACGTTCGCACCACCGGTGTCGCTGATGGTGTCGTTGCCGTCGCCGCCCAGGATCAAGTCGTTGCCCGCGCCGGACACGACGCTGTCGTTGCCGGTGCCGGCGTCGATGTTGTCGGTGCCGCCGCCGCCAGTGATCTGGTCGTTGCCATCTTCACCCTTGAGGGTGTCGTTGTTGGTGCCCGACGTGATCGTGTCGTTGCCGAGGTTGCCGTTGAGGAGGTTGACCCCGTTGGCGCCCGTGATCTGGTCGTCGCCCTGGCCGCCGAGGATGGTGACGGAGCCCGTGGACGAGCTGGCGATCGTGTCGTCGCCGGCGTTGCCTTGGAAGCTTTCCAGCGAGGTCGCACCGCCGGCGCCGCCGGAGATGTTGTCGTTGCCGTTGCCGCCAACGATCGTGTCGCTGCCCGCGCCGGCCACAACGGTGTCGTTGCCGTCGCCGCCGTCGATGGTGTTCTTGCCGGTGCCGGCCGCGATCGTGTCGTCGCCAGCTTCGCCCGAGACGGTGTTGGCGCCGGTGCCGGCCGTGATGGAGTCGTTGCCGAGGTTGCCGTTCAGGATGTCATTGCCGTTGCCGCCGGCGACAACGTCGTTGCCTTGGCCGCCCAGCAGGACGTTGACCCCGGTGCCCGTGGCGAACGAGGTGATCGTGTCGTCGCCCAGGTTGCCGTTGACGGTGTTGGACCCGCCGCCAGCGGCGATGGAGTCGTTGCCCTTGCCGCCGTACAGCGTGTCGTTGCCGTCGGTGGTCGCGCCGGTCGTGTCGGCGCCGCCCGAGAGCGTGTCATTGCCGGCATTGCCCTGGATCAGGTCGTTGCCGTTCGCGCCGTTCAGGGTGTCATCGCCGTCGCCGCCGAAGGAGCCGTCGTTGTTGGCGGTGTTCGGCGTCGTCGGCGCGTCGCCGGCCGCCGTACCCACGTACAGGTTGGAACCGTCCGGGAAGATGATGCCGCCCGAAGTCGCGGGCAGGCCCAGGTCGCCTTCACCGGCGAAGGTGGAGCCGAAGATCACCGCGCGGCCCGTCGTCAGGTCGGTCACCGTGATGGTGGCGGCCAGCGTCGGGGTGGCCGGGTTGAACAGCAGGGACACCTTGTTGCCCGACGAGGTCGGGTTGCTGAACACGAGCGTGTCGGTCGCGGCCGTGAAGCCGAGCGCCTGAGTCGCCGTGATCGTTTCAAAGAAATATGTCGACATTCATCTCTCCAGTCTGTGTCACACGAACCCCCGGCACCCTGACCCCCATCCCCGATGGAGCAGTCCCGGCGATCCATTTATTCCAAGCGCCATAGCGTGGCTGCGGCGAAGGTTAAACGAGCCCGAGGGAAGACCTATCGGAAGCCTGCAAAATACGCAACAGCAAAAAGGCCGCTGAAACCGGGGGTCAACGCCCCGCGACGGGCGCGCCCGGGCAGGCTTGGCGCAAATATTCAGACTCCGGCAAGAATTGCCTATCTTCAGGCGCTTAGAGCTTCACCTTAGCGTTGACCGCCAAGCGGCTTTCACTGATCCCGGAGCGCGTCGTGCAAGGTGTCGGTGATGGGCGAAATCAGCGATCCCATGACCGTCTTCTTGCCGGTCACGACCATGGCCTGGACGGGCATGCCGGACGTGATCTGGGCGTCCTTACGCAGCTTCAGCAGTTCCTTGGGATCGATCTTCAGATCGACCCGGTAGAACGACACCCCGGACTTCTCGTTGGTGTTCTTGTCGGCGCCCACCAGGACCACCTTGGCGTCCATCGGGCTGTGCCAGCGGGCGTTGAGGCCCACGAACTTCACCCGCGCGTCCATGCCCACGTGCACGTCATCCACGTCCTCGGGCTTGATCATCACCGTGACGAGGATCGGCTCATTGGCCGGAACCACGTCCATCAGCACCTCGCCAGGCCCGGTGACGCCGCCGGGGGTAAACTGGGTGAGGTTGAACACATAGCCGTCGGCCGGAGAGCGCACGACGCTGGAATCGAAGGAGGCCCTGGCCGCGGTCAGCCGGGGCAGGGTGTCGGCCAGGTGCGCCTGGGCGTCGCGCAGACCCTCAGCCGCCTGGCTGGAGCGGGTGTCGCTGTTGGCGGCGATCTGCATGCGCGTCTCGCCGATCTGCTGGCGCAGCTTGGCGATGTCGGCCAGGAGCGAGCCCTTGCGGCCGTCGAGATCGGCGATCGAGCGCTGGTAGCGCAGGATCAGCGGCTTGGGCGCGAAGCCCTTGTCGTAGAGCGTCTGGTAGCCGCTCATTTCCTCGGCGGTCAGCCGGCGCTGCTCGTCGACCGAGGCGACCTGGGCCTGCTGGCCCTGGATCTGGGTCTGGACCTGCTCCAGCCGCTGGGTCAGCACGGAGTTCTGGCTTTGGAACAGCTGCAGGCGGGTGGTGTAGAGGAATTCCTGGTCGCGAATCAGTCCCGCGACCCTGGGGTCGGCGATGCGGGCCATCAGGTCCGGCGGAAATTCCAGCGGCTTGCCGGTGGCCTCGGCGGTGTAGCGGGCCGTCTGGGCCTCGAGGCTGTCCACCTGGTTCTGGAAGACGTCGGTCGCGGCGCGGGTCTCGACGTCGTTGAACAGGATCAGCGGCTGGCCGGCCCGGACATGCTGGCCCTCGTGAACCAGGATCTGTTTGACCGTCCCAGCCTCCTTGTGGCGGATCGTCTTGCGGTTGGACTCGACGCGGACCTCGCCCGGAGCGGTGATCCCGGTGCTCAGCGGGCTGAGCGCGGCCCACAGGCCCAGGCCAATCACCAGGACGCCCACGATCAGGGCGCCGACGATCGCCGGCCGGCGTATCCGCTGCTTCAGCGCCGGGTCGACCGGCAGCCGATCGTTGCTGCCGAAATCCGGCGCGACATAGCTCGATCGGACGGGCGTCAGGTCCAGTTTCATCGGCCGGCCTCCACCACGCGGACCTCGGTGGGCTTCATCAGGCGCGCCATGACCTGGTCGCGCGGACCGAACAGTTCGATTCGGCCCTCGCGCAGGACCAGCATCTTGTCGGCGGCCCGGAAGATGCTGGGCTTGTGGGAGATGATCACCACGGTCGCCCCGTTGGCCTTCATGCTGTCGAGCGCCTTCATCAGCGCCTCCTCGCCCTCGGCGTCCAGGCTGGCGTTCGGCTCGTCGAGGACGATGAACGCCGGATCGTTGAGCATAGCGCGCGCCAGGCCCACCCGTTGCCGCTGGCCGGCGGAAAGCGTCAGGCCGCCCTCGCCGACGTCGGTCTCATAGCCGCGCGGCATCTTGAGGATCAGGTCGTGCACCCCGGCCAGCTGGGCGGCGCGGATCACCGCCTCGTCTGTCACGTCGTCGCGGAAGCGGGCGATGTTGTTGCGGATGCTGCCGGCGAACAGCTCGGTGTCTTGCGGCAGGTACCCCACATATTGGCCGAGATCCTTGCGGTCCCAGCCGAACACGTCGGCGCCGTCCAGGCGGACCACGCCGTTGTTGGGCCGCCAGATGCCCATCAGCACGCGCGCCAGGGTCGACTTGCCCGCTCCCGAGGGTCCGATGACCCCCATCATCTCCCCGGCCTCGAGGGCGAAGTTGATGTTGTTAAGCAGCAGGCGCGTGGCGCCAGGCGGGGCGTAGTTGATGTTCTCCGCGGTGAGTCGGCCCCGGGGCCTGGGCAGGGCGGTGGCCGGCGGCGTCGGCTCGGCCTGGGCCAGCAGGGTCATCAGCCGGCCGTGGGCGCGGGCCATGGCGTTCAGCGGCTCCCAGGATCCGACGATCTTTTCGATGGGCTGGAGGGCGCGGCTGGCCAGGATCATGTTGGCGAACAGCAGGCCCTGGTGAATCTTACCCTTGACGATCAGGTAGGCGCCGACCGCGATGATCAGCACCTGGATGGCCATCCGCACCGCCTTGATGGCGTTGGTGAAGTTATTGGATTTCTCGGAGGTCACCGCACCGCGCTCGATGGTCACCTGGCGGTGCTTGGCCCAGGCGTTGCCCAGCGTCGGCAGCATGCCCATGGCGCGGACCACCTCGGCGTTGCGCATCGCCGTCTCGGTGAAGGCGTAACTTTTCAGCCCCGCGTCGCTGGCTTCCCGCGACGATCCCCGAATCACTCGCTCCTGCCACAGCGCCAAGCCGAAGAGGGCGATGGCGCCCACCGTGGTGACGATGCCGACCATCGGATCGATGATGTAGAGCACGATCAGGAACACCGGGATCCAGGGCACGTCGAAGAAGGCGGCCGCGGCGATGCCGGTCAGCGACTGGCGGAAGGTATCGAGGTCGCGCATGGCCTGAGACCGCGCGCCGCTACCGCCGCGCACCGAGTCGTCGAACATCGCGTTGAACACCCGGCCGGAGACACGCTGATCCAGCAAGACCCCGTAATTGATCAGGATTTCGGCACGTACGCTGTCGATGGCGCTCGACACCACGAAGACGAACATGGTGACCAGGGTCAGCACGACGAGGGTCGGCACGCTCTGGCTGATCAGCACCCGTCCGTAGATCTGGTAGGTGTAGAGCGGCAGGGCCAGGTAGAGGAGGTTGGAGAAGAAGCTGAACGCCGCCGCCCAGGCGAATGGCCGCCGACCCTCGTTCAGGGCATGGGTCAGCACGTTGTCGGGCTGGTTGTAGAGGAAGCTAAAAATCTTCATGCGCGCCGAGCCGTGCCGTTCGTTCGTGCCGTCAGGATAGACCCCGACTTGGCCAAAAAGGGTGAACGCTGCGGGGCGTCTGACAGCCACGCAGTTTCCCGCCCGGAACGCCCGGAGCCGGCGGAGAGATGCTTGGCGCCCCTCGTCATGTCAATGCCGCCCCCTGCCGCGTCGCCCCGCCCATGCTAGATGTGCGGAGCGCACGAAGTCCGGCGCGGCCGCAAGGCGGAGCGTTGATGTCCAGGGTCGCCATTGTCGGCAGCTGCATAACCCGCGATGTGTGGCGGTTAAGTGGCGAAACCGGCGCAGGCCTGTTGTACATTTGCCGCACCAGCCTCCCCAGTCTGTTCGCCCCGCCCGTGGCGGGGTTCCGACCAGCGCGGACGCCGCCCGGCGACCTGAAACCCATGCCCCACCGTGCCGTGGTGGCTGACCTGACCAAGACCGCGATCGCCGAGCTTGTGGCGTTTCGTCCCACCCACCTGATCTTCGACTTCATCGACGAGCGGTTCGACCTGGTGTCGGCCGGCGACGCCCTGGCCACCCGCAGCTGGGAACTGGAGACCAGCGGCTACCTCAGCCAGCGGGCGTTTCGGGGCGCCCGCGACGTGCCGCGCCTGTCGCCGGCCTGCGACCGGCTGTGGCGCGAGGCGGCGGGCCAGATGGCGGCGCTGATCCGCGCCACGCCGCTCAAGGACGCCACCCTGATCCTGCACGCCGCCCAGTGGGCCGATGTGCGCCGGTCCGCCGCTGGCGACCGGCCGCTCGAGGGTGTCGAAATCCTGCCCGGCCGCCCGACGGACCCCGCTGCCCACAACGCCCTTTTGCGTCGCTACGAAGACCAGTTCCGCGCCCTGGCGCCGCCCCTGGCCATCGTCGAGGCCCCGGGCTTGCGGGTGGCCGACCCGGACCACCCCTGGGGCCTCAGCCCCTTCCACTACACGCCCGACTACTACGCCGAGATCTGGCGCCAGCTCACCGCCCTGGGCGTCACCGCCCACGCGCTCGCCTAGTTCGTCGCCTTGTGCGCCCAGTGCTCCAACGGCGTCAGCCCCTCACGCACCAACTCGGGATTGGCCGCCAGGTAGGCCGCAGTCGGGAAGCCGGGTCGCGGCTCGGAGATCGCCCAGGCGCCGCCCTGCAGATAGTCGACCAGCGGGTTGACCGCCGGGTCGAGGGCGTCTCCGCGCGCCGCCACATAGTGCGGTAGGTCGAACCAGGGCCCGGGACTGCGGCCCTCCGCGGCGCCGCCGGCCAGGAAATGGGCCAGGGGCTCGAACCCCGCCTCGGCCACGTCGGGATACTGCTCCAGGTACCAGGCGGGGTCGAACAGCGGGCTCGGCGAAAGCCCCTCACGCCAGCCTGCGGTGACGTAGTGGATGAGTGGAGCGATCTCCGCGGCCAGGCGCGGCATCTGGCGGCGGTACCAGGCGGCGTCGAACAGCGGGCTCGGCGAAAGGCCCTGGCGCCAACCGGTGCGGACATAGTGGCTGACCGGATCTTCACCGCCCACGAGGTCGGGGCCCTGGCCGAGGTAGTGCCCCAGGTCGAACAGCGGATGCGGGTCGCGGCCCCGCGTCCAGCCCAGCCTGGCGAAATGCTCCAGGGGCGAGACGCCCGAGCCACGCAGGTCCGAGGCGTTGGACTTGGCGTACCAGGCCGGATCGAACAGCGGGTGCGGGCTGTGGCCGGCGCTGGCGCCCCAGACCAGGTAGTGAACCAGCGGCGGCAGGCCGGACGCGGCGACGGCGGGATAGGCGGCCAGATGCCAGGCCTGGTCGAACAATGCGTCGGGTTGGGCGGTCGGGTCCGCGCCGCGACGCACATAATCGCCGATCGCCGCTAGGTCGTCGTTGGCCCAGACCCCGGCGTGGGCGATCAGCCGCACCCGGCCCGGCTGGCCCAGCCGCAGCAGCAGCCTGTCCAGCCCCCGGTCGATCCGCGCCCGGCGGCGCAGGCCCCTGGGCCGGGCCTCGGCGAAATAACGCTCCGCGGTCTGGCTGGCGGCCCGTCGCAGGGCCTCGGCGCGGCCGATCAGGGCCTCGCTCAGCGCCTCGGTGAGTTCCGCGCGGGTCAGGGCCTCGGTGACCTGGGCCTGGTGGGCGAGCGCCTGCAAGTGGCCGATATCGGCGCGCAGGCCCGCGGCCCGGTGCGCGGCCTGCTGGGCCTTGGCGCCCACGCCGGTCAGGGCGGGCTTCGCGGAAAGCGGTTGGGCGTCGGTGCTGGCCAAGTCTCAGACCGCGACGTCAAGCGGCCCCTCCGGAGGTGTTGTGCAGGTTGTCTCAGGCGCAGGCCCCGGCCTGTCAAGGCAGGCCGCGATCAGCCGTGGGCCGCAACCCACTCGCGATAGCTGCCGGGACCGGCCAGGAACGGGTCGGGAAAAGCCGCCTGCAGGTCCTCGCGCTGGCGGTAGAGGACCCGGTGCGCCTTGGGGATCGCCTCGCCGTCGGCATAGGCCTGGTGGGCCCAATAGCGCTCCGGGATGGCCGCGTCGGTCACCGCCTCAACCTGCTCCTTGTACCAGCGCCAGATTTCGTAGACCGGGAAATTGGTCCCGGCGTAGCGCTTGGTCATGGTGTCGCCCAGCGGGCCCAGCTTGGTGAAGTGCCAAAAGCGCAGGGGCTCGCCGTTGACGGTGATCGCCCCGTCCTTGCGCACCGCAAGCGTGCGCGTGCTGAGGTTCCAGCTGGCCACGTTGTAGCCGGGATCGCGGACAACCTTGACCTTGTCGAACAGCGCCGGGACGTGGTCGCACCACCGCTGGTCCACGAAGAGGCCAGCCGGCATGTCGTCGTAGCACCAGTCCAGCAGCCGGTCGTTCCACCATTTGGCGAACCGCGCGCCCTCACCCGTTGTGCGGATCGCCACGAAGCCCAGGTTGAAGATGCCGGTGCGCGAGGCCGACAGGTCGTTGTCCTCGATGGCCGCGGGATGGTCGTTGGGGTCGATAAGGTGCGGGGTCAGCAGGATGTCGCTGGTTTCCAGCCAGGCTTCCAGCGGATCGAGGCTGCCGAACAGGGCGGTGTCGGGGTCGAGGTAGATCACCGCGTCGGCGCCTGAGGCGCAGGCCTGGTGGATGAAGGGGCCCTTAACCGCCGTGCACACCTCGACCACGTCGTGCTTGAAAAGCCAGCCCGTGTAGTCGGGGATACCCAGGTCCTCGGCCCACACGACGCGGTCGAAGGGCTCATCGGCCGGATCGAAGGCGAATCCCTCCGGCGGCCGGTCGGTGATCAGTGCCACCAGCTCCCATGTGGGGTGAAAGCGCCGCACCGTCTGAAACAGCACCCGTGCGCGGTTCAGGTAGGAGAAGGTGAAGCTGGAATAGCAGAGCACGTTCACGCCCGCGCCCTCCGGGCCTTGGCCGGGGCGGCGCGCCCAAGCAGGTCGACGGTCAGGCCGCTGAACTTGAGGTCGTAGAGCCGCGGCTTGCGCCGGGCGCGGGCCAGGTCGCCGATGGCGCCGCTCGCGAAGGCCGCGGCCAGGGCGTCTTCGTCCGCCACGACCCGCCCGTGTCCGGTGGTCTCGACAAAGGCCGCGACATTGCCGCTGTCGGGATTGGTGATCACCGCCGCCCCGGCCGCCACGGCCTCATAGGCGGTGAAGGAAAAGGTCTCGCGGCAGAGGGGCCAGACCAGCACAGCGTCCACCTCCAGGCTTTCGATCGCGTCCTGCATGGCGCGCGGCGCATCGTCGGTGACCACCACCTGGTGGAAGGCGACCGGCAGGCCGCCCGGCGTGCGGCCGCCCAGGTGCAGGAATTCATAGCGCGGATCGTCGCCGAACCGCTGGACCAGGTCGCGGAACACCTCCCAGCCCTTGTGGGCGACCGGCATGGCCGGGAACGCGATCCGAAGCGGACGCTCGGCGGCTGCCCGGGGCGCCGGACCACGATCCACGAGGGTGGCGTGCGGCAGGACCACCTCACCGGCGTTGGGGAAACTCCAGCTTGCCTTCCACAGGTCCAGCGTCGGCTGCGACGGGCTGACCACCGTCAAGGAGAGCCGTTCGAACAGCCGCTGGTGCTCAGCCAGATGCCGCGCCCGCCAGGGGCCGTAAACACAGATACCGCAGGCCGGGCTCTGCGGCGGCGGGGCGGCGCAGTCCTCCACGTCGTTGCGCAGCAGGTGGAAGCCGGCGCACAGGCTGGCGAAATCATGCAGCCAGAAATAGCCCGCGCTGAGGCCCGCGGCGCCCAGGATGTCGGCGGTCTCGTCCGCGCTGTGGCCGAGCAGGCTGTGCATGGCGAAGCTGCGCTGGCCGGGCTTCACACCCGAGGCGGCCTTGCCCAGCGCCCTGGCGATCACCGACGGCGCGAAGACGCCCAGGCTCGCGCCGTTCAGCACCAAGCCCAGCGGGCCCTTCTCCTCCGCCACGCGGACCACCGGCCACGGCTTGGCCGGATAGAGATGCAGGTGGTCGCGGCCCAAGGCAGCGATGCGCGCGCCTTCGCGCTGCAGGCAAAGCTGCACCCCGCCGGTATTGGTCGTGTAGTCGTCGTGGCTGAAGGTGACGTGCAGGTCGGCCAGGCCGGTCCGCGATCCCGCAAGCCCCTGCGCCAGGTCCGCCGCCGCGCCCGGCTTCAGCCGCGCCGAGGCCCTGGCCACCGCCGCGACCCGCTCGTCCAGCGGCCGCAGCCGCTTGATGATCTCGTAGCGGAATCCAAGTTCGTTGCGCGCGATCCGCCCCTCGGCCCGGCCGGTCTCCAGGAAGTGGACGAAGGGATTGACGCCCGCCTGGGCGATGTCGGGATAGGTCTCCAGGTAGTCGCGCACCGAGAAGGTCGGCGTCGGATCACGCCCCTCGCGCCACCCGCTGGACAGGAAATGGTCGAGGGGATCGAAGCCCGCGCCGACGACGTCGACATTGGCGCTGGCGTAGAACGCGGCGTCGAATTCCGTGGCGGCCAGGGCGCGCTGGCGAAGCGCCGTCTCGGCCTCGTCGGCCACGGCGTCTGCAGAGGCTGCGCCCGTCAGGGACTCGAAGGTCCAGCCGGTGTCGATGGTGCGGCGCGCGCGGCTGAGCAGATAGGCCGCCGCCGTGGCGGCCGGCGCGATCTCACGGCCCTGCCGGCGGCCCTGCGTCAGATAGTGGTGCAGCGGATTCCAGCCGGCCTTGGCCACATCCGGGTTGGCCTTCAGATAGGCCTGGGTCGAGAACCATGGCGCAGGGTCGCGGCCCTCGCGCCAGCCGGTCTCGGCATAGTGCCGGATCGGATCGACGCCGGCGTCCGCCAGGTCCGGATTGACCGCCCGATAGAAGGCCCCGTCGAGGGCCGTCGAGAGGATCCTGTGGACGTCGTCAGCAAGCGCCGTGGCGGCCATGCGGCGTGAATTCCTGTGCGAGCAGGAGGGTGTGTGCAACGAAAGGCGCCAGCGATCAACCGGCGCCCGGGCCTTGCGAGGCGCCGCTTGCGACCGTACAGCCAGGGCGAACGCCGCCGGAACCCGCGATGACCGCCGCCACAGCCACCGAACGCACGGCCTATCTGGTCCTGGGGATGCACCGCTCGGGCACCTCGGCGGTGACCCAGGTCCTGGCGCTCGCCGGCGCTTCGCTGCCGGCCAATGTCATGGCCGGCGACGAGCACAACGCCAAGGGCTACTTCGAGCCCTGGAAGGTCGCCATCCTCAACGACGGGCGGCTGCGGGCGGCGGGCGCGGCCTGGGACGACGTCTTCGCATTCCCCTACCGGCCCCTGCCCCGCAAGACCGAACGCGGCTGGCTCAACAGGGCCGAGGCCCTTTTCGAGGAAGAATTCGGCCAGAGCCGCTTTCCCTTGCTGAAGGACCCCCGGGTCACCGTCCTCATGCCGTTCTGGAAGACCGTTCTGGCCGACCTGGACGTCGCCGCCCGCTGCGTGATCCCGGTTCGCCACCCCCTGGCGGTGGCCGGCTCCCTGGCCCGGCGCAACGGCTTCGCGCCCGAGAAATCCGTGCTCCTGTGGAGCGCCTACATGCTGGCGGCCGAGGCCTATAGCCGCGACCTGCCGCGCGCCTTCGTCAGCTACGACGGCCTGCTGGCCGATTGGCGGGGCGAGGTCGCGCGGATCGAAAAGGCCCACGGGGCGTCCCTGCCGAACCTCACCGAAAAGGCTGGGAAAGCCATAGACCGGTTCCTGACGCCGGATCTCAGCCACAACGCCGCCGGCGAAGGCCTGAAGGCGTTGGGCTGGGCCGGCGAGCTGACCGCCCAGGTGCTGGCCTGGTTCGAGGCCGCCGCAAAGGGCAAGACGCCATCCGCCGCGCCGCTGGAGGCCGCAGCCGCCGAACTGGCGCAGCGCCGGGCGGACGTCGGCGTCCTGGTCTCGCCCGTCACCCGCGATCTGGACGCGGCCCGCGCCGAACTCCTCGACCTGCGCCAGCGGCTGGCGTTCGAGCGTGCTGAGAGCGCCCGTGAAAAACAGGCGATCCTCGCGGCCCACAAGGGCCATGTCCGCGCCCTGGAAGCCGAGATCGACGTCCTGCGCCGCGAAAGCGCCGAGGCCATGGGCCATCTCGACCAGATCCTGGCCGACGGCTGACTGCGGGACCGATCCGCCCGTGCCGCAAACCATCGACCCCGCCGCCCTGATCGAAGCCCGCCGCGCCGCCCAGGCGGAGCGAGCCTGGGTCGCCGAGGACCGCTGGACCCGCTGGCAGGCCGCCAACCGCAGGCGTTACCACGCCGTCGGCTCGGGCGCCGGTCATGCCTCCGTGCGCTTCGCCCGCTTTCTCGCCCGCGCCAAGGCGCCGGGGCGGATGCTGCTGCTGGCCGGCTCGAAACTCTGGGACGAGACCCTGGACCGGAGCCTGGGGTCCATCCCGGGCGCCACCTCGACCCTGCGGGCCTATGTCTCCGCGGGTCCCAATCCGGGCGTCCAGCCCCGCGCCCTCTTCGATCAGAGCTGGTACCTCGCCCAGGCGAGCGGCCTGACCGGGAGCCGATGGGCGCCGCTGGCGCACTATCTGGTGGTGGGAGACGGCGAAAACCTCAGCCCGCATCCGCTGTTCAGGGCCCCCGCCTACCGCGTCCGCCACGGCGCGCGCATGTCCCAGCGCCGGCTGACGGCCTTAGGCGACTATCTCTTCGAAGGCGCCGCCGAGGGCGTCGATCCGCACCCGTTGTTCGACAGCCGCTACTACGTCGGCCAGTCGGCCGGCCTCGCCGCCTCGGGCGAAAATCCGCTCATCCACTACCTGCGGACCGGCTGGCGCGAGGGTCTGGAGCCGCATCCCTTGTTCGCCGGCGAATGGTATCTGGAGCGCAACCCTGACGCCCGCGCCGCCGGGATCGCGCCCCTGCTGCACTATGTGACCCTCGGTGCGGCCCAGGGCCTGGACCCGCATCCGCTGTTCGACGCGCGCTGGTACGCCGGGCTGGTCCGGGGCCGCCTGCGCGGGGGCGATGCGCTTAGCGACTACCAGGCCGGCGGCGCGCGGGAGCTCAAGAGCCCCAATCCGCAGTTCAACCCGGCCCATTACCTGGCCCAGGCCGGCGGCGATCCCTCGGCCCGCGCCGATCCCTTGCGCCACTACCTGACGCACGGCGCCTTCGAAGGCTGGTCGCCCGCCCCTGACTTCGACGAGGCGGGCTATTTCATCGCAAACCCGGATGCGGCGACCTCGGCGCTGAGCGCGCTTGACCACTGGACCCGAAACCGCACGGCCCGCCCCGCCAACACCGCCCCGGCCGGCCAGATCGTCTCAGCCGAAACCCTGTTCGCGGATCTGCGCCGCGCCACGACGGCAGACACCGAGGCCTACGGCGCCGCCGCCTACGCCGCGCTCCGCCGCCCCCGGGAAGCGCGGACTGAGCCGGCGGCGGCCCGCGTGATCGCGCTGCGCCAGACCTCCACGCCGGACTGGCTGGCGGTCGCGGCCGCCCTGCCCAGCTATCGCGGTCAGCTTCAACCCAGGCTGCCCGCCGACGGCTTCACCGACCCGGGCGCGGCGCTGGCGCGCGACGTGGCCCTGGCCGAGCGCTACGGCCTCTTCGGCTTCTGTCACGAGGTCGCCGACGCTCAGGCCGCCGAGGCGATCTGCGCGCCCCGCGCGCCAGCCTTCCCCTTCTGCCTCGCCTGGACCGGCGGCGGGCCCGCCCCGCTGGCCGTGAAGGCCCTGGCGGCTACCCTGGCTTCGCCTCAGGCCATTCGCGTGGACGGGCGCCAGGTCGTCCTGCTGCCGCCCGCCGCCGACCTTCCCGCCTGGCGGCTGGCCGCCACCGCGATCGGCGGCCTCTTCTTTGTCCAGCGTGGCGGGGCGGCCAGCGCCGGTTTCGACGCCTACCTCGCCGAGCCGCCGGCCCGCGCGCCCGAAGGGCCGCCTGGCGCGGTGATCAACCCGAACTTCCGTGGCCTCGTCCACGACCACGCCGCCATCGTCCGCGAACGCATCGCCCAGCCCCTGGCCGAGGCGGAATTTCCCCTGGTTGTCGCCGGTCGCGACACCACCCCGGTCTCGCAGGATGCGCCCACCGTGTGGCAAGGCGCCTGCCCGGGCGCCCTGCAGGCCTGGCTGGAGGCGGCGGCCGACGACCTCGCCCTTCGCCCGCCCGAGCGGCGGCTGATCTTCGTCCATGCCTGGAACGACTGGATGGGCGGGGCGGCGCTCAGCCCCGACCTGCGCTTCGGCCACGGCTGGCTGGAGGCGATCGCCAACGCCGCCGACGCCGACCTGCTGGAGCCCTGATGGCGGGCCCGGGCGTCACGGTGGTCGGCTATCCGTTCCGGCCCATCGGCATGGGCGAGCACGCGCGCTCAACCCTTCGCGCCCTCCAGGCCGGCGGCGTCACGCCCGCCCTGGTGGACGTCGCGCTGGACAACGGCGAGATCGATCCCGACATCGACCGCGACTTCCGTCCCTACCTGACCGAAGCCATCGGCCCGGGGGTGAACCTCTTCTGCGTCAACGGCGACGAGGCGGCCCGGGTCATCGACGCGGTCGGCCGCAAGGCCTTCGAGGGCGGCTACAACATCATCTATCCCGCCTGGGAGCTGGCCCGCTATCCGGCCGCCTGGGCCAGGGTGCTGGAGCGGTTTGACGAGGTCTGGGCGCCCTCGGAATTCATCCGCGAGGCCATCGCCGGCGCGGTGTCGAAACCCGTCGTCACCATGCCGCTGGCCGTCGACCTGAAGCTCTCGGCCTTCCTGGGCCGACGCCACTTCGGCATCCCCGAAGAAGCCTTCGTGGTGCTGTTCTTCTTCGACCTCTCCTCTTTCGCTGAGCGCAAGAACCCCGGGGCGGTTCTGGACGCCTTCGAGCAACTGGCCGCCCGCCGGCCGGACGCCCACATCCACTGCGTGATCAAGTCGCGTGGCGGCCAGGAGGCCGATCCCGCGCAAGCGGCCTTCGAGGCCAGGCTGGCGGCGCTCGCCCCTCGCGCCCAGGCCATCTACGGCGACCTCTCCGACAACGAGATCAAGAACCTGGTCCGGGTCTGCGACGTCTTCGTTTCCCTGCACCGCTCGGAAGGCTTCGGACGCGGCATGGCCGAGGCCATGGCCATGGGCCGTCCGGCCATCGCCACCGGCTATTCCGGCAACGTCGATTTCATGGCCCCGGGAACCAGCCTGCTGGTGGACTATGAAATGGTCCCCGTCGCGCCGGGCGCCTATCCGCAAGGCGACGGTCAGGTGTGGGCCGAGGCCTCGCCCATCCACGCATCTCAGCTGATCGAGCAACTGCTGGACGACCCCAAGGCCGCGCGGGCCATGGGCGGGCGGGCCCGCGACCACATCCGGACCAACTATTCCGTCGTCGCCACCGGCGCCCGCTACGCCAGTCGGCTGCGGGAAATCGGCAAGCTCTAGGCTTTGCGCCGCCCCGGCGGATCGAGGGCGACGTAGATCAGGCTGACCATGGCCGCCAGGTCCAGCAGGTAGAGATAGCGGTAGTCGCAGGCCACCGAGATCACCGCGAAACTGGCCACGAAACCCAGGGTCCCGATCAACAGGGCGATGACGATCCCGTCGGCCGGATCGTGGCGTCGCAGCAGCAGCGCGATCATGCCCACCGCGACCACCGCCCAGGTCAGGTGCGAATAGACCGGCGTGCCGTAGAACCGCCTGGCGTAGTCGCCGAGCGCCCGGTCCTGGGGATCGATGCCCGTTTGGACGTTGAGCTCCTTCAGCATGGCCGCCGGTCCCTCGACGCCCACCGTGGCCGGCAGGCACTGCGCCAGGTCGGGCGTCAGGAAAGTCCAGCGGAAGACGTCGGCGCGATGCTTCAGATAGGCGGCCGGCGAGGCCCAGATCACTTCGCGCCACTGGGCATGCATCGCCGCGTCGGGCACGTGCCACAGCGTCCGGCGGAAGGTCTCGTCACGGTCGAGCGTGTCGACGCGCGCCGGCGAATAAACTTCCGCCGCCTTGGCTTCCAGCAGGGTCCGGGCGGCCGGATCGACCTTGCCTATCTCCTTCATCTTCAGCTTCGGACGGTGCGCCTTGGCGCCGATGACGTCGTAGTGCTCGAGGATCAGCGTCGTGGCGTTGACCCGAAGGGTCGTAGAGGCGATGGGCGGCTGCGACAGGTGGTTGACCGCGAAGGCCAGCAGGCCGGCGGCCGCCAGGGATCCGAGGCCCCAGGCCAGCATGCCGCGCCGTCCGCCGCCGCGCGCCGTCCAGGCGAGACCCGCCGCCGCCGCGACAGCCAGGATCAGCCCGTTCTGACGCACCAGGGCGGCCAGTCCCAGGCAGACCAGCGCGCCGGCCAGCGGCAGGATCGGCTTGCTGCGCCAGGCCTTGGCCGCGTGCGCCAGGAAGATGAAGCCCGCGATCGTCAGATTGGCGAAGATCACGTCGCGCCAGACGATGCCCTGGTAGAGCAGCAACTGCGGCGTGGCGATGGCCGCCGCCGCCAGGATCACCGCGCCCCAGTTCGCCCGCCCGCGCAGCCGCGCCAGCGACATCAGGCTGAAGAACAGCAGGGCCGCGGACGCCGTGACGTAGAGCCCCGTCCCCGCCACCAGGCCGTCGAACGGCTTCATCAGCCACGACGACACCGCCGGCGCCCAGGTCTGGCGCACGCCGGTGCGGGCCTCCACCAGGGCAAAGACCGAATCCAGCGTCATCTGGCCGGGGAGGTTGGCGGCCAGGATGATCAGCAGGCCCGCCGCCAGCACCCATCGAAACGCCTTCGCGGGCGCGCTTTCCGGCCGTCTGCCGATCGCTTCGCTCAAGGCCTGTCCCCGCACCGCCGCATGGCGTCCTTGGTAAAAGGCCCCCTTCGCCTTGGAAAGCGGCAAAAGGCGCGTGGCGCGACGCGGCGGCTTGCTTATGGTGCGCCGCGCGCAAGGGCGCGTCGGAGGATCTGGCGGATGAGCGAAGGCGGGGGAGGCGGCGCGACGGACCTGCTCGCGCGATTCCCCAAGACTCGTCCGACCCTGCCGCCCAGGCTGCAGGCCATCTACACCCGGCAATATCTCGAGAACCGCGCCGGCGCGACGCCCGCCGCCTCGCTGTCCCAGCGGCTGGAACGCTGGCTGCACCGCCAGGTCGCCGCCGACGTCATGATGGGCCAGCCCGCAGCCACCCTGGAGCTCGGGGCCGGCACCTTGAACCAGCTCGCCTATGAACCGGCCTCAAACGCCTACGACATCGTCGAGCCCTTCCAGGACCTGTTCCGCGACAGGCCGGAACGCGCACGGGTCCGCGACGTCTTCGCCGACATCCGCGACCTCCCCGACGGGCGGACCTATGACCGGATCACCAGCGTCGCGGCCCTGGAACACATCTGCGACCTGCCCCTGGTCCTGGCCCAGGCGGCGCGGCGGCTCAATCCCGGCGGGGCGATCCGCGCGGCCATCCCCAGCGAGGGTGGGTTCCTCTGGAAGCTCGGGTGGATGGCCACCACCGGCCTGGAATTCCGCCTGCGCCATGGCCTCGACTACGGGTTGATGATGGCCCACGAACACGTCAACGACGCCCTCGAGATCGAGACCCTGCTGCGGGCCTTGTTCGACGACGTCCAGATCAGAAGTTTCGGCTTCGGCCGCCAGCTTTCCCTCTACCGCTTCATCGCCGCGCGCGGCCCCCGTCTTGAGGTGGCGCTCGCCTGGGAAGCCCGCTTCGGCTGACCGGCGCTCGGTTGTTCGCCGCCATGGCGCCTGCTATGCGGCCAGGGATGATCGTTCCCTGTCAGGTCTGTGGCGAGGCTGCCCAGCGCTATCGCCACGACTGGCTGTTCCGCTGCGACGAGTGGGGCGTGCTGAGCGCCGACTTCAAGGTGGCGATCCCCGACCAGGCCACAGACGCGGGCATCGACGAGGCGGCCCGGGCCGCCGGCCTCGACCAGCTGCGCCGCCGCAACAACGAGACCCTGCTGGCCACCCTGCGGGACCTGAAGCCGCCCGGCCCGACCCTGCTGGACGTCGGCAGCGGGCCCGGCTTCCTCCTGGCCCAGGCCCGCGCGGCGGGGCTGACCGTGGAAGGCATCGAGCCCGACGCCAACACCTCCAGCGCGGCCGGCGCGCGCCACGGCTATTTCCCCGACGTTCTGGGCCCCGACGAGGCCTTCGACATCATCGTCTTCAACGACGTGCTGGAGCACATTCCCGACCTGACGGGGGCGCTGGCGGCCTCCGCGCGCCACCTGAAGCCCGGCGGGCTCCTTTGCCTCAACTGTCCCGACCAGCGCGGCTTCTTCTTCCGCACCGCCGCGATCCTCGACCGGCTGGGGATCAGCGGCCCCTACGACCGGCTGTGGCAGCGCGGCCTGCCCTCGCCCCACGTCTGGTATTTCACGCCGCACCAGTTGCGAATGGCCGCCGCCCGCCATGGCTTCGAGCCCGTGGCGGTGACGCCGCTCGCCACCATCGAGCTCCAGGGCCTGTGGTCCCGCATCTGCGCGGCGCGCAACACCTCGCCGATCACGGCGCTGGCCAGCTACGCCTTCGCGCTGGCCACCTACCCCCTGGCCCGCCTGCTGCCCAGCGACGCCGTGGCGACGGTCTTCCGGAAAATCGGCTAGCGCCTGCGCCGCAAGGGCGGGTCCACTGCGGCGTAGATCAGGCCGGTGATGGCCGCCAGGTCGGTGAAGTAGAGATAGCGGTAGTCGCAGGCGATGGTGATGATGAAGAAGCTGGCGGTGAAGCCGACGCCGGCCAGCTGCATGGCCGCCAAGGCGATGTCCGCCGGCTGGCGGCGCCACAGGAACAGGCCCGCCAGCCCCAGCGAGATCAGCACATAGCTGGCGTGGGAATAGACCGGGGTGTCGAAGAACCAGGTCGCGTAGTTGCCCAGCCTGACATCGGCCTCGACATAGCGGTGATCGATGCTCATCGGCGCCATCTTCTCGGCCGGGGCGTCGACGCCGACATAGACCGGCAGGCACCAGTCGATCACGGGCGGGAAGACCAGCCAGCGGAAGTCTTCCCAGCGCACGCGCAGATAGAGCGCCGGATGCTTCAGGATCAGGTCGAACCACTGGGCCTGGGCGACCTCGTCAGTGATGTTATTCATCGCCAGGCCGATCAGTTCGTCGCGGTCGATGAAGTCCACCCGACGGCCGGAATAGTCCGCCTTGGCGCTCTTGCGGATCAGGGCGGTGTCCTTCGGATCGAAGGCGGCCATCACCGACAGGCTGTAGGTCGGGTCGAGGGCCGCGGCGCCGATCAGGTCGTAGTTCTGGACGATCCGCAGCCCGGTCTTGGAGGAGGACTCGCCGTGCGAGTGGGCGGGCAGCGACAGGGCCGTGAAGGTGTGGCCGGCGAGCGCGATGGCGATGATCCCGCCCAGCCCCCAGACAATCCCGCGCCGCCAGCGCCCGCCGCTGGCGATCCAGCCCAGCGCCACGCCGGCCATGATCCCGGCGATGATGCCGTTCTGGCGCACCTGGCTGCCCACGCCCAGCAGGGTCACGGCGGCCGCCAGCAACAGCCAGCGGCGGGGTGCGTTCTTCCAGTCGCGCGCGGCGAAGGCCAGGCAGGTCAGGCCCGCGATGGCGGTGTTGGCGAAGGCCACGTCCTTCCAGACGATCGCCTGGTAGATCATCACCTGCGGGATCAGCAGCGCCAGCCCCGCCACCGGCGCCGCCAGCCAGCTGGTCCGGCCCCGAAGATCGCTGAACGACCACAGGCTGCCGAAGAACAGCAGGCCCGAGGCCACCACATAGAGCGCCGTCCCCGGCACGAACCGGTCGAAGAACCCCAGCAGCCACGCGTAGAGCGGCGGCCCCCAGGTCTCACGGATATGGAAGTGCCCCTCGTAGAGCTGCGCGACCGAGTCGTAGGACAGGTGGCCGGGAAGGTTCGCGCCCAGCATGGCCAGGAAGGCGACGGCGACCACGGCCCGAAAGACGCTGCGCGCGGTGATTGTCGCCCCAAGGCTCGCCATTCGCCGCCCGCTCTCCCCTGTGCTCGCCGGTTGGTAGGACGCGCGGGCGACGATGAGAAGCTTAAAAAGCCGCGCGGCTTGGCGGCCTTGACCAATCATGGTGAGTTGCCAGCCATGACCGCGCAGGCGCTCGCAATCCGCCCCTCAGGGACGTCGGCGCAACAGCTCGACGCCTATGCGGGGCTGTTGAACGGCGTCTTCGGCGCCTCGAAATTCAGCGTCGAGGCGCTTGCGTGGCGCTATCGCGACAATCCGGCCGGCACGGTGATCGGCTGCGACGCCTGGGACGGCGAGCGGCTCGCCGCCCACTATGTGGCCTGTCCCCTGGAGGCCCGGATCGATGGGCAGCCAGTCCGAGGCCTGGTCTCCCTCAACACCGCCACCCACGCCGACTATCAGGGCCGGGGCCTGTTCACCCGTTTGGCCCAGGGCGCCTATGAGCTTGGCCGCGCCGCCGGCTACGACTTCGTCATCGGCGTCGCCAACGCCAATTCGACCCCGGGCTTCCTGCGCAAGCTGGAATTTCAGGACGGCGGGCGGTTGCACGCCGGCGTGCTGGCCCGCCTGCCACGGCGATTTGCGGATGCGCCGGTCCAGTACCAGGGCGCCTGGCGCGCCGAGACCCTGGCCTGGCGGCTGGCCAATCCCGAGGGGCGATATGTCACGGCCCGCCGCGGCGACCTGGTGGGCGTCTGGGCCCACACCCACATCCCCTTCCTCAACTGCGCGGCGTTCCTCAACGATCCCCCCGCATCCCCCCGCGGCGGAGCGCCGCTGGGCGGGACCCTGTTCATCGGCCTGGAACCCCGGATGGACCTGGGCCGCCATGGCTTCCTGCCCGTACCAGAGCGCCTGCGGCCCTCGCCCCTCAACCTGATCTGGCGGGCTCTGGGACCGAACGCGCCGACCCAGCTACGCCCCGGCGCCGTGGCGCTGAACTTCCTCGACTTCGATCCCTACTGAGATGGCGGTCGTCTACGTCTTCGCCCACTTCGACGACGAGTACTGCGCCCTGCCGCTGGTGACCGCCGGCGTCGCGGCGGGGGAGGACCAGTGGTTCGTCTACGTCGCCGACTACGCCACCGCCGCCCTGGCCGAGCGCCGGTTCGCCGAGACCTGCGCCTTGCTCGCCCATCTGGGCGCCGACCCCGCCAGGGCGATCCACGTCGGGCGCGGGACCGGCGCCCTGGACGGCCGCGTCCACAAGGCCCTGCCGGCCGCCTACGCCGCCCTGCGGGCCGCGCTGGACCCCGTGGGCCCGGTCAGCCGCCTGGTCGCGCCGGCCTGGGAAGGCGGCCACATGGACCACGACATGTGCGCCCTGCTCACCGTCCGGCTGGCAGCGGAGCTTGGCGATCCACCGATCGACACCATCAGCCTCTACAATGGACCGCGCCTGCCCGGGCCACTGTTCCACGGCGCCGCTCCACTGCCGCAGAACGGGCCGGTCTCGCGGGTGCAGGTCACGGCCGGCGCCTGGCTGCGCTGGATGGCGGCGGTGCGGTTCTTTCCCTCACAGGCCAAGACCTGGGCGGGGCTGTGGCCGGCAATGTTCTGGACCTATGCCAGGCGTGGTTTCGGGTTTCAGCGGTTGGATCCGGCGCGTATCGGTCAGCGTCCGCACGAGGGCGCCCTGTTCTATGAGCGGATGTTCAAGGTCCCCTATGCGGAGGTCCGCGCCGCCGCCGACCGGTTCCTCAGCGGGAAATCTGGCCCTGCATGATCACCAGGAACCCGGCCATCATCAGGACGTAGCCGGCGCCGAACCGCCACCCGAGCGGCTCCTTGAACACCAGCCAGGCGATCAGCGGCACCAGCGCCGCCCCGAGGATCGAGAAGGTGTAGGCGTAGGATAAGGGCACCCGCGTCAGGATGTAGAACCAGAAGAGCGCGGTCAGGCCGTACCAGGCGAAGGCGCCCATCAGCGGCCAGTTGGCCAGAAGCCGCATGGGCAGCGGCCCGGTCAGGCGGGTATTGTAGAGCGCCGCGGCCTTGAAGAGCGTCTGGCCCAGGGGCATGGCGATGGCGAACCCCGTGCACAGCGCCGCGTCCTTGAGGTTCACGGCAGCTTCTCCTCGGCTTCCATCCTGGCGATGGTCCGCAGATAGGGGTGGATCGGCCGGTTCGGCACGTTGAGCACGTCGAAGTTCATGGCCTGCAGCAGCAGCTGGACGCCCAGGATCACTGGCAGGGCGGCGGCCATGACCACGCCGGCCGACGCGGCCTGCCCGTTGTGCGGCGTGGCGATGTAGTGGGCGGCGTAGCCCACGCCGAACAGGGTCAGGACCAGGCCGAACAGCAGCTCAAGGCTCGCGGCGTTGAAGTCGCGGACGAAATACTGCCCCAGCACCCGCTGGAAGAAGTTTCTGACGTGCTTCAGGGCGAAGGGCCCGACGATGGCGCCGATCCGCAGGTTCGAGACCTCGTCGGCGTAGCGCGCCGGCATCGGCACGTCGCGAACCACGGCGCGCAGGGTCCCCAGGTGGTAGAGCAGGTCGGTTTCAAAGAAGAACCGCCGCGAGACCCGCTTTTCCATGATCATCCGCGCGACCTGGGCCTCCATGGCCGTGTAGCCGTTGGTCGGGTCGAAGATGTTCCAGTAGCCGGTGGAGAGCTTGGCCGCGAAACTGAGCGCGGCGTTGCCGAACACTCGGACCGCCGGCATCTGCGCCAGGTGGCTGATCGAGGTGAAGCGGTTGCCCTTGGCGTAGTCCGCCTCGCCCAGCAGGATCGGAGCCACCAGATGGGCGATGTAGCCCATGTCCATCTGGTCGTCGCCATCGACCTTGACCAGCACCTGAGCGCCGCGCGCCGCGGCCTCGGCATAGCCCGCCAGGGTCGCCCCGCCGACACCCTGGTTCTGCGCCAGCCGCACCACCACCACGCGGGGATCACGGGACTCGGCCTCGATGAAATCGCCTGAATTCTCAGGACAGGCGTCGTCCACGCAGACGATCCCCTCGACCCAGGCCGGGGTCTTGGCGATGACGTCGAGGATCTTGCCCCTCACCCGGTAGCAGGGAACCACCAGCCAGACCCCCGCCGTCTCCAGATGCGGATCCAGCGCGCGGAGCGCCCGGCGCCGCTCCTCGCGGCCCGGCGGCGTGGCGCGGCTGATCTTGTTGGTGGAGGCCATGGTCTGGGCCTTCGGCTACCACGGAAGGCCCGGCGGTTGCAAAGCGGCGCTGGGGCCACTACCCCGCTTCCATGCCGCTGGCCCCGATCCGACACCGCGTCCGCGCCCGCGCCCCGCTCCGGCTGGGATTCGGCGGCGGGGGCACCGATGTCTCCCCCTATAGCGACACCCATGGCGGCGTCGTGCTCAACGCCGCCATCGACCTCTTCGCCCACGTCACCGTCGAGCCGCGCGCCGATGGACAGGTGCGCCTCGTGGCCGCCGACCGCGATCTGGACTGGACTGGACCCGCCGCCCTGCCGTTGAACGCCGACCCGGAACTGCGCCTGCTGGAAGGCGTCTATGTCCGCTGCCTGCGCGAGTTCGCCGGTGGCGAGGCCATCGCGCTCACCCTCACCTCCTACGCCGACTGCCCGCCGGGATCGGGGCTGGGGTCGTCCTCCGCCCTGGTGGTGGCCATGGTCGAGGCCATGCGCCGGTACCTGGGCGCTGACCTGTCGCCCGACGCCGTGGCCCGCCTGGCCTTCAGCATCGAGCGCGAGGACCTGGGCCTGGCCGGCGGGCGGCAGGACCAATGGGCTGCGGCCTTCGGCGGCCTAAACCTCATGCGCTTCGAGACCGACGGGCGGGTGACGGTCGAGCCGGTCCCCGCGCCCCCGGAGCGGCTGCGCGAACTGGAGGCCTCCCTGGTGCTCTATTTCACCGGCGTCAGCCGCGAATCGGCCGCGATCATCGAGGCCCAGTCGGCCAACATGCGGTCCGGGGCGCGGAAATCCCTCGACGGCCTGAACGCCCTGAAGGCCGGGGCGTTCGACATGCGCGAGGCCCTGCTGGCCGGCGATCTGATCCGCTTCGGCGCCCTGCTGGACGCCGGCTGGTCATCGAAGAAGCTCACCGCCGACAACATCTCATCCGGCGCCATCGACGCGGTCTACGAGGCCGCCAAGGCATTCGGCGTCCTGGGCGGCAAGGTGTCCGGCGCCGGCGGCGGCGGCTTCATGATGTTCCTGGTCGATCCCACCAAGCGCGAGGGCCTGAAGCGGCTCTTGACCGGCTTCGGCGGCACGGCGCAGGGCTGTCGCCTTGAAGCGGGCGGGGCCGAATCCTGGATCGCCGGAGGGGTGCAATGAAGGAACTCTCCAAATCCATCGTCCGGCGGATGGCCGAGCCCAATTTCGCGCGACGCTGGTTCGTGGGCGCAGGCATCGACATCGGCGGCAAGCCGGACCCGCTGGCGCTCTATGCCGAATTCTTCCCCCTCATGTCCGCCTGCCGCACCTGGGACTGGGAAGACGGCGACGCCCAGGATCTTGCGGGCGTGGCGGAGAACAGCCAGGATTTCATCCACTCCAGCCACTGCCTGGAACACCTTCGCGACCCGCACCTCGGCCTGGCCGCCTGGCTGCGCGCCATCCGGCCCGGCGGCTTCCTGATCGTCACCGTCCCGGACGAGGACCTCTATGAGCAGGGATCGTTTCCGCCCAGCGACTTCAACCGCGACCACAAGTGGAGCTTCACGATCGCCAAGGCGAAATCCTGGAGCGAGAAGTCGATCAACGTCCTCGATCTTCTGTCCAGCCTGGGCCCGCAGGCCGATATCGAGAAGATCGCGCTCCTCAATTCCACCTACCGCTACGGCCTGCCGCGCTTCGACCAGACGTTAACGCCCATCGGTGAGAGCGGCATCGAGTTCGTGGTCCGCAAGCGCTCAGCCGCCGAACTGGCCGCCGGCGGCCTGGTCCGCGAGACCGCCCAGCCCAGCCCAGCCGACCTGCGCCACTTCAACCAGTACCGGGCCGACCATGCCCGCATGAAGGCCGACGCCGGCCAGACCCCACCCTTCGAGGACGAGGGCGAACTCTAGCCGGGCAAGGCGCCGTCCTTGCCCGGCTAGGCCCTTACCTGTTACGAGCGCCCCTTCGTCGGGAGAGGCCATTGGAAACCGCCACCCACATGCTGCGGACCGGACGGCGCGGGCCGCTGTTCGAGTTCCAGATGGCGGCGCGCGACCTGCGGGCGTCCACCGGCCGGCTGGACCTCGCCTGGTCGCTGGCCTGGCACGACGTCACCTCGCGCTACCGCGGCTCGATCCTGGGTCCCTTCTGGATCACGCTCTCCATGGGCCTGATGGTGCTGGGAATCGGCGTGGTCTACGCCAACCTCTTCGGCATCGCGCTCCACGACTTCCTGCCCCTGGTGGCGCTCGGCATCGTCTTCTTCGGCACGATCAGCGGCACCGTCACGGAAGGCTGCGACACCTTTGTCCACGCCGCCGGCATGCTGTCGCAGACCAGCTTGCCGATGTTCACCTTCGTCTGGCGGACCATCTTCCGGAACATCATAAACCTTGGCCACCACCTGGTGATCGTGGTCGGCGTGCTGATCTATTACGGCTACTGGCGGGTGGCGAACGTGCCGGTGGCGGCGATCGGCCTGGTCTTCCTGGTCCTGAACGCCGGCTGGATCAGCATGCTGGCCGGGATCGCCTCGGCCCGCTTCCGCGACATCCCCCAGATCGTCCAGTCGGTGATGCAGTTCGCCATCTTCGTCACCCCGGTGTTCTGGCCGGTGAACCGCCTGGGCAAGCATCTCTTCGTGCTACAGATGAACCCGTTCTTCCACATGCTCGAGGCGGTGCGCGAGCCCCTGATGGGCGGGTCCGTGGCGCCGCACACCTACCTTTATCTCGCCCTCATGGCCGCGGTAGGCTGGGGCGTGACCTTCGCCATCTTCGCCCAAATCCGCCGCCGGATCGTGCACTACCTATGAAGGCGCCCCCCGTTTCCGTCTCCTGCCACGGCCTGACCCTGCGCTTCCCCGTGTATGGCGTCGACGCCAAGTCCCTGAAGAAGCACCTGGCCAAGATCACCGTCGGCGGCCGGCTGGGCTCCAGCCACGGCGTCACCGAGGTCACCGCAATCTCCAACCTCAGCATGGAGCTGAAGGCCGGCGACCGGCTGGGCCTGATCGGCCACAACGGCTCGGGCAAGACCACGCTCCTGCGCGCGCTGTCCGGCGCCTATGAGCCGGACGAAGGCTCGGTCGAGGTGCGCGGCCGCATCGCGCCGCTCCTGGACCTGGGCCTCGGCATCGACCCTTCGGCCAGCGGCTATGAGAACATCCGCCTGCGCGGCCGCATCGCCGGCCTGACCTCCAAGGAGGTAGACGAGCGCATGGACGAGATCGCCGCCTTCACGGGCTTGGGTCCCTTCCTGGCCATGCCGGTGAAGACCTATTCCGCCGGGATGCAGGCCAGGCTGGCCTTCGCCGCGGCCACCAGTGTGGAGGCCGATGTCCTGCTGATGGACGAGTGGATCGCCGTGGGGGACGCGGAGTTCCAGAAACTGGCCCACAAGCGTCTGCTGAAGCTGGTCGAGCGGGCGGGGATCCTGGTGCTCGCCTCCCACGAACTCGACCTTCTGCGTCTCTACTGCAACAAGGTGATGCGCATGGAGGGCGGCGTCGCCTCGCCGGTCACCGATATCCGCAAGCTCGACGAACTGATGGCCGCCTAGGCGCCGCGGAGCGATCTTGGACGTCATCTTCACCATCGTCTCGCGCAACTACGCGGCCCAGGCCGCGACGCTGATGCAGAGCCTCGCGGCCGCCGAACCCGGCGCGCGGCGCATCGTCGTGGCCACCGACGGGCCGATCCCGGCGCTGGAACCTCTGGCCGAGATCATCGACGCCGCCACGGTCGGCGCGCCCTTCGCGGCGATGAGCGTCTACTACGACGCGCTCGAGCTCAACACGGCGGTCAAACCCTACGTCTTCGGCCACCTGATGGCCCAGCCGGGCGTGGGCTCGGTGACCTATCTCGACCCCGACATCTTCGTCTTCCGGCCGCTCGACGCGGTGCGGGCGGGCCTGGCCCAGGCCCAGCTGGTGCTGACCCCGCACACGCTTCGCCCCCTGCTGGGCGACGCCAATCCCAACGACCGCGATCTCCTGCGGGCCGGCATCTACAACCTGGGCTTCTGCGCGGCGCGCAACGAGCCGAAGATTCACGAGCTGATGGCCTGGTGGGCCGGACGCTGCCGGTTCGACTGCCGGGTCGATCTGGCGAACGGCCTGTTCACGGACCAGAAGTGGATGGACCTGTCCCCGGGCTTCGTCGACAGCCTCTACGTCCACCGCCGACCCGACCTCAACCTCGCCTACTGGAACCTGGAGGGCCGGACACTGGCGCGGGCTGGCGAGGGATGGACCGTCGACGGCGAGCCGCTGGGATTCTTCCATTTCTCGGGCTTCGACCCGCACCGGCCGAAGGTCCTCTCCAAGCACCAGAACCGCGTATCGGCGGCGCCCGGCTCGCCGCTGGCCGAGCTGCTGGGGGACTTCGCCGAGGCCATGCTCAGGAACGGCCACGCCGAGACCCATATCGTCCCCTACCACCACAACCGCTTCGCCTCCGGACGGACCATCGGCCATCTGATGCGCCGCAAGGCGCTGCGCGCGGCGCGGGCCGGCGAGGCCTTCGCCTCAGGCCTCAGCGACGAGACCGAGGCCTGGTTCGACGCCGCTGATCCGGAACTGTCCGAGCCCGGCCTGCCCGACGTCACCCGCCTGATGGAGCAGGTCTGGTTTGAGAACCCGGCCGCGGACCCCTTCGACCGGGCCACGATCGAGGGCCGCCTGGGCTTCCACCAGTGGTTTGCGGACAACGCCGAGGTGCTGGGCGCCGACCCCCAGGCCGTGGCCGCCGCCCAGGCCTTGGCCAAGCGCGCGGGCGGCAGCGCCCGCAGCCCCGAGCCCGCCGTCTGGCGCGACACCCCCTGGACCGGCCCGGCCGCCCAGGTGTTCGACTGGCTGCGCGAGCCGGCCGCGCAGCCCCGCGCGGCCCTGGCCCTGCTGGCCGCCCGCGGCGACCTGCGCCAGCGCTTCGCCAGCGATCCCGAAGGCCTGCTGGCATGGTGCCTGGGCCCCGAGGCCGCCGCCGGCCGGTTCGCGGCCGACCTCCTGCCCGGCAACGTGATCGAGGCCCTGGTTCACGATCCCGCGCCCCTGCATCGCGCCGCCCAGATGGCCGAGCGCGGCGCCGTGGCCAGCGACCTGCAGCGCCGGCTGAACGTGGGCTTCGGCGCCGGTCAGCGGGCCGGCTGGCCAGATCGCCTCACAGCGCCGCTCCGGGAGGCCTGGCTGGCGCCCGCCGAGGGTCTGCCGACGCCTTTCGTGCGGCTGTTCACCGAGATCCAGGACCAGCGTCCGGACCTGCGCCGCCTCTATCCCCTGGCCACCGCGGTCGGCCGCTTCCGCTACCTGCGCTGGCTGCTGGCGGGCGGACTCGCCGAGTACGGCGTCGAAGCGGGCGCCCTGCCGCGGGCGGTGCGGAATCACCCGCTGATGCGGCTGGCGGGGCGCACCCTGCGCAACCGCGCCCCGCGCGCGGCCCCGAGGTCGGCCGCGCGGATTGAGCGGTTGCTGGTGGTGGAAAGCTCCAATTTGGCGATGTTCGCCCCGGGGATCCTCAGCCTGGGCACCCTTGCCTATGACGCCACGGCCGGGCGGTTCCTGGGCCGCGAGGGCGAAACATCCATTCCCGACCACGCCGCCATGGTCTGCTTCCTGACCGACCCCACCCTCGTCCCGGCGGACGCCATAGCGCTGCATGCCAAGGGCGTGACCTGGGATCGGTCGGTCGGCGTCTGGGAGGCGCCACCCGGCGAGGATCACCTGGCCCAGGGGTTCGTCGACGAGGTGTGGACGCCGGACGCGCTCGCCCGGACGCTCAGCAAATGAGCCCGCTGGCGGCGGCGCAGAGGCTGTGGCGCCGCATGTCGCTGCCCCTGCGCCGCCTCGCAGCGCCCCTGCTCGGCTGGGCGACCCAGAGCTACGCCCGAGGCTCGCGAAGGAGCCCAACCTCCGTAGACGGACAATTTCCAATCAAGGTCGCGGGCCTGTTCTCCGCGGCCAGCGGAATCGGCGCCTCAGCCCGCCTGGCGCTTCGCGCCTTCGAGGCCCTGGGCATCGCGGCCGAGGCCGTCGATGTCAGCGCCGAGGGCCTGGACCTCGGCCGCCGGCTGGCCGGACCGGCCGAGCCGGCGATCTGGATCTTTCACCTCAATCCGCCGGAACTGCTGGCGGCCCTGGCCAGCCTCGGGCCCGCGAAGGTCACGGGTCGGCGCTACGGCTACTGGGCCTGGGAGCTGCCCAAGGCCCCGGCCCGCTGGCTCACCGACGCCGCGGTGGTGGACGAGGTCTGGGCCCCCAGCCACTATACCGCCGACGCCCTGGCCGGCGCTGCGGCGCCGGTGCGGGTCGTGCCGCACCCCCTGTTCGCCGAGGACTACGAAGGGATCGAGCCCGCCCCGCGGCGCGCACCCTTCCAGGCGGTGGCGGTATTTGATTTCAACTCGAGCCTGGCCCGAAAAAACCCGCAAGGCGCCATCGAAGCCTTCCGCCGCGCCTTCGGCGCCGACCCGGCCTGCGAGTTGACCTTGAAGACCCGCAACGGCGACCGCTTCCCCGATCTCTTGGCTGAACTTCGGCGAAACGCCGAAGACAATGTAAGAATCGTCGATGAGACCTGGCCATACGCCGAAATTAAACGATTGGTCGCAGGGGCCGACGTTCTGATCTCCCTGCACCGCGCCGAGGGTTTCGGCCTGACGCCTGCCGAGGCCATGGCGCTCGGGACGCCTGTCCTGGCCACAGGCTTCTCCGGCGTCGCCGATTTCCTGGATGAGACCTGCGCGGTGATGGTCCCGTTCAGAATGACGCCGGTCGTCGATCCCCAGGGGATCTACGCTGGCCAATCCTGGGCCGAGCCTGACCTCGACGCCGCCGCCGAAGGACTGAGACGCCTGCGCGGCGACGCCTGGCTGCGCAGCACGCTGGCAGAGGCCGGCAAACGCCGCGTGGCTGAACGCCTGTCGCCGCAGGCCTGGTTCGCGTCCCTGCCCGAGGCCGTACGGGCAGCGGCGAAAGCTTAAGCCTCCTCCGGCGGAACCACCTTCTGGAAGCGCCAGAGCAGCAGTAGGTCGTAGGCCACCTTCAGACCTCCGCCGATTACCAGGGGCCAAGCGAAGGCGCTGACCGAAAAGATCAGGCCCGCCAGGGCCGGGCTGAAGGCCGAGGCCAGGCTGCGCGGCACATTGGTGGCCGCCGCCGCCGCCGCGCGCTCGGCCGGGGTGACCGTCGCCATGACGTAGGACTGGCGGGCCGGCACATCCATGTTCGACAGCAGCGAACGGACCACCAGGAGCGCGAAGGCCACGGCGATGTTCGGCGCAAAAGCCAGCGCGACCATGCACAGGTTGGCCGGAATGTGGGTGAAGACCATGGTGTTGATCAAGCCGAACCGGCGCGCCAGCGGGGCGGCGGCCAGCTGTGAGGCGGCGGTCAGCACGCCGGTCCAGAAAAAGAAGGCGCCCGCCATGGGCAAGGACAGGCCGAACCGATGGAGGAGCCAGAGCGCCAGAAGCGAGGTGACGAAGAAGCCGCTGCCGAAGGAATCCAGGCTGAACAGGGCGGCCAGGCCATAGACGTGCCGGCGTGAAGGCCCGAGCGGCGCCCGCGCCGGCTCGGCAGCTTCAACCCCGCGGGGCAGGCCGCGGTAGAGCAGAGCGGAGATCGCGCTCAGCGCGCCGTAGAGCAGGAAGGCGGCTTCCATGAGCCGCAGCGGCGATAGCCCCGTCAGCACCTTCAAGGGACCCATCAGTCCGACGCTCAAGGCCCCCAAGGCGCCCATCAGCGCGCCGATCAGGCTGTAGTGGGCGAAGCGACGGGTGCGGCCGGCGGCCGGACCGGCATGGGACAGCAGGGACTGCTCCATCGGCAGGAAGGGGCTGACGTCGCCGTTGGACGGGTTGAGGGTGCCCAGGAACCCTACGGCCATCAGCGGCCAGAAGGCATGAAAGTGGGAAAAGGCGACGCCGGTCGCGGCCATGAGCCCACAGAACGCGATCAGCAGGCCCCGCGAGGGGTGTCGGTGGGCCAAGAGGCCGACCCCCAGGGTGAGCATCGCCGAGCCCAGGAGCATGGCGGTGGTGATAAGGCCGACCTGCAACGCGCTCATGCCCAGGGCCGTCAGATAGACCGGCAGCAGCAGGGAACAGAGGCCGTCCCCGAACCCCCGGACCCCACGCGCCCCGATGAGCTTGGCCGTCGTCCCCATGGCCGTCATGGTGACAGGCGCGACCCGCCAGGGCGAGCCGTCAGTCCAGCCAGTCGATCAGACCCTGTTTCGCCAGCCACATGAGACCCAGTTCGACCCCCCGCCGGTTTGCCGCGGGGAAGGCCAGCAGGACATCGCGAACCGTGCGCGCCTCGCCCGAGGCCACGAGGTCCAGCGCCCGGGCGCAGGCCGCCGCGTCCGCCCGCCAGTATTCGAACGCTCGATCCAGGTCCTGGGTCAGAGCCAGCACCTCGGCGCCCGTCGCGCCGGGACGGGCGCGGAGCGGCAGGTCGAGGTTGATCGTGTGAGTCGCAAAACCGGCAAAGTCCGTGAACGGATCACCCTTCGCCGGCTGGCCCTTGCTGCGGGCCGGCGGCTCGGCGGATGCGCCTCGGATCGCCGCCAGTTCGTCCAGCAGGGCCTGATACTGGGCCGCCACCACCGGCCAGTCGAAGGCCTCCCGCACCCGCTGCCGGCCGGCCTGGCCCATGGTCCGGCGCAGGTCGGGCGAGCGGATCAGGTCGGCCAGGGCGCGGGCGGCGCGCGGCACGCTGACAGCGGTGAACTGGGCCACTGTGCCCACATAGGTCTGGTAGCTGTCGATCTCGAACAGATGGCGCAGGCTCATGGTCACGCCCAGCCCGTCGGCCGGTCCGCCCAGGGTCGGGATAAGGAATCCGTCCACCTTGTCGCGAACCGTCGAGCGGTAGCCGTCCCAGTCGCTGGCCACCACAGGCAGGCCCGAGGCCATCGCCTCCAGCGGCGTTATGCCGAAGGTCTCCTGGATATTGTCCACCAGCGACAGGAAGATATCCGCCGCCGCCCATAGTTCCCCCAGCAGCACGCGGTCGTTGCCGTCCAGGACGGTCACGGTCACGTTGGGCGCATGGCTGCGGGCGGCCGCCTCGTAGCGCCCCCGGTCGACCTCGTTGGGGAACCAGCCGGCCATGGCGAAGGTGATCTTGGCGCCGGTTTCACCCGCCGCCTTCTGCAGGGCCTGGAACATGGGCTGCGGATAGGCCTTCTCGAAGAACGACAGCCGGCCCACCCACAGGACCAGGATCTCATCGTCGCCAAGTCCCATCTGCGCGCGACGGCTGGCGCGCGCCTGCGGCCGGTCGGCCTGGGTCGCCAGCGCAGCCAGGTCCACCCCCAGGGGCACGATGGGCAGGGCCGGGCCCCTGGGCGCCGCGCCCCCCGTGCGCTCCGCCAGATGCGCGCCCCAGGCCTCGAACATGGTCTCAAGGTTCTGGCGCACGCTGGGCGAGGTGCAGATCACCGCGTCCCAGGGGTGCAGCGGCGCCACCAGGGTCTGGGCGATCATCTCGCGGATGGCCGGCGGCGCCACGGTGTGCACCAGGCCCAGCAGGCTGTAGGCCCGGTCGCTCGCCGCCCGCCGGCGCAGCCATGCCAGTTCCGCCAGATAGGGCTGTCCGCGCAGCACCGCCCCCGACTGCTGGGCCGATCGGGGATTGAGGATCACGTCGATACCGACCCGGGTGGCGCTGTCGCGGCCTTCCAGCAGGGCCGCGGTCATGGCCGCCGGATCGGCGGGCCGCGCGCTCAGCATGTCGACCTGTTCAAACCCCCCATGCCGGACGAGCGCCCGGAACAGCTCAAGGTTGGCCACGTCCTTGCCGAACGGGTTGGCGCCCAGGCCAAGGACGCCGGGCGGATGATAGATCGAAAGGCGGCTGGCCATCGGTGAACGCCCGGCCGTGGCCGGGCGCGAGCTCCCTCAAACTGATGCGTCGGCTTCAGGTCCCGCCCGAGGCCAACTGCGCGCGTGCCTGACGCGCCGCGCTGTGGCATCGGAAATCAGAGCACAGGTCGAGCCCAATGCCCAACCCCGATCGTCCCCGAAAGCCCATCCGCCCGTGAGCGCCATCGACCTGCCGGCCATCCAGGACGCCATGTCGCGCCAGACGCCCGACCGCGCAGCCAAGGTGCTCGCGGCTGTCGAGACGCTGGAGACCCTGCAGGCCTTCACAGGGGTCCAGACCCCGTTCGAAGGCTATACCCGTCTGGCCGCCAGCCTGACCACGGTCCTCTCCGACGCCAGTATCGTCCTGACGCCGGACGAAGCGATGCGGCTGATGTACTGCGCCACCATCACCGCCAACCTGTTCGCGGCCAGCGCTTTCGGCGACGCGGGAGAGGCGCTTGCCTTGGTCCGGGCTGCGGACCTGCCCCAGAGTCTGGACCGGCAGATCGCACTCTTCTCTCCTGACGTCCGCACGAGGCTGGACATCGACGAGATCATCGACCTGCCGCCGCCGGCCGGCCTGATGAGTGCGCTCAACATCGTGGCGACGCGGCCGATCCTGACCGCGCAAGGCGAGGCCCGGCGCGACGCCGTCCTGGCGGCCGCCGAACGGTTGAAGGACCTGGACCTGCCGCCGGCCCTGTCGGCGTTGGCGATCCTCTCCAACGCCTGGATGAACTGCAGCTATTCCAGCCAGCCCGGCAAGCACGCCCTGAAGCCCGCCCTGAACCAGGTGCTGCGCGCCCTTCTGGCGCGCCTGCGCTTTGCGGCGCCGCCTGCGCCTGTCCCCCGCCCGGTCCGCGCCCGGCCGGTCATGGTCGTCGTCGCCGAAGTGATGCACGAGAACCACGTGCAGTTCCGCTATTTCGGGCAATATCTGCGCCAGCTTCGGACCCGCTTCGAACTCGTCCTCGTCACGCCCCAGACCCAGCTCTCGCCTGCCGTGCCGGCCCTGTTCGACCGGGTCTTCACCTTCGACAGCATGGCCGGCGACTGCCTGAGCAAGATCGTCGGCTTCATCCTGGCCACGACCCCCGATCTCGTCTTCTGGCCCAGTGTCGGCATGGCCCGCTGGGGGCCGCTGATCGCTAACCTGCGCCTGGCGCCGATCCAGATGACCGCGCTTGGCCACTCCGCCTCAACCTTCATCCCGGCCATGGACTACTACCTGACCGAGGAAGGCTATGTGGGCGACCCGGACCTGTTCTCGGAAACCCTGCTGCTGATGCCGGACGAGGCCCTGCGCTTCGAACCGCAGCCTGGCCGGCGGCAGGTGACCCCCCGGGCGCGGGGCGGCGATGGGCCGGTCATCGTCGCCGTGCCCAGCAACGCCCTGAAGCTCAACCCCACCTTCCTGGGCATCCTGGGCGAGATCCGCCGCCGGGCCGCGCGCCCGGTGCGCTTCCACCTCTTCCCCAATGGCTCGGCCATGGAGGCCGCCGCCCTGAAGGCGGTGACCGACGAAGCCCTGGGCGATCCCCTGATCCACCCGCGCCTGTCGCGCGAGGCCTACGAGACCGCCCTGAACGCCTGCGACCTGGTGCTAAGCCCCTTCCCGTTCGGCGGCCTGCATTCCACCGTGGACGCCCTGCGGCTCGGCCTGCCGGTCCTGGCCTGGGAAGGCCTGGAGCCGCACAGCCGCACCGATTCCCTGATCCTCCGCCGCGCCGGCATGCCCGAGCGCCTGATCGTCCACACGACCGAGGACTATATCGCCGAGGCGCTCACCCTGATCGACGACGGGGCCCTGCGCCTCGAACTGGGGGCCCTGGCGCTCGCCCGCGACATCGACGCCATCTTCTTCGCCCAGCAGGACGAGCCCCTGCGCACCGAGGTCGCCGACAGCGTCTGGGCCGCCTATCGCCACCACGAGACAATCCAGGCCTCCGGCCGCAAGGCTTGGACCCTGGATGCGCTCGGCGAACTCGCGTGAATTCTAAAAATCTGTGGTCATGTTGAGGTTGACCCGGCGCACGTCGTCTGGCTGGAAGGTATTGCTGGCGACGATGTTCCAGGTTTTGCTGTTGAAGACGTTGTTGATTACAAATCTCAGGCCCGTCGCATGTCCCATGACCTTGAAGGTCTGTCGCAGACCCACATCCACTGTGGTGCGAGCGGGCAGATAGAGCTGTCTCCCACCGAGTTCAGGATATGACGCCGCCGATGCGGCCCGGGCGCTGTCGTGAATCACCGCGGCGGTGATCTTCAGGCCATCCAGCCAATCTGTGCGATAGGTTGCGTCGATACGGGCGCGCAGCCTGGGCATATTGATGGGGGAGGGACCCAGAAGACCCAGCCTGCGGCCCTCGCCGCTCACTTGCGGATCCATGACGATCGCGCCCGCCAGCACGTGTAGTCGATCATCGAGGTCGCCGGCGGCGGACACCTCCACACCCCGCAGCCGCTGCTCCCCGAGCACCGTGTAGCGACGGCTTGCGTCGAAGCTGAAGTAGGGCTTCTTCATCTGGAAGGCGCTCGCCACCAGGCTCATCCGCCCCAGACCAAACTTGATACCGCCATCCACCTGGCTGGTCTCAGAGGCCGGTAGCTGTTGGTTGCGGTTGGCGGCGGTTTCCGGCGCGGCTCCACTGTCCTCAAGTCCGCTGACGTAGGCGGCGTAGATGGCCAGTCGCCGGGAAGGGGTGAGCAACAGGCTTGCGTCGTAAAGCCAGGGGCTCGCCGACGAATGGGTGACCCCATCCTGGGCCCGGAACGTGGCGTTGAAGTTGCTCTTCGTCAGGCCCAGACTCAGGCGAGCACGGTCCGGGAAGCGGCCGATATAGCTCATCGAATAGCTGAACTGGCTTAGACGGCCGACGTTCACGGGCGAAAACTGGAAGGTGGGCCTGGGTTCCGGGTCGCGCTGGCCCAGCACCACCTCGCCGAGATTGAAGGTCTGCGAGCCTCCAGTTTCGGTGTGACGGATGCGGCCGCGCGCTTCGGCGAGCACCGTCTGCCGGAACCGCTTGCCAGCCACCGTGTAGTAGACCGCTCCATTCCAACTGTCTGCGTACGTGTCCTGGTGCGGATCAGCGATCACCAAATGACCGGAGCGGCCTTGCGCATCCCGGACCGTGAACAGCTCGGTAAAATTCTCCTTCCGAATCATTCGCGACTCGAAGACACCGCCACGGAACCTCAGTTGCGGCGTAATAGATCCGTTGATCAGCACACCGTTATTGAGGAGCGCGTTGCGATTAAGCGCCCAGTTCTGCCCCAGATAGTGGTGGGTCGGCGCCATCGGCGGGACCAGGGTTCCGGGGCCAATGACAATAGGGCGCACCCCCAAGGGGTCGGCGACCAGTCCGCTTATGATCGCCTTCACCTGGACGTTTTGGAAACGTAGTTGGGGAACGATACCGTAGGCGAGGTTCCAGTGCCGTGAGCCGTCCGCGTACCCTCCGATGCCAAAGCCGCCGCCCGCGGACAGGCTCAGCCGGTCCCGAACGATTGGAATTTCCATGTCGAGGAGTACGGTGCTGGTCTCAGAGCCGGCGGTCACGTCGGTCGTGAGCGTGACTTCGTTCCCGGCTTGCCGGGTATGGTGGGCGACAATTCCGCTGGGCGCCGGCGATGGAAAATTAAGCGCCGCAATGCCGACCCGGATGTTCGTTGACGCCTTGGCCCGAGCGGTCAGAGTCCCCAGCATATCGACATAGACATCGTCGATCCTCGCGTTGCCCGCCTGCTGAGGATTGAAGCCGCGAACGTTCGTCTCGCTATAGAGCCCGATGGTCTCGGAGCCGACACTGGCGCCGAAGGCATCATCAGCGTGCGCGGCGGCGCTATCGCCTGCGCGCTGGGCCAGGGCGGGGTTGGGCCAAAGCCCGGGCAGGACAGCGACCATCGCAGCGAAGAGCGGATAGCGGCCCAGCTTGATCACCCCCCTCGGCGAACAACAGCCCACTCGCCTGCCAGCCTGGTGATGCGAACCTCGGTGAAGGTCACATTTTCCGGCGCTGCCAACTGGTGGTTGCCGCCCGCCCATCGCTGATCCGCGAACAGGGGCTGCGCATCAGGCAGCCGCCACGGCCAGTTCGACCGAAGGTTTCACCATTTTGACGGAACTGACAACTTAAACGCCAGGGCCTGGAGGGGCCCGGAGATCCGCGGCCGCCCCGCCCAGACGCCGAATATTCGCAGCTTCAAACGAAAAATCGCGACTGCAGCGCGTCGATTAATCGCAGCGCCACCGCCTCACCGGCCTCCGCCGGATAGAAGTCGATGGCGCCGTCGATGTCCCGCCGCGCGATCTCGCGCCGGACAGCCGGCTTGGATGTCATCCGCCTTTTGGGTCATTCGACGCTCCAAATTAGCGCACGATACGGCCAACAGTCGCGCTCATGACACTCAGCACGGCTCAAACGTATCCGGCTGCAGCAGGTCGTATATCTCTTGCACCGACCGCGCCTTCGCCACCTTCGCAAGGAGCGGCTTGAACTCGACCTCCGGGTCATCGCCCTCGAGGTAGTTGATGGCGTGGGTTTCCATGGCCACGCAGGCGCGGCGCCGGACATCCTCGATCGAGAGCGGCGCCAACATCTCAAGCTCGTGCTCGATCCGAGACTGAGGCGGTCCAAAGATCAACAGCCGCGAAAGGAACGATCCCGCGCGGCCGGTGCGCCGAACGGACCGCACCATCCAGCGCCGTCCGTCGGCGTCGACCAACTCCATCCCGAGCTGAATGTTTTGCTTCAAAGCGCGCGGACCGCACTTCGTAAGCCGATCCAGATCCTGGAATCCCCAGATCTCATGGTCCGCCGTGAACCCCAGGACCGGGAATCGAAAGTCTGCTTCTCGCGTCTTCACGCATCGCTCCAATCGAACGAACAGGGAACATCCATCAACGCGATCGGCCGCGCGAGGTCAAGGCTTGTCGGTGGGGTTGGAGCCGCTAGCTGACGCGTTGAACGGATGCGTCAGGTTCTCCCACGCGTCGGCCGCATACCCGGCAATGCCAGTGGGTATCGCCTTCTGCCAGTCTGTCGTGCCGTACCAGATGCGTCGGATGGGATCGAACTGCGGCTTTCCATTCCACCTACGGGTCAGCCGTTGGTGAACCTCCTCCGGCAGGATCTTCAGGAGGGCGTAGTGGTTCTTCCAGCTCTGCACATTCCGCGGCGTTCCGTTGAGCGCGACAGTGTGATGGATCTCTTCACCCTTCTTGGCGATGCCCCAGTCCCTGAGCCGACTTGCGGCCGCCCTGGCCGTCAGTGAACCTTCCTTAAAGATCGTGACGCCTTTCCGAGCGGCGTTGATCCCCTTTGCAGCCACGCCCAGAGGCAGCGCATCGGCGACCGCCATCGCGCCGTTGAAAGCGGCGCCGGCATAGTTGCCATCCTGCAGGTCCGCTGTCGCTTCCCAGGCCGGGCCGACCACTGGGATGAAGGACTCCGCCAGATTGGGCCGCGGAATCTTGGGACCGTGCTGAAAATTGTGGAACGCGTCGAGCGCCACATCGAAAGGAGACTGGAAGCCTGGCGAGGCCGCGCCGACCGTTGGCGATGTTAGCCGGCTTGGTGGAGGGGACGCTGCCGTGCTCGAACCGGGTTGAGGGGCCCTCGCGCTGACGAGCGCTAACCCATTCCGAACGCCAGCCGAACTGTTTGCAAGTCGCGTCGCCGTCCCTGCCGGGTTGGGCTCGGGAGAAGGCCCTCCCTGGTCGCTCGAGGTTGGAACGCTTCGGAACTTGTTGGGTCCGTCGGAAACCCAGGTGAATCCAGGATCGCCGTCCTGAGTGGGCCTATCGGCGTAGGCGCCGGAGACGGGCTCGCTCTCCGGGTCGGCTGTCTGGAATCCATCATCCACAGTCGGATCCGGGGCGACATCGCGGTTGTCGCCGAAGAAGTCTTGGTAGCGCTGTGCGGCGGCGTCCTGACGTTCCTGCTCAACGTCGTCAGGAGAGCGGAGGTACCACTGTGTGAGGTCGCCGCCTTTCAGGCGCGCGGGATCGATCTGGCCATAGGCCATGCGTGCTCCTTTCATGGAAATGACCCGCGCTCAGTGGCGGCGGGCGCGCAGCGGCTGTGCCGCTGCTGCGAATCTGGAGTGCGTGGCTCTTGGTGCGGCGCCTTGTCCGCTCAGCGGCGGGTGGCGCGGCGCAGTGATCGACGCTCGCGCACCATCTCACGGCCGGGTTGCTGTGTCAAGAACAAAATAAGAACACTTGGCGCCCAGGAGCGGCGAACTGGGCGCTCGAAAGAGCCCCAGACCGCTCCTTGCTGGGAAACTTCAAGAATATCAGCCAGCTAGTTGCTCGCGCGACAGCTCCACGCGGCCGGAATTGTAAAATTCTTCGGACCGACCGCTCACGTATCAGCTTGAATTATCTAGGAAATTGGCGCGCCCGGAACGATTCGAACGTCCGACCCTCAGATTCGTAGTCTGATGCTCTATCCAGCTGAGCTACGGGCGCGCACCGCCTGACGGCGAGGCGGCTAATTAGACGGCGCGGGCGGCGGGTTCAACCCCCCGCGGCGAATCGCGCCTCAGGACCTCACCAGTTCGCGCAAGCCTGGCACCCGGTCCATCAGCGCCTCGTCCAGTTCCGCCCGGCGCGCCCACAGGTCCTGGTACCAGGCGCGGCGCTGGACGATCTGGTTGGTAAACATCCGGGTCTCGCGCACATAGGTCCACGCCCGGTGGGCCATGGCCTCGCGCCAGGCCGGCTCGGAAAGGGCGCGGGACAGCAGCGGCGCCCAGTCGGCCGCCTCCGGCGCCAGCAGGCCGTTCACCCCATGCTCGATCACCCGGTCGTAGATGGTCGGCGATGCGATGGTCAGCGCGCCGGCGCGGGCCGCATCCAGGAACTTGGCGTCGCTCTTGGTGTCCCGCATCGGCTCCGGAACGATCGGCGACAGCGAGATGGCGCAGTCCGCCATGATCCCCAGATAGGCCTCGAAGCTCATGTAGTCGTAGTAGCGCTTGTTGGACGTCGGCAGGGCGTCGAGCACGGCGCGGTCGCCGATCACGTGGAACTCCGCGTCGGGATGGGCCGCGATCGCCGGCCCCAGCGCGGCGGCGACCCCTTGGGCGTGCGCCCCGCGGATCACGCCGCCGTAGAACACCTTCTTCGGGCGCGGGCCGTGCGGGAACGGCAGAATGTCGAAGGCCGCGTTCTCGAACATCACGACCTCGGGGTTATAGGCCCCAAAGGCCTCCACCAGCGGCGGGGTCGAGGTCTGGACGGCATGGGCGTACGCCAGCCAGGCCATGTCGGCCTCCGATGATGGAAGGCCCTTCACCTTCTTGATCAGCAGGGGGTGGTCGTCGAATTCGACCACCACGATCCAGCCGGCCCGCATGGCCTCGGCCAGGAATGGCCGCCAACTCTCCACGGTGCCCGCCGCCGTGCGCTGCAGGACCACCACCTTCGGGGCTTCCCGCGCCAGCGGGCGCAGCTTCACGGGCGACGAGGTGTAGACCACCTGCAACTCCGGATCCGACCGCAGGCCACGGGTCGGCAGCCGGGTGCGGATATCCATCAGCAGGGTGGCGTAGGCGGTGGTCTGGACCATCAGGGCCGGCGTCGGCTGGCGGCCCGGCGGCAGCTTCTGGGCGCGGATCACCCCGGTCCCGGCGGCGTCCACCGGCTCACGCAGGGCCAGGCCGTGCGGCGCGAGAGATCTGGCCAGATCTTCGCGGGGACCGGCCCAGCGCGCCACCAGATGTCCGCCCTGCGCCAAGCTGCCGGCCAGGGCGGCGAGCGTCCGTTCCGGCGCGGGCCTTGCCAGTACGACGACATCGAAGCCCTCAGGCGCCGCTGACGGCGCCGGCTCATCCGACGCGATCTCGATCTCAGCCAGCGGGCTCGCGGCCAGGAACGCCTTGCTGAACGCGGCCCCGCCGCCGCCCCAGTGCAGCACTCGCCGGGCGATGGCCGGCGTTGCCTCCAGCAAGGCCTCGTCGGGATGGGGACCCTTCAGCACGCCGGGCGCGCTGGCCCGGCGGCAGGCCTCCAGCAGGACGTCGCGCACAAAGGCGGGAGCCTGGCCCAGGGCATTGTGGCCTGTCCCCTCGGCCAGGTGCAGGCGCACGCCCGGCGTCGCCGCCAGCCGGCGGCGCTGCGCCTCGCCCAACAGGCTCGGAAAGCGCGGGACCGTCCTTCGCGGTTCGAGCGGCTCGGCGCCCAGGACCACATCGACCGGAACCGCCAGCCCCTCCAGGACCCAGCCGTGGTCGCGGTCTTCAACCCCCTGGACGGTCACCCCGAAGGCTTCGCGCACCAGGGCCACGCCCGCCGGGTCGGCGTTGCTGGCCAGGTGGGCGCGCAGCGGCGCGTGCACCGGCCAGGCTTCGCCGGTGGACAGCGGGGGCTCCACGGCCACCACGCGGGCCAGGTTCCGGGCCCGCACGCCAAGCGCCACGACGGCGCCCGCCGACACCCCGATCAGCACCACCGGCCGGTCCGGGAAAGCGGTCTCGATGGCCTCGCCCACCGCCCCGGCGATATCGCGCAGGGCGAAGCTGGCCAGAGGCGCCGCGCCCCCGCCCGGCAGGCGCAGAAAATAGCCGTCGGCGAAGATGCTGAGGCCACCCAGCAAGGCGGTCATCTCGTCATGACTGGCCAGCGTGCCCTGGATTCCCACCACGATCGGCCGCAGGGGCGCGGGCGCGGCCGGGCCCCACAGCCGCACGACGCCTGCGCCGGTCGCCACGTCGCGCGCCGTCAACCCGCTCATCTGCGCCCCATGGTCAGCCCTTCGCAGCGCGCCGCGCCGGGGTCAAGCGTGGCTAGTTGGGCAGGCCCAGGACGCCGCCCAAGCCCTTCATGATGGCGCGGCGGCGCTCGGCCTTGGCGTCCTCCGGCGATTGCGGCTGCTGCGCCTCGGGGCCGGGCTGGCTCTGGCCGCGATAGCCGCCGCGCCGGCCGCCGCCGTCGTCCCCACCGCCCATGCCCGGCATCTGCATGCCCAGCATGCCGCCGGTGGCCGAGCGGTAGCGCACCTTGACCGTCCACTCCTGATTCCAGGGGATCTTGGGATCCTTGGGCCGGGGCGGGTAGACGAAATTCTGCTCTTCGCCATAGGCCACCATCTGCAGAAGCCCGGTCGGGGCGGCGTCCATGACCTCCTTGGGCACCGCGCAACTCGTGGTCTGCGGGCCCATCAATGCCTTGGAGGCCACCAACCGATTGATGTCGCCAGGAGTCAGATAGTCCGGCAAAGCGAACGCCGCGGCCTGGATTTCCGACGAGGTCCACAGGACCACCGTATCCTGCTGTCCGGCGCCCACGGCGCTGGCGATATAGGCCCGCGCGCCCGTCACCGGGCCCCAGGCCAGCTGGCCGGAACCCGAGGGGTTCTTGCTGTTTGTGGTCAGGTTCATGGGCCCCAGGAAGTCATGATCGGCGCTGAGGGCGAACTTGATGGTCGGGCTGTAGTTGCCCTGCACCGTGTGGTCTCCGACCAGCGAGGCCTGGCTGGGCACGGTCGCCCGGCTCTTGGCGTTGGGCCATTCGCCATAGGTGGCGTAGCGCCCGGGCGAGGGCGGCCGTTCGCGGGTGACGCCCAGGCCCCGGCCCAGCATCTCCATCCCCGGCGGGACCTTGCCGGCCGCCATCTGGGCGAAGTCGATGACGATCGGCTGGCCGGGCTTGGCGTGCTCGCCACAGCCCCAGAAGATCAGCATCCGGCCCTTGGGCTTCTGATATTCCCGCGGCACCGGGTCGGGCTTTTCCTCCTCATGCGGCGTTTGCGGCTGGAGGACGGGCGTGACCAGCGGCAGGTCCTGGCCGGCCCCGAGGCCGGACGGCGGCAGGTGGTCGGCGGCCGGCGAGCCCTGGGCGCTACGAATCGAGCCCAACTGCAGGAGCAGACTGTGCTGCGGCCCGCCGCCGCCGCCGAACATCCCCATGATCTGGCTCATCGACGGCTTGCCGCCGCCGGCGCCGCCGGCGCCCGGCATGCCGAAGCCGGTCTGGGTCTGGGCGCTCATCCAGTAGACCGCGACCGGGCCAGTGACTTTCTGCACCGGCTGGGCGTAGGCAAATCCCGCCAGTCCCGTCACGCCCGCCACCAGCGCAAGTCGTCGCCAAGCCGCCATCGAAGCCTCCCAATCGAACTGCCGTGGCGCGACGCTAACAGCCCCGCTGCTCCGGCTCCAGGGGCCTCTTCAGGCCTTGAGGTCCCGCCAGCAAAGGACCTGGCTCCCGGCCCAGGGCGTCGCCTCGAAGACAGCGCGGGCCACGGCGCGCGCCAGGGTGTCGGCGGCCAGCGCCCCCAGCCGCGCGACCGTGTAGTCGGCCGCCTGCGGCATCGGTTGAAGTGCGGTCGAGATCGCGAAGACCACGTCACCGTCGAAGGGGGCGTGCACCGGCCGGATGGCGCGCGCCAGACCGTCCTGGGCCATGATCGCCACCCGCCTGGCCTGGGCCGGGGTCAGGGCGACGTCGGTGGCGACGCAGGCGATGGTGGTGTTACGCCCGCCGGCCGGCGCCTTGGACAACCCCCAGTCGTCGGGGGCCGCCGTCAGGCCCGCTGGACCCAGGCCGCCGAACTCCGCGCCGATTTCGAACGGCGCCGCCCAGAAGGCCCGCCCGCCCGGCGCGGTCACCGAGCCCCAGCAATTGACCGCCACGATCGCGCCCACCGTCATGCCGTCGCCGCTGACGATCGAGGCCGAGCCGACCCCGCCCTTCAGGGCGCCGGCCATGGCGCCGAAGCCCGCGCCTGCGGCTCCGAGGTCGAACTCAGCGCCGGCCGCGGCAACCGCCGTCCGTCCCAGGGCGCCGTAGGGCGGCGCCTCGCCCCAGGCCTTGTCGCCGCCATTGGCCATGTCGAACAGGATCGCCGCGGGGACCACCGGCGAGGGCGGCACGGCGGGATCGGGCGACAGGCCGTAGCCACGACCCCGCGCCCCAAGCCAGGCCACGACCCCGTCGGCCGCGCCCAGCCCGTAGACAGACCCGCCGGACAGCACCACCGCGTCCACCGCATCCACAAGGTTCTCCGGAGCCAGGGCGTCGGTCTCGCGGGTGCCTGGCGCCCCGCCGCGCACATCCACCGCGCAGACCGATCGGGCGTCGGGCAGGATCACCGTCACGCCGGTCCGCGCCGCCGCATCCTGGGCCTGGCCCACGGCCAGCCCGGCCACGTCGGTGATCAGATTGCGGGCGCCGGGGCGCGCGGAGGAGCTGGGCTGCATGGACGTCGATGTCGCACGCCTTGCGGTTTGTTGTCGACGCGCCAGGGTCCTATGGATGGCTATCAAGCGGGGAGTCTGCCGTCCGTGTCCGTCGTCAAGCGCCTGTCCGTCACCGTCCTCGCCGTTCTCTTGGCGTCGGGGCCGACGGCTGCCTGGACCCGGCCTGCGAAACCGATCCGCGTCATGGTCGCCGCCGCCGAACCCGACGCGGTCGACGCCGGCTTGTCTGTGCTGCGGCGGGGCGGATCGGCGGTCGATGCGGCCGTCGCCATCCAGGCCGTTCTGGGTCTTGAGGAGCCCCAAAGCTCCAGCCTCGGCGGTGGATCCTTCCTCACCTACTACGACGCCCAGACCCGCAAGGTCTTCGCCTACAACGGCCGCGAAAAAGCCCCCATGGGCGCGACGCCCGGCATGTTCCTCGGCCCCGACGGGAGGGCCCTGCCACGCCCGGTCGCCATGACCAGCGGCCGCTCCGCAGGCGTGCCCGGCGCCATCGCCATGCTGCACATGGCCCAGAAGGACCGCGGCAAGCTGCCCTGGGCCAGCCTGTTCGTCGACGCCGAACGGCTGGCTGAGCGGGGCTTCGCCGCGCCGCGGCGCATGGCCCTGGCCGCCAACTCCAACGCCGCCCAGGCCAGGACCCCCGACGCCACGGCCTATTTCACCAAGCCCGATGGAACTCGGATCAAGCCCGGCGACACGGTCCGGAACCCGGCCTACGCCGCCACCCTGCGCAAGATCGCCGCCGAGGGTCCCAAGGCGCTGCTGGAGGGGCCCATCGCCCAGGCCATCGTCGACAAGCTGCAGGAAGGCCCGATCCCCGGGACCATGACGCTCGCGGACCTGGCGGCCTACAAACCGAATATGACCGCGGCCACCTGCCGGCCCTTCCGCATCTATGTGGTCTGCGTGCCGCCCGCCCCGTCCGGCGGCCCGGCCGTTCTGGAAGGCCTGGGCATCCTGGCCAACACCGCCATCGCCGATCACCCCAACGACGCCCAGGGCTGGTACCTGTTCAGCCAGGCCAGCCGCCTGATGTACGCCGACCGCGACCGCTACATGGGCGACCCCGATTTCATCGACGTGCCCACCGAGGGCCTGCTCGACCCCGCCTACCTGGCCGAGCGCGCCCGGCTGATCGCGCCGGACCGGGCCGGGCCGCCGCCGGAGCCCGGCAAGCCCAGGGGGGCCGGCGTCCGCGCGCCCGACCGCACCTTGGAGCCCGGCGGCACCACCCACTTCGTCGTCGTCGACGCGGCCGGCAATGTGGTCTCCATGACCACCACGGTGGAGAGCATCTTCGGCGACGGGCGCATGGTCGGCGGCTTCTTCCTCAACAATCAGCTGACAGACTTCTCCTTCGAGCCGCAGGAGCCGGACGGCGCGCCGGCCGCCAACGCCGTGGCGCCGGGCAAGCGCCCCAGGTCTTCCATGGCCCCGGCCATCGTCCTCGACCGCCAGGGCCGCTTCGTGGCCGCCATGGGCTCGCCCGGCGGACCTTCGATCCTGGCCTTCAACCTGAAGGCCCTGGTGGGCGTGCTCGCCTGGAAGCTGCCGGTGCAGCAGGCGATCGCCCTGCCTAACCTGATCGGCGTCGGCGATTTCTACGCCTCGGAGCCCGCGAAATATCCGCCTGGGGTGGTGGACCAGCTCGCCGCCAAGGGCGTGAAGCTCACCGGCGGCCCGTTCGGCGAGGGCTCGGGCCTAACCGGCATCGAGGTCACACCCCACGGGCTGCGCGGCGGCGCCGATCCGCGCCGCGAAGGTGTCGCGAAGGGGTACTAGGCCGGGCGGCTGGCCGTGGTCCGCCGCCGCACGGGGGCCGGCGGTGGCGCGCCGGGCAGGCGCAGTTCGAAGACCGCGCCCTTGGCGCTGGTCTCGGCCAAGGTCAGGTCGCCGCCGTGGCCCTGGGCCAACTCGCGGGCGATGGCCAGGCCAAGCCCCGCCCCATCGGGCCGTCCGGAACCCGCAAAGGGCAGGAACAGCCGCTCTCGCGCCCGGTCGGGCAGGCCCGGCCCATTGTCGGCGACCCGGATCAGGCTGGCGCCGTCGGCGCGGATCAGGATCACCTCGACCCGTCCGGCGCTGGCCCGGCCCACCTGGTGCTCGATGGCCTCGCGGGCGTTGCGCAGCAGATTGACCAGCATGCGATGCAACTGGTCGGCGTCGGCGCTCACCTGCTCGGTCGGGCCGATTTGCAGGAACAGCTTCACATGACTCTCGGCCAGCCGCGCCTCTTCCGCCGCCGCCTCAACCGCCGCGGCCAGCAGCACCGGGCGCGGATCGGGCGTCGGCTCCTGGGTCTTGCCGTAGGCCAGCACGCCGGAGGCCAGCTTCACCGCCCGGTCCAGCGCCCTTTCCAGGCGGGGCAGGGCCTGGCTGACCTTGGGGTCCTTCAGCGCCGCCAGGCGCTCCGAGGCGATCTGGGCGCTGGTCAGCATGTTCTTCAGGTCGTGGTTGATCTTGGCCACCGCCTCGCCCAGGGCCGCCAGCCTGGCGCGGGAGTTCAGCGCCACCCGCAGGTCGGCCTGCATGCGGTCGAGCTCGGCCTCGGCCCGCCCGATCTCGTCGCGGCGGCCGGAAAGCGCCACCCGCGCCTCGGCGTCATCCGGGTGCGCCCGGAACCGCTCCATGGCGTAGGTGATCCTCTGCATGGGCCGCACCAGGAAGAGGTTCAGCGACAGATAGACCAGGCCGCCGGCCAGGGTCGCCACCGCCGCCACGATGATCACCATCCGCCACAGGTAGCTCAGCAGTTCCTTGCGCAGCTCCGCGTCCGGCGCGACCACCTCGATGAACTGGGCGGCGATGAAGCGCGGCTCGGCCCGCACCCGCACGCTACGCCCCGGACCGCCGAACAGGGTTTGGAACGGGGCGCCCAGCCAGGCGGTGGGCGCCTCGTCGCGCAGGTCGACGAAATAGGGCGCCTGAGAGGTGCGCTTGCCCTCCAACACCAGGCTCAGCCCCAGGTCCTTGGTCTGGACCGCCACCCATTCCACCCCGGCCCCGCGCAGCAGCTGTTCGCGCTGCGGGCCGTTGACGCTGGTCTTGGCGATGTCGGCGAAGCGCGAGACCGTCTCGGCCGCCCGCACCCGCTCCAGCAGCCACTGCCGCTCGAACGAGGCCAGCGCCGGCGGCAGGGCCAGGGCGCCGCCGCCGGCGACGAAAAGAATGGTCAGGGTCAGCAGGCGCGCGGAAAGGCCGCCCGGCCAAAGGAAGCGGGGCCTCCTGGGCCTGGGGAGCTCCTGAGACAGTGGGGCGGCGTCCGCCATGGCGCACCCGTAGTCCAGCCGGGGCGCTTCGGCAACGCGAGCGACGGCGATCGGGCCTCAAGCCGCCCCGATTGCCTCCGTCACGGCGCCGAATCCGTCGGCCCGCAGCCTCTGGGCCAGATCGCGCTTGATCCGCGTCACCAGCCCGGGCCCCTCGAAGACCAGCGCCGAATAGAGCTGCACTGCGCAGGCCCCGGCCCGGATCTTGGCGTAGGCGTCTGCTCCCGACCCGATTCCGCCGACGCCCACCAGAGCCAGACGGCCGGCGGACGCCTGGGCGAAATCCCGCAGCACGGCGGTGGAGAGTGCGGTAAGCGGCGCGCCGCTCAGCCCGCCTGTCTCGCCCGCGTGACGCGAGGCCAGGTCGGGCCGGCTCACCGTGGTGTTGGAGACCATGATCCCGGCCAGGCCGTTGGCCGCCACCGTCTCGACGATGCTTTCGACCTCGCCGGCCTCCAGGTCGGGCGCCACCTTCAGGAACATCGGGACCCGCCCGGCCGGCGGCAGGGCGTCGCGCGCCTCCCCCAGCCGGCCCAGCAGGTCCTCCAGCGCCGCCTTGGTCTGCAGCGCCCGCAGGCCAGGTGTGTTCGGCGAGGAGATGTTGATGGTGAAATAGCACGCCAGGCCCCACAGCCGCCGAAGCCCCGCCACATAGTCGGCGGCCTTGTCCTCGGTGTCCTTGTTGGCCCCGATGTTGGCGCCCACCACGCCCGGCCCGCGCCGCGCCAGCCGCCCGGCGAAGGCGTCCAGCCCCTTGTTGTTGAACCCCATGCGGTTGATCACCGCCTGGTCCTCGGCCAGCCGGAAGAGCCGGGGCCGCGGATTGCCAGCCTGCGGCTTCGGTGTCACCGTCCCGCATTCAACGAACCCGAAGCCCGCGCGCAGCATGGGGCCGAACACCTCGGCGTCCTTGTCGAACCCCGGCGCCAGGCCCACCACATTGGGCAGGGCGATGCCCCCCAGGTCGCCGGCCAGGATCGGATCGTCAGCGCCGCCCACCGGCCCCAGGCCCAGCTTCAGCGTCCGGATGGCCAGCCCATGGGCGTCCTCGGGGTCGAGGCCGCGCAGGGCGGCGGTCGCCAGTCCATGCAGGCTCACACCAGGGTTCCGACCTGAGGGACCTGGTCGTCGCCAAGGGGGGCATCGGTCACATAGCGCACCAGGCTCGCCTCCAGCGGACCGTAGAGATGCGGAAACAGCGCTCCGCCCCTCGAGGCTTCCCAACGCAGGGCGGCGCCAAGATCGTCGGCCTCGACCTCCAGCACCACCAGGTCGGTCTGGCCCGCGAAGTGTTTCGCCGCCGTTTCCTGCGCCTGGGCGGCGGTGGAAAAGTGGATGAAGCCGTCCTGCCGGTCGATGGCCGAGCCCTCGAAGCGGCGCACCTCATGGGCCGCTGTCCATTCGGCGCGGGGCAGGATCTTGTAGATTCTCATTCGCCGCGCTCCGGGAACACCAGGCCCTCGAAGACCGGGCGCCCCGCCGCGTCGATCTGGAACGCCACGGCCGCCGCGGTGGGAAAGCCGCGCGTGACCTTGGCGATAGCCGCGGCCGGCGCATGGGCCTCGATCAGCAGGCGGGCGGAAAGTTCCTGGATGCCGGGATTGTGGCCCACCACCATCACCGTCCCGGCATCCGCGCCGGCCCGCTCGGCAATCGCCCAGATCTCAGTGGAATCGGCGTGGTACAGATCGTCCTCGAAGCGCACGCCCGCCTTGGGCGAGGCGGGTTGCGCGGCCACCCAGGTTTCACGGGTGCGGGCCGCCGGCGAAACCAGAACCAGGTCCGCCACCAGCCCCAGGCCGGCCAGGCGGGCGGCGGTCGCAGCGGTCGCCTCGGCGCCGCGCGCGGCCAGCCGCCGGTCGAAGTCCTCGCCGCTGTCGGATTCCGCCTCGGCCTTGCCGTGCCGCAAGAGGATCAGCCGGTCCATCTATACTCCACCCTTTGACACCCGTCATAGCGGCCCAGGCGCCCACTGCGAAGCCATTGACAGTGAAAGGGCTTGGCGGTCCTAAGGCCCGGATGGACGCGAAGGATCAGTCAGACCCGGCGATCGAGACCCACGGCGGAACCTGGCGGTTCCCGGCGGAGACGGCGCTGCGCCTGGACTCCGGCGCCAGCCTCTCGCCCCTGGAGATCGGCTACAACACCTACGGCGCGCTCAATGCCGCCAAGTCCAACGCCATCCTCGTATGCCATGCCCTGACCGGCGACCAGTACGCCGCCTCGACCCACCCGGTGACCGGCAAGCCGGGCTGGTGGAACAAGGTCATCGGCCCGGGCCTGCCGCTGGACCCCGACCGCTACTTCATCATCGCCACCAATGTGGTCGGCGGCTGCATGGGCTCGACAGGCCCAGCCTCGATCGATCCGGCCACCGGCAAGGTCTATGGCCTCAGCTTCCCGGTGATCACCATCGCCGACATGGTCCGCGCCCAGGCCATGCTGATCGAGGCCATGGGCATCCCGTCCCTGCTGGCGGTGGTCGGCGGCTCCATGGGCGGGATGCAGGTCCTGCAATGGGCGGCGGACTATCCGGAAAAGCTGTTCAGCGCCGTCTGCATCGGCGCCGCCGCGCGCCACTCCGCCCAGAACATCGCCTTCCACGAGGTTGGGCGCCAGGCGATCATGGCCGATCCCGACTGGCGCGGGGGCGCCTACGACGCCGCCGGAGTCCGGCCCGACAAGGGACTGGCGGTCGCCCGCATGGCCGCCCACATCACCTATCTGTCGGAAGAGGCCCTGCAGCGGAAGTTCGGCCGGGAGCTGCAGCGAGACGGCCTGTCGTGGGGTTTCGACGCCGACTTCCAGGTGGAAAGCTACCTGCGCCACCAGGGGCAGAGCTTCGTCGACCGCTTCGACGCCAACGCCTACCTCTACATCACCCGCGCGCTCGACTATTTCGACCTGGCCGCACAGCACGGCGGCGTCCTGGCCCAGGCATTCCAGCGGGCCCGGGCGGTGCGGTTCTGCGTGCTCTCCTTCTCCTCCGACTGGCTCTATTCCACCGCCGAGAGCCGCGACATCGTGCGCGCGCTCAACGCCGCGGGCTGCCGGGCCAGCTTCGTGGAGATCGAGACCGACAAGGGCCACGACGCCTTCTTCCTCGACGAGCCGGAGCTCGACCGGACCTTGCGCGGCTTCTTCAATTCCACGGCCCAGGCGCGCGGGATCTAGCCATGGGAGCCGGGCGCGAAGACTTCGACGAGATCCTGCGGCTGGTGCGCCCCGGCGCCCGGGTGCTGGACGTGGGCTGCGGCGAGGGCGAACTGCTGGAGCGGCTGGTCGCCGAGAAGGGCGTCGACGGCCAGGGGCTGGAGATCAGCCAGGCCGGCGTCTCGGCCTGCCTGGCCAAGGGGCTGGCGGTGGTGCAGGGCGACGGCGACCGCGATCTCGACCATTTTCCGACCAAGGCCTTCGACTACGCGATCCTCTCCAAGACCCTGCAGCAGATGCGCAATCCCCGGCACGTGCTCACCGAAATGCTTCGGATCGCCGACCAGGCCATCGTCTCGGTCCCCAACTTCGGCCACTGGCGCATGCGCGCATCGCTGATGACCCGGGGCCGGATGCCGGAGACCCGCGCCCTGCCCGACCCCTGGTGGGCGACGGACAACATCCACCTGTGCACGCTCGCCGACTTCAACGACCTGTGCGGGGAACTGGATTTGCGGATCGACGCCTGCGCGGCGCTCACTACCGGCAAGCCGGCGCGACCGATCAATCCGCGCGGCGCGCTGGAGAACTGGCGCTCGGAGACCGCGCTCTTCCTGCTCAGCCGGCGATAGCCGCCGCGTCGCGGTCGCCGGTGCGAATGCGCATGGCCTGTTCCAGGTCGAGCACGAAGACCTTGCCGTCGCCGATCTTGCCGGTGCTGGCGGTGGCCGCCACGGCGTCCATCACCGCCGAGACGATATCGTCGGGGACGGCGATCTCCAGCTTCACCTTGGGCAGCAGCTTCACCTCATATTCGGCGCCCCGGTAGACCTCAGTCTTGCCGCGCTGGCGGCCATAGCCGCGCACCTCGGTCACGGTCAGACCCGACGCGCCGGCCTCGGTGACGGCGTCCAGAACCGCGTCCAGGCGGCTCGGCTTGATGACGGCGACAATCATCTTCATGGGGCGGCGTCTCCGGGTGATTTGGCCGCAAGGCTAAGGCCTTCGGCGGCGGCTTCCAAGCGATTGGTCGCGGCGGGCGTTTCGGAATTGCGCGAGGCCGGCGCCCCGCCCGGGGCCGGCGCCAGCAGCGGCCGTCCGGTCCGCAGCCGCGCGCGCTTAGCCCGGGGCTTGACGGCGAAGGTCTGTTTCACCGCCTCCATCAGCAGCAGGCCCGAAAAGCCCGGCCACAGGCGCGAGCCCATCTGTTCGAAGCCCTCCGCCGATCCGGCCAGCCAGCCGACCGGCGGCACATAGAGCGCCCGGGTCCAGCCCGACGGCTCCAGTTCGGCCTCGCGCAGCAGTTCCGCCAGCTGCTGGCGGCTGTAGGGCCGGCCATGACCGAACGGCGTCCGCTCGGAATTGGCCCAGAAGCCGTTTCGCGCCGCCACGGCGACCACCACCCGGCCCGAGGGCGCCAGCACCCGCCAGACCTCGCGCAACAGGCCGATCGGGTCGGGGCTCTCCTCGATGCCGTGGACCACCAGGATGCGGTCGAACAGGGCGTTGGCGAAGGGCAGCGAATCTTCAGGCGTCAGGGTCGCCAGGTTGCGCCCGTCGGCCGGCCAGACCTCCACGCCCTGTTGGGCCGGCATGGCCGCCACCACGCGGCGGGCCTTGCCTTGCATCGGCGCCACGAACGGGGTGGCGTAGCCCAGCGCCAGGACGTCCAGCCCCCGCGCGTCGCCCCAGGCCTCCAGCACCTTGCGCCCGACCATGGCGCGGGCCGCCCGGCCCAGGTCGGAGGCGTAGAACTGACGCAGATCGAGGACGTCGCGGCGCATGGGGGATGGCTATGCTCGACTTGGCGGTCCAGCCAACCTAAATCGCTTTGCTCGGCGATGTCGCGTTCCGTTGGAGGCCACCCATGACGCTTACCGTCCACCAGTTCCCCTGCCTGCAGGACAACTACGGCTTCCTGGCCCGCGACGAGGCGACGGGGAAGACCGCCTGCATCGATACCCCTGACGCCGCCGCCATCCTGTCCGAACTGGACAAGCTGGGCTGGAAGCTGGACCTGATCCTCAACACCCACTGGCATCCCGACCACGCCGGCGGCAACGCCGAGATCAAGGCCGCCACCGGCGCCACCGTGGTAGGTCCGGGCGAAGTCACCCGCCTGACCCCCCTGGACCGCGAAGTTGTCGGCGGCGACACGGTGCAATTGGGCGAGACCCGCTTCGAGGTGATCGAGACCGGCGGCCACACCCTGGGCCACATCGCCTATTTCGACGCCGCCGACAAAATCGCCTTCGTCGGCGACACCCTGTTCGCCCTGGGCTGCGGACGGCTCTTCGAAGGCACCGCCGAGCAGATGTGGACCAGCCTGCAGCGCCTGGCCGCCCTTCCCGACCAGACCACCGTCTATTGCGCCCACGAATACACCGCCTCGAACGCCCGCTTCGCGCTGTCGGTGGACGACGCCCCCGCCTTGCAGACCCGCGCGGCGGACATATTTGCCAAACGCGAGCGCGGTGAGCCCACCGTTCCCACCACCATCGCCCTGGAAAAGGCCACCAACCCCTTCCTGCGCGCGCCGGTCCTGGCCGGCCGGGTCGGGGCTGAGGGCAAGCCCGATTACGAAGCCTTCGGCGCGGTCCGCGCCGCCAAGGACGGCTTCAAGGGATAGGAGTTCGTTCCCCGCTTTCGACTGCGTCATCCCCGGGGTCGTCCCGGGGATCCAGACGCGCGGGCGGTTCGGGGCAATTCCGAGAGATCGGCGCATGTGGATGGCCGGGACGGGCCCGGCCATGACGATCGTACAAGCGGCGACAAGGGCCGCCTCAGTGCGCCGTGGAGATCGCCATCGCCAGGATGCGGTCGGAGGACGGTCGGCCGGCCAGGCCCTGCTTGGGGGCGACCGTGATTTTCAAGGTGCCCTGGGCGAACTGGGCGCCGGCCTTGCGGCCCTCGATCAGGAACACCCGGCGTAGGCGCGAGACGAAGCTCTGGGCCTCTGGCTTGTCGGCGCAGCGGACCACCGCCAGGCTCGCCACCATGGCGGCGTCGGCGATCAGGGCCGAGGAGTTGGGATTGGCCTCGGCGTCGAACAGGATGGCGTGGCGCGCGGCGTGACTGGCCCGGAAGCTGGCCTGGGCCAGACGCTCGAACAGGGCCTGCGGGCCCAGCAGCATCAGCCTGAGCGGCGCCCCCGCGCCCGCCAGCGCCGCGGCCTCGCCATCGGGGCGATGGTCGGTGAACACCGTCAGCCCGCCCAGGCGGGTGGCGCGCAGCACGGGCTCGCCCAGTTCGTTCTTGTAGATCACGTCGCCGCGCGGGGCGGGCTGGGCCTGCAGCACCCACACCTCACCGCTGTTCTCGAACTTCAGGAGCGGCCGGGCTTGGCTGCGGTCGAGAATGAAAACGTCGCCGTCCTCGGAGACGTAGCGGGCGACGGGTAGGCCCGCGGCCTGGCGCCCGTCCGGCTGCGGGCCGCCGAACAGGCCTTCCCGCAGGGCCTGGAACCCGTGATCGGGACCCACCCCCGCCGGGCGGCCGCCAAATCCGTGGCCCGGTCCGCCGCCGAACGGCTGGGCCACGGCGGCGCCGGCCACGCCGCCCAGACCAAATCCTACGAGAAGGACGCGGAGGGCGAGCGCGCAGATCGTCCGAGAAAACGCCGAAGGCTCGCCTGTCATGACGCTAAAGGGATGCGGGCCGACTGAGGCCGTTTTTCGACGCCCCCAAGGTCATCAAGCCATATATTGACCGCCGTTCAGCGACAGTGTCGAGCCGGTCACATAGCCCGCCTGCTCGCCGGCCAGGAAGGCCACCATGTCGGCGATCTCGTCGCCCCGGCCCAGGCGGCCCACCGGGATCTGCCCGACGATCGCCTCCAGCACCTTTTCCGGCACCGCCTGCACCATCTCGGTGTCGATATAGCCCGGCGCGATGGCGTTGACCGTGATGCCCTTCTTGGCGTTCTCCAGGGCGAGCGCCTTGGTGAAGCCGATCAGACCGGCCTTGGCGGCGGAATAGTTGGTCTGGCCGGCCTGGCCCTTCTGGCCGTTGATCGAGGAGATATTGATGATCCGGCCCCATTCGCGCTCGCGCATGCCCTCGATCACCTGGCGGGTCATGTTGAACAGGCTGTCCATGTTGACCCGGATGACGTCGCTCCACTGGTCGGCGGTCATCCGGTGGAACACGCCGTCGCGCGTGATACCGGCGTTGTTGACCAGGACATCGATCGGGCCGAGCTCGGCGCCGACCTCGGCCACGGCCCGGGCGCAGTCGTCGAAACTGCCGACGTTGCCCTTCACCACCATGACTCCCAGTTCCTTGGCGCAGGCGGCGGCGGCGGCGTCATTGCCCGAATAGCCCGCGGCCACCTTCATGCCGTCGCTCTTCAGCCGCTCGACGATGGCGCGCCCGATCCCGCGGGTCCCCCCCGTCACAAATGCCACTCGGGTCATAGACGTTCTCCCCAACGCCTGAGCTTCCGGGACTCCGGAGGTCTCAGTTCAAATCGCCTCGACGCACATCGCCACGCCCATGCCGCCGCCGACGCAAAGCGTGGCCAGGCCCTTGGACGCGCCGGAGCGCTTCATTTCATGGACCAGGGTGGTCAGGATGCGCGCGCCGGACGCGCCGATCGGGTGGCCGATGGCGATGGCCCCGCCATTGACGTTCACCTTGGCCGGATCGAGCCCGAGGTCCCGCACCACGCAGATCGACTGGGCGGCGAAGGCCTCGTTGGATTCCACCAGATCGAGATCGGCCACGGTCCAGCCGGCCTTTTCCAGCGCCTTGCGGCTGGCCGGGATCGGGCCCGTGCCCATGATCGCCGGATCAACGCCTGCGTGAGCCCAGGAGGCGATGCGCGCCAGGGGCTTGAGGCCGCGCGTCTTGGCTTCCTCGGCGGTCATCAGCACCAGGGCCGCAGCCCCGTCGTTGAGGCCAGAGGCGTTGGCCGCCGTCACGCTGCCGTCCTTGGTGAAGGCCGGCTTCAGCCCCGAGACGCTTTCCAGGGTCGCGCCGTGGCGGATGTATTCGTCCTGATCGACGACGGTGTCGCCCTTGCGGCCCTTGATCGTCACCGGCGCGATCTCGCCCGTGAACTTGCCGGCCTTCTGGGCGGCCTCGGCCTTGTTCTGGGAGGCCACGGCGAAGGCGTCCTGGTCGCCGCGGGTTATCTGCCAGCGGTCGGCGATATTTTCGGCCGTCTGGCCCATATGGTAGCCGTGGAAGGCGTCCAGCAGCCCGTCGCGCAGCATGCTGTCCACCAGGTTGAGATTGCCCATCTTCGTGCCATTGCGCAGGTGGGCGGTGTGCTGGGACTGGCTCATGCTTTCCTGGCCGCCGGCCACGACAATCGAGGCCGAGCCTTCCTTGATCTGCTGGGCGGCCAGCGCCACGGCCCGCAGGCCCGAACCGCACAACTGGTTGAGGCTCCAGGCCGGGCTTTCCATCGGCACGCCGGCGGCGATCGCGGCCTGGCGCGCCGGGCCCTGGCCGGCGCCGGCCTGCAGCACCTGGCCCATGATCACCTCGTCGACGTCGGCCGCGGCGATGCCGGCCCGCTCGATCGCGGCCATGATGGCCACCTTGCCCAGTTCATGGGCGGGCAGGCTGGCGAGCGCGCCGTTGAAGGACCCGACCGGCGTGCGCGCGGCGGATACGATGACGATGTCGCTCATGAAATTGGCTCCTGCCGCGAATTGGCGGCTTGATTGCTTCTATCGGGACCCGTCGGGATTTCCGCAAGCCCGGCGGTGATTTGACCCATTTGCCAATTTGCTCGCATCCGCGATACTGCAATGCAGAACAAGGCGTCGCCGTCGCGCCATTCTTCGAGACCCTCAGGCCGGCAAAAAGGATTCGGGATGACCGACACCCAGGAAACTCCGCCCTCCGGTGAGAAGGTGGTCATCAAGAAGTACGCCAACCGGCGGCTCTACAACACCGCCTCGTCCAGCTACGTCACCCTCGAGCATCTCGCGGAAATGACGAAGAAGGGCGTCGATTTTGTCGTCTATGACGCCAAGACCAACGATGACATCACCCGCTCCGTCCTGACCCAGATCATCTTCGAGGAGGAGAGCCAGGGTCAGAGCCTGCTGCCGATCCAGTTCCTTCGCCAGCTGATCGGGTTTTACGGCAACTCCATGCAGTCCTTCCTGCCGAGCTACCTGGAGATGTCGCTCGCCAGCTTCACCCAGCAGCAGGAACGGATGCGCGGCCAGCTGACCTCGCTCGCCCCCGGCCTCGCCCCCACCATGGGCGCGGGCGTGTTCGACGCGCAGATCGCCCAGAACATGGCCATGTTCAACCGCGCCATGAAGATGTTCACCCCCTTCGGCTTCGCCAAGGCCGGCGAGGGCGCGGCCGAGTCCGCCGAGCCACCGGAAACGGCTGCGGCCCCGGCCGCCGCGCCGGCCGCGGGGGGCGACGAGGCCTTGCGCGACCTGAAGAAGCGCATGGAGGAAATGCAGGCCCAGATCGAGAAGCTGGCCTCCGGACGCTGAGCAAGGCAAGACTGGCGGTGCGATGACGTCCTCGATCGATCCGTCCCGGCGCGCCGGCCATATCCGGCGCACCCGCAAGTCCGCCGCCCACCGGCCGGACGACTCCCCGCCGTCGGAAGTTTCCAACCTGCCGACACCCGTGGGCCAGGCCGAGACCATAGGCCCGGCCACGCCGGTCGATGGCGCGGCGGCCATCGCGGCCCAACTGGCCGGCCAGACCGGCGCCCGCCGGGGCCTCAGGGCCGGCGCCACCGTCGTCGAGAAGGCCAACCACGCCTACAACAAGGCCGAATGGTCCGGCGAAAAGGACCGCCGCACGCCCAAGGGCCGCATCGCCAAGACCGAGGTCTGACGCCCGGCAAAACTCGCCGGCCGGAGGGGCGATCCCGCCCTGTAGGGGTCACGGCTAACACCCGCGCCTCGCGCCCGCGGTTGGCGCAGGACTTGCTTAACCCTGATCGCGAACTTCGATCACGGGCGTCACATGAAGCAATTTGCCTACCGGTTCATCGACCTGGCGGTCGTCACCCTGATCTTCACGGCCTTTACCTAGACCTCGTCGACGCCGCCCGGATTGCGGGCGCGGGCCTGCAGCCAGATCACCCCCAGCAGGTCCGACAGCGAGGCCCAAAGCCGGCCGAGGTTGGTGTACTTCGATTGTCCCGTCTGACGGTGCCGGTGGCCCACGGGGCGGAACGCAGTCTGGTAGCCTTCCCGCTGCATGAGCGCCGGCAGGTAGCGGTGGATGTGGTCGAAATAGGGGAGCCGCAGGAAGGCCTCGCGCCGGAACGCCTTCAGCCCGCAGCCGGTGTCGTTGGCCGTGTCGTTCAGCAGCCGCTTCCTGACCCCGTTGCCGATCTTCGAGGCGATCTTCTTGGCCTGGCTGTCCTGCCGCTTGACCCGCTCGCCGCCCACCAGGGCGAGCTCAGGCGGCCCGCCGAGCAGGGCGTCGACCAGTCCGGGCGCGTCCGCCGGATCGTTCTGGCCGTCGCCGTCCAGGGTGACGATCACGGCCCCCCGCGCCGCCAGGATCCCTGAGCGGATCGAGCGGCTCTGGCCGGAATTCCTGCGGTGCGCCAATACCCGCATCTGCGGGATTTCCGTCGACAGCGCCTTCAACGCCGCGCGCGTCCCGTCGCGGCTGGCGTCGTCCACGAAGATCAGCTCGTAGGCCCGCCCTTTGAAGGCCTGGGCGATCTCACGGGCCAGCGCGGGCGCCGCGCCGGCCTCATCGAAGACCGGCACGACCACCGAAATGTCCGGCGTGGAGGCTTGGGGCGGTTTGGCCATGCGTCTCCATAGCGGAAAAGGCGAGCGGCGAAAGGATCGTCCGAGAGCCTTCCCATCTCAATGTCGAGATGGATGAGAAGGCTCGACACTTCGAAAATAAAGCGTGCCCACAGCCGAAACGGGTATCCACTTTCGGCTGTCACGCTTTAGGCAGAGAATCATGACGTTCGAGGGTGAACTTGCCCGGCTCAGCCGCGGCTGGCGCGGGCCGGCGGTCGCCGCCTTCATCGCCTTTGTGGCGGGCCTGCCCGGCATGCTGGCGGTCCCTGCCCTCGACCGCGACGAATCGCGTTTCGCCCAGGCCACCGCCCAGATGCTGGAGACCCGTGACTTCGTGGTCATCCGCTACCAGGACGAACCGCGGTTCAAGAAGCCGGTGGGAATCCACTGGCTGCAGGCCGCCAGCGTCTCGATCTTCTCCAGCCCTGAGGCCCGGCAGATCTGGGCCTACCGCATCCCCTCGCTCCTGGGGGCCATGCTGGCCGCCGCCGCCTGCGCCTGGGGCGCCTCGGCCTTCTTCGGCGCGGAAGCCGGCCTGCTGTCCGGGGCCCTGCTGGGAACCACGTTCCTGCTCTCCACCGAGGCCCTGATCGCCAAGACCGACGCGGTGCTGTGCGGGACCACGTTGCTGGCCCTGGCGGCGCTGGGGCGGCTCTATGCCGAGGCCCGGGGCGGTCCGCCCGCCGGCAAGCGCGCCTGGCTGCTGTTCTGGATCGGCCTGGCCGTGGCCACGCTCGACAAGGGCCCCATCGCGCCCTTGATCGTCGCCTTCACCATCGCCGTCCTGGCTGCGGTCGACCGGCGGGGCGGCTGGCTCGGACGCCTCAACTGGCCCTGGGGCCTGATCGTCTTCGCCGCCGTCATCGGTCCCTGGGCCGGAGCGGTGACGGTCGCCACCGACGGCGGCTTCTGGAGCGCGGCCCTGACCGGCGACCTGGCGCCCAAGCTGGCCGGCGGCCAGGAAACCCACGGCGCCCCGCCCGGCTACCACACCCTGCTGGCGCCGCTCTTGATGTTCCCCATGACCCTGCTGCTGCCCGCCGCCGCGGTGACGGCCTGGCGCCGCCGCCGCGAGCCCGGCGTGCGGTTCGCGCTGGCCTGGCTGATCCCGGCCTGGATCATGTTCGAGGCCATGCCCACCAAGCTGGTGCACTATCCCCTGCCACTCTATGGCGCCGTGGCCTGGCTGGCCGCCGCCGCCCTGACTGAACCCCTGGGCGCCAGGGCGCGCTGGATCGGGGCGAGCCTCTCCGCCGTCTTCGGCCTGCTGCTGGCCGGCGCCTGCTTCTATCTGGTCAAGCTCTACGGCGACCTCTCGGACCTGCCGGTGACCGTCTTGACCGCCGGCCTGCTGGCCGCGGCCGGCCTCGTCGGCGGCTGGCTGCTGGTCCGCCGCTCGCCGCCCCTGGCGGCGGCCACGGCGCTTGGTCTGGGACTGCTCGGCCACGCCGCGCTCGCCGCCGGCATCGCGCCCCGGCTTCAGCCGCTTTGGCTTTCCGCGCGGACCGAAGCGGCGCTGGAGCGTGCTCAGCTCCTCCCGGACCAGGGCATCGCCGCCGCCCCCGTCACCGTCGCCGGCTACGCCGAGCCCAGCTTGGTGTTCGCCGTCGGCACCGCCACTGAGCTGGGGGGGCCTGAAGACGCCGCCCAGGCTATCGCCGAGGGCCGCCCTGCCGTAGTCGAGGCCCGCGAGGAGGCGGCGTTCCGCCAGGCGCTTTCCGCCGCCCGGACCCAGGCGCGCCTGGTGGCGGCTGTGAAGGGGCTGGACTATTCGGACGGAAAGACCATGACGCTGCGCATCTACCAATCCGCTGCAACGGAACCCACGTCTTCGCCATGACCCGCGCCATCGAAATCGTCGAAGTCGGCCCCCGCGACGGGCTGCAGAACGAAAAGTCCTTCCTGGAGGTCAGCCAGAAGCTGGACTTCATCCACCGGCTGGAAGACGCCGGCGCGCGCCGCATGGAGACCGTCTCCTTCGTCAACGAACGCCGCGTGCCGCAGATGGCCGGCGCCGAGGAGATCAGCGCCGCGCTTCCCCACACGCTTGGCCGCTCGCGGATCGGGCTGGTGCTCAACGAACGGGGCTGGGACCGCTGCGTGGCGGCCCAGTGCGACGAGGCCAATGTCGTGGTCTGCGCCACCGACGGCTTCGGCATCCGCAACCAGGGCGCCTCGTCCGCTGATCAGACAGCCGCCATGCAGGCCATCGCCGCGCGGCAGAAGGCCGAGGGCGGCCCGCCGATCAGCGTCACCATCTCCGTAGCTTTTGGCTGTCCCTTCGACGGCGAGGTGAGCGAGGAGCAGGTCCTGCGCATCGTGCGCGCCGCCGCCGACGCCGGCGTGGCGGAGATCGCGCTGGGTGACACCATCGGCATGGCCGACCCCTGGCTGGTCCGGCGGCGGATCGAGGCTGTGCGCAAGGCCGCCCCGGACCAGCGTCTGCGGATGCACTTCCACGACACCCGCAACACAGGCCTCGCCAACGCCTTCGCAAGCGTCGAGGCCGGCGTCGACGTCCTGGACGCCAGCTGCGGCGGCCTGGGCGGCTGCCCCTTCGCCCCGGACGCAACCGGCAACATCGGCACCGAGGACCTGGTCTACATGCTCGAACGGGCCGGTTTCGAGACCGGCTACGATCTCGGCAAGCTCATCGACACCGGGAAATGGGTCTCGGGCCTGCTGGGCAAGCCCCCGAGCTCATCGCTGGCGCGGGCGGGAGGATTTCCGGCCAAGCCTGCCTGATACCCCAGCTCCGTCATCCTCCGGTCAGCCAAAGGCTGATCCGCGGGGCGACCGGAGGATGACGAGCTTTGCAGGCCTTAAGAACTGCGCCCCGTCAGCCGCCACATCACCGGCCGCACCAGGGCCGTGCAGACGATCAGCGGCGACAGCAGCCACGCGGCCAGGTGCTGGCCCGGACCTTTGGCGCGCTTGCGGAAATAGCGGCCCAGGCCCACGCCCTTGTGGAACTCGACGCGGAGCGGGCTGGTGAGGCTGGTGTGGCCCAGGTGGACCACCTCGGCCTTGGGGTGGAAGACCACCGCACCGCCTTCCTGCCGCACCCGCCAGCACAGGTCGACATCCTCGACATGCAGGAAATAGCCTTCGTCGAACCCGCCCAGGCCGCCGAAGTCCTCGCGGCGCATGGCGAAACAGGCGCCGGAGATGGTGGGCACGTCCACCGCGCCGTCCGGGGCCACGTCGGTTTCCCAGTGCACCTCGTAGCGGCGGAAGGCCGGGATCTTCTGGGCCAGCCGGCTCAGCGACATCAGCGCGGTCATCGGCGTGATGTCCCCCCGCCGCGCCCCACGCTGCTCGGTGCCGTCGGCATTCAGCACCCGGCCGCCGACGATGCAGGGCGCGGCGCGGCCTGCGATCTCACCCACCAGCTCAGCGATGCAGTCCGCCTGCAGGAAGGCGTCGGGATTGAGGAACACCAGCACCTCGCCGCTGGCCGCCTGGGCGCCCAGGTTGGCCCCGCGTGCGAAACCGACATTGCCCTGGCCGGCAACCAGCACCACCCGTGGATCGGCCTTGGCCAACGCCTTCAGCCCGGCGGCGTCGGCCGGCGTCGAGCCGTTGTCGACGATCACGAATTCGCCGACCAGCGGCTCCTTGAGCACGCAGGCGAGGCTTTCGCTGAGCGCGGCGCCGGTCATGTAGACGACCATGACCACCGAGACGCTGGCGCCCGCGCGCAGGTCCGCCGGCGTCGGCGCAGCCTCTACCGCGACCATCGATACGGCGGCGCCGTTCATCAAGCCTCCATGGCGCCGGCCGCCTCATGCGGTGTCGACGCAGTGCGCTGAGCGCTCCCCTCGGCAACATCGGGCGGGTCGGCCTGCATGGCAAGCAGGTTCGCCGCCTCCTCAACCCCCAGGATCTGCTGTCCGTCGGAGCCCAGGCGCCGCAGCGCCACCTTGCCTTCTTCCGCCTCGCGGCGGCCGACCACGGCGATCACCGGCGTCTTGGCCAGGCTATGCTCGCGGACCTTGTAGTTGATCTTCTCGTTGCGGACGTCGAGCTCAACCCGCAGGCCGCGGGCGCGCAGGGTGTCGGCCACCTGGCGCGCATAGTCGTCGGCGTCCGAGGTGATCGTCGCCACCACCACCTGCACGGGCGCCAGCCACATCGGGAAGGCGCCGGCGAAGTTCTCGATCATGATGCCGATGAAGCGCTCGAAGGAGCCCAGGACCGCGCGGTGCAGCATCACCGGCCGCTGGCGCGTCCCGTCCTCTGCGACATATTCGGCGTCCAGCCGCTCAGGCAGCACATAGTCGAGCTGCAGCGTGCCGCAGGTCCATTCCCGGCCAATGGCGTCCTTCACCACGAAATCGAGCTTGGGCGCATAGAAGGCGCCGTCGCCCTCCATGATCACCACATCCACCCCGGCGGCCTTGGCCGCCTCGGCGAGCATGCCCTCGGCCTTGTCCCAGAACTCATCGGAACCGGCGCGGATCTCCGGCCGCGTGGCCAGGGCGACGTAAGAGGTCTGCATGCCCAGATCGCCGTGGATCAACCGCGTCAGCCGGACAAATTTCTCCGTCTCCGAGACGATCTGGTCCTCGCGGCAGAAGATGTGGGCGTCGTCCTGGGTGAAGCCGCGCACCCGCATCAGGCCGTGCAGGGCGCCCGACGGCTCGTAGCGGTGACAGGCGCCGAACTCCGCCATCCGCATCGGCAGCTCCTTGTAGGAGCGCAGGCCGACCTTGAAGATCTGCACGTGGCCCGGGCAGTTCATCGGCTTCAGCGAGAGCTCTTCGCCCTCCACCGTCTCGCAGACGAACATGTTCGGTCGGTACTTCTCCCAGTGCCCGGATGCCTCCCAGAAGGAGCGATCCAGCACCTGGGGGGTCTTGACCTCCACATAGCCCGCCGCATCCAGCCTGCGGCGCATGTAGGCCTCGAGCGTGCGCCACAGCTGCCATCCCTTGGGGTGCCAGAAGACCATGCCGCGGCCCTCTTCCTGCATATGGAAAAGGTCGAGCGCCCGGCCGATCTTGCGGTGGTCGCGCTTCTCGGCCTCCTCGATGCGGTGGAGGTAGGCCTCCAGGTCCGCCTCACTGGCCCAGGCCGTGCCGTAGATGCGCTGCAGCTGAGCGTTCCTATGGTCGCCGCGCCAGTAGGCCCCGGCCAGCTTCGTCAGCTTGAACGCCTTGCCCACGGCCTTGGTCGACGGCAGGTGCGGCCCGCGGCAGAGGTCCTTCCAGGCGCCCTGGCGATAGACGCTGACGTCCTGATCGGCCGGGATGCCCTCGATGATCTCGGCCTTGTAGACCTCGCCGATCGACTTGAAGTGGGCGATGGCCTCGTCGCGGCCCCAGACCTCGCGCGTGATTGGCTCGTCGCGGTCGACGATCTCCTTCATGCGCTGCTCGATCTTCGCCAGGTCGTCCAGGCTGAACGGCTCGTCGCGGGCGAAGTCGTAGTAGAAGCCGTCCTCGATCGAGGGGCCGATCGTCACCTGGGTGCCGGGGAACAGCTCCTGCACGGCTTCAGCCATCACATGGCTGGCGTCGTGGCGGATGGTCTCCAGCGCCTCGGGGGCGTCGCGCATCAGGAGCTCGAACCTGCCGCCGTGCGGCAGGGCGCGGTCGAGGTCCAGCAGTTCGCCGTCCAGCTTCACCAGCACCGCCCGCTTGGCCAGCGAGGGCGCGATGGAGTGGGCCACGGCCCGGCCCGACGCGCCGTCGTCGTACGAGCGCTTGGAGCCATCGGGGAAAATCAGGTCGATCATGTTTCACAGGTCCACTTGCGCGCCGGCTTTTCGGCCTTCTGGCGCGGGGGCGGGGCCGGGTCGTAGCCCGATCCGCCACCCCAGGGATGACAACGACACAGCCGGTGAGCGGCAAGCCAGGAGCCTCGCCACGGGCCGTGGCCGATCAGGGCGTCCGCCGCATATTCCGAACAGGTCGGAAGGAACCGGCATTGCCGCCCGATCAGCGGCGAAAGCGTCAGCTTGTAGGCGCGGAGCGCGCCTCTGACGCAGCGTTCGTAGAGAGTCATGCCGGCTACGGGGATCTCGCGGGGAGAGGCGGGGATTACGCCGCCCCTAGCGGTGGATCAAGCCGCGCCGGCGGGGCTAGTTCGCCCGGTCGCCGGGCCGGTGGCGGTGCGGACAGCCTCGGTCACGGCTTCGAACGCGAGCAGCGTCGAGGCGTGGCGGGCGGGATAGTCCTTCACCGGGGCAAGCATCGAGAGGTCCGAAAAGCGTCCATTGGGCGCGGGCGCGCCGTCCTTCAACATAGCACGCAGTTGGCTGCGGGCCAATTCGAGCTCGTCGAGGCTCGCGCCCACCACATTGGCGCCCAGCACCGAAGCCGCCGCCTGACCGAGCGCGCAGGCCTTCACGTCCTGGGCGAAATCGCTGACCAGGCCGTCCTTGACCGCCACGTCGACCACCACGCGGCTGCCGCACAGCTTGGCGACTTTCTCGACGCTGGCGTGCGGCGCGGCCAGCCGGCCGGCGCGCGGCATGTTGGCCGCCAGCTTCAGGAGCTTCGCCGAGTAAAGATCGTCGATCATGCCCCGTAGATCGGGGTCCAGCCGCCCCCTGTCAAATCGGCGACCGGGAGGGACCTGACGCCAGAGGCCCCGCCGCGCCGAAACCTGTTGACGCCCAGGGCGACGCGGCGTCACCGATTAGACCGTGCGCGACCCTGCCAAACCCAAGGCGCCGGCTGGCGGACTACGGCCCTACGGGGTGCTCGACCTGCTGACCGAGGGCGGGGACGAACGCATCACCCTCGACGCGATCTGCGGCCTCAACCGCTACGGCTGCGGCGCCCTGCCCGACGACGAGGCGTGGGCCTTCGGCTCCTCCACCGCCTCGGTGATCTCGGAGGACGCCTATCAGGCCGTCCTCGAACGGGCCGGGACCTTCGCCGCTTTCCCGTCGCCGGAAGCCGCCTACGCCCAGGGCGCGCAGCGGGTGCGCGTGGATCTGGCGGCGCTGTGCGGCCTGCCGGACGCCGCCGACGACATCATCCTGGGCGCCTCGGGCACCGACCTGCACCTGGTCGTGGCGGAACTGGCCCGCGGCGACCTGCCCGGACCGCTGACCTGCATCCTGCCCGATCCGGGCGAAACCGGGCGCGGGGTCGGCGCGGCCGTGCGCTCGCTGCATTTCGCCGAGCAGAGCCCCCACGGCGAGCCGGCCTGCGCCGGGGAGCCCTATCCCGGGATCGCGCCGGGCCGGCTGCTCGCCACCCCACTCCGCACCCCCGATGGCCTGGCCAGGCCGGCCGATCAGGTGGACCGCGATGTCGAACGCGCCTGCGACCAGGCCGTGGCCGCCGAGGGCCGCGCCCTGCTGGTCACCGTCGATGTCTCCAAGACCGGCCTCGTGGCGCCCAGTTTCGATTGCGCGCGGCGCCTGAAGCGCCGGTTCGGTCCGGCCCTGACGGTCTTCGTCGACGCCTGCCAGTTCAGGATCTCGCGCCAGACCCTGGCCGGCTATCTTGCCGAGGATTTCCTGGTGGCGGTCACCGGTTCCAAGTTCGTGGGCGGCCCGGCCTTCTCCGGCGCCCTCTTCGTCCCGCCGGCCAGCGCCGGGCGCCTGCGCACGCGGTCTCTGCCGCCGGCGCTCGGCGACGTGTCCGGTCGCCAGGATTGGCCGGCGGCCTATCGGGGCCGGGAGAGCCTGCGCGATCGCCCCAACCTGGGCCTCCTGCTGCGCTGGGAAGCCGCCCTGCATGAATTGGCCGCCTTCCAGGCCCTGCCACCTGAGTCAGTCGATCGGTTCGTGGCGGACTTCGCGGCGGGCGTGACAGAGGCGATCGAGGCCCTGCCCGAGCTGGAAAACCTGCCGCCCCCGCCGCTTGCGCGCGCCACGCCGGGCCGCTGGGACGCCGGCCAGACGATCTTCCCGTTCCTGGTGCTGAAGGCCGGAAGGCCGCTCTCCGTCAACGCGCTCCAGAATCTCTATCGCGGGCTTCAGAGCGGGCGGCGGGCCGTGCATCTGGGCCAGCCCGTGCCCGTCGGCTTCCGGGACGAACAACCGATATCCGCGCTTCGCCTGAGCCTAGGGGCGCGCCTGATCGTCGAGGCCCTGACGGCGCCCGCTGGCCCGCAGGCTGTGATCGCCCGCGCCCGCGAGGCCCTGGCGGCCACCGCCGCAAGGGCGCGCCAAGCCTAGGGCTTTACCAGCCGCGTCCGCGCGCCAGCAGGAACAGCGGCGCGCCGTCGCCGGCCGGGGCATCCTTCGCCGACGCCACGCTGGAAATCCGCGCCGCGTCGACGCCGCCGGCCACCAGATACTTCACGACCACCGCGATCCGGCGCGCGATCAGCGCCTGCTGCTGCTCGGCCGTGCCGTGCTGGTCGGCCTCGCCTGCCGCGACGATCCCCGTCCTGGCGCACCGGGCATAGGCCAGCACCGGCGCCAGATGGCGGGCGGCCATGTCGTCCAGGGAATCGTCAAGGAACCCGAAGCGGACGATCGTCGCCTCGGCTCCCCCCTGGCGCGGATCGACGCAGCCGGCCAGTGCGGCCTGTCGGGTCCGCTCCGCGGCGGCGGCGCGCATGTCCAGCACCGCGGCGCTCGGCTGGACTTTCACGGGAGTGGTGCAGCCCGCGAGAAGAAACGGCGCAAGGATCAGGCCTACGGCCAATCCCGCAGGGCGAAGGCTCTTCAGTCGCATCCCGCCAACTCCCCGCGGCCCGTTCGATCGCCGCTGCCTATAGGCGACGGGCGGCGCCATCAAGCACGACGAGCTTGTCCTTAATTAGGCTAAGCTTGCGAGGTTCGTGGGGAGCGCGCGATGACCGACCGGGTGGATGACCGCCGAGGATTCCTGAAGCTGGCGGGCGGGACGGCGCTGGGCGCCGGCCTCCTGCCGCCGGCCATCGCCCGCGCCTTGGCCCTGCCGGCGGCGCGGCGGACCGGCACGCTGCGCGATATCGAGCACGTGGTGATCCTCATGCAGGAGAACCGCAGCTTCGACCACTACTTCGGGACCCTGGCCGGCGTGCGCGGCTTCGGCGATCCCCGGCCCATCGAACTGCCGGGCGGCCAGCCGGTCTGGCGCCAGCCCGGCAAGGTGGACGGCGCAGCGGTGGGACCCTTCCACCTCGACACCCGCGCCACCCGCGCCGAGACCATGTTCAGCCTCGACCACAGCTGGAAGGGCAGCCACACCCGCTGGAAGCGCCACGACGCCTGGATCGCCGCCAAGGGTCCGCTGACCATGGGTTACTTCAGCCGCGCCGACATCCCCTTCTACTATGCCCTGGCCGACGCCTTCACGATCTGCGACGCCTACCATTGCTCGATCTTCGGCCCCACCAACCCCAACCGGCTGTTCCTGTTCAGCGGCACCAGCGGTCTGGCGGTCGGCGAGGATAGCGCCATCGTCACCACCAACCCGCCCGGGGAGACCAGCTACGCCGCCGATCCGGCGAAGGACTCGCCCGGCTTCACGGGCCTCACCTGGACGACCTACGCGGAGCGTCTGCAGGCGGCGGGCATAGGCTGGAAGGTCTACCAGGAGCACGAGAACTACGGCGACAACGCTCTGTCCTACTTCGCCAACTTTCGCGGCATCGGGCCGAAGTCGCCGCTCTATCAAAAGGGCCGCGCCTGGGCGCCGGGCTCCGGCCCGGAGACCGACAAGACCTCGCAGGGCGAGCATCTGGTGGCCCAGTTCGCCGCCGACGCCGCCGCCGACCGCCTGCCCCAGGTTTCCTGGATCGTGCCGCCCTACCGGCTGTCGGAGCATCCCGCCGCCAGCCCCTCCGACGGCGAGCACCTGACCGCCCGGCTGATCGGCGCCCTCACCGCCAACCCCAAGGTCTGGGCCAAGACCGTCTTCATCCTGAACTACGACGAGAATGACGGCTTCTTCGACCATGTGCCGCCGCCCCTACCGGCCACGGGCTCTGCTCCGGGCAAGAGCACCGTCCCCACCACGGGGGAAAACTTCCACGGCGAGCCGGTGGGCCTTGGGCCCCGCGTGCCGATGATCGTCGTCAGCCCCTGGACCAAGGGCGGCTTCGTCAACTCACAGGTTTTCGACCACACCTCCGTGATCCGCCTGCTGGAAGCCAGGTTCGGCGTGGCCGAGCCCAACATCACGCCCTGGCGCCGCGCGGTCTGCGGCGACCTGACCAGCGTCTTCGATTTCGCCACGCCCGACGCTCCGCCGCCAGCGCTGCCCGACACCACCGCCCTGCCGGCCGGGGCGAAGGCCGCCATGACGCTCCCCTACCCCAAGCCCGTGGTCGAGGCCGCGCTGCATCAGGAGCCCGGCACGCGGCCGGCCCGCGCCCTGCCCTACGAATTCCAGACCACGACCCACTACGATCCCGACGGGCTGCTGCTGACGCTCTCCAACACCGGTCAGGCGGGCGTCACCTTCAATCTCTACCCTGGCGGCCATGGGGAGCCGCGTTTCTACACGCTCGGCCTCGCCGGCTACCTGACCGATGTCCTGGCGCTCGAGGCGGGCCCCTACGCCCTGGCTCTGCACGGGCCCAACGGATTCCTGTGCCTCTACCGGGGCGACCTCGGACCGGCCGCCAGCCAGCGCCCGGAGGCCAATGCCTGGTTCCAGGCGCCGGATCGCAGCCTGCACGTCGCCCTGCACAACGAGGGGCCCGACCCCATCACCCTCGACGTCACTGCCCTGGCCTATGCGAAAACGCCGCGGCGGCGTTACCGGCTCGCGCCGGGCGCCGAACGCATTATCGAACTGGATCTGCGGGCCAGCCACCACTGGTATGACGTGCAGGTCACCTGCCTCGAAGCGCCGGGCTTCCTGCGCCGCTTCGCGGGCCACGGCGAAGACGGCCGCCCCAGCCTGAGCGACCCGGCCTTCGGCGCCTAGTCCGGGTTCAGCGGAACGAACTTCCCGCGGTTGGCGGCCTCGATCTCCACCTCGCGGGCCACCAGCGCCGCCGGGTCGGCGGCCAACGCCTGGATCGTCTCCGGCGCCATGCCGTCCTCGAACAGCGTCGCGTTGCCCATCCGGAAAACGGTCTGGTAGAGCTCGTTGTTGATGCGTTCGACCAGGGCCGAGCCCACCGCCGCCGGCGCCGCCTGGATCTCGATCAGCCAGGGGTTGGTCTCCGCGTCGAGCAGGATATCGAAGCCGAACAGCTTGGGCCCGTAGGAGCGCTGGGGGCCCGCCGCCGCCTGGCGTTCGAAGAAGCCGTCGCGCTGCAGCAGACGGATGAACCAAGCCACCAGGTCGCTGATCTTGCCGAATACCGCCTGCGGGTCATGGCCGTCGGCCTCCATGCGGCGCAGCAGGGCCGAGAGGCTCCAGACCGAGCCCACGTCTTCCTTCGAGGCGTCGTCGCTGACCAGCAGGCCCGGATGGCCGATGTGCAGGGCGGTGTTGGTCACATGCATGGCCACCTCCGACAGGCGCTCGGGCCTGGGGTCGTAGGGCTCCGGCGCGAACCGCACGATCCCTTCGGAATAGACATAGGCCCGCAAGGGCGCGCTGGCGGCGATCAGGGCGTAGATCCGCAGGTGCCCTTTGCGGCCATCCACAAGGTAGGGCTTTGCGATGTAACGCTGCACCACCACATCGTCGCGTCCAAGGGTTGCGGCCAGGTCGCCGACCACAGCGATCCCCTGGCCGCCGGAGCCGCGGATCGGCTTGACGATGTAGAGGGTTCCGGGCGGCGCGGCCTCCGCGAAGGCCTGCAAGGCCGCCCGATCCTGCGGCAGATTGAAGGTCTCCGGCGTGCGCGCCCCTTGCGGGTCTTCCGCCGCGCCCTTGCGCAGGGCCTCGGCCAGCCGGCTCTTGTCCACCAACCGGAACCATTCGTGGAAGCCCGTGGCGTTCTCGCGCCGCATCAGGAACGAGGCCACCAGCGCCGGGTTGCGGCGAAAACGCATCGCCAAGTCGCCTGCGAAGCGCTCGGCGGCCAGCGGCTGGCCAAGGTCGCGCAGCACGCTCACAATGCCCCGAAGCCCGGTCAGCATGTTCAGGTTGTCGATCGGCGCCTTGGTGAGCAGGAAGTCGTAGGCCCGTTCCGCCGCCTTCAACCGCCCGGCCCGGTGCAGCATCACAGCGGTCAGCGCGGCGGCGTCCGTCGAGTGGGTGACCTCGAACGCGTTGTTGTAGGCCACCAACGCGCCTTCGATGTCGCCCAGCCCGTGCAGGCAAAGCGCCACGTTCCGCAACGCCTCGGAATTGCTGGGATCGAGCTTCAGCGTCTCGCGGTTGGCCTCGAGGGCCCTGGGGAAATCGAGACAGCGCAGATAGGCCAGCGCCAGCAGGGTCCGGGCCTCCAGCAGTTCCGGCTCGCGGGCGACGAGGTCGCGCAGTTCCTGGCGCGCCCGTTCGCCGTCGTGTTCGATCATCGGGCTATAGCGCTGGACGAGCGGGCTCTCGGACGCGGCCATGGTCGCTCAGTCCCCCCGCTCAGCGCGGACCGTGCGGCCGATGGCCAGGACGCCGTCGGCCACCGCATCCATGTCGCTGGTGTCGGTGCGATGGTTGACGATGGCGCAGCGGATGGCCGTCTTGCCGCCCACCTTGGTCAGGGACGGCGCCGCCAGGCCGCTCGTCTGCAGGCGCGCCACGACCTCCTCGTTGAGCGTGTCGGGATCTGCGCCCCGGAAACGGAAGCAGACGATATTGAGCTGCACGGGCGCCAGCAGCTCCAGCTCCGGCTCCGCCGCGACCCGCCGCCCCAGGCCCTGGGCCAGGTCGCAGGTCCGGGCGATGACCTCGCCCAGCGCCTGCGTCCCATAGGTCTTGATGGTGAACCAGGTTTTCAGCGCCCGGAAACTGCGCGACAGGTCCGGACCGTAGTCGCAGGGCCACCAGTCGCCTGCCGCCAGGCCCTTTTGGCTGTGCCGCAGATAGGCCGCGTCCTCCGAGAACGTCCGCCGGTGCAGGTCGCCGTCGCGCACCAGCAGGAAGCCCGCGTCGTAGGGGACCTGACCCCACTTGTGCCAGTCGAAGCCGATGGAATCGGCCTGTTCGATCCCGGCCAGCCGCGGCGCGAGCGCCGCCGATAGCATGCCCAGCGCCCCGAAGGCCCCGTCGATATGGAAATGCAGGTCCTCGTCGCGGGCGACGGCGGCCAGGCCGGCCAGGTCGTCGATGGCGCCGACATCCACCGTCCCGGCCGAGCCCACCACCGCGAAGGGCCGCAGGCCCGCGGCTCGGTCGGCGGCGATGGCGATCCGCAGGGCGTCCAGTCGGATGCGCTGGTTTTCGTCCACCGCCACCCGGCGCAGGTGATCGCTGCCGATGCCGGCGATGTCCAGGGCGTTGGCCACGCACCCGTGCACGGCGGCGGAGGCATAGGCTGTCAGTCGCTCGCCGGCCTCGCGGATTCCGGCCTTGCGGACGCTGGGGCCCAGCACCCGGGTGCGGGCGATCAGCAGGCCCATGAAATTGGCCTGGCTGGTCCCGGTGACGAAAAGGCCGCTGGCGCCTGCCGGAAAGCCGAACAGTTCGCGGGTCCACGCCACCAGCTGCTGCTCGACCTCCAGCGCCATGTGGTCGCGGCCGCCCAGGTTGGCGTTCATCGTGGCCGACAGCATCTCCGCCAGCATGCCGACCACCGTGCCGCCGCCCTGCACCCAGCCCATGAAGCGTGGATGGGTGTTGCCGCTGGAATAGGGCAGGATCTCCGCGGCGAACCTGTCATAGACCGCCGCCAGGTCCGCGCCCTTGGCGGGCAGGGGTTCGCGGAATCCGGCCCGCAGCGCCGCCGGCGGCTCGCGCCAGACCGGCTCTTCGCGAAGGCCCTGCAGGTGGTTGATCATGTCGTCCAGCATGCGGTGGCCCTGGGCGCGCACGGCCTCCCAGTCGGCCGGATCCAGGTCGGGCCCGCCAAAGGTCGGCGATCGGTCCGCCGCGTCGGGTTTGGCGCCTGCCGTCATGGCCCTGGGCGTTAGGACGCGCTGGGCCAATTGTCGAGGGGCCTCAATCCTCGTCGTAGACCACGAGGGCGCACCCATCGCGCCGGGCTCGGGCCATCGGCCCGCACAGGTCTTCGGGCACGGCGGCCTCGTCGATGATCTCGCCGCAGCGCAGGGTCTCGGCCTCGATCCAGCCCAGCACCGAAAGGCCCTCCAGCGCGATCTTCGCGGCCGCCGCCTCGTCCGCACCCACCGCAAAGGCCAGTATCGTGTAACGCCGCCCGTCGGGCTGCGCATTGTCGGGGCCGGCGACCGCCCGCAGGGTCAGGACAAAGACGCCGGCCGGCTGGCTGTCCACGCCCTCAGGACGTCCGCGCCTGCGCTTCGGCGCGCGCTTTCAGGGCCTCATTCATCGCCGTGAAGCCGCGGTGCATGGAACGGCCCATCCGCCGGGCCAGCGATGTCCCCAGGAAGCCGCCGATATATTCGCCGTTGGAGACGATGCAGCTGGCCTCGGCCAGGGCCTCGATCTCGATGTAGCGGGTGGTCTTGATCAGGCCGCCCACCGCGCTCACCCGCCAGTGCAGCTGTTCGTTGGGCACCCATTCCAGCACCGTCGGCCGGATTTCCATGGGCGCCTGCCCCGGCAGGGTCACGGTCATGGCCAGCCGCCCGCCGATACGGATGTCGCCTTCGGCTTTCGAATAGGTGGGATTCCACTCCGCCCAGGACCCGAGGTCGTAGATCAGGCCCCAGATCACCTCCGCCGGCGCCTGGATGCCGATCCGGTGTTCGATCTGGATGCCGCTCGGCGCCTTGGGCGGCGGGGCGCCCGTGGCGGTGGGCTTGGCGACTTTCGGCGCGCCGCCTCTGGCGAACAGGCCGGCTTTCAGGGGAGTCGGGGGCGCAATGGGCATCAGGCCTGTTCCTTGATCCGCCAGGTCGCCCCGGAGGGGCCATCCATCACCTCGACGTTCAACGCGGTGAGTTCCGCGCGGATCCGGTCGGCCTCGCCCCAGTCCTTGGCGCCGCGGGCCGCGTCGCGGGCGGCGATCAGGCCGTCGATCCGCACCTTCAGCCCCTCGTCCGCCCCGCCCTGGAACCACACATCCGGGTCGACCTGCAGCACGCCCAGCACCCCGGCCAGGGCCAGCAGGTCCTGCTTCAGGGCCGAGGCGTTGTCCGCGCCCTTGCGCACCGCCGCGTCCAGATCGTTGGCGAGCTTCTTCAACACGGTCATGGCGGCCGGCGTGTTTAGGTCGTCCAACAGGGGCTCGACCTGGTCTTCCGCCAGAGCTCCGCTGCCGTGGGCCTCGACGCCCCGCGCCCGGCCGAGCACGCCGTAGAGATGGTCCAGCGAATTGCGCGCCTGGGTCAGGCCCTCGTCGGTCCAGGCCAGTGGCTGGCGGTAGTGGGCTGAGAGCAGCGCCCAGCGGATCGCCTCGCCCGGCACGCTCTTCAGGAGGTCATGGGCGAGCGCCACGTTGCCCAGGCTCTTCGACATCTTCTCGTCGCCGAAGTTCAGGAAGCCGTTGTGCATCCAGAAGGCGGAATACTCATGGTCATGGGTCGCGCAGACGCCCTGCGCCCGCTCGTTCTCATGGTGGGGGAAGACCAGGTCGATGCCGCCGCCATGGATGTCGATGGGCAGGCCCAGGGTCTGCTCGATCATCGCCGAGCACTCGATGTGCCACCCGGGCCGGCCGGCGCCCCAGGGGCTTTCCCACACCGGCTCGCCCGGCTTCGAGGGCTTCCACAGCACGAAGTCGGCCGGGTTGCGCTTGTAGGGCGCCACCTCGACCCGCGCGCCGGCGATCATGTCCTCCAGGGCTCGGCCCGACAGTTCGCCGTATCCGGCGTAGCTCGTCGTATCGAACAGCACATGGCCCTCGGCGGCATAGGCCGAGCCGCCCTGAACCAGGCGGCCGATCATGCCCACGATGGCGTCGATGGTCTCGGTGGCCCGCGGCTGGAAGGTGGGCGGCAAGGCCCCCAGCGTGGCCATGTCGGCGTTGTAGGCGGAAAGGTAGCGGTCGGTGACGGCCTCGATCCCCACGCCTTCCTCGGCGGCCTTGGCGTTGATCTTGTCGTCGACGTCGGTGACGTTGGCCGCATAGGCCACCGCATCCTCGCCGTAGAGCCGGCGCAGCAGGCGGAACAGCACGTCGAACACCACCACCGGGCGGAAGTTGCCGATGTGGCTGTAGTTATAGACCGTGGGCCCGCAGACATACATCGTCACCCGCCTGGGATCGTGGGGCGCGAAGTCCCGCTTCTTGCGGGCCATGGTGTCGTAGAGGCGAAGGCTCATTAGAATATCTGACGCAGGGTGACAGTTGCCGGAGGCGGCATTCGGCCCATATACAGATCGACCGGACCGGACGCCACGGGAACCCATCCCGCCGCCGCCGCCGGGTTTAAGGGTGGCCACGCGTAATCTCCGGGACCTTCGTGCCGGCGCAACTCAACCCTGGAAAGATCCTCTTCCGCTCATGGACGCCATCCGCGACCGCGCCCCTCTTGGCGCCGCCGACCTCGACCTCGAAGCCGCCAAGCGCCCGTCGCGGGAAGAGGCGATGGCCGCCGTGCGCACCCTCATCGCGTGGGCCGGCGACGATCCGCGCCGCGAGGGCGTGATCGACACCCCCAAGCGCGTCGTCGACGCCTATGCCGAATGGTTCGAGGGCTACACCCAGGACCCGGCCAAGGAGCTTTCCCGCACCTTCGAGGACGTCCAGGGCTACGACGACATCGTCATGCTGCGCGAGATCGAGGTGGAGAGCCACTGCGAGCACCACATGGCGCCCTTCCTGGGCAAGGCCTACGTGGCCTACATGCCCACCAACCGCGTCGTCGGCATCTCC
>CANJLK010000002.1 GCA_947475465.1 Caulobacteraceae bacterium | reverse complement strand
CAGCCCGGTAGCTCGTCAGGCTCATAACCTGAAGGTCACAGGTTCAAATCCTGTCCCCGCACCCAAAGACACCAGACAGCCCCTGCTCACGCGGGGGCTGTTTTCGTATCAGGCTGGCCGCGCGGCGCCGGACGATCCGGAGCCGGGCGCGCCCCAGCCGCGCCAACAGACGGAGACGAACGCATGCAGGTCCGCCCGATCCCCAAGACCGGGGAAACCTTGCCGCTGATCGGCTGCGGCACCTACCTCGGTTTCGACCTGCCGGAGGGTTCGGACCGTCTGGGCGCGGTGTCCGAGGTGGTCGACATGCTGCTCAACGCCGGGCGGTGCATGATCGACAGCTCGCCGATGTACGGGCGGGCTGAGGCGACCGCGGGGGATGTGCTGGCCAAGCTCGGCCGCCGCGACGACGCCTTCGTAGCGACCAAGGTGTGGACGCAGGGCCGGGCCGAGGGCGTCGCCCAGATGAAGCGGTCGCTGGCCCTGCTGCGCACCGACCACGTCGATCTGATGCAGGTGCACAACCTGGTGGACGCCGAGGTGCATCTGAAGACCTTGGCGGACTGGAAGGCTGAGGGACTGACCCGCTATGTGGGCGTGTCCCATTCGAAGAGCGCGGCCTTCGACCAGGTGGAAGCGGTGATGCGCCAGGGCGGGATCGACTTCGTTCAGTTGAATTATGCCCTGGCCGACCGCGCGGCGGAGGCGCGGCTGCTGCCGCTGGCGGGCGATCTTGGGATCGCGGTGATCGTCAACATCCCGTTCGGCGGCGGCACGCTTCTGCGGACTTTGTCGCAGGAGCCCCTGCCGCCCTTCGCCGACGAGATCGGCTGTACGAGCTGGGCGCAGCTGCTCCTCAAGTTCGTGCTTGGCCACCCGGCGGTCACCTGCGCCATTCCAGGGACCGGCAGCCCGGGCCACATGGCCAACAATCTGGCGGCGGCGGCCGGCGACCTGGCCCAGGCCCGCAGCCGGATCCTCGCCTGGTGGGAGTCCCGCTAAGCGCCGACGCGGCGTCCGAAGGCGGGGGCCTCACCCCGCCGGCGGCGCGACGCGGGTGAAGCGCGGCTCGGGCAAGCCCCTGGCCCCCAACCGGGCGCGGAAGATGCCGCCGGCCAGGGGTTCGGCCGTGGTGTCGGCCTGGACGCGGCCGGTCGTCACATAGGACATGTCCAGATCCGGACCGCCGAAGGCCATGACGGTCGGGTGCGTGGTGGGCGCCTTGATCAGCCGATCCAAGGTCCCGTCGGGGCGGAAGCGCCGGATCAGGCCGGAGCGGTAGACGCAGACCCAGTAGCCGCCCTCCGTGTCGATGGCGGCGCCGTCCGGCACCTCGCCTTCGTCGAGGGTGGCGAACACCCGGCGGTTGGACGCCTCACCCGTGGCCGGGTCGTAGTCAAAGGCCAGGATCCGCCAGTAGGTGCGGTCGGAGACGTACATGGTCCGGCCGTCCGGCGACCAGCCGGAGCCATTGGCGATGGTCACGCCGCTGAACTGGGGGCTGAAGCCACGCTCGTCAAAGCGGTACCACTTGGCCTGGCCTTCCGGCTCGGGCGAATGGTGATGTCGATAGGAGCCGACCCAGAACCGGCCCGTCCGGTCGCAGTGGCCGTCATTCAGCTGATAGTGGGCCGGATCGACGTCGGCGGCCGCGGCGTCGGCCAGGGCGCCGGTCTCGAGGTTCAGCCAGACCAGCTTGGTGTGGGCGGCGACCAGGGCGTGGCGCCGGTCGGGAGTCAGGGCATAGGAGCTGATCCCATCCGGGGTCGGCCAGGCGCGCCGCACGCCCGTGGCCAGGTCTAGCCGGTTGAGGGTGCGGCCGCCGATGTCGCTGAAGAACAAGGCGTCGTCCTCCGGCGCATAGATCGGTGTTTCCGCCAGCGTCGCCTGAGCGTCGAGCACGCATTCCCACTCGGGGGTTTCCAGTTTCACCATGTCCAGGGTCCGAAATCGCTCTTGGGAGCCGCAGCATGCCCGGCTTGTGGCGGGGCCGCTACCTCCGGCAGGCCCGGGAAGGGACCCGCAGCTTGCGTGACGCAGGGCCCCATGCCTAGTTCGCGCCTCGAAACCGGAGGCGGCGATGAACGACAGGGTCACGATCGAGATCACCGATGGCGTCGCCGATGTGCGGCTGGTCCGGACCGACAAGATGAACGCCCTGGATGACGCTATGTTCAGCGCCCTGATCGCGGCCGGTGAGCGGCTGGCGGCCGAGCCGGGCCTCAGGGCCGTGGTCCTGTCGGGCGAGGGCCGCGCCTTTTGCGCCGGGCTGGACATGGGCCGGTTCCAGGCCATGACCTCCGGGGCGGCGGGCGGGGCGGAAAGCCTGCTGAGCGCGAAGCGCACGGCCAGCGGGGCCAACAGAGCCCAGCAGGCCTGCATGGTCTGGCGCGACCTGCCGGTCCCGGCGATCGCCGCGGTTCATGGGGTCGCGTTCGGCGGCGGCCTGCAGATCGCCCTGGGTTGCGACCTGCGCTTCGTCACCGCCGACGCGCGGCTGGCGGTCATGGAGATCAAGTGGGGCCTGGTGCCGGACATGGGCGCCATGGTCCTGCTGCGCGGCCTGGTCCGCGACGACGTGGCGCGCGAACTGACCTGGACCGGGCGCACGGTGAGCGGCGAAGAGGCCGTGGCCATCGGGCTGGCCACGCGAGTCTGCGCCGACCCCCGCGCCGAGGCCCTGGCCGTGGCGCGCGATATCGCCGGCAAGAGCCCGACCGCCATCCGCGCCGGCAAGCGGCTGCTGAACCTGGCGGCCGACGCCGACCAGCGCGAGATCCTGCTGCTGGAAAGCCAGGAGCAGGGCGCGCTGGTCGGCGCCGCCGATCAGATCGAGGCGGTGACGGCGAACCTGGAGAAGCGGGCTCCGCGGTTCGCCGGCTGAAGCGGCCCGGTCAGTAGGTCGGCGTGGCCGCGGCCAGGTCGGCGCTCTGGGCGAGCGCGGCCTTCACAGTGTCGGTGACGCAGGCCCGATAGGACTGAATCTGCAGGAGTGGACCATTCATCTCGGCCCAGCACAGCGTCTGGGCCGCCTTGAAGACTTCTGTCTTCACCTGGTCGGAGGTCTTGCCGGCCGTGGAGATGTGGATGGACTGAGCGCTGACGGGGCCGGCGATCAGGGCCGCGGCAAGGGCGGCGAAGGCGATGGTGCGGTTCATGGTTTCGGTTCCGGATTGAGGTTGCTGACAACCCCTTTCGCGGCGTTCCTCTAGGCGGTGGCCGGAAACTGACGTCGACCTGTCCGTCTGACGATGACATTGCGGCCGAGTCGGCCGTGGCTCAATACGATATGGTGCGTCGCAATATATCCCTGCTGCAATGCACAAATGTAGGGCGTAAATCGATCATTATCAGGCATCAGTGATCGATGATCAGGTTGATCTGGAGCCGAGCCGCCTCTTGCTTACGGTCACTAGCGCCTACCCAGTCGCGCGTCCTCGAGGAACAGGTCCGCGGCCTTTTCGGCGATCATCATGGTGGCCGCCATGGTGTTGGCGGACGGGATGGCGGGAATCACGGAGCTGTCGGCGACGCGCAGGCCTTCGAGGCCGTGGACCTTCAGGCGCGGGTCGGTGACGGCCAGGGTGTCGGACGCCGGACCCATCTTGCAGGCGCCGCAAAGATGCAGGGACGAGACCCCGTTGGCCTTCAGGTACGGCAGCCAGTCCTCGTCCTTCTGGACGTCGAGGCCGGGGGCGACCTCTGTCTCGATAAGGTCGGCCATGGGGTGGGTCTGCATGACCGCGCGGGCGGCCTTCAGCGCCCGGATAGAGACGATACGGTCGATCTCCGCGGTCAGGTAGTTCGGGTCGATGGCGGGCGCGTCGTGGGGGTCGGCGCTGCGGATGCGGACATAGCCGCGGCTCTGCGGGCGCATCATGGCGCTTCCGCAGCTGATCGCCGGGAAATCGTTCAGCACGCCCGGACGCTGCAGGCTGCCGGGCGAGCAGGTGAAGTAGAAGTCCGGCTCGTCGAGCGCGGGGTCGGACTTGGCAAAGACGTGCAGCATGGCCACGGGCAGGGACAGAATGCTGGGCCTGCCAAGCGCCCAAAGCGCGATCTGACCCAGCAGGGGAAGGCCCCGGGCCTGCATGTTTAGGCCGCCGGTCCCGGGCCTGGCCCGGGCGGTGACGCGGGTGTTGTAGTGATCGTGCAGGTTCTCGCCGACCCCTGGCAGGGCATGATGAACCGCGATCCCGTGTTCGCGCAGCAGGGCCTCGGGTCCGATGCCGCTGAGCTGCAGCAGCTTGGGCGACTGGACGGGGCCGGCGGAGATAATGACAGACTCCCGGGCCGTGACGGTCTGGGGCTTCCCGTCGCGGACATATTCCAGGCCGGTGGCGCGACGGCCCTCCAGCAGGACGCGGGTGACCAGGGCGCCGGTGCGCACATCGACCTTGAACTTGCGCCGGGCGGGGTTGAGGAATCCCGTGGCGGTGGAGACCCGCCAGCGCCCGTCGATGATCGCCTGATAGCGGCCGACACCCTCCTGGAGCGCGCCGTTGTAATCATCGTTGCGGGGATAGCCGTAGGCTTCGGCGGCGGCGAGGAAGGCCTCGCCGATTGGGTTCCTGTAGGTGCGGCGGCTGACGGTGATGCGGCCGTCGCGCCCGTGGTAGCGGTCGTCAGCCTCGCCCACGAACCGTTCGCTGCGCCGGAAATAGGGCAGGACGTCCTCGTAGCCCCAGCCGGGATTGCCGCGCTGGGCCCAGTGGTCGAAATCCGCCGCCTGGCCCCGGTTGTAGACCATGCCGTTGATGGCGCTGGACCCGCCGAGCGTGCGGCCCTGCATGTAGTGGATGCGACGCCCGTCCAGGCCGGCGCCAGGTTCCGAGTCCAGCTGCCAGGTGAGCGCCGGGTCGCGCTGGGTCATCATCGTGCCGGCCGGGACATGCAGGAAGAGGTTGCGGTCGGCGGGGCCCGATTCGAGGACGCAAACCGACTTGCCGGCCTCGCCCAACCGATAGGCGATGATGCCGGCGGCGGTGCCTGCGCCCGCGATCACATAGTCGAAGCTGTCCACGGCGTTTCCAGGCGGCCGGCTCTTGTGGGGCATCGGGTCCCGGGCCGGCGGCGCCCTGAGGCTCGGCGCCAGGAGGCCCTGCGTCAAGTGCGCCGGGGGCGGGGAGATGGCGGGGGCGGGCGGCTGTCAGAGTGTAATTGCGCCCTTAGACCTTGACCGCCCCGGGTGTCCGGTTCTGGATGGCGTTCAAGGACAGGACGCCGCCGAAGCGCCGCGCAGCCCCAGGGAGACAGGATGAACAAGATCAGCGTCGCCGAGCGCGTGCCGGATGAACCGATGGTCCCGGACGTGGCCAAGGTTCGCTTTGCCGGCCACATCGACAGCCGCAGGGTGATCTCGAAGGACGAGTTCCCGCTGGCTCTTTGGCGCCATGAGCTTTCGCCGGGCGCCTCGATCCGTCTGGAGAGCCCGCAGGAGGATCACACCTTCTATGTGGTCGAGGGCGAGATCCTGGTCGGCGGCAACCCGGTCCCGGCCAAAGGCGCGGCCTCCATCGGGGCCCATGCGATCAGCGAGATCAGGGGTGGGGCCACGGGCGCCACCGTGCTGCACTACATCGGCTATGCCCCGACCCGGCCGGACAAGCCCGGTGGCTGTGTGCACATCCTGTCCCAGGCCTGGGTGGAGCACACGCCCCATTCCGCCCACGGCCTCTACCTCGACTCCAGCTGCCCGAGCTGTTCGGTCTGGCTGCACATGACCTGGGGCGACAAGACCAGGCTCACCCATCCGCACTACCACACCGAAGACGAGATCATCTGCGTGATCGACGGCGAGATGGGGTTCGGGACCACCGCCATCGCGCCCGGAGGCGCGATCGGCGTCGGCAAGGACGTGATCTACAGCTTCACCCGCAGCGAGGATAAGGGACTGGGCTTCATCAACTTCCGCCAGGCCGATCCCTTCTTCCTGCCCAAGGGCAAGAAGCCGGAGGAGGCGGAGAGCGAGCGTGTGCTGATGCGCGGCCTGTTGCAGCGGCTGAGCGAGGAGCGGCTGCAGGGCGCGCGGCCCTAGCCCGCTCCCGGCCCGGCGCGAGCCGGCCCGCGGACCGCAGCATCCACCCACCGTCGGGTCCGTCCGGACCCCCCGTCGGTATTGCCCCACTCCCTGTGGCGTGGTCCAAGCCCGGCTTCAGGTCAGCAAGCGGCGCAGCCCAGGTCGACACGAACAGATGGCTTCGCCGCAGGATATCGCCAACCGCGTCCCGATCACCGTCGCCCTGATGCTGGCGACCCTGATGAACACCCTGGACAGCACGATCGCCAACGTCGCCCTGCCGCATATCCAGGGCAGCGTCTCGGCGGCCCAGGACGAGATCGTCTGGGTGCTCACCTCCTATATCGTCGCCACCGCGATCATGACGCCGCTCTCCGGGTGGCTGGCCCTGAAGATCGGCCGCAAGCAGATGTTCGTGTGGTCCGTGGCGGGGTTCACCGTGGCCTCCATGCTCTGCGGCATGGCCACCAACCTGCCCGAGATCGTGATTTTCCGTCTCCTGCAGGGGATCGCCGGCGCCTCGCTGATGCCGCTCTCCCAGACGACGCTGCTGGACATCTGGCCATCGGGGCGGCTGCAAAGGGTGATGGCAGTGTGGAGCGCCGCGGTGGTGATGGGGCCTATCGTCGGTCCGGTGCTGGGCGGCTATCTCACCGAGTCCCTGTCCTGGCGGTGGGTGTTCTACATCAACCTGCCGGTGGGGATTCTGGCCCTCTTCTTCATCATTACCTTCATGTCCGGCAGCCATGTGGGCGGCGAACGGCCCTTCGATTTCCTGGGCTTCGCCGGGCTCGCCCTGTTCATTGGCGGATTCCAACTGGTGGTGGACCGCGGACCCGGACGCGACTGGTTCGACAGCGCGGAGGTATGGACAGAGGCCCTGCTTTCCGGCGGCGGGCTTTATGTCTTCATCGTCCAGTCCATGACCACCAGGCACCCCTTTTTCGCCGGCGCGCTGCTCAGGGACCGCAATTTCATCGCGACCGTGATGTTCAACATGGTCACCGGCATCCTGCTGTTCGCCACCAGCGCGATGCTGCCCTCCTTCATGCAGAACCTGCTGGGCTATTCCGCGCTGCAGAGCGGCGTGGCCAGCATGACGCGCGGGGTCGGCGCCTTCCTCTCCTTCATCTTCATCCCCTTCCTGGTGTCGCGGGTGGGGGCGCGGCCGGTTCTGCTGCTCGGCCTCTGCCTTTCGGCCAGCGCGCTTTGGCAGATGTCCCGGTTCGACCTGTCCATGACGGCCGGGCCGATCATGGTGGCGGGGCTCGTCCAGGGGCTCGGGATGGGCTGCCTTTTCTCCCCGCTCCAGGTGCTGGCCTACGCGACCTTGCCGCCGCAACTTCGCGGCGAGGGCGCGGTGGTGTCGACCATCGCGCGCAGCCTGGGATCCAGCGCCGGCATCTCGATGATCCAGGCCCTGGTGATCCATAAGACCGAGGTGGCCCACACGGTTCTGGCGGCGCATATCACCGTCACCGATCCGGTGGTGAAGTGGGCGTTGCCGTCCTTCATGAGCCTCACGAGCCCCACGGGGCTGCGGTTGCTGGACCTCGAGGTCACCCGCCAGGCGGCGATGATCGCCTATGATGTGGTGTTCAGCGGCATGGCGGTCGCCACCATCCTGGCGGCGCCGGTCCTGCTGATCCTGCGTTCGCCCAAGGGCCCCGTGGAACTCGAGGTCCTGCCGGACTGAGTCAAAAAAACGCGGGAACTCGTGGTTCCCGCGCCAGATTACCGAGCGTGCCCGGGGATGAGCGTGCTCAGGCCTTGCAAAGGTTGAGGCCGACGCCGAGGCGCCGGCCTCCAATGGTCAGAACTTCATCGAAATCGCGGTGGTGATCATCCGCGGTTCGTTGACGAAGGCGTTGACGGTGCCGGCGATCGTCAGGCCGCCGGAGTTGCCGGCCGATCCGACCTTGTCGAACACGTTGGTGATCGCCACGTTCCAGCTGACCTTGGTGCCCATGATGTTGCGCCAGTCGGCCCGCAGATCGAGGATCCCGTAGCCCGCGAAGGTCAGCGGATCGATGGTGCACTTCAACAGGCACTTGATCGTGCCGACGTTAGGATTGCCCGCGAAGAGGGCGTGGGCGTTGTTGGTGATCACGAATTCGGTGCGGTAGTAGTAGTTGCCGCTGACCGACACCTCCTCGCCGCCCGTGAGCTCATCCAGGTGGACGGTGGGATTGATCCCGAAGCGCCACTTCGAGGTCGCCGCGAAGCCTTCCGGATGGAAGTTGATCGCCGCGTTGTTCCCGACCGTCAGCGAACCGGCACTGTGGTCGATATGGACCACGGTTGTGGTGGGCTGACCCACACACTGCAGGCGGAAGAAGTCAGCCGCGCAGGTGGTGTTCTCGATCCAGCCCACATACTTCGCGTCGGTGTAGGCGAAGTAGCCGTGGAACTCGAGCCACTTGCTCGGGATCAGCGTCTGCTCCCACTCGACGCCCGCGATCGTGGCGTTGGCCTGGTTGTCGGTGACGGTGAGCGCCGACCCGGGAATGAGGGTGGAGCGCTGAATATTGTCGTACCAGTCGTAGTAGACGGCCACGTCGCTGCGCGCCTTCATGCCCATGATCTCGTAGTCGGCCTTCACGCCGATTTCGACGTCCCTGATCTTTTCCGGCGTGAAGAAGCGCTTCGGATTGTCCACAGGCGCGTTCTGGTTGATGCCGCCGGGCTTATAGCCGGTGCGGGTCGCGGCATAGACCAGGATATCGTCGGTGAGGTGGTAGTCACCCGTGACATTGTAGGTCGTGGCCTTGCCCGGGACGTTCACCGACTTGGTGATCGTCGCGCCGGGGAACTGCCCGGTAAACTGCGAGAGCGGAATTTCGACGCCGTTCACGAAGCCGAAATAGGCGTTGCCAGCGGTCGTTTCCACTGCGCGGTAGTCCCGGGTCCGGCGGACGCCGACCGTGAGCTTCAGCTTGTCGGTGACGGAGAGCGTGCCCTGTGCATAGAGCCCGTCATCCCAGTTGAGGGCGCGGGTGACGGAGGTGCAGCGCGTACCGGCCGGGACCCCGAACGCCGCGCACGTGGCGGGCGTGTTGATCAGCGACTGGAATGTCGGGAAGACGATGATCGTACCGGTCGGCCCCTGGAATTCCCGGGACTGCTGGCGCTCATAGAAATAGCCGGCCTGCCATTGTAGTCGGTCAAAGAGCTTACCCTGGAACTGGAATTCGTTGGTCCAGGTCCGGGATGGCCAGCCGCCGGTCCAGGCGTCGCCACCCGGCGGCGGATTCTTGATCGCCGTGGTGTCGATAGTCGGCAGGTCGCTGGCGTCGGTGTCGAGCACCGCGCCGCGGTTTCGGGCCCAGTACATGCCCGTGATGTTCCGGATCGTCAGATTATCGGACACATCGAATTTCAGGATGTTCGAGATGCCCTGGTAGAGGGTGTCGTGGTTCCGGTCGTAGTTGAAGACGATCGCGCGCGGACCCATGGCGATCTGGTTCACGCCGGACTCGGCCACATACTGACCGATTGTCTTACCAGCTATTGGCGCGACGCCGGTGGTGGCTTGCCATCTCGCGGCATTGGCTGGATCCGCGGCCGGGACAAGGTTTCGCGTGTTCACATTCAGATAATAGGGATCTGAATACTGAGCCACGGCACTGTCGCGGTTCTGGTTGCGGCTATAGAGATAGACCAAATTGTCTTCGAGTCTGTCGAAGGGGCGGAAGGTGATGGACGCGCGCAATTCGAACTTATTGACGTTGTCGTAGTTCTCGGACGAGGCGAGTTCGCGCACTCCGGCGTAACTGGGATAGGCTTTGGTGTAGCCCTCGCGGACGCGGTAGTTGGTCGCGATACGGAACATCAGCTTGTCGCCGACAATCGGTCCGCCGATGGCACCTTCAACCGTGTGGGAATTGTGATTGCCCATTTCGGTCGTCAGGTAGGCGCTCCACTGATCGGACGGCTTGCGCGGCGTGATCAGCAGGGCGCCGCCGGTTGAACCGGCCCCGAACAGCGTGCCCTGCGGACCCTTCAGGACCTGGAAGCTTTGCAGGTCGTAGAAGGACGCTTCCATGAGCGGAATTTCGGCGAACACCACCGGGACGCTGGCGTAGGCGCCGATCGAGCTGCGGCCCTGGCCGCGGATGACCGGGTCGAACGAGGAGAAGCCGCCGGTGGAGTGGCCGGTCTGCAGGCTGGGGGCCAGCTTCACCACATCCATGGGGTTGTTGATCTTCAACTCGGACATCTTCTCGCCGCTGAACACCGAGACGGCGACCGGCACGTCCTGGACGTTTTCAACGATCCGGCGGGCGGTGACGGTCACTTCGCCCAGGTCGGTGGGCGCGTCCTTCGCGGCGGCGGCTCCGGCCGCGGCGGCCGGCGAGGCCGAGAGAAACACCACACCGGTCAGGAGCGCGCAGCTCGCCAGCCAGGCTGACCGTCTCGAGCCCGGGTTGCCCCTCGGCAGCCCTTCCGTCCCCGAGGTGGCAGACCCCGGCGCACTATCGATCCGAACCTTCATCGCTAATCCCCCTAATGTTATCGTGACTCTTATTGGTGCAACGAATTCATCGATTTGGGTTGTCTGTCAATGATTGGGGAAAATTTCCGAATGAAGTCTTGATGATGCGGGGAGAAATGCCACCTAAGGTAAGTTGTATGGCGCGGAAAATCGGAAGAGTTGTTCAGTTTTGATTGAACTATGGCAACAAAAATTGAGCCGAAGTGCAATGCACAACCGCTTTTATTCGCAAAATAGCGAATTTTACTAGTCTTGGAGCCCTCAGATCGTCGCTGGGGACGCCTTGTTGGCGCCGGCCGGAACGTCGGGGGCCGATGAAATGCGCCAGCCTGAAGGCAGGCTGGGCGTGATCGGTTATCGGCTGTGCATCGCTCTCCTTTCGCCAGGGGATGGAGAAAGGCTCAGCGCCGCCGGCCCCGGCGGTTCGCCGGGCGGCGCGGAGCCCGACTAGACCTTGTGCGGCGGAATGATCGGCAAGGTGATCGACGAGCCGTGGCCGCCGCCGCGATAGAGGCTGACGACCGGCGCCGGGCTCACCTGCGGGCTGGGTGCGATTTCCAGGTCGCTGCCGGTGATCACCACGCGCATCCGATGCCCCGGCTTGAACAGGTAGGAGGTCGGATAGAAGGTAATGAGCAGCTCCGTGGGCTTGCCCTTTTCCAGCGGAGTAACGTCTGCCGCCAGGTTCGAGATCCAGGGCAGGCCCATGGTGTCGTAGGGCGCCTTGCCGAGCTTGCGGTGCGAGGCCCGTAAGGTGCCGATCGCCACGAAGGTCGAGGCCCCGGCCGGATCCACATCCTCCAGCTTCAGGAAGAAGTCGCCATCGTCGGCCGTGGAGGTGACCCATAGGCGCGCAACCGGATAGCCGGTCACTTCCACGCCATGTTGCAGGGGGGCCGTGGTGTAGGTCAGACCCTGGGCGTCGTAGTCGGAATGGTCGACGGGCGTCTTGCCGGCCTCGACCGGCTCCATGCCGCCCTTGTAGTGACAGTCATAGCGGACGGTCAGGTCATCCTGACCGGAGGCCGCGGGGTGCGCACGGCTCAGCTTTCCGTCGTTGACCGACTTGGACGAACCGCTGCGCCCGGCCTCGAAGAAGAACTCCGTGCGCTGTTCGTTGGCCAGCGGCCAGACCGCCGGCAGCCCCTTCCAGGAGGTGAGGGCGCGGGTGTGGGAACTGGGGATCGACGAGTGGATCGCCGGTTCCGCCATGATCCCGTTCTTCACGTCCTTCAACCAGTAGTCGAAGAACCGGTGCGCCTCGATGGCGCAGAGCGCGCGCTCGTCCTCGGTGCGCGCGCCGCCGGCGGACCAGGGGCCTATCAGCAGCTTCTGGGGCGCGCCCTTGAGGTTGCGGAACCAGGCCAGTTGGTGAGGGGTGACGTTCGCGAACCAGCCGGTGATGTGGTAGACGGCGATCCCCGATTTCACGAGGGTCGGGGCGTAGTGGCCGCCGTGGCGGTTCATCCAGTTCTGCTCGCCGGAGACCGGGTTCTTGCTGTCGTAGAACGGAATCTCGTTGCGCAGCGCGGAGTAGTCGTTGTGGGTCGCGTGCTCTGCGATCGCCGCCTTCAGCAGGGCGTGGTCCTTGTCAGCGTCGACCGGTCCATTGTTCGGATCGGTGTCGAGACCGGCGATCATCTTGTCGAAATCCCACTTCCGGGGGACTCCGCCCGGCGAGACCACCCAGTACCAGTCCCAGGGTGACACCTCCGGCATGATGCACTTCAGGTGCGGCGGCGCCGTGCCTGCCGTCCGCAGCTGCATCTCGCCCTCGTAGGAGGCGCCGAACATGCCGATCTTGCCGTCGGACCAGGACTGCTTGGCGAGCCACTCGGTGATGTCGTGACCGTCGGTGGCGTCCTTCGGATCGCTGAGCTCGCTGCGTGAGCCGAAGGAGGCGCCGGTGCCGCGCCGGTCGACGGAGACGACGACGTAGCCATGCTTGATCAGGGTGTGCGCCGTCTGGAGCTCCAGCGAGTCCACGCTCGCCCCGCCCATGGTGTCGACCAGGGAGCCGTCGGGCCGGATCTTGGCCCGCTGGTAGCGCTTGGGCTGCCACACGACCGGCAGCCGGCCGGTGTGAAGCTTGCCGCCCTTGGTGGGCCGGTAGATGTCCACCGCCAGCTTCACCCCGTCGCGGACCGGTACATAGATGGCCGTGCGAACCCAGCCGTCAAAGGCCGCCACGGAATAGCCCTGGTAGGCCCCGAACTTCGAAACCCGGCCGGCCGCGGCCAGGGCCTCGGAGGCTGCGCCCGCGCTCACGGCCGCCAGTACGCCGCTGGCGCCAGCCTTGAGGGCGTCGCGGCGACGGATCGTGCGGTGGCGGCCGACGTCGCCGTGGGTTTCGTGGCTCATGTGTTTCCCTCCTCTGTGCGACGGGTGCTTTGCGCGCCTCGCCGGCGATTATTTTGAGTTCAGGGCGCGGGGCGGCCCCGCGCCGGGACGCCTACAACCGGAGTTTGACCCCCGCGAAAACGTCCCGGGGCGTGACGGCATTGGGAAATGGAGTCGAAGGAGCCGCGCCGAACCAAGTCGACGTGCGCGCAACGTGACGGTTGGTCATCGCTTCTTCCCCCCGAGTGCTCTTGCGAGCCGCGTATCCACCCCTTGGCCGCTGAGGCGACCGCGCATCTGCATGCTTCAATGCTGGCACGCTGGACGCAAGAACGAGTGGATACCGATTTCAGAGTTCCGGCAATACCGGGTTTGACAATTCTTCCGGACATCGTTGACAGCGCGGGACCGCGGGCGACTATTGGGTGAGACTCCAAGAGACGTCGGGGCGCGGCGGATGGGAAAATGGGGGGTGAAATCGTCGCAATCCCTTGCGTTTGCTTGGGTTGAGCCACCCGCGGCGGGTTCAACTGAACGACGATCACCTTCTTTGTCTGGAAACGTCCGCGGACTTGTCCGAGGATTCGGATTGCGCGTTCCAAGTCACCTCTGCGCCTGAGCGCCGGCTAGGCGGCGCCATGCTTGCCGCCCGAGATCAAGAACAAGACCAAGAATAAGAACACGCTAGGGAAGAAACCGATGGAAGATCACGCGGATCGCGGCGGGCGGCTTGGCAGACGCCAGGCGCTGAAGGCGGGGGCGGGCGGCGCCCTGTTGGCGGCCGTGGGCGGTGCGCCGTCCATGGGCGCGGCGGCAAGGCGAAGGTCTTCCTTCGGCGAATATGCGGGCTATTCCGAGGAAAAATACGACGGCTGGGTGCGCACCTCGCAGTACGTCCCGGTTCGCGACGGCGTGAAGCTCGCGGTGGATGTCTATCGGCCGACCCAGGCGGGGCGCCTCCACGAGGGCCCGCTGCCGGTGGTCTGGCAGGCCAAGCGCTACCAGCGCGCCATCGTCAAGCCGGACGGGTCCCTGGTCGGGGCGATGGCCGGCCAGAGCATGGATTCCATCACGCTTGAGGCGGCCAACCGGCTGATCAAGCACGGCTATATCATCGTGTCCGTCGACCGCCGGGGCACCGGCGCATCTTTCGGCTCACGCAGCGAACTCAGCGACCCGCGCGACGGGCCGGACGGCCATGACATCACCGAATGGCTGGCCCAGCAGCCCTGGTGCGACAGCAAGGTCGGCATGTTCGGCGCGTCCTACGAGGGCGAGGTGCAACTGCGGATCGCCGCGACCGCCCCGCCGCACCTGAAGGCCATCACGCCGGAAGTGGCGCCCTTCGACTGGTACCTGCTGGTGGAGGAGGGCGGGGTCCACAAACAGTTCTTCGACGACTTCGGCCGGATCATCTCAAGCATCGACGTCAACCCGAACAACGGGGCGGTCGACGCGGACAAGGACCGGTCGCTGCTGAACGCCGCCCTGGCGGAGCACAAGGCCAAGAACGACTACGGCGCGACCTTCGGCAAGCTGCCGTTCCGCGACAGCAAGAACCCGGCGACGGGCGAGCAGAACTGGGCGACGCGCCAGGGCGGCGCCTATGGCCCTGGCCTCTCGGCGTCAGGGGTGGCGGTCTATGGCCGGGTGGGCTGGTTCGCGGGCGTCCTGCGCGATCAACTGCTCTGGTACGCCAACCAGAAGGCCGGCGCGAAGAAGCTGATGATCGGCCCCGGCGGTGGCGGCGGCACGCACAGCGAGGAAGAACTGCGCTTCTGGGTCACGGAGTGCCACCGCTGGTTCGACTACTGGCTGAAGGGCGTTCAGAATGGAGTGCTGGCCGAGCCGCCGATCCATGCTTCGCCCATCCCGCGCTCGCACGCGATCCAGCCGCCCGGGGTTCCGTGGAAGGCGTTCTCGCAATGGCCGCCCGCGAACCGGCGCCCGACGGCCTTCTATTTCGAGGGCGGCAAGAGCGGGTCGGTGAAGTCCCTCAATGACGGCAAGCTGGGCCGCGCGAAGCCCCAGGACCGGGCCGGGCGCGACGAGTTCACCGTCGACTACGGGATGGTCTACGCCAAGCCCGGCGACGGGGTGGCCGGCATCGGGCAGAAGCCCATTGATGTCGCGGCCTCCGACGAGAAGGGCCTGACCTATACGACCGAGGCCTTGGCCGCCGACATGGAGGTGACCGGCCATCCGGTCGCGCGCCTGTGGGTGACCTCCACGGCCGACGATGGCGATGTCTTCCTGAAGCTGGAGGATGTCGATCCCAAAGGTGTCACTACCTACGTGGGCGAGGGCGTGCTGCGGGCGTCCCACCGCGCGCTTGCCACGCCGCCCTACGACTATTTCGGCCTGCCGTGGAACGCCAGCACCCAGTCAGCGGCCAAGCCCCTGCCGAAGGGGCAGGCGGTGGAGCTGGTCTTCGCCCTGCACCCGATGTCCTACCTGTTCCAGAAGGGCCACCGCGTCCGGGTGACAATCTTCGGCGCCGACGCCAGCGTCGGTAGCACGCCGCGTGTGGACCCGCCGCCGGTGGTCAGCCTGCACCGTTCCGCCACGCACGCGTCGTCGATCACCCTGCCGGTTATCCCCAGGGGCAAGGCATAGTCCGTCGGACAACCGACGGCTCACAAGACATCAAGGGAGAGGCCATCATGGGCATGGATCATGACGACAGGCGGGGCCGCAGCATGGGCCGACGCACCGCACTGAAGATCGGTGTCGGCGGTGTCGCGCTGGCGGCGGCCGGTGCGCCTGGCCTGGGCTTTGCGGCCGAGCGGGCCTCTTCGTTCGGCGTCTACAAAGGCTACTCGGAGCCGCGGTACGATGGGTGGATAAAGACCTCGCAGTACGTGTCGGTCCGCGACGGGGTGAAGCTGGCCGTGGACATCTTCCGGCCAACCGAAATCGGCCACCTGCACGATGGGCGGCTTCCGGTCATCTGGCAGCCGAAGCGCTATCAGCGCGCGGTCGTCGGGGCGGACGGAACCGTCCATGACGCCATGTCGCCGACCTACAACCGCACGGCCCAGACGCTGATCCGGCACGGCTATATCGTGGCGTCCGTCGACCGGCGCGGCACCGGGGCCTCGTTCGGGACGCGCAGCGAACTGAGCGATCCGCTCGACGGGCCGGACGGCTATGACATCACCGAGTGGTTGGCCCAGCAGGAGTGGTGCGACGGCAAGATCGGCATGTACGGCGCCTCCTACGAGGGCGAGATGCAGCTGCGCGTCGCCTCGACCGCCCCGCCGCACCTGAAGGCGATCACGCCCGAGGTCTCGCCCTTCGACTGGTACCTGCTGGTGGAGGAGGGCGGCGTCCACAAGCACTTCTTCGACGACTTCGCCCGCATGGTGTCGGGCATCGACGCCAGCCCGAACAACGGCCCGGTGGACGCCGACAAGGACCGCGCGCTGCTGACCGCCGCCCTGGCCGAGCACAAGGCGAAGAACGACTACTCCGCCTCGGTGGGCAAGATGCCGTTCCGCGACAGCAAGAATCCGGTGACGGGCGAGCAGGCCTGGATGACGCGCCAGGGTGGGGCCTATGCGCCCGGACTCTCGGCGTCAGGGGTGGCGGTCTATGGCCGGGTGGGATGGTTCGCCGGCGTGCTGCGCGACCAGCTGCTCTGGTACGTGAACCAGACCCGAGGCGCGAAGAAGCTGATGATCGGCCCCGGCGGCGGGGGCGGCACCCACAGCGAGGAAGAGATCGTCTTCTGGACCGCCGAGTGCCACCGCTGGTTCGACCACTGGCTGAAGGGCGTCCAGAACGGCGTCATGGACGAGCCGCCCATCCATGCCTCCCCGATTCCCAGGTCGCATGTGATCCAGCCCCCCGGGGCGCCGTGGAAGGCGTTTTCGCAATGGCCGCCGGCCAACGCGGCGGCAACGGAATTCTTCTTCGGGGCCGGCAAGAGCGGCTCGGTCAAGTCCGTCAACGACGGCAAGCTCGTCCGCGCCAAGCCCAAGGGCAAGGCCGGGCAGGACGACTACACGGTCGACTACAGCGTCGCCTATGCGAAGTCGGGCGACGGCGTGGCCAACATTGGCGAGAAGGCGGTCGACGTCACGGCTTCGGATGAGAAGGGCCTGACCTACACCACCGAGGCCCTGGCCGCGGACATGGAAGTGACCGGGCACCCGGTGGCCCGCCTTTGGGTGACCGCCACCGCCGATGATTGCGATGTCTTCCTCAAGCTGGAGGATGTCGACGCCAACGGCGGGACCACCTATGTGGGCGAGGGCGTGCTGCGGGCTTCGCACCGGGCCCTGGCGACGCCGCCGTACAACTATTTCGGCATGCCCTGGAACGCGAGCAGCCAGGCTGCCGCCAAGCCCCTGCCGAAGGGCCAAGCCTCTGAGCTGGTGTTCACTCTGCACCCGATGTCGTACCTGTTCCAGAAGGGCCACCGCGTCCGGGTGACGATTTTCGGCGCCGACGCCAGCGTCGGTCCGACGCCCAAGCTGAGCCCCCCGCCGGTGGTGAGCCTGCACCGATCCGGAACACATGCCTCGTCGGTCACCCTGCCGGTAATCCCGGCGGGGTAATCACGCGCAAGGGCCTGTGGCGGCGCCTGGAACTGGGACGGTCACTCGCCCTTCGGGAGCGAAAATGGTGGGTGCTGGGGGATTCGAACCCACGACCCGCTGATTAAGAGTCAGCTGCTCTACCAACTGAGCTAAGCACCCACCGTCGCTTCGGACCAATGTCTGGCCTGGCGGCGAGGGCGCGGAAAATACGCTAAATCGCGCCCTTGGCAAGGCGCGTTGGAGAAGGGGTTCCGGTGGCGTCGCAAGACTCGGAAAAGGCAGTAGATTTCGCCTATCTAGAAGACTTCATGGCCGGCGATCGGCAGGTGATCGGCGAGGTCCTGGCGTTGTTTGTCCAGCAGGCCGCTATCTGGTCGCCGGGCTTGGACGGAGGCAATCCGGGCTGGCGCGATCTTGTCCACACCATAAAGGGCGCGGCCTTGGGGATCGGGGCCAATGCGCTGGGAGCCGCCGCCGCCTCGGCGGAAGCCGCGAGCGCGCCGGATCTGGAGCCGGTGCGGGCCGCGCTCGCCGCCGCCCTTGCGGAGATCGCCGACTATCGGTCCGAGGCCTAGCGGCCCCCGCGCGTCGCGTCCCAGACGCCGAGTTCGTGGGCGATGCATCGCTCGATGAGCAGGCGCCAGACCGGCTCGGCGATGGATTCGGACAGGCCCGCGCCCCGCGCGGCGGCCTTGACCTTGGCGACGACGTCCTCGATCCGCGACTCGTCGCGCACGGCGTCGCGGTTGGGCTTGATGCGGGCTGCGGCGTCCATGTAGCGCTGACGTTCGGCCAGCACCGCCACCAGCAGCCGGTCGAGGGCGTCGACGCCCGTGCGGACCTCGGCCATGCTTGTGCAGGCGTCCGGCGCGGGCCGTTCGTCCGTTGTGAAATTCATCGTCTACGCAAAACCCTGTCTAGATGCCCGCGCCGTTGTCGATGGCCCGCAGGGCCTCCTCATGGGCGAGAGCCTCGGCCTCGATCCAGCTCACGAAGGCCTTCACCTGGGGCAACCGCCCCTTGGCCTTCGGATGCACGAGGTAATAGGCGAAGTCGACCGCGGTGGCGATCTGCAGGGGCGCGACCAGCCGCCCGGCTTCCAGGTCGGCGGCCGCCAGGGTGCGCTTGGCGAGCGCAACGCCGCGTCCGTTGACGGCCGCCTCGATCACCAGGCTGGACTGGTTGAACCGCGGGCCGCGCATGCCGTCGATGGACTTCAGGCCACGGGCGGCCAGCCACATGGACCAGTCGGGGCAGCTGTCGTCGAGGTCCGGCGAGCCGTCGTGCAGCAGGATGTGGTTCGCCAGGTCCGCGGGCGTATTCAGCGGATTTTCCGCCAGGTGCGAGGGCGCCGCCACCGGGATCACCGTCTCGCTGAACAGCCGCCGGACCTCGAGGCCCGGATAGCGCCCGGCGCCATAGCGGATCGCCACGTCCACCTCGCCGGCGGCCAGGTCAACCAGTTCGATGCCGGCCGACAGCCAGATGTCGACTTGCGGATGGCCCTGTTCGAAGGCGCCCAGCCTGGGCACCAGCCACTTGGCGGCGAAGGAGGGCGGGGCGGTCAGGGTTAGGCGGCGGCCATCCACGGCGGCGGTGAGCAGAGATGCGGCCTCGGCCAGGCGGTCGAAGGCCTCGCGCAGGGCCGGCAGCGCGGTCTGGGCCGCGTCGGTCAGCAGCAGGCCCTTGGGCGTGCGCTTGAAGAGGGCCGCGCCCACATAGTCTTCCAGGTTCTGGATCTGCTGGCTGACCGCGCCTGGCGTGACAGACAGTTCGTCGGCCGCGCGGCTGAAATTCAGGTGCCGGGCGGCAGCCTCGAAGGCGCGCAGCGCGTTGAGGGGCGGCAGGCGCCTTCGGTCTTGGGTTCTTTCCATAGAATTCCTGACAGCCTGGGCAGAAGTCCTTGCCTTGCGAATTGGGCGGTCGAGCGCCTATTTGCAAGCGTCCAGCGACGGATAGGCCCTTTTCGTCGGTGGACATCCGGCGGGGCGGGCGTAAGTCCGTCCCGTTCTGGTTTCGGGCCAGAGGTTATAGAGAAGCTATCCATGACGACGCGGGACGACAGGTCGAAGCGCGCGGAACGCCTGGTTTTGCTGGGCGGCCGTGGGCAAGCCGTGGCCGCCGGCGTGGTCTGGCTTGTGGGCGCCGGGCCCGGCGACCCGGAGTTGCTGACCCTCAAGGCCCTGGCCGTACTGCGCAGCGCCGATGTGGTCGTCCATGACGGCCTGGTGTCCGACGAGATCCTCGATCTGGCGCCGGTGACGGCGCGCCGGATCTCGGTCGCCAAGCGCAAGTCGCGCCATTCCCACAGCCAGGACGAGATCAACCGGATGCTGACCGCCTTCGCCCTCGAGGGGCTGACGGTGGTGCGGCTGAAGGGGGGCGATCCCTTCATCTTCGGCCGTGGCGGTGAGGAACTGGAAGCCTGCCGTGAGGTCGGCGTCGAATGCCGGGTTGTGCCGGGCGTCACCGCAGCGTTCGCGGCCGGCGCGTCAGCCGGCGCGCCGCTGACCCATCGCGGCTCGGCCCAGGCGGTGACCTTCGTGACGGGACATGCGGCGCAAGGCGGCGAGCCGGACCTGCACTGGGAAAGCCTGGCCAGGGCCAACCATACAGTGGTGATCTACATGGGCCTATCCATGGCTACGCTGATCGCCGCGCGCCTCATGGCGGCGGGGCGGGCCGGATCGACGCCGGCCCTGATCGTCGAGAACGCCAGCCGCGCCGACGAGCGCCGCGTGACAACCACCCTGGCCGGTCTCGCCGAGGCGGCCGCCGGCCTCAAGGGTCCGGCGATTCTCATCGTCGGCGAGGCCATGGCGCTCGCCCAGGCCAGCCTGCTCTCCGAAACCGACGGCCTGAGGGCGCACGCATGAAAGCTCTGACCGCCAACCGCCTGGTCGACGGCGAGGTCGTGTTTTGGGACGGCGGCCGCTGGGTCGAGCGCTTCGCCGACGCGAAGCTCTATGACGACGCGGCGGAGGCCGAGGCGGCCGAGGCGCACGGCAAGAACCAGCCGAAGGCGGTAGTGGACGCCTATCTCATCGACCTGGTTGAATCCGAGGGCCTGTGGGCGCCGCTCAGCTACCGCGAGCGGATCCGAGCGCTCGGCCCCACCAACCTGAACCACGGCAAGCAGACCGAGGGTGGCGCGGCGATCGCGGCGCTCAAGCATGCCCACGGCGCCGCCCGCTCCACGGGCCGCGTCGACCTGATCCGGCGCAAGTAGAGGCGCGAATGTACCGTTACGACACCCTCGACCGCGAGATCCTCGCCGACCGCAGCGCGGAGTTCCGCGAACAGGTGGGTCGCCGCCTGGCGGGCGACCTGACCGAAGACCAGTTCAAGCCCCTGCGGCTGATGAACGGTCTGTATCTCCAGCTGCACGCCTACATGCTGCGGGTCGCCATTCCCTACGGCTCGCTGAACAGCACCCAGCTGCGTAAGCTGGCCTGGCTGTCGAAGACCTATGACAAGGGCTACGGTCACTTCACGACGCGCCAGAACCTGCAACTGCACTGGATCAAGCTGGCCGATACGCCGGATATACTGGACCATCTGGCCAGCGTCGACATGCACGCCATCCAGACCAGCGGCAACTGCATCCGCAACGTCACGGCCGACCCCTATGCGGGCGCCACGGCCGAGGAGATCGACGACCCGCGCATCTGGGCCGAGGCCATGCGCCAATGGTCGACCCTGCATCCGGAATTCTCGTTCCTGCCGCGTAAGTTCAAGATCGCCATCACCGCCGCGCCCAAGGACCGCACGGCGGCCAAGGTCCACGACATCGGCCTCGCCGTGAAGCGCGCCCGTGATGGCGCGATGGGCTTCGAGGTGATGGTTGGCGGCGGCATGGGGCGCACGCCCTATGTCGGCTCGACCATCCGCGAGTTCCTGCCGGCCAACCGGCTGTTCTCGTACCTGGAGGCGATCCTTAGAGTCTACAATCGCCACGGCCGCCGCGACAACATCTACAAGGCGCGGATCAAGATCCTGGTGGCGGCGCTGGGCGCCGAGGAGTTCGCCCGCCAGGTCGAGGCCGAGTGGGACAAGGTGGGGACGGACGCCGACCTGCCGGACCTGGAGATCGCCCGCATCCGCGGCGCCTTCGCCGGCGGCGCCTTCGAGACGCTGCCGCCCCGGTCGGAAGCCTTCGAGGCGGCCAAGGCCTCGCAGCTGGCCTTCGCCCGCTTCGTCCGCAACAACGTCAAGCCGCACAAGAAGCCCGGCTACGCCATCGTCGAGATTTCCCTGAAGGGCATCGGCGAAACCCCCGGCGACGCCACGGCCGAGCAGATGGATGTGGTCGCCGACCTGGCCGAACGCTTTGGCCAGGATGACATCCGCGTGACCCACGAGCAGAATCTGGTCTTGCCGCATATCAGGCTCGACGACCTGCCGGCGGTGCATGCCGCCCTGGCCGCCGTGGGCCTGGGGACACCGAACATCGGCCTGGTGAGCGACATCATCGCCTGCCCGGGGCTGGACTATTGCGCCCTGGCCAACGCGCGGGCGATCTCGGTCGCCCAGCATATCGCCGAGCGGTTCGCCGACGCGGACCGGGCGGAAAACGTCGGCGAGCTGAAGGTGAAGATCAGCGGCTGCATCAACGCCTGCGGCCACCACCATGTGGGCCACATCGGCATCCTGGGGGTCGATAAGAAGGGCGAGGAATACTACCAGCTCACCCTGGGCGGTTCCGGCGCCGAGGACGCGGCGGTAGGGCAGGCCCTCGGGCCCGCGCTGCCCTACGAGCGGGTGGCCGAGGCGGTCGACACGTTGGTCGAGGTCTATCTGCGCGAACGCAAGGATGGCGAGCGGTTCCTCGACACTTTCCGCCGCACCGGCGTCGCGCCCTTCAAGGAGGCCGTCTATGCCGACGTACATTAAGCGCGCGGATGGCAAGCTGGCGGTGGCCGAGGACGCCTTCACCGCCGTGGCCGACGACCAGGATATCGCGCCCGGCGATGTTATCGTCTCGCTGACCCGCTTCGAGGCGGAAGGCGATCGCCTGCTGGCCGAAGGCCGTCAGGTGGGGGTCCGCGTGGAAAGCAGCGAGGATGTCGAGGCGCTAGCCTACGACCTGCCGCGCATCGCGGTGGTCGCCCTGGCGTTTCCGAAGTTCCGCGACGGGCGGGCCTATACCTCCGCCGCCCTGCTGCGTGAGCGGTATGGCTACAAGGGCGAGGTCCGCGCGGTAGGGGACGTGCTGCGCGAGCAGGCGGGCTTCATGGTCCGCACCGGCTTCGACGCCTTCGAACCGGCGGACGGCGCCACGGTGGAGGACCTGGAACGGGCCATCCATCGCTACCGGCACGTCTATCAGCGCTCGGCCGATCGCCGCGCGCCGGCTTTCGCGGAGCGGGAGGTGTGAGCATGGCCTACGACACCCTTGAACACACCGAGACCCGCGCGTCGGTGCTCGACGCCCGCCTGCGCCACGCCCACCCGCGGGAAATCATCGCCGCCGCCGTGGCCGAATTCGGCGACGGTCTGGCCCTGGTGTCGTCCTTCGGGGCGGAATCGGCGGTCCTGCTGCACCTGGTGGCCCAGGTGAAGCCCGACATGCCGGTGCTGTTCCTCGACACCGGCATGCTGTTCGGCCAGACCCTGGACTACCGCAAGCAGCTTGCCGCCAAGCTCGGCCTGACCGATGTGCGCGACCTGCGTCCCTCGCACCAGGACCTGGCGGTCGCCGATCCGGACGCCAAGCTTTGGCAGACCGACACCGATGCCTGCTGCGAAGTCCGCAAGGTCATCCCGCTGGACAAGGCCCTGGGAGGCTTCGGCGCCTGGATCACCGGCCGCAAGCGCTTCCAGGGCGGCTCGCGGCTGTCGCTGGCGGTGGTCGAGCAGGCCGGCGAGCAGGTGAAGTTCAATCCCCTGGCCAACTGGGCCAAGGCCGACCTCGACGCCTATGCGGCGGAGCACAACCTTCCGGCCCACCCGCTGGTCGCCCAGGGCTTCCCCTCGATCGGCTGCTGGCCGTGCACCAAGCCGGTGGAGGAGGGCCAGGATATCCGCGCCGGCCGCTGGGCCGGTTCGGACAAGACCGAGTGCGGCATCCACGTCGCCCGCGCCCCCGACGCCGTCATCAACGTCGGCGGCGATATTTGACGCCCGGCCCGCAACCGTAGACAGACCTCGAAATGACTGACGTTTCAGCGGCGCCCGCGCCCCCCGAGGCCCCCTTTCCCCTAAAGAGTGGGGGAGCCTTCTTCGTCGAGACGGTGACCTGGGTCCAGCACTGGACCGAGAGCCTGTTCTCGTTCCGCACGACCCGCGATCCGAGCCTGCGCTTTTCGTCGGGCCAGTTCGTCATGGTCGGGCTGATGAAGGAAGACGGCAAGCCGCTGGTGCGGGCCTATTCCATCGCCTCGCCGGCTTGGCACGAAGAGCTGGAGTTCTATTCGATCAAGGTCGCCGACGGCCCGCTGACCTCGCGGCTGCAGAACATCAAGGTGGGTGACCAGGTCCTGATCGGCCGCAAGCCCACCGGGACCCTGGTGCTGGACGGCCTGAAGCCTGGCAAGCGCCTCTACATGCTGGGCACCGGCACGGGCCTGGCGCCCTGGCTGTCGCTGGCCCGCGACCCGGAGGTCTATGAGCGCTTCGACGAGGTGATCGTCACCCATACGGTGCGCCAGGTGGCCGACCTCAACTACCGCGAACTCCTCGAGCACGACCTGCCCAACGACGAGATCCTGGGCGAGCTGGTGGCGCCCAAGCTGCGCTACTATCCGACCGTGACGCGGGAGCCCTTCAAGACCCAGGGCCGGATCACCGACCTGATCGCCTCGGGCAAGCTCTTCACGGACCTCGGCGTGCCGCCGCTGGACCCCGCCGTCGACCGCCTGATGCTCTGCGGCGGACCCTCGGTGCTGGCCGACCTGAAGAAGCAGCTCACCGACATGGGCTATGTGGAAGGCTCGCTGGCCAGCCCCGGCGATTTCGTCCTGGAGCGGGCGTTCGTCGAAACCTGACGGGGCCTAAACCTACTGACCTTCGGCGCCCTCGGGCCGGCCCGGCTGGCCGCCACCGCCGCCGAAGTTCACCACGCGGTTGGACCCGTCGAGCACCAGGCTGATCAGCTGCCCGCCGGTGCGGCCGTCGCGCAGGGGGTGAAGGCTGACCTTCACCTTGTCGCCCGGCTTCACCTCGGATTTGTGGACGCCCGCCTTGAGGAGCGCGCCGATGCCCGCGCCCTCCATGCCCCAGATCTCGGTGGCTCCGTTCTTCTTCGGCACCACCACCCAGAGATAGGAATGGGGGTTTGTCATTTCCCAGGTGCGCACGGTGCCATCGATGGTGATGGTCTTGTCGCGGTCGAACATCGAATAGGAATGGTGGGCCAGAGCGCCTCCGCCCCACGCCGCGGCGGCGACCAGGCCGGCGAGGGCCCCGATGGCGATCCTGCGCAGGTCCGTCATGGTCATGGCTCCGGTTGAGTTTGCCGCCACACCCTAGGCGCGCGGCGCGCGGTTGGATCGACGATCTTGGTTGAAACAGTCGAACACGGCGGGGCGCGGCCCACCGCTTGAATTGCCGGACCGCCGGGCGGCAAGCTGGCCGCGATCGGTCTCGCGTGGGGGTAGTCATGTCGCAATCCGGACGGACCTGGCGCGCGGCCTGCGCCGGTGGCTTTCTCTGCCTGGCGGCCGCGGGGTCTGGCCTTGCCCAGCCCTTCGCGCCGCCGCCGCCGGCCACGCCCTATGTCATGCCGGCCGAGAAGACGCCGGCGATCCTGTTCAAGGAACTGCAGGGGATGTGGGTGATGAACAACCGCATCTCCATCGAGAAGTACGAGACTATTCCCCAACCCCTGACACCGGCCTATCAGGCCAAGAAGGTCGAGCAGATCAGGAAGCGGGCGGCCGGCGAGCAGGTGTTTACCGCCGACGCCCAGTGCATTCCGCAGGGCATGCCCCGCCAGATGGACGGCAACTTCGAACTCCTGGTGCGCGACGACAGCCTCGCCTTCCTCACCGGCGGCGGCGGGCTGCAGGTGCGCAACATCTGGACCGATGGGCGGGCCCATACGCCCGAAGACGACCTGTTCGACACCTTCAGCGGGGAATCCATCGCCCACTGGGAGGGCGACGTCCTGGTGATCGACACCATCGGCATCCGGCCGACCAACGAGATCCTCTACGGAGTTCAGGGCCACAAGCTGACGGTGACGGAGCGGTTCCACAAGACCGGGCCGGACACCCTTCAGATCGATACGGTGGTGACCGATCCGGTCGTCTTTACAACGCCGTGGACCTATACTTTCACCTATAAGCGCAATCGCAAGCAGACCCTGACCGAGCAGAACTACTGTGTCGCGGCGCTCGACCGGGAGGTCGACAAGAACGGCAAGGAAATCTTCGACCTGACCCCGCCTCCGGACCCGCGCGAGGGCAAGTAGGCTAGGGTGCTAACGCTTCGCCTCGGTGCAATTGAGCACGAAATTGTCGTCGGGTGAGATGTTCCCGAAGAGCAGACCCGGACGGCCGTCCGCCGTGCGGTAGGCAACGCCCGAAGAGATCGCCGCGAGCTTTGTCCCGTTGTCGCGCCAGACCGGATTGACCTTCCACTCGCGCGGATCGAGCCGGACGATCTCGGTGGCCGGCCGCGTCAGGCTCATCTTGCGGGTGTAGGCCAGGAGGTCCGGCAGCCGGGGCGTCACGGCCACGTAGAAGGTCCCATCCGGCGCGGAGTCGATGTTGTCCGGGCCGCCGGGCAGGGCGACGCGGCGCTCAAGGCGCAGGGCGTTTGTCGCCCCATCGCGCCGGAAGATTGAAACCCTCTGGCCGAAGGTTTCCGAGACCAGCACGTACTTACCGTCCGGCGACATGCTGACGCCGTTCGCCAGCTTGAATCCGTCGGCGACGGTGTGGAAGGACACGCCGTCGAAATAGGCGACGTTGCCGGTCGCGGGGAAGTTCAGCAGCGCCTTCAGCCGGCCCCAGGCGGTCGCGAGGGTCTTTGCGGTGGGCGCGCGCGTGGCGTTGCTGACGTAGAAGGCCGAGGGGCTCACGGCGGCCACATCGTTGGGGCTGTACAGGGCGGGATCGCGCAGGGTCGAGCGCCACATCAGCCGGCCGTCCGCCTGGACGTCGAAGATCATGATCTGGTGGCCCTGGGCGGCGTGGTTGACGACGAACAGGGTCTGGCGTCCGTCCGGTCCGGTGTAGAGGGACAGGCCATGCGGCTGTAGCGCCAGCGGAGGCGGCGCCGCAACGGCGTTGGTCAGGCTGGCCTGGCCCCCGGAAAAATCGACCCGATACAGCCCCGGGACCGCTCGGCCATTGGCCCCGGAACCCGAGACGAAGGCCCCGCCGCGGACCGTGTCCACGGCGACATCCTCGGGCTTGGCGACCCCGGGAATACGCGCGCAGCTGTGGGCGGTGTCTGCGGCGAGCGGCGCGATCAGATGATAGCGGACCGCGACCCAAAGCCAGGTTCCGGCCGCCCCGAGCGCCAGGGCCACGGCAAGGGCAAGCGTGCCCCTGAGCATGGTGCGGATCATGGCGTTCTAAGCCTTCCGGGCCGCGATCCAGGCGTCGCCGACCTGGTCCAGGATATCCAGCGGGACCCGGCCGCAGCCCAGGATCGCCTCGTGGAAGTCGCGGATCTCGAACCTCTGGCCCAGCGCCTTCTTCGCCCGGGCCCGGAGGTTGACGATGGTGGTGTGGCCGAGCTTGTAGGAGCAGGCCTGACCCGGCTGGGCGCAGTAGCGTTCCACCTCGCGGGCGGCGAAGCCCGGCGCCTCGCCCTCGCTGTCGACGAACTGGGCGATGGCCCGCTCGCGCGACCAGCGCAGGTGGTGGATGCCGGTGTCGGCGACCATGCGGTTGGCGCGGAAGAGCTGGAACTTCAGGTAGCCGATGCGGCTGAGGGGATCGTCCTCGTACATGCCAAGTTCGTCGGCCAGCTGTTCGGCGTAGAGCGCCCAGCCTTCGCCGTAGCCAGAGAAGCTGGTATTTTTGCGGATCAGCGGGAGGTCGGCGTTGGAAAGCGCCAGGCCGCCTTCCAGCTGGTGCCCCGGCAGGCCCTCGTGGAAGATCACACTGGAGAGGCTGAAGCGCGGCCATTCGGCGCTGTCGTGCAGGTTGATGTAGACGATCCCCGGCCGCGAGCCGTCCAGCGCCGGGCCCTGGCTGAAGGCCGACGGCGCGCCGGCCTCGGTCTGCAGGGGCACCCGCCGGACCTCGAACTGGTAGGGCGGCACGCGGTGGAAGAAGCGCGGGAGCTGCGGCTTGATGGCCGCCAGGCGTGCATTGCAGAAGGCCAGTATGTCGGACTTGCCGGCGTCGGTGTTGGGGAACTGCTGCTTTCGGTCGCCATAGAGGCCCTTGATCCGCGCTGCGACCGACCCCCGCGTCAGCCCCTGGGCCTTGAGCAAGCCGTCCAGACGCGCGGAGATCTCGCGCCCCTGTTCCAGACCGATCCGGTGGACTTCCTTGGGCGAAAGCCTGGTCGTGGTGGTGGCGTGCAGGGCCGCCTCATAGAAGGCTGGCCCGTCCTTGAACCGCCAGATGCCCGCATCGTGGACCGCGTGGACCCGCAGCGCCTGGGTGGCGGCCAACTGGCGTTCCAGCGCCGGCAGCACCCGCTCATTGTAGATCGTCGCGGCCTCGCGCCCGTACCGCTCGCCCAGACCCTTCTCGGCGGCGCGCCGAGCGATGGAGGTCACCACCAGGGCCTTGTCCGCGGGCGCGCGGGTCTTGGTCATCTGGTCCAGCGTCAAGTCCAGGATGAAGTCGGGGGGTGCGATGCCCAGGCCCGCGTCATGGGCCTGACGGTCGGTATCGGCGTCCAGCTGCTCGCCAAAGGCGGACAGGCGCGCCAGATAGGCGTCGGCGTCTTCAGCGGTCGCGACGGTATGCTTGGTGTCCAGGAAGTCGGGGACCGACTGATAGACCCCTGTGAGCTGGCTGATCACATAGGTCGAGGGCCCGAAGGCCGAGCCACCGAAGTCGAAGGCCTGTAGGGCGGCCTGCGATTGGCGGGTGTAGATGACGGTGTCGAGGTTCAGCCGGTCGACGCGGCTAAGGGCGCTTCGGTCGATAGCCGTCAGGCGACGCAGCTCATCCTCGGTCTGCACCCGGGCCGCCGCGCGGCCGCCGGCCGAGCCGTCGTTGAGCCGGGCCTTCAACGGGGCCCTGGCGCCCTTGTCGAGACCCAGTTGGGTCGCGGATTCGGGACGCCGTTGCAGGCCGTCCTCGAAGAGGGTGTCGAACAGGGCGGACAGCGCCGGGTCGCCCGCCGCGAGGGCCGGCCTGGCCAGGGCCGTGGCCGCCGCCGCGCCAGTTGAAAGGAGCATCGCGCGGCGGTTCAGCATGGGGCGGGGTCCGGACTCTGGGGGATTGACCCCGGACCCTAGGGCGGACCGGCCGCCCCCGGCAAGGCGAAGGCGTCAGCCGACGCCCTCGGGAACGCCGTTGACGATGGGCGGCGGGGCGCAGCGGCCGGCCCTGGCCTGGACCACGTAGAAGAGCGCCCGGCTGTTGGTGAAGGCGTTGTGCTCGGCCAGCGGCGTGGTCGGCAGGCCGGTGGTCACGCTGGTGGCCTCGACCTCGGCTCCGGGCTGGTTGAGCGCCTGCTGGTTCCAGCGGGAAAGCTGCCCGCCGCAGGCCGCGACGACCGCATTGGCCACGGTTTCGGCCCCGTCACGCGAGGACGCCAGGCTGTAAGCCCAGCGGCGGACGCATTCGTCCACCGGGCCGGCGCCTTCCGCGCCCGGCATGGCCACCGCGGGCTTGGCCTTGAAGTCGGCGCACACCTTGGGATTGGAGGCCATGCCGCGATGATCGCTGCAGGCGCCAAGGGCCACGGCGGCGATGCAAAGGCCGGCGAGCGAAAAATTGCGGGTCATGTGCGGTCCGATCAGCGGGTGTAGACGGGGGCGGGGTCGCTGACGATCGCGTTGCCATAGCGGTCGTAATAGACCTTCCGCGCCGGCTGGTAGTGCTGGGTCGCAGCATAGCGGCTGCGGCTCGAGCGATAGGTCGCGTGGCGGGAACTGCCGCAGCCGCTCTTGGCGATCTCGTGGCCGACGACAGCGCCGCCGAGGCCGCCGATGACGGCGCCGCCGCCGCCCTTGGAAATGGAATTGCCCAGGAGTGCGCCGCCCAGGCCGCCGATCACCGTGCCGGTGTTCTTGCGGCCCTGGCATGACGCGTCCGCAGCGCTGGGCGCGGCCGCCATCGGCAGGGCGAGGAGGGCCGCGAGGGCCGTGATGGCTATGGTCTTGCGCATGATGTTGGTCTCGATCCGTGAAGTCCCTGGACAGCCCAACGCGCGAGACTGTGTCGGGATGCAGACATTCGCGAATGCCGCAGGATCGGCCGCAAGACGCCGTGGGCGCCCTAGTTGGGGGGGCAGCCCTTGAATTCGCCGACCTTCACCGCCGTCAGGCTGGCGAGGTTGAGGCCGCGGGCCTGGCCCATGGAGCGGGCGTTGGCGCCGGTGTAGAGGTCGATGCGCTGGCCCTTGATGCCGCCACCCACGTCGGAAGCGTACCAGTAACCGTCGTGGCTGGTGCCGTCGGGCATTTTCAGACCGACGGTTTCCTTGATGAACAGCACGCTGCGCTTGGGGATCAGGTTGCGGTCCACCGCGACGGTGCGCATGGCGACGACTTTACAGCCCAGGGAATCCAGCGCGCCCACGCCCTTGGCGCCGGCGTGATAGAGCGTGGCCTTCAGATTCCAGCCGGCGACGGTCGGCAGGGAGCCGGTCATGATCGAGACGATCATGTCGCCAACCGGATCGCTGGCGGCGGCCGTGGCTCCGGTGGGGAGCGCGGCGATGGAAAGGGCGATGGCGGGGATTGTCGCCAGGGCGGCGAGGCGGCGTCGCATGGACGGCGTCCTCCTTCGTCGTTGAACTGGTGAGGCCCGGTTTGTAGCCGTCGGGAGCCGGCCGAACAACCCCCGGCGGCCTGCGGCCCGGCGCCCTGTCAGGGTTTCTCATAGGTGGCAGAGGCGGATTTCCTTGCCGTCCCAGGGGCTTTGCCGCCAAACATCGAGCGCGAAAAAGGAGTCCGACCATGAAAATCTATGGGGATTCGATCTCCGGAAACTGCCTGAAGGTGAAGTGGGTGGCTGACCGGCTGGGGCTTTCCTACGACTGGATCGAGACCGATATCCTGACCGGGGCGACTCGCACGCCGGCCTTCATGGCGATGAATCCAGCGGGTCAGGTTCCGCTGGTCGTGTTGGACGACGGACGCCCGCTGGCCCAGTCCAACGCCATCATCCTGCACCTGGCGGAGGGCTCGGACCTGATCCCCGCCGACTCCTACGCCCGGGCCCGGATGTTCGAATGGATGTTCTGGGAGCAGTACAGCCATGAGCCGTATGTGGCGGTGGCCAGGTTCCAGGTGCGCTACCTGGGCAAGGCGGTGGCTGACCTGGAGCCGCGTATCGTCGAGCGCGGGCAGGGAGCCTTGCAGCGGCTCGAGGATGGCCTCGCCGGTGGTGGCTTCCTGGTGGGCGCCGCGCTCAGCCTCGCGGATGTGGCGCTTGTCGCCTACACACGGGTCGCCCACGAAGGCGGCTTCGACCTGGCCGCCTATCCCAGGGTGGGGGCCTGGGTCGCAAGGGTGGAGGCGGCGCTGAAAATCGCGCCCTAGCGCTTGCCTTGCAGCCGGGCTGTCCCCAAACCTGCCAGCCATGAAAAGCCTGTTCGCCGCCGCCGCCGCCGCCGCCGCGCTCGTCCTCGCCGTCCCCGGCGCCGCCAATGCGTGGGGCCACAGCGCCCATCGAATGATTGGCGAGGTGGCCATGCAGGCCTTGCCGCCGGAAGCCCCGGCCTTCCTGCGCACCCCCCAGGCCGCCTTGGACGTCGGCGAATTCTCGCGCGAGCCGGACAACCTGAAGGGGGCCGGCAAGCTTCTCGACAATGACCGGTCGCCCGCTCATTTCGTGGACCTGGACGACGACGGCAAGATCTTGGGCGGGCCGTCGCTGGCGGACTTGCCGCCGACGCGGGAAGCCTTTGACACGGCCCTGCGGGCGGTTGGCCAGGACAGCTGGAAGGCCGGCTACCTGCCCTACGCGATGATCGACCGGTGGCAGTCGCTGGCGCGGTCGTTCGGCTACTGGCGCGCCCTCGACGCCGCGCTGCGAAATCCCGCATGGTCGGCCCATCACGCCTGGTTCGCCGCGGCAAAGCGCCGGCGCGAGGCCCAGGTCCTGGCGACGATCGGCGAGCTGTCGCACTTTGTCGGCGATGGCAGCCAGCCGATGCACGTCACAGTGCACTTCAACGGCTGGGGGCAATACCCCAACCCTCAGGGCTACACCCAGGCCAAGTTCCACGAAGCTTTTGAAGGCGATATGGTCCGCAACGGCATGACCCGGGCCCAGCTCGTCGCCGCGCTGGCGCCGCCCAAGGTGTGCGATTGCCCCATAGAGCAGCGCACGGCAGCGTTCCTGGTGGAGAGCGGGCGGCGGCTCGGAGCCATTTACGACCTTGAGAAGGTCGGCGGTCTGGCGCCCGGCGACCCGCGCGGCCCGGCTCTGGCCGCGGTCCTCATGGGAAGGGGCGCCGGTGAATTGCGCGATCAGGTCCTGGAGGCCTGGCGAGCGAGCCCCAGCCAGATGGTCGGCTGGCGCCCGATTCGGGTGAGCGACGTCATGGCCGGCAAGATCGACCCCTACAACGCCCTCTACGGGATCGACTGATGGCGGCGCCGCAGTTCGGCGAACCTCTGCCCGGCAAGGCCTATCCCGATCGGCCGGCGGCCTTCGCGGTCGTTGCCCGTAGCGGCGAGATCGCCACGGTGCGGGTGAGCCTTCCGGGCGGGCAGTTGCGTCTGGACCTTCCCGGCGGCGGCATCGATCCGGGCGAGACGGCCGAGGAGGCGGCAGTGCGTGAATGCGGCGAGGAGGCCGGCTTGCGGGTCAGGGCCGGGCGCGCATTCCTGCGGGCCGACCATTTCTTCGTCAATCAGGATGGGCTGTCCAACAACACCCGCGGGACCTTCTTCGAGGCGACGCTGCTGCGCGAGGCGGGGGACCTGAAGATCGAGGCTGACCACGAACTGGCCTGGATGGCCCCGCAGGAGGCCCTGGTGCGCCTCGACCGCGAGTCGCACGCCTGGGCGGTGGCCTGTTGGCTTAGGTTGGCGCGGGGCTAGGTGCTCCTGGCCGGGGCTTTCGCCGACTTGCTGAGCGGGGTCCGGGCGTTGGCCGCGGCGCGCTTCCGGGCCGCGCGGATATCCTTCTTCTGCCCGCGTTCGGCGCTCGCCTCCATGCGGCGCAGGACGCTGGGCCGGTGCGCCTCGCACTGGGCGAGGATTTGTTCGAGCTCGGCGTCCGACAGATGTTCGATGCCGATGAACTCGTTCTTGGCTTTCGAGGCGCGGATCAGCTCATCGAGCTTGGCCTGAAGGGCGGCGTTGTCGCGGTTCTGGGTGTTCTGGATCAGGAACACCATCAGGAAGGTGACGATGGTGGTCGAGGTGTTGATCACCAGCTGCCAGGTGTCGGAATAGTGGAACAGGGGTCCAGAGGCCGCCCAGGCCGCCACCAGGGCGATACAGGCCAGGAAGGTGAGCGGCCGACCCGTCCAGCGGGCGACGGCGCTGGCGACGTCGGTAAACACCTGCTCGAACTTCATTCGGGAGCCCCCAGTCACGTGGCGGTTTGCGCAGTCTCGCCTGAACGGCTAGTCGAGGCGCCAGTTCCGGGAGGTGCCGCCATGGCCGAAGCCAAGCTCATCGACGGCAAGATCTACGCCGAACGCCTGCGCGCCCAGGTCGCGGCCGAGGTGGCCCAGCTGCGCGCCGATCACGGCCTGCAGCCTGGCCTGGCGGTGGTGTTGGTGGGCGACGATCCGGCCAGCGAGATCTACGTCCGCTCCAAGGGCGAGCATTCCCTGGCCGTCGGCATGCACTCGGTGACTCACCGACTGCCAGGCGACACGGCACAGCACGACCTGCTGCGCCTCGTGGGCGAACTGAACGCCGATCCGCAGATCCACGGCATCCTGGTGCAGATGCCGCTGCCGGCCCATCTGGATGAACGCGCCGTGCTGTCCGCCATCAGCCCGGACAAGGACGTCGACGGCCTGCACGTGGTCAATGCCGGGCGTCTGGCCAGCGGCATCCCGGCGCTGACCCCCTGCACGCCGCTGGGCTGCATGATTTTGCTGAAGGAAACCGTGGGCGACCTGACCGGCCTTCGCGCCGTGGTGGTGGGTCGCTCGGTCCTGGTGGGCAGGCCTATCGCCCAGCTGTTGCTGCAGGCCGACTGCACCGTCACCATCGCCCATTCCCGCACCCGCGACCTGGCCGCCGTCTGCCGTGAGGCCGACATCCTGATCGCCGCGGTGGGCCGGCCGCGGATGATCAAGGGTGACTGGATCAAGCCGGGCGCCGCGGTGATCGACGTGGGCATCAACCGGGTGCCCTTCGACGACCCGGAGAAGGCCGCCGCCGGCCGCACCAAGGTGGTGGGCGATGTGGACTTCAAGGACGCCAGACAGGTGGCCGGCTGGATCACGCCCGTGCCAGGCGGCGTCGGCCTGATGACGGTCGCGGTGCTGCTGCAGAACACCGTGACGGCGGCGAAGCGGCTGGCGGGGCTTTAGGTAACCGGGACGGCGTTCTGGTTAGTCCAGGCGACCAGCTTGCCCAGCGCCTCGCCCAGGGCCGTGTCGTAAGCCGCCACGATGGCGCCGACGCGGTTGTCGTCGGCCCTGACGCGGGCCTCCAGGATCGTCTCTGCCGCGTTGCTGCGGTCGGCCTTGGCGAGCGCGGCGCGAATGCGGACCACCACCGTGGGCGCAGCGCCGCCTCCACTGTCGTAGCGGGTCTCGAAATTGCGCACGTCGAGACGAAGGGCGTAGTCGGCCTTGCCCTGTTCGCCCCGCGAGATGATCCGCGTGGGGCCGGGGTCGGCGTCGAAAGCGGCCAGGACGGCCTCGTCGAAGAGGATGCTGGCCGGCGCGACCCAGCGGGCGTCGGCGACATAGGCCGCCTTGCCGCCGGTGATGGTCAGGATGCGGTCGCCGCCGGATTCGCCCTGGAAGACGCCGTTGGCGCGGAACACCCCGACGCTTCCCACCGGCGCCGGCGCGGCCGCGGTGGCCTGGCCGAACCGGTAGAGCTGGGCCGGCTTGGACTTGGGCAGGAGCGAGATGCAGCCGCTGAGCGCGACCGCGCAGGCGCCGATCGCGGCGAGCCTCACGGACTGACGCAGGATATCGCGGATCATGGCTTCACCTTCACTTCCTGGGCCTTGGGCTTGCCAAGAGCGCCGGTCGGACTGCTTTCGATCTCGTTCACCAGCCGACTGAGGGATTCCGCGGCGCTCTCCAGCTGGATGACGGCGGCGGTCACCTGAGGAAGGCCGTTGGCGGCGAAGTCGGAGGTCGGGCCCTGCAGCTTGGCGATCATCTCGCGGGCGGCGTGGGCGGCCTGCTTGGCCTCGTCCGAGGCGTCGGCCAGGTTCTTGACCGCGCGGCGGCCATCGCCGTCGATCACCTGGTTGCCGGTCTTCAGCAGGGCGGCGGCCTGCTCGGTCGCGGCGTCGACATCCTGGATCGCCTTCTGGGCGTCGGCGATGATCGACTTGCGCTCGCGAAGCTCGGCGCTGACCGCCTGGGCGTCGTTGAGCGTGCCAGTGAAGGTCTTGATGTTCTGGTCGGAGAGCACGCGGTTGACGCGGTCCAGCGCCTCGATGGTGCGGGTCAGCACCGTGCCGCCGCCCTCCAGAAGGTCGGAAAGCGCGCTGCGCTGGCTGCGCAGGATCGGGATGCATTCGCGAAGGCCGCTCTTGTCGCAGTTGGCGCGCTCCACGACCTTCAGAAGCGGCTTGGAAGGCGTGCCGGCGGTGATCTGGACGTAGTTCACGCCGGTGATGCCCTGGGGCTCCAGCGTGGCGTAGCTGTCGATGCGGATCGGCACGTCGGAGGTGACGCGGGCGCGCGCGATCACCCGGGACGGATTGGTCCGGTCCAGGGCGATCTTGGTGACGTCGCCGACCTTGATGCCGTTGAAGTGGACTTCGCCGCCCTGATTGAGGCCGCGAACGGGCCCCTGGAAGACGATGTCGTAGAGGTCATAGCTCTGGGAAAACTGCAGCTTGGCCAGCCACACGACGAAGATCACCAGCCCGATGAACAGGATGAGCGAGGACAGGCCCACCAGGGCATAGTTGGCGTTCTTTTCCATCAGGCCTCCATCTTCGCCTTGGCCGCAGCAGCCGCCCGGCCGCGCGGTCCAAGGAAGTACTCGTGAATCCAGGGATGGTTCGAGGTTTCGAGTTCCCGTACGGGCGCGACGGCCACCACCTTCTTGTCGGCGATGACGGCCACCCGGTCGGTGATCTCATAGAGCGTGTCGAGGTCGTGGGTGATCATGAACACGGTCAGGTCCAGACTGTCGGACAGATCCTTGATCAGGGTGTCGAAGGCCGCCGCGCTGATCGGGTCGAGGCCGGCGGTGGGCTCGTCGAGGAACAGGAGCTCGGGATCAAGGGCCAGCGCCCGCGCCAGCCCTGCGCGCTTGCGCATCCCGCCGGAGAGCTCGGACGGCTTCAGCGCGCCGGCGTTCGGCGGCAGGCCGACCAGGGCGATCTTCAGGTCCGCGAGCTCGTAGATTTCCTTGCGGGCCAGATTTGTGTGCTCGAACATCGGCGCGGCGACGTTTTCTTGGACGGTAAGGTTCGAGAACAACGCTCCTTGCTGGAAGAGGACCCCCCAGCGGCGCTCGATGGCCGACCACTTGCGCCGCGAGGCGTGCTCGATGTCCTGGCCGAAGACCCGCACGACGCCGTCCTGGGGACGCTTCAGCCCGATGATGGTGTTGAGCAGCACCGACTTGCCGGAGCCTGAGCCGCCCACCACCGCCAGCACCTCGCCGCGGTTCACCGTCAGGTCCAGGCCATCGTGGATAACATTTGAGCCGAAGGCGGAGACAAGCCCGCTCACCTCGACCGCCGGGCCCTCGGTGTCGAGCAGATCGTCGTCGGAAAGGTCGTCCTCGTCCACCGCGTCGCTCAAATGTCGAGCTCCATGTACATGAGGGCGAATGCGGCATCGATCATGATGATCGCGAAGATGGCGTGCACCACCGCGGCAGTCACCCGGCGGCCGAGGGATTCCACGTCACCGCCGACCTCCAGCCCCTGCCGACAGCCGATGCCGGCGATCACCGCGGCCATCACCGGGGCTTTCGACATGCCGATCCAGAAGTGGGTGGCCCCGACATTGTCGACGATGCGCTGCAGGAAGAAGGCCGGGCCAAGGCCCAGGACCGACCACACCACCACCATGCCGCCAAGCAGGCCTGCGAGGGTCGCCACAAAGGTCAGAAGGGGAATGATGCCGAGGAGCGCGATGAAGCGCGGCAGGACCAGGGCCTCGAAGGGATCGACGCCCAGCACCTGCATGGCGTCGATCTCCTGGTTCATCTTCATTGAGCCGAGCTCGGCGGCGAAACTGGACGCCGAGCGGCCCGCCAGCAGAATGGCGGTGATGATGATGTTGAACTCGCGCAGCACGGCGATGCCGATCAGTTCCACGGCGAAGACCTCAGCGCCGAACTGCCGCAGCATGTTGGCGCCCAGCAGGCCCACCACGGCGCCGATGAAGAAGGAGGTGATCGCGACGATCGGAATGGCGTCCAGCCCAGCCCGTTCGGCCAGGGAGAAGATCGCCGCCCAGCGGATGCGCTTGGGATTGGTGACGAGATAACCGGCCGAGCGGCCCACCGCCACCAGCAGGTGACCGAGGAAGGCAAGGGTTTCGACCAGCTCGGAGCCGATGTTCATCACCCCCTTGCCGATGCGCACGGTGAGTTCGTGGAAGCCCCTGGGCGGCTTGACGATCACCGGCTCGACCTGAACAGCCGCGCCCACCAGTTGCAGCAGCCGGAGGGTCTCGGGCCTGGCCTGGACCGCCGTGGGATCGAAGTCTGCGCCTGCCGCGCGGATCAGGGCGTAGGCGCCGGCGGTGTCCATTCGACGCACGCGCCGCACATCCAGGAGGGTGTCGGGCTTTTCGGCCAGGGCCTGGCTGAGGCCGACCGGCGCCGCGCCCAGGTTGTTGGCGGTCCAGTCGCCGCTCAGCGAGACCGTGGGGCGATCGGCGGCGGTGCGAAGGGTGAACTCGGCGGGCTTCTCCATTCAGGGTGTCTCGCCGGCTCCATTTCGTCTCGCGCGCCCAGGTTTTGAGTCGCGCTCCCTGCCCAGATGTGACCCTAGCAGAGCAGGCGCAACGCCCGAACGCCTTATGGCGTAGGTTGTTCCGTCGCAGCTGCAACCCGGCGCCTTCTCGCACAGAGGTGATCGCTACGGCAAAGCTGAGCCTACATTTAGCCCAACTGGGCCCCGTAAGCATGCATCCGGGCCCGCTGTTGGGGTCCGCGTCGCGCCGCTTTGGGGTGGAGAGTGCCTTGACCCGTCAATTCGAACTCGCCGGCAAGTCCGGCGCCCGATATCGCTACACGCCTCTGGAAGAGGAGCGGTTCCTGCCGCCCGCTGGGGCGAATTTCGTAATCGCCCGTGTCACCAAAGACGGCGCCACCGTCGTCTTTGCAGGGGAAACCGATAATCTGGCCAACCAGACATGGCGCCAGGCCCTGGAGAAGGCGCGGGCCTCTTATGGGGACGCCAAGGTGCTGACCCGGCTCAACGTCACCCGCGCCGTGCGCGAGGCGGAACGGGTGGACCTGATCGAGGAACACCAACCGCCGATGAATGTCGGGGCCCACGGCTAGAACGCCGGCAGTCACGGCGGGCCAGTCCGAGGAAACATGGAGGGCGGGCCAATCCCTTCCGTGCTTTCCGCGGTCTCCATGTCTAGTCTTTCCCTCGCTTCGCGGAGTCGGGGCGGGAGGACGCCATGACATTGAGTTTCGACCTCTACTGGTCCTTCCGCTCGCCCTATTCCTACATGCTGGCGCCGCGGCTGCTGGCGCTTGAGACGGAGTACGACGTGGCGTGCCATGTGCGGCCGGTCTATCCGCTGGCGGTGCGCACACCGGAGTTCTTCGAGCAGCAGGACCCGCTGTGGCTGCGCTACTTCATGACCGACGTGTTCCGGGAAGCCGCGTTCCGCGGCCTGCCGTTCCGCTGGCCAAGGCCAGACCCCGTGCAGCAGGGTCCGGAGGGCTACCGCAGCCCGCAGCCCTATATTCACCGGCTCACCCACCTGGGGGTCGCCGCCGCCGAGCGCGGCCGTGGCCTCGCGTTTCTGACCGCCGTCAGCCACACCATCTGGAGCGGGGAGACCGACAACTGGCATGAGGGCGACCACCTGGCCAAGGCCGCCGCCCGGGCCGGCCTGGACTTCGATGAACTGGCCCAGGCCGTCGATGCCGATCCGGCGCGCCATGCCGCCATCGTCGAGGAAAACCAGGTCGCCCAGCGCGACGCCGGCCACTGGGGCGTGCCCATGACGGTGTTTGCGGGCGAGCCCTTCTTTGGCCAGGACCGCTTCGATCAGTTGAAGTGGCGGCTGGAGCAGCAGGGCCTGGCGCGCCGCGCCTAGACCTCACCGAACCACGCCAGTGAAGGCGGCGCCGGCAGATCGTGGTGATGGCGCGATCCCGACCCGGCGGCGCGCTGTTGAAAACCTGCCCGAAGGTGACGGCGATCCGGATTTGGCGCCGATCCGGGAACGAACCGTGATATCCTATGTTAGTTGGTCATCGTCGGCCGACTCCAGGGGCGCTGACGGCTGGGGGACAGCGTCGTGACGGGCTCCCGCCTCACCGAGGAGCGAGCGATGCCGCGTTATTTCTTCGACGTCAGGGATGGCGAATACATCCGCGATGAGGTCGGTCACGAGTTCGCCGACCTGGAGGCCGCGCGCATCCAGGCGGTCCTGCTGTCGACCGAACTCCTCAAGGAGAACCCGTCCAAGTTCTGGGACGGCGAGGAATGGCAGCTTGAGGTCCGCGACGAGGAGGATCTGATCCTCTTCATGCTGACCTTCATGGCCACCAATGCGCCCCATCTGCCAAAGCGAAATCTGACGCGTTACGCAACCTGACTGCGTGGAACCACCCTAGCCCGCAGGCGGCGGCAGCAGGCCCGCGACAAGCGAGGCCAGGCCAGCGGCATAGGCCTGCCGCAGTTCGCGCCAATAGGCGTTGTGCTCTTCCAGGGTGAGCAGGTTCGCCACCGAGAAACTGTCGGCCGGGTAGCGCAGAAGATCGATCGGCAGGCCGACCGAGAGGTTGCTGCGCATGGTGGCGTCGAAGGATAGCAGTGCCAGCTTGGCCGCCTCATCGAGGGTGGTTGTCAGGGTCAGCGCTCGATCGAGGATCGGCTTGCCGTACTTCGTCTCGCCGATCTGCAGGAAGGGCGCCCGGTCGGTGGCCTCCACGAAATTGCCCGCCGCATAGACCTGGAACAGCCGCGGCGTCTCGCCCTTTATCTGACCGCCCACCAGGAACCCCGCGGTGGGGTCTCCGTAGGGTTTCACGAAGGCCGCATCCCGGGCCAGCACCTGGCGCAGCGCCGCGCCGACAATCCCGGCGGCCTCGAACATGGTGGCCGCCGAATGAAGGTCGCTGGCGGCGTCGCCCCGGCCGGCGGCTTCCCGCAGCATGGTGACCACGGCCTGGGTGGTGGCGAGGTTGCCGGCCGACAGGATGGCGATCACGCGCTCGTCCGGCACGGTGATCAGGGCCAGCTTGCGGACCTGCTCAACCTGGTCGACGCCGGCGTTGGATCGCGAATCCGCCGCTAGCACCAGACCCGCGGGCAGGCGTATTCCCAGGCAATAGGTCATTGAACGCAGGTTCCTTGGTCTTGAGGCCCTTGGCCGCCGCCGGCCAACCCATACGCGCAGTTTGGCGTTTCGTTCGACAGACCCAGGGATGGCACATGAAGATTGCAGGAATGTTCGGGCCGCCGGGCCGGTATACGGCCTTCCTGCTGTGTCTGTTCCTCACGGCCCTCAGCCTGGCCATCCGGCCCGTCCTGCCCTCGGCCTGGGTCGCGGCCGCCGTATTCGGGGCCCTGTCCCTGCTTGGCGTCTTCGATCTCCTGCAGCGGCGTCATTCGATCCAGAGGAACTATCCCGTCATCGGCCACATCCGGTGGATGGCCGAATTCGTGCGCCCGGAAATCCGCCAGTACCTGATCGAGGCCGATGAGGACGCCGCGCCCTTTTCCCGCAGCCAGCGCTCGCTCGTCTATCAGCGGGCCAAGGGGGAGGCGGGCGAGCACCCGTTCGGCACCCTGCTGGACGTCTACCGCAACGGCTATGAGTTTGTCGGCCACTCCGCCGCCCCGGCCAGGCCGGCCGATCCCGCGAGCTTCCGCATCACCATTGGCGGGCCGCAATGCCAGCGGCCCTATTCGGCGTCGGTGTTCAACATCTCGGCGATGAGTTTCGGCTCGCTCAGCGCCAACGCTATCCGCGCCCTGAACGCGGGGGCGAAGAAGGGTGGCTTCAGCCACGACACGGGCGAGGGGAGTATCTCGCCCTATCACCTGGAGATGGGCGGCGACATCGTCTGGGAGGTGGCCAGCGGCTATTTCGGCTGCCGCACCGACGACGGCCATTTCGACCCGGAGCGGTTCGCCCAACAGGCGCGCCTCGAGCAGGTGAAGATGATTGAGATCAAGCTCAGCCAGGGCGCCAAGCCGGGCCACGGGGGCATTCTGCCTGCCGCCAAGGTGACCCCGGAGATCGCCGCGACCCGGGGCGTGCCGATGGGCCAGGACTGTATCTCGCCCGCCCGCCACAGCGCCTTTTCGACGCCGCTCGAGATGATGGCCTTCATCACCCAGTTGCGGACGCTCTCGGGCGGCAAGCCCGTCGGATTCAAGCTGTGCATCGGCCTGCCCTGGGAGTTCATGGGAATCGTCAAGGCGATGCTGGAGACCGGCGTCACCCCCGACTTCATCGTCATCGACGGCGCTGAGGGCGGGACAGGCGCTGCGCCCACCGAGTTCAGCGACCACATCGGCGCGCCCATGCGCGAAGGCTTGCTGCTGGCGCACAACACGCTCGTCGGCGCGGGCCTGCGCGACCGGATGCGGATCGGCGTGGCGGGCAAGATCGTCAGCGCCTTCGACATCGCCAGCGTCCTGGCCATCGGCGCCGACTGGGCCAACGCGGCGCGGGGGTTCATGTTCGCGGTGGGCTGCGTCCAGTCGGTGAGCTGCAACACCAACCGCTGCCCCACCGGCGTCGCCACCCAGGACAGGCTGCGCCAGCGTGCGCTGGTGGTCCCGGACAAGGCCGAGCGGGTCTACAACTTCCACCGCCAGACCCTGAAGGCGCTCTCAGACATGCTGGCCGCGACCGGGCTGGAGCACCCCGACGACCTTGAGCCGCATCACCTGGTGCGCCGGATCAGCGCCACCGAGATCAAGCAGTTCGACCAGCTGCACACTTTCCTGGCGCCGGGCGAACTGGTCGACGGCAACTGCCAGGACGGCTTCTACGCCGCCAACTGGCGCCGGGCGTCGTCAGCGAGCTTCGGCGGGGTCGGGGCCGGGGCTGCCTAGCCGCCAACCCCTAGTTTACGTGGACGAAGTGCTCCTCGTAGGCGTGTGATTTGCCCTCCGGGCTCTTGCCGACGCCACGGCGGATCGCGGTCTTGCCGTCGGGGCTGAATTCCCAGAACTCGCCGGCGATAACGTCGCCGTCCTTCATCTTCAGCACGGTCATGTCGTTGGGGCCGGTGACCTTCACCGAAACCTGGTTGAACCGCACCTGGTTCGGGAAGGGCGCGACGGTCCCGTCCAGCGCGGAGACGTGATCGCTGATGTAGGGCTTGGCGGGGTCGGTGGTGTTCACCGAGTGGTAGACCAGCTGGTTGTCGGTGAAGTGCAGGTTGATCACCAGCTTGAAGCCGGTCGGCAGCTTGGCGTTGTCGCCCGCCCAGGCCGAGGCTTCCGGCACGGCCTGCCAGTTGCCCTCGTGCGGGTTGGCGGCGGCGCGGGCCAGCGTCGTCGAGGCCAGGAGCGCTGCGGCGGCGAGGCCGAGGGTGACGGGGCGGATCATCTTGATCTCCTTGGGAATGGGGCGCGTCAGAACGCGGTGCGGCCTTCGAGGTTCTGCTCCACCTGGGCCCTGGTGAACCACAGGGTGCGGAGCGTCTTGTCGGACAGATGCTTGAGCTGGTCTGAGCGGTGGGGCGACCCGGGCTGGCTGGCGTTGCCGTAGCTCATCAGGCCCTTGGCCTTGATCGGGGTGGAGAACTCCACCAGCGAGACCCAGGTCTCGCCGTGCACCGGAATGCGCTTGCCGTTCTTCAGCGGGCCCCAGGTGATGGTGCGGAAGATGCCGGTGTTGCCGAAGCCGCCATTGCCGGGCAGGTCGACCTTGTCGATGGCGAAGCGCGACACCTCGCCGAACGGCCGGTCGATGGCCCCGTACTTGGCCTTGGCTTCGGCGATGGCCGCCTTCAGCATCTCCACCGCCTTGGCCGGATCAGCGAGGCCCTTGGGCGTGCCGATGGGGTCGGCGGCCAGCCATTTCACCTTGTAGTTGGCCAGGCTGGTGAAGTTGTTGGGCGAAAAGCGATTGGCCCAGGTCTCGAACAGCAGGGCCGCGTGGCTGTCGCCCACAGTCTCGCGGTCCCAGGCCTTGAGCAGGTTCACGGCGGCCTGGACCTCGGGGTCCGGGTCGCCGGCCGCGGCGGCGACCAGCTCGTCCAGCACACGGTCGGCCATCAGGGTGTGGGTCGAGAGCTTGTGGGCCACGAAGTCGTCGTAGGAGAGCTTCTTGTAGTCTGCGAGCAGGTGCGCCGACTGCTGGGAGCGCAGGCTTTCGGGTCCCGGCGGGGCCACGTAGGACGGATAATCCGCCGCCTTGAGAACAGTGGGGTAGGTCGCCACCCAGGGCGGATCGTTGGTGTTCTGCACCCAGCCGGTGGGCGGATCGATGACCTTGGGCAGGTCGTCGTAGCTGTGGACCTGGGTCCAGAGGGTGGCGGAGGTGTCTCCCGGCACATCGCCGCGCCAGAAGGCCAGATCGCCCTGGTCGTGCTTGGGCAGGACGCCGTTGTCCATGTACTGGATGTGGCCTTCGCGGTCGGCGTAGACGATGTTGAAGGTCGGCACCTGCAGGCGCCTCAGGGTGGCCTCGAACTCGGCGAAGCTCTTGGACATCCCCATATCCCAGTACTGCTTGAGGCTGCCGGGCCGGTCGAGGCCGGCGACCCGCAGGGCCAGGGTCCTGCCGTCAGCGCGGGTGAAGACCGGGCCGTGCACACTCTCGCGGATGGTCAGGCTTTCGGTCTTCAGCGAACCGTCGGCCTGCCTGACCTTGTAGGTCGCCGCGCGGGTCTTAAACGGCAGCACCTTGCCGTCGAACAGGTAGCCGTCGCCCGACAGCTTCAGTTCGTAGTTGGTTGCCCCCAGCATCGAGTTGACGGTGTTGGTGAAGCCCATCCGCTCGTTGAAGCAGAACCGCAGGACCGGCAGGCCCACCTGGGTGGCGCCGTACATCTTGATGCCTGGGCCGTTAAGGTCGGCCTCGAAGTAGGAGAAGTAGCTGGTCGGCCAGGGCAGGTGGGGATTGGCCAGCAGCATCGTGTTCCCGCTGGCCGACTTCGAGGGCGCCACGGCCCAGGCGTTGGAGCCGTTGTTGCCGCCGCCGGGGACGGCGGCGCCCATGGTCCGCTCCATCGGCGCGACGTAGATGAAGTTCATCAGCCGGTGGGCATGGGCCATGACGTCGACGCCGCTGACCGGTAGGACCACGGCGATCTTGGGGTCGATCTTGCCGGGGTTGGCGGCGTTGTAGGCGTTGATCCCTTCGGCGAAGGCGTCGAGGTCGCGGCGGAACTGCGGCGTCTGGGCCCTGTACCAGGCCAGCGCCCGGGCGGGCACGTCGTTGGCCAGCATCCACTTGTCGCTCTCGACGAAGGCGGGGCCCCAGTATTCGGCGGCCCGGCCCCGCGCCTCGCCATAGAGGTGGACGACAATGTCGCCGTGGTTCTGGGCCTGGGCGTAGCCGAAGCCGTAGAACACCGCCGCCTCGTCCTTCCCATAGACGTGCGGCACGCCGTAGCTGTCCCACAAGATCTCGCCGCGGCCGGCGAACGAGGTCTTGTTCGCGGCCTGGGCCACACGCTCCAGCCCGCCCAGGCCACTGGCGAGGCCGGCGAAGAGCGTGGCGCCCAGGAAGGTCCGCTTGCGCATCATGCCGTTCAGCTCCGGGTCAGAAGTCCCACTGGATGCGACCGTAGTAGGAACCGCCGGTGAAGCCGATAGGCGAGGTGCCGGGATACTGGCCCGCGCCAGTGGTGGCGTTGAAGATGCCGTTGGCGTCCGGATAGACGTTGAACAGGTTGTTTGCCCCCACCGCCAGGGTGGCGCGCTTGGTGGCGTGCCAGGCCAGTTCCAGGTCGGTGATCCATTCGGCGCCGAAGCTGCGGTCGCTGGCCGCTGCGTTCTGCAGGATCGTATATTTGCCGAACCGGGTCTCGCGCAGGTTTACATTGAAGGGACCCACCGCCCAGTTGGCGCCGATGGCGATCTTGTCCTTCGGGAACGCCTGCGTGAGGAAGCCCTGACTCAGCCGGTCGAAGAGCACCAGGCTCGGCCCCAGCGCCGTCAGCTCGGGCGGGTTGGCGATGATGCTCTTGATCTTGGTCTCGTTGTAATTGTAGCCGACGCTCGCCCGCAGGTCGCCCCAGCGGTCGAAGTCGTGGCGCCAGGTGGCGACCACGTCGAGGCCCTTGGTCTCGGTGTCGATGGCGTTGGTGTAGTACTGGGCGCTCAGGTCGCCAGAGAGGCCCTTGGCGATCAGGATGTTGCTCACCGCCGCGCCCGTGAGCGTGCTGGTGATGGCGATGCGCCCGTCGACAGCGATCTGGTAGGCGTCGATGGTGATGTTGAGCGCCGGCGCCGGCTGCAGGGTGACGCCCAGGCTGTAGTTCTTGGACTTCTCCGGCTTCAGGGGCTTGGCCCCCAGGGCGACCGCCTGGGGCGAATCCACCGGTAGGGTCTTGATCAGCAGCAGGTTGAGGACGTTGTTCACCAGCCGGAACTGGCTCGAACTGGCGGCGTAGTGCTCCTGTGCCAGACCCGGCGCGCGGAAGCCGGTGGAGGCCGCCCCGCGGACCGCGAGCCAGTCTGTCAGCTCGTAGCGGCCGTTGACCTTGCCCACCACGGTATCGCCCGAGGCGTCGTCATAGTCCTCGTAACGGACCGCGGCGCCCAGGAAGAGCTTCTTGATCGGGGTGTAGCCGACCTCGCCATAGGCCGCGTAGTTGTTGCGCGAGGAGCTGCTGGTGTCCGCCGGCTGGAACCCCGGCGTCGCCTGGGCGCCGGTGGCGGGCCGCTGGCCGGCGAAGGGTTGTCCAGCCGGAATCACATAAGGCCCGGCGGCGTAGCTGTTGGGGTCTCCGGCATCCACGATATAGGTCTCGCGCCTATGCTGCAGGCCGGCCGACAGCTGCAGATCGCCCCCGCTGGCGAGGGTGAAGCCGCGCGTCAGGTCGAGGGAATTGACCCATTCGCCGGACTGCAGCGCCCCCACGTGGAAGGTTGTCGGACTCGTCGGGCCAAGGCTGGCGTTCAGAGATTGAGAGGTGTTGAGATTGGCCCGTTCGCCGCCGTAGGTGGTGGAAAGATCCCACGCCCAGCCGGCGATCTCGCCCTTCAGCCCGACCGCGATCTCACCATCGAACTCGGTGATCACCTCATCGGGGCGGAAGCCCTCCGGATAGATCTGCGGGATGGTGTTGACGTTGTTGGGCGAGCGGAAAGTGAAGGGCAAGTCGCTGACGCGGCGGCTGGCCGTGGCGAACGAGTAGAGCTGCACGGCGCTGCTCAGGTCCACATGTCCGTTGTAGCCGACGTTGACGCCCCATTGCGGCAGGACACCCGAGTTCAGGGTCACCAGCCGGTTGACGGTCAGTTCGCGCGGATCGGGCAGGCCCGACGGCACCAGCTTGGGATAGATCTGCACCGTTGAGGCCACCGGGATCGCGCGATTGGAGAGCGCTTGGTCCTTGGTGGCGATGGAGAGGTTCAGGAAGCCGGTGTCGCCAAGCTTGAGGCCATAGTTGCCAAGAACCTGCAGCAGGGCGCCGTCGTGGCGGTCGATGTTCTGGCCGTAGGTCGAACTGACCGAGCCGCCCTCGTTGTCCTTCAGGATGATGTTGACCACGCCTGCGATGGCGTCGGAGCCGTATTGGGCCGCGGCGCCGTCACGCAGGACTTCGATGCGGTTGATGGAGGACGATGGGATCAGATCCAGGTCGGCCGGCACGGAGCCGTTGTAGAGCGACGAGACCGAGTTGATCAGCGCGGTCTTGTGCCGGCGCTTGCCGTTCACCAGCACCAGGGTCTGGTCGGGGTTGAGGCCGCGCAGGCCGCCCGTCGAGATCACCGTCGAGGTGCCGCCGCCGGCCCGGGCGGGCAGGTTGAAGGAGGGCACCAGGGTCTGCAGGGCCTGGAAGGCGCCGGCCCGGCCGGTCTGGCTTAGCTCGGTCGCGCCGATCACGTCGATGGGCGTCGGGCTGTCAATCACGGTGCGCGGCTTACCCCGCACGCCGGTGACCACCAGTTCGCCGACCTCGGTAGGCTTGGCGGCCTCGGCGGCCGCCGACGCTGTCGCACCGGCCAGCGTCAGCGCCGCGACGGTGTATCCCAGGCGCGCAAGCGCGGTTCTTGAATTCGAATGAGCCATCTTCGTACCCCCGATATCGCTCCGGCGCCCTGTCCCGCCCACCGGCCGATCCCTGCCGCCGCGAGCGCGGCGGACGGCTTCGGGGAGGAAGCCGTCGCGATGGGGCCGACGGCGCGGGTCATGCGCCAACAAACAAACTCCTATTTCAGCGATAGGAGTTAACTAAACGCAGTTTTTCTAGCGATAAGGCCAGGGTCGCCGTTCCGCAATGCAGCAAGTCCCGGCGCCCGCTCGTCGGCCAACGGGGCAAGGCCGGGGCCCCGATCGGTCAAAACCGGCCTCCACGCCGTCGTTTCGGTCGCGGTCAACATCCGGGGGCCGACGCGGCAATGGCAATGGCAGTGGGACCAACTCTGGGAAGCCGAGGGCGTGCTTGACTACGACCTGGCAGTCGCGTGGGCTCGTCTCAGTGGGTTGAAAGCGCGGCTCAGTGCGGCCGGTCCGATCAAGAAGGGCGACCTGCCGCACGGCGAGGGTTGAACCCCTCTTAGGAGTATCCCCTCGGTCAGTGGGGCGCGGGCTGGGGAGGCGCCGGGCTCGTTGCATCGGCCTTTGGCGGTTCCTGACATATCCACGTCGTCGTGCTGTCCGAGCCTATCCCGATGCTGCTGCTCGTACGCACCGCCAACTTCCCGAATGTGGCGCAATGATCCGAGGCGAATTGATACGCGCTCTTCTCCCCCCATTGGCTATGGCGGATGGTGATGCTCAGCGCGTTCTTGCTCAAGACATTGGCTCTCGCAAAGAGGTTGGATTTTGGCTTGGCCTCTTCTGCATGAACGGCGTTCGCCATCAAAAGCAGGAGGCCACAAACCACGAAGCTCCGTTTCATCGGCACCATCCCCCTCGCGCTCAAGCGCGGCTCCACCCTGTCAGAGCGTGAACGGCCCCACAAACCCGAATCCTTCTCTGACCGAAGACCGCTCGGCGGATTCCAAAGCCCGCATCGCTGAGCCGCGTGGTTGGCTCAAAGCGATACCCGAGTTCCGCCCGCCGGGCATTTATCTGGTATCCGGAGGCAAATTTTGTGCCGAGCTCTCAAGCGTGTCGGTGCATCAAGCATCTAATTTGCTTGGTAAAAGAATGGTGGATGCGACAGGGATTGAACCTGTGACCCCCTCGGTGTGAACGAGGTGCTCTCCCGCTGAGCTACGCATCCGCCGGCGCCGGGGCCAGATGGCGCCCCTGCGAAGGATGGGGCCTATAGCCCGCCGGACCGGGGCTCGCAAGCGCCGAGCAGCCGCGAGCAGGCGGCGGGCAGGGCGTCGAAGTGATCGATCAGGACATCGGGCTTCAGGTCGGCGGCGGGAACTTCGGTGTAGCCGAAGCTCACCAGGATCAGCGGCGTCCGCGCCGCCCGGGCCGCGCCGGCGTCGGTGGCCGCGTCGCCGACCATGATCGCCTTCGACATCTGACCGCCCGCCGCGGCCACGGCGACCTCGAGATGGCGTGGGTCGGGCTTTGCGGCCGGCGCCAGGTCGGCGCCGATGACCGCGTCGAAGTGGCGGCTGAGGTCGAGGGCGTCCAGCAGCCGGGTGGAGAGGCCGGTGAGCTTGTTGGTGCAGACCGCCAGCCTGGCGCCGTCGGCCTTCAGCGCCTCAAGCGCCTCGACGACGCCCGGGAAGGGGCGGCTCTCGTCGGCGATATGGGCCTCGTAGTGCGCGAGGAACCGATGGAACAGGGGCTCGACCCGCTCGGCCCTGAGCGGGGTGTTGGCGGCCTGGAATCCACGTTCCACCAGCCACTTGGCGCCGCGTCCGATGAATTGGCGGGCCTCGCGCATGGGCAGCGGCGGCAGGCCCTCTTCCGCGAGCAGGACATTGAGGGTGGCGACCAGGTCCGGGGCGCTGTCGACCAGGGTCCCGTCCAGGTCGAAGGCGATCACGGCGCCGGCGAGTTCAGCCCCCATGGGTCGACAGGACGGCGGCGGACGCACGACGGATCATGAAAAGAAGCCCTCCGGACAAGCCCGGACGCTAGCGCCTTCTCGCGCCCGGCGCCAAGGCTTGGTAAGCCTCGCGGCAAGTCCGATGACTCGCTGGAGAGTTCGGGGGAAGGGACGCCCAAGATGACCGCACGCGCCGCTGTGATCCTGGCCGCCGGCCAAGGCACCCGGATGAAGTCGCCGCTGCCGAAGGTGCTGCACAAGGTGGGTGGCCGCACCCTGCTGGACCGGGTGATCGACACCGTGGAGGCCTCGGGCTGCGAACGGATCGTCGTTGTGGTGGGCAATCACAGCCCGGCGGTGCGCGACCTGGTGGTGCGTCGGCTGGGCGAGGGCGCCGTGGCTCTGCAGGACCCGCCCATGGGCACCGGCCATGCGGTGATGGCCGCGGAGGCCGCCCTGGATGGCTTCGACGGCGACGTCATGGTCACCAACGCCGACTGCCCGCTTCTGCTGCCCGCCGACCTGGAGCCGTTGTTCGCCATGCGCGGCGAGGGGGTCGACCTGGCCCTGCTGGGCTTCGAGCCAAAGGACGCACTGCTCTATGGCCGGCTGATACGCGGCGCAGACGGCCACGTGATCCGCATCGTCGAGCCCAAGGAGGCCACGGCGCAGGAGTTGGCGGTCAAGGCCTGCTACGCGGGCATGCTCTGCGCCTCCAAGTCGGCGCTGTTCGGCTGGCTATCGCGGACCACCAACAACAACGCCAAGGGTGAGTACTACCTGACCGAGATCGTCGCCCTGGCCACCGGCGACGAGGCCCGGGTGAAGGCTTTCATCGCCCCGGAAGAGGCGGTCATGGGCTGCGACACGCCCATGCAACTTGCCCAGGCGGAGGCGGTGTTCCAGAAGCGCCAGCGCGCCCGGTTCCTGGCCGAAGGCGTGGCCATGCTGGCCCCGGATACCGTGCACTTCAGCTTCGACACGAAGATCGCCGCCGGAGCCACAATCGAGCAGTTCGTGGTCTTCGCCCCGGGCGTGGCCGTGGAGACAGCCGCTGTGATCCGCGCCTTCAGCCACCTGGAAGGCGCCCATGTGCGGTCCGGGGCGCTCATCGGCCCCTATGCGCGGCTGCGTCCCGGCGCCGACATCGGCGAGGACGCCCACATCGGCAATTTCGTCGAGGTCAAGAAGGTGGCCGTGGGCAAGGGCGCCAAGGCCAATCACCTGAGCTATCTGGGCGACGGCACGGTCGGCGCGGGCGCGAACATCGGCGCGGGCACGATCTTCTGCAACTACGACGGCTTCGACAAGTTTGAGACCCACATCGGGGCGGGCGCCTTCGTGGGCTCCAACTCCTCGCTGGTGGCGCCCCTGACCATCGGGGCCGGGGCCTATACGGGCTCCGGCTCGGTGCTGACCCGCGACGTGGCGGCCGACGCGTTGGCCCTGGAGCGCGGGATGCAAAGCGAAAGGCCGGGATGGGCCGCCGCCTTCCGGGCGAAGAAGCGGGCGGGAAAGGCTGTCAAATGAGCGCCGATCAGCAGAAGCAGGCCGCCGGCGAGGCCGCCGCGGCCCTGGTCGAGGCCGGCATGGTGGTGGGGCTGGGGACGGGCTCGACGGCCGCATGGTTCGTCAAGGCCCTGGCGGCGCGCAATCCTGGCGTCACCTGCGTCGCCACCTCCGCGGCGACCGCGGCCCTGGCCCAGGGCCTTGGCCTGAAGATCGCCGAACTGGGCGAGACCCGTGAGATCGACCTCACCGTGGACGGCGCCGACGAGATCGGTCCGGGGCTTTCCCTGATCAAGGGCGGGGGGGCGGCCCTACTGCGCGAGAAGCTGGTGTGGGAGGCCTCGAAGCGCTGCGTGGTCATCGCCGACGCCGCCAAGCGTGTCGCGGTGCTGGGCGCCTTTCCCCTGCCTATCGAGGTGGTCCCCTTTGGCCACAAGACCACGGCCCTGCGCATCTGCGACGCGCTGGTGGAGAACGACATCGGGGTCGCCCCGAGGCTCCGGATGAGGGCCGGCGCGCCGGTGCTGACCGACAACGGCAACTATATCTATGACGCGGCCTGCGGCGCGATCGCGGAGCCCGCGGCGGTGGCCTTTGCGCTGAAGAGCGTGACGGGCGTCGTCGACCACGGCCTGTTCCTAGACCTGGCCGACCTGGCGCTGATCGGCGGGCCTGACGGCGTGTCGCGGCTCGAACCCTAAGGGAGCCCTGGATGGCTTACGACTACGACCTGTTCGTCATCGGCGCGGGATCCGGCGGGGTGCGCGCGGCACGGGTGGCCGCCATGTCCGGCGCGACGGTGGCGGTGGCCGAGGAGGACAGGGTCGGCGGGACCTGCGTGATCCGCGGCTGCGTGCCGAAGAAGTTCATGGTCTATGCATCGGAATTCGCACATCATTTCAAGACATCTAAGGGCTATGGCTGGACGCTCAGCGACGCCCGGTTCGACTGGCCGGCCTTCCTGGCCGAGAAGGACAAGGAGATCGCCAGACTCTCGGGGATCTATGTCCGCAACCTGCAAAACGCCGGCGCCGAACTGATCCACGGCAAGGCCCGGCTGATCGACGCCCACACGGTCGAGATCGAGGGGCGTGGGCCGGTGACCACCGACAAGGTGCTGATCGCCACGGGCGGTCGGCCCTGGATGCCGCGGGACCTGCCGGGCGTGGAGCACGCCATCTCGTCGAACGAAGCCTTCCATCTGGCCGAACTGCCCAAGCGCATCGTGATCGCCGGCGGTGGCTACATCGCCGTCGAGTTCGCCGGCATCTTCAATGGCCTGGGTGTCGAGACGACCCTGGTCCACCGGGGCCCCAACATCCTGCGCGGTTTTGACGACGACGTGCGCAGCCACCTGACCGAAGAACTGGAAAAGCGCGGGATCAAGGTGATCCTTGGCGCCCAGCACATCGCCGTAGAGAAATCTCCCACGGGCCTGACCAGCCGCTTCTCCAACGACCATGAATGCGAGAGCGACGTGGTGATGTTCGCGGTGGGCCGGGAGCCCTATTCGCAGGGGCTGGGCTTGGAGACCGCCGGCGTGACGCTGAAGGACAATGGCGCGGTGGTGGTTGATAGCTATTCCCGCACCAACGTCGAGAACATCTGGGCAGTGGGCGACGTCACCGACCGCATCAACCTGACGCCGGTGGCGATCCGCGAAGGGGAGGCATTCGCCCGCACGGTCTTCCACGACCAACCGACGTCCTTCGACCACGAGATGGTCGCTTCGGCGGTGTTCTCCCAGCCTCCAATCGGCTCGGTTGGCCTGTCGGAGGCCGATGCGCGCAAGCAGTACGGCAAGGTCGACATCTACCTCGCCCGGTTCCGGGCCATGAAATACACCTTCACCGGGGCCGACGAGCGCTGCCTCATGAAGCTGGTGGTGGACTGCGCCAGCGAGAAGATCGTCGGCTGCCATGTGGTGGCCCCGGACTCGCCGGAGATTATCCAGATGGCCGCCATCGCCATGAAGATGGGGGTCACAAAGGCGCAGTGGGATTCCACCTGCGCGGTCCATCCGACGCTGGCCGAGGAACTGGTCACCATGCGCGAGAAGCACGTGCCGCTCGGCCTGACGGTATGACGACGGCCGGCGCCGCGCCCGGTCCTGGGCGCCTGGCGATCTGGTGCGGCTGGGTCCTCACGGTGATCGCCGGAGCCACCCCGTTGTTCGCCTGGCTGGCCCCCAAGGGTTTCGCGGCCCTGGTCGCATTGGGCGGTCTGCTAACGCTGCCGGCGGTGCGCATCACCGACGAGGATAGGCCCGGCCTGATCGTGCTGTTCGCCGGCCTGATCTGGGCGGCTGTTTCGACCACCTGGAGCCCGTTTCATCCCGCCTCGGCGGGGAACAGCGGCATTCTCAAGCTGGCGCTCGAACTGCCGGTGTTCTGGAGCCTGATCTGCGCCGCGCGCCGGGCCGACGAGCCGGGCAAGCGTCGGGCGCTGGCCGTCTTCGCCTGGGGCTTTGGAATCTTCGGCGCGATCCTGATCGCCGAGACCGCGACGCGCGGGGCGCTCTACCAGTCCCTGCGGGGGGTCGCCTATTCGCCCATGCGCCAGGATATCGCCGAGGCCAAGCTGGGCCACGCCACCTTTGTTATGACCGCGCTGCTGCCCCTGGTGGCCCTAGGCGCGCCGGCCCGGCTGCGGCCCTGGCTGGCTTTGGCCATGGTGGCGGGCGCCGGCGCGGCGGCGATCGCCTTCAAGTCCGACGCCCCGGTCATCGCCCTGGTCCTGGCGCCATTGGTAGGCCTGGCGGCCTGGCGGTGGCCGACCGCCCTGCCTCGCATCATGGCCGTATTCGCGGCGGCCTTCTTCCTGGCCGCGCCGCTCCTGGTCTGGGCCGTTCGCCATTTCGCCGACTACGGGGCCATCCAGAGCGCCATCCCGCTCTCCTACGCTGAGCGCATGGGCTACTGGAGCCACGCCATCGACTGGATCCGCGACAAGCCGCTGCGCGGCTGGGGCCTGGACGCCAGCCGGATGTTCGCCCCGGGCATTCAGCTCCATCCTCACGACGGCGCCCTGCAGGTCTGGCTGGAGCTGGGCGCGGTCGGCGCGGTGGCCCTGGCGGCGTTCTGGGGAGTGACCCTGCTGAGGCTGGCGAGGCCCAGGCCGGCGCCCGCCATGGCCGGCACGGCGGCCTGCGCGGCGGTCTATCTGCTGTTCGGCGCGATCAACTTCGGCATCTGGCAGGAGTGGTGGATCGCCCTTGGCGTATTGATTGTCGCGCTCTCGGCCCTCAACCAACCATCGACCGCACCCCATATGGTGGAGTAGAAGGCCCGCTTTCGCGGCCAAGCCTGGACATCCGGGCGCCCCTTCTTGGCTGCGCGAGAGAGTTGAGCGATGACGGATCATTGGACACCGGCCTCCTGGAGGTCAAAGCCCGCCAAGCATATGCCGACGGACTATCCGGACGCGGCCGCCCTGGCCAAGGCCGAGCAGACACTGCGCGCCATGCCGCCGCTGGTCTTCGCCGGCGAGGCCCGCCGCCTCAAGGCCCTGCTGGGCGAGGTTTCCGAAGGCCGCGCCTTCCTGTTGCAGGGCGGCGACTGCGCCGAGAGCTTCAAGGAATTCGCCGCCGACAACATCCGCGACACCTTCCGCCTCATCCTCCAGATGGCGGTGGTCCTGACCTTCGCGGGCGGCAAGCCTGTGGTGAAGGTGGGCCGCATGGCCGGCCAGTTCGCCAAGCCGCGCTCGGCGCCGGTGGAGACGATCGGCGGCGTCACCCTGCCGTCCTATCGGGGCGATATCATCAACGGCATGGAGTTCACCGCCGAGGCCCGCACGCCGGATCCGCAGCGGATGCTCCAGGCCTACAGCCAGTCGGCAGCGACCCTGAACCTGCTGCGCGCCTTCGCGGGCGGCGGCTATGCCGACCTGCACAACATCCACAAATGGACGCTGGGTTTCGTCGCCGACAGCCCGCAGGGCGCGGCCTACCGCGAACTGGCCGGCAAGATCAGCGAGTCCCTCGACTTCATGGCGGCCATCGGCATCACGCCGGAAACCCATCCCGGCCTGCACCAGACGGAGTTCTTCACCAGCCACGAGGCGCTGCTGCTGAACCTGGAGGAGGCCATGACCAGGGTCGATAGCACCTCGGGCCAATGGTACGACACCTCGGCGCACCTGGTGTGGATCGGCGAGCGCACGCGCGAGCTGGACGGCGCCCACGTGGAATTCTTCCGGGGCATCAAGAACCCGGTCGGCGTGAAATGCGGCCCGACCATGGAGCCGGACGAACTGCTTCGCCTGGTGGACGCCCTGTCGCCGGCCAACGAGCCTGGACGCCTGACGCTCTACGGCCGTTTCGGCCACGACAAGATCGAAAAGCGGTTGCCGGGCCTGCTGCGCGCCACCAAGGCCGCCGGCAAGAAGGTCGTGTGGGCCATCGACCCGATGCACGGCAACACGCTCACCGCCAACAACGGCTACAAGACCCGGCCCTTCGACCGGATCCTCTCCGAGGTGAAGAGCTTCGTGGAGATCTGCAAGGCCGAGGGTGTCCATCCGGGCGGTGTCCACCTGGAGATGACCGGGCAGAACGTCACCGAGTGCACGGGCGGCGCGCGGGAGGTCACCGAAGGCGACCTGGCCGACCGCTACCACACCCACTGCGACCCGAGGCTCAATGGCGAGCAGGCGCTGGAGCTGGCGTTCCTGGTGGCTGAAAAGCTGAAGGAGGATCGGGTCGAGGCCGCCAAGGTGGCGGCGGGCGGTCTCTAGGCCGTCAGTCCTCCAACCACAGGACGGTCGCCCTGTAGGCGGGCGCGCGGACGATAAGGTCGTCGGCGGCGCGGGCGATCTCAGCCTTGGTCGGCCTGCTCCGGGCGGACGCTGACGACTTGCGTGGGGCCCCCTCCAGTTCGGCGACGACGCCGACGGCGAGGCCAATGACCTCCGCCAGCGACGGATCGTCGGCTGCCACGGGCGCGGGGGGTGCGATCTGAGTCATCACGACTCCTTCAGCGTGGTCGCGCGGCCAACCGGGGGTTGCTCGCTGCATCTGCCTATCGCTATCAGTGTATCGGTTAATGGTTTTCAGCCCCGCCCTGCGGCGGGGCGCCGCAGCCGGGCGCCTGTGCCTCTGACGCCACGGTCAAGAAACCGCGGGCGCCCGCTTTAAGGGGCGAGCTTGTTCGTTCCCGCTGGCTGGGCCAGTCTTCGCGTCTCTTTGAAATTTCAGGTTGCCCGCCATGGACCGCCCCGCGGCCCATCCCTCCACCGTCCGCTCCGAACTCGCCCAGCTCCTGACGCTGTCCTGGCCGGTGGTGATCTCGCGTCTGGGCATCATGGGGATGGGCCTGTGCGATGCGGTGGTGGTCGGCCGCTTCTCGGCGACCCAGCTTGGCTATCACGCGCTCGGCTGGGCCCCCACAAGCGTCGTGATCACCATGATGGTGGGCCTGCTCACCGGCATCCAGGTGATGACAGCGCGCGCCGTCGGAGAGGGCCGCCCCGAGGTTACCGGGGCAGTTCTGCGCCGGGGACTGGTCTACAGCGCCTGGATCAGCATGGCGTCCGCCGCCGTCCTGGCCCTGGGCGGGCCGCATTTCCTGCACGGCATCGGTCTGGAGCGGGGCCTGGCCGATGGGGCCAGCCGGGCGCTGCTGGTGTTTTGCCTGTCTCTGCCCGGCTGGGCGCTGGGCACGGCGGCCGCCTTCTGGCTCGAAGGGCTTTCGCGGCCCGGGCCCGGCGCCTGGATCATGTGGATCGCCAACGGCGTGAACCTGGCGTTCGACCTCGTGCTGGTGCCTGGGACCTTCGGCCTGCCGGCGCTGGGCGCGGTGGGCGGCGCCTGGGCCACGACCGGCGCGCGCACCTTCCTGGCCGTCGCCATGCTGGCCTATATCGCCTTCATGCCCGACGCCCGCGCGCTCGGCGTCTTCGACCGCACGCCCCGCGACCGGGCGGCGGCGGCCGAACAGCGGCGGATCGGCTTCGGCGCCGGGGTTTCCAACTTCTTTGAGGTGGCGGCCTTCGCCAGCATGAACATCATCGCCGGCTGGATCGGCGGCCTCGCGGTCGCGGCCTGGGCGATCGTGCTCAATGTGATGGCCCTGGTCTTCATGATCCCGCTGGGCCTGGCCACCGGAGCCGCAGTGCGGGTCGGCCGGGCTTATGGCGCACGCGATCGTGTGGGCGTGGCGCGGGCCGGCTGGGTGGCGTTTGTCCTGACGGGCGGCTTCGTCGCCCTGATCGGCCTGGCCATCTGGCCCAATGCGGCGCTCGTGGCGCGCGGCTACACCACCAATCCCGAGACGCTGGCCATGACCGTCCCCGCCGTGGTCCTGGCCTGCCTGATGCTGGTGCCTGATAGCCTACAGGTGGTCGCCGCCCAGGCGCTGCGGTCCCGCGGCGATGTCTGGCTGCCGTCAGGCGCCCATCTGACGAGCTACGTCCTGGTGATGATGCCGCTCGCCTGGTGGCTGGCGATCCCCAGGGGTCTGGGGATCATGGGCCTGGTCTGGGCCGTGCTGATCGCCAGCCTGCTGTCCGGCGGCCTGCTGATCGCCCGCTTCTGGCAGCTGGGCCGGCGCGACGCGGCGATGACTGGCGTCTAGGCGCCAGCGTTCAGGATCCAGCCCTCTTCGCGCTCCGCGTCGAGAACCGCTTCGGCGGCCATGGTCTTGGCCGGGCCGAACATGGGGCCCAGCTTGTCGGCCTCGTCCAGGCGGGCGAAGAATTCAGCGGTGGTCCGCACCTGGGTCAGATCCTTGACCTCGCCAGGCAGGGCGGGGGCCTTGACGAGGGAGGGATAGACCTCGGCCATCACCACATCGACGCCGTCCAGATCCGCCTCGGTCAGCGCCTTGAAGCCGGTTTCGAAGGGCCAGGTCTTCGCCCCGTCGCCGCGGGCGGCCTTGATACGGCTGACGACGGGCATGCCCATGATCGCCTGGCCGCCCACCGAGCCGTTGTAATAGAGCTTCCAGATCGAGGCCGCGCCCTTGGCGGCGAGATCGGCATGGCGGAACTCCGGCAGGTCGCCAGGGCCGTGCTCACGGGTCTTCTTGGGCTGCAGCGTGGTCTGCACGTCCTTGGGCGGCGCGCCCCAGAACGGGAAGGGGCTCTCGGTGAGGCGGCGGTTAAGCTGCGCGCCGACATTGAAGCGGTTGTTGGTGTTGTCGGCCTTATCCTTGACCATCTTGTCCAACTGGTCCCAGGCCGCGCGCCAGGGTTCGCCTGGCAGATTCAGGGCGGCGGCGAAGCCGCGCGGGAAGCCCAGGGGGAAGTCGAAGCCGACCAGAACGCGCTCGGAGCGCTTCTTCAGGTCGTCGAGGATCAGGGTGAGGCGCTTCTCCGCCTCGGCGCGGGTCGCCGGGTTGAAGCTCTCAAAAGCCAGGCGGAAGCGCACGTCGCGCTTGAGCACGCCAATCCACACCGAGTCCGCGCCCGTCGTCGGCTTGGCCGCGGCGCTCCAGTCGACGATCACGTAGGCGCTGAAAAGGCGCGGCACAGGCAAGCTCCGGGTGAAGACAAGCCTTCTAGCGGTCCAGGCCCATGCCGCCAATGGCGGCTTTTCGCATGGGGCCAATAGGCGCCGGCGGGTGGCGCTTCGCCCGACGACCTGATAGGCGGCAAAGCCGGTTGTGGAGTGGTCGATGCTAAAGTCTTTGCGCGGCGGTGTGATCGGCGCGGGCGTGTTCGGCGGCTATCATGCGCGGCAGTACGCGCGGATCGACGGCGTCGCGCTGGCGGCGGTTCTGGATGTGCAGCTCGACCGGGCCGCCACGGTCGCCGCACCCCTCGGCGGCCAGGCCTTCGATGACATGGCGGCCTTCCTGGCGGCTGTGGATGTGGTCACGGTGGCCTCGCCGGCCACCCTGCACGCCGGGCACGCCCTGGCCGCCCTGGAGGCGGGCAAGCCGGTCTATATCGAAAAGCCCATCGCGGTGACCGTGGCCGACGCCGAGAGGATCCGGGGGCTTGCGCGCGCCCGGGGCCTGACCGTCGCCTGCGGACACCAGGAACGCGTGGTCTTCCAGGCCATGGGCCTGCTGGACATCCCCGAGCAGCCGCTGCGGCTGGAGGCGATGCGCCACGGGCCGCCGTCCGACCGCAGCCGCGATGTCTCGGCGGTGCTGGACCTGATGATCCACGACATCGATCTGGCCCTGGCGATCACCGCGGCCGAGCCGGTAACGGCCGAGGGGGAGGGCGCCCGCAGTCCCGACGGAGTGTGGGACCTGGCCCGCGCCGAGGTCACCTTTGACGACGGCTTCACCGCGATTTTCGATGTCTCGCGCCAGGCGCCGGAGCGAAGGCGCACAATGAAGGTGGTCTATCCCTCCGGCGAGGTGGAGATCGACTTCATGACCCGGGGGTTCCGCAACACCACGCCCTTTCCGCTGAACGCCGATTTCGCCGAGACGGCCGCGGCCAGGGATCCTCTCGGCGCAAGTGTGGAGGGCTTCCTGTTGGCGGTGCGCGGCCAGGCGCCACGGCCGGTGGTCAACGCCGAAGAGGCGATCCGCGCCCTCGATCTGGCCCTCGCGGTCGAGCAGGGCTTGGAAGCCTAGGCTCCTTAAGCCACCTTGGCCGCAGCGACAGGGGGAACGCGATGACCACGGCCTACGATTTCGAATTCAGGACCATCGATGGGGCCGACCTGCCGCTCGGCGCCTTCAAGGGCAAGGTCGTCCTGGTGGTCAATACGGCCTCGGCCTGCGGGCTAACCCCGCAATACGACGGGCTGGAGCGGCTGTACTCGGCCTATCGCGACGAGGGCCTGGTGGTGCTGGGCGTGCCCTGCAATCAGTTCGGCGGGCAGGAGCCTGGGACCGAGGCCGAGATCAAGGCCTTCTGCGAGACCCGCTTCAAGGTGGATTTCCCACTGACCGCCAAGGCCGACGTGACCGGCGGCCAGGCGCACCCCTTCTACCAATGGGCGAAGCAGGCGCTGGGCGAGGCCGCCGTGCCGGTGTGGAACTTCCACAAGATTATGATCGGCAAAGACGGGCAGGCGGTCCGGGCCTTCAGCTCGCGCACCGACCCGCTCGACGACGAGGTCACCGACGCCATCCAGGATACGCTCTGACATGAAAAAGGCGCCCCGCCGGAGCAGGACGCCTCATTCATTCGAAGGGGACGGCTAGAAGAAGCGGTACTGCAATTCAACGCCATAGGTGCGCGGCGGGGTCAGCTCCAGGTTCGGGTTGCCGTTCAGGGCCGGTAGGTTGTTCTGCGACGCCTGGACGGCGGCGTCGTAACCCTTGGTGTCGCCGACGTTCCGGACGTAGCCGATCACTGTGTACTTGCCACCCTTAGCCACCCAGTGTGCCCGCAGATCGACCTGATCCCAGGCCGGAGCGGAGTTGTAGTCCCGGGAGAACACGTTGGCGTAGGCCTTGCTGCGATAAATGTAGGTCGCTCCCAGAGTCAGGGTGCCCGGCTCCCAATAGAACGAATAGCCGCCATTGAGAGCCAGCTTGTTCTCTGGCGCCTGCGGTAGCTTGTTGCCCACGAGGCTCACCAGGGTTCCGGTCGAGGCGGCGATATTGTCGCGGATATCGAGGTACTTGTCGCTCTTCTCGATGCGGGTGTGGTCGAAGGAATAGTCGAATGAAATCCGCAGCGCCTCGGTGGCTTGCCAGATGGCGTCCAGTTCAAGGCCGTCAGAGAGTGACTCCGCGACGTTGATGAAGCGTGTGGCGGTGGTCGGCCCCACGATCACCGAAACCGGCGCCTGCAGGTCATGGTACTTCAGGTAGTAGAGGGCCGCGTTCAGCTGGAATGCTCTACCGAAGTTCTTCTTCAGGCCGACTTCGAAGGAATCCACGAATTCGGAGCTGGCTTCAGGTGTGGGCAGCGCGTAGCCGGCGGCGAAACCGAACGCCTTGTAGCCGCGGCTGTAGCGGCCGTAGGCCATGGTGCCGTCCGCGGGATCCCACTGGACGCCGAGGGTGCCGGTCCAGGCGTCCGACTTGTCGCCCAGGTGGCGGACCAGGTTCCCGGTGGCCGGATCGATCGTGTACTGGGTGCAGACGCCGGAGGCGTTGCACTTGACCGGATCGGTGACGCCCTTGGCGCCGGCGGCGTTGGTGGTTGGGGCCAATGACGTGGTGAGGTCGAAGGCGCCGTTGCCGAGGCCCGCGAGGCCGGCCAGCGCCGGCTGCCCAAGGAAGGGACCGATCTGCGCGAGGCCGTTGATATTGCCGAGCAGGCTGCCCCAGTTCGCCGACGTGCCAGGGCCGAAGGCGCCGAGACCGAGCGCCGAGTAGAGGCCAGGGTAGCAGACGTCGGAGTTGCAGACGACGCGGCGGAATTCGGACCCGAATTTGTGGTCCTGGGTGTACCGCAGGCCCAGGGTGAACTTAAGCGTCGGGCTGGCCTTCCAGTCCAGCTGGCCGAACGCGGCCTTGCTGTCGGTGGTCATGTCGTAGTCGCCCAGCGCGATGACGCCGTTCGGATTGGCGGCGGCCCCCAGCACTGGATGCTGCAGTGAGGCGCTGTTCGGCAGGAAGATGTCGGGGTCGTTGGTCGAGCCCGTATAGTCCTCATGGTAGAAGTAGAGGCCGGCGATGTACTGTAGCGCCGAGTCCGTGGTCGACGCGATGGTGATCTCGTTGCTGAACCACTTCGGGTGCTCGAAGTAGTGATAGGTCTGGGCGCCTTCGACGGTCAGGGGCGTGCAGTCCGCCGGGGCCCGGCCGACCGAGAACAGCCCGTGGATCGTGCCGCAGATCGAGCCTGGCGCCAGGGGAATCTGGTAGGACTTGACGTTGGTCGCGTCGGCGTCGCCTTCCAGGTCGTAATTGTAATTCTGCAGGCCGCCCACGTACTTCAGGTCGAAGGTCGGCGCGTGGTAGACGGCGCTGGCCGAAAGCACGTGCACATTGCTCAGCGAAACGTGCAGGGGCGTGTTGGTGTTGAAGGCTCGCTCATCCTGCAGCGCGGGATTGGTGGTGGTCGTTCCGCCATTGAACTGCTGGAGGCTGCCGGGAACGATGCCGGCGAGGCCCGTGGCCGTCGAATAGCCGTGGGCCGGGTTGTAGATAATGGAAAAGCGCGGATCGAGGAGACCGGTTTCGTAGGATGAGTTCTGGTAGCTTGAGCGCGCGCCCGGGCCACCGCGGTCATCCCACTTCAGGGTCTCGTACTTGATCCAGGCCTCGGCATGTTCCCCGAGATCGGCGGAGAGCTGGAACTGGTATTCCCACTCGTCGCGCTTGGCCCCCTCGGAGGGCATGTTGGGGTTGACGTTGTGGAAGTAGCCCTTGTTCTGGTCGAGCTTGTATCCAGCCACCCGGACCCGGAGATTGTCGGCCAGGGGACCGGAGGCGGCCGCCTGGAAATTGGTGTAGCCGAAGTTCTCCGCGATCGCGCGGACCTCGGCGTAGGGGTGGTCGGTGGGCCGGGGCGTGATCACGTTGATGGTGCCGCCGATGGCGTTTCGGCCGTAGAGGGTCCCCTGCGGACCGCGCAGGACTTCCACCCGGTCGGTTTCCAGAGGCGGGCCGCCCGCCAGGATGGTCGAGGTGCTGAAGACGCCGTCCACGTAGATAGCCACCGCGGCATCCACGGCGTGGATGTTGGTCAGGCGGCCGATGCCGCGCACGCTCGCCCGGTCGCTGAAGCTCGAATAGACGAGGCCGGGGGTGAAGTTGGTGAAGTCCTGGATCGTTGTGATCCCGACGAGGTCGCGCTGCTTGGCGGTGAAGGCCGAGATGGCCACCGGCACGTCCTGAAGGCTCTGTTCGCGCTTCTCGGCGGTCACCACCAGTTCTTCGATGGTGGGGCCGGCGTCAGCCGTCGCCGCAGCCGCCGCGGGCCGGGTCTGAGCGTGAGCCGTGGATACGAACGCTGCGGCCAGCAGCGCAGTGGACGCCAGAAAATAGCGTTTGGAAACCATGGTAGGCCGCCTCCCTGCAGCTTTGTTGCGCTTATGCCGCGCTTTGTAACGAGGCTGAATCAGCCTTGCGGCGACGTCAATGTTTATCGTGATAACTTAGCGATATTCAGGAGCGACGGGGCCGACTTCCGACAAGAAAGGCACAGTTCAAGGTAACCCATGAAGATTGCCCCCACGTAAACTTGGGGCGACCGAGTCGCGACGGCGTCATCGGCCCGCCGCGCGGCGCCGGCTTTCCCCGGCGTGGCCGCGGGGCTACGGAGGAAGTCGGATAACCAGGAGTTGCGCCATGCATCGCAGGCCGGACGGAAGCTGGGACAAGGCCAGGCTGCCCAGTCGGCATGTGACGGAGGGGCCGAACCGCGCGCCGCACCGCTCCTATCTCTACGCCATGGGCCTGGGCAGCCGTGAAATCGCCCAGCCCTTCGTGGGCGTGGCGTCGTGCTGGAACGAGGCGGCGCCTTGCAACACCACCCTGATGCGCCAGGCTCACGCGGCCTCGTCCGGGGTCCGGAGCGCCGGCGGCACGCCGCGCGAGTTCTGCACCATCACCGTCACCGACGGCATCGCCATGGGCCATGAAGGGATGCGCTCGTCCCTGGTCAGCCGCGAGGTGATCGCCGACTCGGTGGAACTGACCATCCGCGGCCATTCCTATGACGCCCTGATCGGCGTGGCCGGCTGCGACAAGTCCCTGCCGGGGATGATGATGGCGATGCTGCGCCTCAATGTGCCCAGCGTCTTCATCTACGGCGGCTCGATCCTGCCGGGGACCTGGCATGGTCGCGATGTCACCGTGCAGGACGTCTTCGAGGGCGTCGGCAAGCATTCCGCCGGCCAGATGAGCCTGGAGGACCTCTGCGATCTGGAACAGCACGCCTGTCCCGGCGACGGGGCCTGCGGGGGCCAGTACACGGCCAACACCATGGCCTGCGTGTCGGAAGCCATCGGCCTGGCCCTGCCGCTGTCCTCGGCGCTGCCCGCGCCCTACCTCGACCGCGACGCCTATGCGGTGGCGGCGGGCGAGGCGGTCATGCGCCTTCTGGAAAGCAATATCCGCCCGCGCGACATCTGCACCCTCAAGGCTTTCGAGAACGCCGCGGTGGTCGTGGCGGCCTCCGGCGGCTCGACCAACGGCGGCCTGCACCTGCCGGCCATGGCCCACGAGGCGGGGATCAGCTTCACCCTGCGCGATGTCGCCGAGATCATGCAGCGCACCCCCTATCTCTGCGACCTGATGCCCGGCGGGCGCTATCCGGCCAAGAAGATGGGCGAGGCGGGCGGCATGCCCATGCTGCTCAAGACCCTGCTGGATGCCGGCCTGATCCACGGCGACTGCATGACCGTCACCGGTAAGACCATGGCGGAGAACCTGAAGGATGTGATCTGGCGCGACGACCAGGACGTCATCCGGCCGGTCTCAAGCCCGCTCTCGCCCACCGGCGGCGTGGTGGGACTGTGGGGCTCGCTCGCCCCGGACGGGGCCATCGTCAAGGTGGCGGGCCTGAAGCACCGGGTGCACCGCGGACCGGCCCGGGTGTTCGACGGCGAGGCGGCCTGCTTCGCCGCCGTCGAGGCGCGCGACTACAAGGAAGGCGACGTCCTGGTGATCCGCTACGAGGGGCCGAAGGGCGGGCCGGGGATGCGCGAGATGCTGTCCACCACCGCGGCGATCTACGGCCAGGGCGTGGAGAACATAGCCCTGATCACCGATGGCCGGTTCTCCGGCGCGACCCGCGGCCTGTGCATCGGCCACGTGGGGCCGGAAGCCGCAGACGGCGGCCCCATCGGCCTGGTGATGGACGGCGACATCATCGCCATCGACGCCGACGCCGGGACCATCGAGCTGGAGGTCGATCCCATCGAACTCGAGAACCGCGCCCGCCGCCTGGCCCAGGAAGAGTCCCGGGTCTCGCACTACAACTCGGGCGCCCTGTGGAAGTTCGCCAGAACCGTGGGCCCCGCCCACCTGGGCGCTGTGACTCACCCGGGGGCCGCGGCCGAGCAGCACGTCTATGCGGACATCTGAGGACTGAGGCCTAGAAAGGCGCTTCGTCGTCCTGGTCCTCGAGGGCTTCGGTTTCTGTCAGGTCCTCCGCCGGGCGCGGCTCCGCGATGACCGGAGCAGTCGCTACATCCGGGGGCGGGGGAGCGGTTTGAGGCGGCCGAGGCTTGGGCGCCACGGGGCGGCGGAAGAGGGCCTCGATGCGGGCAAGCCAGCGGTTGCACTCCTCAAGGGCCTCGTCGGGGGCGAAGGCGGCGCGCCGGCCCTCGTCGGCGGGCAGCCACAGATCCAGCACGAATTCCGGGTGGGTGACGTCGTCGAAAACCAGCCGCAGGGTCACTCGCTGCTCGGCGCCCCCCAGGCTGTCCAAGGCGCGTCGGCTCTCGCCGCGATGCACACGGCCCACGACCATGCCGTCGGCGATCACCTCGGCGCCGATCAGCTCGTCCAGCCGGTAGATCAGGCCCCAGGCGCCCTGGTCCCAGGCGACGGCGATGTGGTTGCTGGTGAAGTTGAAGCCCATGCCCCGTCCACGGCCCCGCGCCACCAGATAGCCGTGCAGGTCGCCCTTCAGGATCACCTTCAGGCCGCGCCGGATGCGCCGGCCCTCGTCGGCATGCCAGATGGCCACGGCGCCGATCACGGTCACCACAATGCCCGCGACCCCCAGCAGGACGAGAAGCCTCACAAGCTCGTTCATGCGGTGAAGCTAAGCCGGTTCGGCGAGTCTTCCCAAACGCCGCCAGCTAAAGGTCGAGTTCGATCACGAAGGGCACGTGGTCGGAGGGCTTTTCCCAGCTGCGGACGTCGCGATGGATGCTGACGCCGGTCAACAGGTCCGCGGCCTGCGGGGAGAGCAGGGCGTGGTCGATGCGGATGCCGTTGTTCCGTTGCCAGGCGCCGGCCTGATAGTCCCAGAAGGTATAGGCGCCGGGCGCGCCGTCGGCTTCCAGGAAGGCGTCGGTGAGGCCCAGGTATTTCAGCGCCCGGAAGGCCTCGCGGGTCTGCGGCCGGAAAAGGGCGTCACCCTCCCAGTTCTTGGGGAATTCCGCGTCGCGTTCCTCGGGGATGACATTGTAGTCGCCGGTCAGGACGAGCGGCTCCTCCAGCGCCAGGAGTTCCCGGGCGTGATTACTGAGCCGATCGATCCATCGGAGCTTGTAGGGATATTTGTCGCTGTCGACCGGATTGCCGTTGGGCAGGTAGATCGAGGCGACACGCACCGGGGTCGGCGCGCCAATGATCCCTTCGATGTAGCGGGCGTGGTCGTCGCCCTCGCCATCGGGCAGGCCGCGGCGAATATCCTCGATGGGATGTTTCGAGAGCATCGCCACGCCGTTGTAGGACTTCTGGCCATGCACGGCGACGTTGTAGCCAAGCCGTTCAAAGGCTTCGGCCGGAAATTTTTCGTCGACGCACTTGATCTCCTGCAGGCAGGCGACGTCCGGCTTGGCCTCCTCGAACCAGCGCAGGACGGTTTCCAGCCTCGCGTTGACCGAGTTCACGTTCCAGGTGGCGATGCGCATCGGAACTATTTCGCGGCGTCGGCGGCGCTCATGCCGAGCTGGTCGTAGAGGAACATCAGTTCGTCGGTCTGCTCAGCGATGCGCTGATCGAGGGACGAGCCGATGCCGTGGCCGGAGTCCTTGGAGGTGCGCAGCAGGATCGGCCGCGGCGATGACGTGGCGGCCTGCAGGGCGGCGGCGAACTTGCGCGAGTTCATCGGATTGACCCGCCCATCGGTGGCCCCGGTCAGCATCAGGACGGCCGGATAGGCCACACCCGCACGGACGTTGTGATAGGGCGAGTAGCCGTAGAGCGCCTTGAACTGGGCCGGATCCTTCACCGTGCCGAACTCGGTGACGTTAAAGGCGCCGTTGGGATCGAGCTCGACACGAACCATGTCGTAGATCCCCACCGCCGAGATCACGGCCTGGGCCAGGTCCGGGTGCTGGGTGATCTCCGCGCCCATCAGGAGGCCGCCGTTGGAGCCGCCCATGAGGGAGAGCCTGGGCTTGGACGTGTAGCCTTCCTTCAGCAGCCATTCGCCGGCCGCGGCGAAGTCGTCGAAGACGTTCTGCTTCTTGGTCAGCATTCCCTGCTGGTGCCATTCGTCGCCGTATTCGCCCCCGCCGCGGATATTGGCCAGCACCCAGATTCCGCCGGCGTCGAGCCACAGGCGGCGGAACGGACCGGCGAAGGCCGGGGTCTGGTTCACGCCATAGCCGCCATAGCCGTAGAGCAGGACGGGGTTCGATCCGTCGAGCTTCACGCCCTTCCTGGCGATGATGTTGAGCGGAACCTGCGTGCCGTCCTTCGAGGTGGCGAAGGCCCGCGTGACTTCGGCGTCGGCGAATGAGACGGGCGAGGTCACCGCGAGCGCCGTCCGCGTGCTCGCGCCATCCTTGGCGGAATAGCGGGCGAAGTAGGACGGCTCCAGGAAGGTCGCCACGCGGTAGAGGGCGTCACCGTTCGGCAGGGGGTCGATCTCGCTGATCGTCGAGACCTCCGGGATCGACAGCGTCGTCTCATGGCCGGTCTTGTCGTAGACGCTGACCCGGCTGGGGCCGCCGGCGATCCGCTTGGCGAACAGCCGGTCGCCTACGACTGACAGCGGACTTCCGAACTCGCCGCCGTCGATGATCGCGCTGTCCTTGGCCTCGGGGGCGAAGACCGTCGCCTTGGCGAATCCGCCGGAGAAGGGCGCCGACAGCTTCAGCAGCTTGCCCTTCGGTGCGTCGCGCCGCGAAACGCCATAGAGCGTGCCGTCCCCGGCCTGCGCCATGGCGATGATCCGGTCCTCATAAGCCGCCACCTTCAGGGCTTTGGCGCCGGGCTTCAGCAGATACTGCTGCCACTGGCCCCCGTCGCCGAGCTGGACCGAGGCCACGGCCGTTGCGGCGGCCTGGTCGTTGGAGAGGAAGATCTCGCCGGTGCGCGGCAGGCCGTCGGCGGTGGAGAGCGCCAGCGGGTCCTTGGCCGGGTCCGAACCCAGCCGGTGGAAATAGGCCTGCATGTTGAAGTGCTGTTCGGCCTCCGGCGCGCCGGCCCCGGGATAGCGGGTGTACCAGAAGGCCTTGCTGTCGGCCGTCCAGGCCAGGCTGCCGCCGGCCGTGGGATATTGGACATAGGGGATCGCCGTCTCGATCTCCTTGCCGGTGGCCACGTCATAGACGTGGAGGACCCCGTCCTCGCTGCCGTTCTTCGAGAGCGAAACCGCGATCTTTGTCCCGTCGGGCGAGGCCACGAACCAGTCGATAGCGGTGTGGCCGGTGGGATCGATGGCGTTGGGATCGAGCACACTGACGCGGCTGGCGGGATCGGCGGCGGCGTTCAGGCGCACGATCGACGGCTGCTGGCGGGTCGGGTCGGCGTAGTAGCCGAAGATCGCGTCGCCCGCGGCCTGCAGGCCGGCATAGGACGGCGAGGCGGCGCTGGTCAGGCGCTTGAGCTTTTCGGCGACCGCCGCGCGTCCGGGAAGGTTGTCGAGGTAGGCGCGGGTGCGGTCGTTCTGGGCGTCGCTCCAGGCCTGGACCTTGAGGTCTGCGGCGTCCTCAAGCGCACGGTAGGGGTCTGCCACCTTGACCCCCTGGATGGTGTCGGTGGTCGTCCCGGCGGGGAAGGCGGGCGCCGGCGGAACCGGGGTGGCGGCAAGCGCCGTGCCGGCCAGCAGGAGGGTGGCGAAGGCGGGAAGGAAGGGGGTGAGACGCATGGCGAAATCCTGAGCTTTTCGCGATGCTAGACCACGATCGGCGCGGTGTCTCAATGCCCGCGACGCAGCGTCCCGCGCTTAGATCGAGAAGCTGACGCCGCAGCCGCAGCTGGTCTTGGCGTTGGGGTTGCGGATGCGGAACTCCGCCCCGGCGAGTTCATCGACGAAATCGATCACCGAGCCCTTGAGCAGGACCAGCGACATCTCATCGACGATGGCCGCCGCGCCATCCAGCTCGACCCTGAGGTCGTCAGGCTCGGCCGCCTGAACCAGGTCGAACTGGTACTGGAAACCGGAACATCCGCCGCCCTCCACCGCGACGCGCAGCATCACCGGATGGCCTTCGGACGCGCCGATGGCCTTGATCCGCTGGGCGGCCGAGGGGGAAAGGGTAAGGTCTGGGGTCATGTGTTGGTTAGACGATCTCAACGCCTGGACTATATGAGGGTGTCACGGCCTTCCACCAAGGGCCATCGCACAGAATGGTCTTATGGTCCCCAAGGCTCCCTACGCCGAAGACGCCACGAAATCCCGCGGCCGCAAGTTCCCGGAGCCGGAGAGCCGCACGCGCACGCCCTTCGCCCGCGACCGCGACCGGATCATCCATTCGTCCGCCTTCCGCCGGCTGAAGGAAAAGACCCAGGTCTTCGTGGCCCACGAGGGCGACCATTTCCGCACCCGCCTGACCCATTCCCTGGAAGTGGCCCAGATCGCCCGGTCCCTGGCCACGGCGCTCGGCCTGGACGCCGACCTGGCGGAGACCATCGCCCTGGCCCACGACCTCGGCCACCCGCCCTTCGGCCATGCGGGCGAGGACGAACTGCAGATCCAGATGCAGCCCTACGGCGGCTTCGACCACAATGTGCAGACCTTCCGCGTGGTCACCAAGCTGGAGCGCCGCTACCCGCAGTTCGAGGGCCTGAATCTCACCTGGGAAACCCTGGAAGGGGTGATCAAGCACAACGGGCCGGTGATCGATAAGCTGGACCGGCCCTCGTGGAGCGCCATCGCCGAGTTCGACGCCCAGTATGACCTGCGGCTGGGCACCTGGGCCTCGGCCGAGGCCCAGGTCGCCGCGCTCGCCGACGACATCGCCTACAACAACCACGACGTGGACGACGGCGTGGCGGCGGGACTTTTCCAGCTGTCGGAACTGCGCGCCGTGCCGTTGATCGGGCCGCATATCGACAGCGCCCTGGCCGAGTTCCCCGACACCGACCCGGGTATCCTGCGCCTGGAAGCCGTGCGCCGCATGATCGGGGCGATGGTCGACGACGTCCTGGCCGAGACGCGCCGCCGGGCCGAGGCCGGCAGGATCGATTCGCCCGAGAAGGTCCGGGTGCATGAGCACGCCCTGGTGGCCTTCTCGCGGCCGATGGCCGAGGATCTGTCGTCGCTGCGCCTGTTTCTCATGGAGCGCATGTACCGCCACTGGCGGGTCAACCGCACGCGCAGCCAGGCGCGCCGGATCCTGGCCGAGATGTTCCAGCTGTTCATGGCTGAACCCGACGTCCTGCCCAGCGAGTGGTTCGGGCGGGTGGAGGGCCGCGACGAGCCGGGCCGCGCCCGGGTGGTGTGCGACTACATCGCCGGCATGACCGACCGCTACGCCATTGAGGAACATCGCAAGCTCTTCCACCTGGATGTGCTGAGCTAGGGGGCGCGCCACAATCTCGGCGCGGATCGCCCACAGAAATTCCCGTGACGCGCCGTCGGGAGCCTTCCGGCTCCGGTAGACTGGCGTCCTGCGCGTGATTCGCCCGTCTGGGCGGAACATGTCCGTCCGGGAGCCTTCGATGTCCGATCACGAACGCGGCGCCTATACGCCCCCCACCGATGCGCCGCTGAGCTTCGACGCCCGACAGCCGGTGCGTGGCGCCCGGCCGGCGCCCTTCACCTTGATCATCTCCATTGTGGTGCTGGTGGGCCTGGCCGTGGCCATCGTCGTCTTCTACCGCTCCGGCGTGCGCCAGGCGGGCCAGCCCCCGCAGACGGTGGGCGCGCCCATCGCCGAGGTTAAGGCCCCACCGCCGGCCGAGGCCCAGCCGCAGGACCCGGCCGCGGGCCTGCAGATCTACAAGTCCGAGGGCGGCAAGGCGCCGGAATCCACCGCCGCCCAGCCGCAGTTCACCACCGGCCCCGAGCAGCCGCAGCCGCGTCCGCAGCCGGCCGCCCCCACGGTCGTCGTCACGCCGCCGGCCCCCGCCGCGCCCGTCGCCACGGCGCCGGCGTTGCGCCCCGCCATTCCGTCCACGGCCGCCCAGCCGCCCGTAGCCAAGACCCCGCCCGCGCCGACGCCCAAGCCCGTGGCGGCGCCCGCGCCGAAGACCTCCGCGCCTGAAGCCAAGGCCGCCGCGCCCGCGCTGCCGAAGCCCAAGCCCGCCGCGCCGGCCGCCGCCAAGCCAGAGCCCGCACCCGCCAAGCCCGCGCCCGCCGGCGGCGCGGTGGTCCAGATCGGCGCGGTCTCCTCTCAGGCCCTGGCCGATAAGGCCTGGAGCGACGCCATCGCCGCCGGCCACGGGTCCGGCAAGGGCAAGAGCATCGAGAAGATCGAAAAGAACGGCGGCACGCTCTACCGCACCGCCGTGACCGGTTTCGCCGACCGGGCCGCGGCCACGGCCTTCTGTGACAAGCTCAGGGCGGCCGGGAAGAGCTGCTTCGTCCGGTGAGCATCACGGCGGCCATCCTGGGCTGCGCGGGCCCCACCCTGAGCGCCGAGGAGGTCGCCTTCTTCAGGCACGTGAGGCCCTGGGGCTTCATCCTGTTCGGGCGGAACGTGCAAAGCCCCGACCAGGTGCGGCGGCTGGTGGATGCGCTCCGCTCCACCGTGGACCGCGACGACGCGCCCGTCCTGATCGACCAGGAGGGCGGCCGTGTGCAGCGCCTGGGCCCGCCGCACTGGGGCCGCTATCCGCCGGGCCGGGCCTATGGCCAGATCGCCGGCAACGATCCCCTGACGCGGCGCGAGATTACCCGCCTGGGCGCGCGGCTGATGGCCCATGACCTGAAGGCGCTGGGGATCAATGTCGACTGCGTGCCGGTGCTGGACGTGCCCGACCCCCTGGGCCACGAGATCATCGGCGACCGCGCCTATGGCCAGACCCCGGACGAGGTGGCCGTGCTGGGCCGCGCCGCCGCCGAGGGCCTGATCGCCGGCGGCGTCCTGCCGGTCATCAAACACATCCCCGGCCACGGCCGCGCCAAGGCCGACAGCCATCTGGAACTGCCGGTGGTGGACGCCCCTTGGGATGAACTCGACGCCCGGGACTTCGCGCCCTTCAGGGCGCTGTCCGACATGCCCATGGCGATGACGGCGCACGTGATCTACGCGGCGATCGATCGCAAGCGCCCGGCCACGACGTCGAAGAAGGCCTTCCGCAAGGCGATCCGCGGCGCCATCGGCTTCGAGGGCCTGGTGATGAGCGACGACCTTTCCATGAAGGCGCTGTCGGGCGATTTCACCGAACGGGCCCGGGCCTCGTTGGCGGCCGGCTGCGATGTGGTCCTCCACTGCAACGGCGGCATGGACGAGATGAAGGCGGTGGTCGCCGGGACCTGCGCCTTGAAGGGCAGGGCGGCGGCCAGGGCCAAGGCGGCGCTGGCCAGGCTGGCCAGGTCCGTCGAGCCTTTCGACGTCGCGGAGGGCCGGGCGCGCTTCGATGCGGCCTTCGACGGGACGTTCGCGTCGTGAGCGGCGGCTTCCAGCCCAATCTCGACTTCGCCGCGGCGGCCACCGCGGCCGAAGACGGCGAGGCCCTGATTATCGATCTGGAAGGCTACGAAGGGCCGCTGCACGTCCTCCTGGCGTTGGCCCGCAGTCAGAAAGTCGATCTGCTCAAGCTGAGCGTGCTGAAGCTCGCCGAACAGTACCTGGCCTTCGTGCAGCAGGCGCGCCGGGCGCAGTTTTCCCTGGCGGCGGACTACTTGGTGATGGCCTCGTGGCTGGCCTACCTGAAGTCGCGGCTGCTGCTGCCCAGGCCCGAACAGCCCAAGGGCGAGGAGGCGCCGGCTGAGGAGATCGCCGCGCGCCTGGCCTTCCGCCTGGCCAAGCTCGACGCCATGCGCCAGGCCGGCGAGGCGCTGAAGGCCCGCGCCCAGCTGGGCCGCGACGTCTTCGGGCGCGGCGACCCGGAAGCGATCCGCGTGATCCCGTCCGGCCGCATCGAGGGCGACCTCTACACCCTGATGAGCGCCTACATCGGCCAGCGGACCCGGGAGGCCAGCCGCACTTACACGCCCCAGGTCCAGACCGCCTATCCGCTGGAGGCGGCCCGCGACCGCCTGCGCCAGCTTCTGCCGGAGCTCGGCCGCTGGACGCCGCTTACCGGGGTCGCGCCGTTCGGGCCTGAAGGGCGGGGGCCCAGCCGCGCCTCCTTCGTCGCCTCGACCCTTTCGGCGAGCCTGGAACTGGTCAAGGAGGGCGCTCTGGAGGCCCGCCAGCTGGAGGCCTTCGCCGACATCTACCTGCGCAGCCGCAAGAGCGCCGCATGAGGGAGGCCGCCGACACCGAACGCGAGGTCGAGGCGCTGCTCTTCGCCGCCGCCGGGCCGCTGAGCGAGGCCGAGATCGCCGGGCGACTGCCGGAAGGCTCGGAGGTGTCGGCCGCGATCGAGGCTCTGCAGGCGCGCTATCAGGGCCGGGGCGTCGAGCTGGTCTGCGTGGCCGAGCGCTGGCGGCTGCAGACCGCGGCTGACCTGGCCTGGCTGATGACCGATGAGCGCGACGAGCCGCGCCGGCTTTCCAAGGCGGCGCAGGAGACACTCGCCATCATCGCCTACCACCAGCCGGTGACCCGCGCCGAGATCGAGTCGGTGCGCGGGGTGCAGGCGAGCCGCGGCACTCTCGATGTCCTGCTTGAACTGGGCCTGGTGCGGATGCGCGGGCGCAGGCGCACGCCGGGCCGGCCGGTGACCTACGGCACCACCGACGCCTTCCTTGAGCACTATGGCCTGGCCGCGCTGACCGACCTGCCGGGCGCGGCGGAGATGAAGGCCGCGGGCCTGCTTTCCCTTGACCTGCCGGCGGATTTCGCCGTCCCCGACCCCAACAGCGTCGCGGGCGAAGAGGACCTGTTCGCCGACGGCGAGGCGCCGGAGTTCCACACGGACTATCTGGGCGAAGAGACGGCGTAGGATTGTCGCGTGGCGCCACGGCGCGGAACGGCCTATATTGGCGGCGGACGCTTCTGGGAGTTTGACTGTGGGTTCTCTTTCGATCTGGCATTGGCTGATCATCCTGGTGATCGTCGCCTTCCTGTTTGGCGGCCGCGGCAAGCTTTCCGGAATCATGGGTGACGCCGCCAAGGGCATCAAAGCCTTCAAGGAAGGCCTGAAGGACGAGGAAGTCGCCGAGGAAGAGCCACCGGTCGCCGCGAAGCCCTTGCCCAAGGCGCGGACCACGACGACCCGCGCAAAGTCCAAAGCCAAGGCCTGATTCACCGACCTTTGCGGCGCGCCCCGGCGGGGCCGTTCCCCTTCGCCTGAAAGCGCGCTAAGGCCACGGCCATGTTTCCTGAAGGACGCGCCCTAGAGTTCCTGATCGTCGCCGCCGTGGCGCTGATCTTTGTTGGGCCCAAGGACCTGCCTGTCCTCCTGCGCAAGCTCGGCCAGTTCATGGCCAAGGTGCGCGGCATGGCCGCCGAGTTCCGCGCCAGCTTCGACGAGATGGCCCGCCAGTCCGAACTGGACGAACTGCGCAAGGAGGTCGAGGCGATGCGAAAGGGCCAGATGGCCGATATCGCCGCCTCCACCCACGCCGACGTCACCTCGACGGTCAGTGAGATCAACGACAGCCTCGTTGGCCTGCACACCTCGCAGTCGCCGATGACCTACCAGTACACGCCGCCAGAGGCCGACCCTCCCGCGCCGGCGGCCAAGCCCAAGCCGCGCGCCCGCAAGACCGCGCCGGCCAAGACGCCCACCAGGTCGAAAGCGGCGCCGAAAGCGCCGGCCAAGACGGTCTCCAAGCCCGCACCGTTCCCAAAGCCGCGCACCCGCAAGCCCACGGGCACGGTCTCGTGAGCGATGTCGACGACGAGATCGAGGCGTCGCGCGCGCCCCTGCTCGAGCATCTTGTGGAGCTTCGCACGCGCCTGATCCGCTGCGTGATCGCGCTGCTACTGGCGTTCCTGCTGTGCTTCGCCTTCTCGACCCAGATCTTCACCCTGCTGCTGCACCCGTTCTCGGTGGCGGCGGGTCTGCTGGCGGTTCGCAACAGCGAGGCCCACGCCAGCGGCTTCGACTTGATGGCCGTGCTCAGCGGCGCCAAGAACATGTTCCTGGTGCTGGCCGGGCTGAAGGACCTGCCGCCGGTCCCGGGCCAGGTGACCAAGCTGGTGTTCACCGCGCCCCTGGAATTCTTCTTCACCAAGGTGAAGCTGGCGGCCCTGGGCGGGCTGGCGCTCAGCTTCCCGGTGCTGGCCGGCCAGATCTACGCCTTCGTGGCGCCCGGCCTCTACAAGAAGGAGCGCCGCGCATTCCTGCCGTTCCTGATCGCCTCGCCGGTGCTCTTCGCGATCGGGGCGGCCATGGTCTATTACATGATCCTGCCCTTCGTTTTGTGGTTCTCCATGAGCCAGCAGATCGTCGGCGCCGGGAACATCAGCGTCGATCTGCTGCCCAAGGTCTCGGACTATTTCGACCTGGTGACGACCCTGCTGCTGGCCTTCGGCCTGTGCTTCCAGCTGCCCGTGGTCCTGACGCTCGTAGGCATGGCGGGCCTGGTCAGTTCCAAGACCCTGCTCAGTGGCTGGCGCTATGCGGTGGTCGGCGTCTTCGTTGTCGCCGCCGTCGTCACCCCGCCCGATCCGATCAGTCAGACCCTGCTGGCCCTGCCGATCATCGGCCTCTACTTCATCTCCATCGGCTGTGTGTGGCTCATCGAGCGCGGCCGCCGGAAGGAAGAGGCGGGGACCGACCTGACGGTGGTCTAGGGGTTTCCCCCTTCGCCGACGCGCTCTAGACAGACCGCTTCCCCTCCAGCCCAAGCGGCCGCCATGCACGATATCCGAGCCATTCGCGAAACCCCGGAGCTTTACGAGAAAGCCTGGGCGGCGAAGGGCTCGTCGGGCGCCGTGGCGCAGATCCTGGAGATCGACGCAAAACTGCGCGCCGCCCAGCACGCCCTGCAGACCGCCCAGGCCGAGCGCAACGACGCCTCGAAGAAGATCGGCGCCGCCAAGGCGGCCAAGGACGAGGCGTTGGCCCAGGGCCTGATGACCCAGGTCGAGACGTTGAAGGCGACGCTGGAAGCCCAGGGCGCCGTCGAGCGCGAGAGCGGCGAGGCGTTGCGCGACCTGCTGGCCCGCCTGCCCAACATTCCCGCCTCCGAAGTGCCGCCGGGGGCCGACGAGAACGACAACGTCGAGGTCCGCCGCTGGGGCGAGCCCAACGCCATTGCCAATCCCAAGGACCACTCGACCCTGGGCGAGGCTCTGGGCCTGCTCGACTTCGAAGCCGCGGCGCGGATGAGCGGGGCGCGGTTCACCGTGCTGAAAGGCCAGCTGGCGCGGCTCGAGCGGGCGCTCGGCCAGTTCATGCTGGATTTCCAGACCCAGGAGCACGGCTACACGGAGGTTTCGCCGCCAATCCTGGTGCGTGACGAGGCGCTGTTCGGCACGGGCCAGCTGCCGAAGTTCGCCGAGGACCTGTTCCACACCACCGACGGCCGCTGGATGATCCCGACCGCCGAGGTGTCCCTGACCAACCTCGTCCGCGAGCAGATCACGCCCGAGGAGGAACTGCCGCTTCGGCTGACCGCGCTTACCCCCTGCTTCCGCTCGGAAGCCGGCGCTTCGGGGCGCGACACCCGCGGCATGATCCGCCAGCACCAGTTCTACAAGGTCGAGTTGGTCTCCATCACCACGCCCGACCAGTCCGAGGCCGAGCATGAGCGGATGGTGGGCTGCGCCGAGGCGATCCTGAAGGCGCTGGCACTGCCGTTCCGGACCATGCTGCTGTGCGCCGGCGACATGGGCTTCTCGGCCCGCAAGACCTACGACCTGGAGGTCTGGCTGCCGTCCGAGGGCCGGTATCGCGAGATCAGCTCCTGCTCCAACTGCGGTGATTTTCAGGCCAGGCGGATGGACGCGCGGACCAAGGCGGCGGGTGAGAAAGGGACGAGGTTCGTCCACACGCTCAATGGCTCGGGCCTTGCGGTGGGCCGAACCCTGGTGGCGCTGATGGAGAACTACCAGAACGAGGACGGCAGCATCTCCGTGCCGCAGGTCCTGCAACCCTATCTGCCTGGCGTCACGCGCATAGAGCGTGCCGGATGATGCCGCGTAATTCCTGTGCGTCATCCCCGGGCTTGTCCCGGGAATCCAGATACGCCGACCTTGCGGGAAAATCCCTGGCATCGGTGCTTCTGGATGGCCGGGACAGGCCCGGCCATGACGACGTGTTGGGATGGGCACGGACCTAGTGCGCATTCTCCTCACCAATGACGACGGCATCAATGCCGAGGGGCTGGCGGCGCTGGAGCGGATCGCCGCGCAGCTGAGCGACGACGTCTGGATCGTGGCGCCGGAGTACGAACAGTCGGGCGCCAGCCGGGCGCTGACCCTGGCCGACCCGATCCGGGTGCGCCAGCTGGACGAACGGCGCTACGCCACCACCGGCACGCCCACCGACTGCGTGATGCTGGGCCTGCGCGAACTTGCGACGGGGCCCACGCCCGACCTCGTGCTGTCAGGGGTCAACCGCGGCGCAAACCTGGCCGAGGACGTCACTATGTCGGGGACGGTGGCCGGCGCGATCGAGGCCATGGCCCTGGGCGTGCCGGGCATCGCGCTTTCACAGGCGGGCGGCTACGAGTCCAGCGCCGGCTTCTTCGCGGCGGCCGAGACCTTTGCGCCGGGAATCATCACACGGCTGATCGAGGTCGGCTGGCCCAAGGACGTGGTGATGAACGTCAACTTCCCGCACGGCGAAGTCGCCGACATCAACACAGTGGAAGTGACGCGGCAGGGCTTCCGCGACGTGCATGTGCGGCATGCGGAAAAGCGCATCGACCTGCGCGGGCGCGAATATTACTGGATGGGCTTTCGCCAGGAGCGCTCTAGTCCCGCCCAGGGCACCGACCTGCGCGCCCTCTACGACGGAAAGATCTCGGTGAGCCCGCTGCACATCGACCTGACACACATGGCCACTGTCCGCGACCTGCAGGCGAAGCTGGGCGGCACGCCGCCGGGTGTCTCGCATGGCTGAGAAGGCGAACGAGGATTCCCCCGAGACGCGGCTGGCGCGCCTGGTCCTGGCGCTGCGCTCGCAAGGGGTGAGCGATCCGGGCGTGCTGAACGCCATCGAGACCACGCCGCGCGAGGTCTTCACGCCGGACCTCTTCAAGGCGCGCGCCTTCGAGGATTCGGCCCTGCCGATCGCCTGCGGCCAGACCATCAGCCAGCCCTACATCGTCGGCCTGATGACTCAGGCGCTCAAGCTTGGCCCCCGCGCCCGGGTGCTGGAGATCGGAACGGGGAGTGGGTATCAGACCACCATCCTCTCCAAGCTCTCGCGGCTGGTCTACACGGTGGAGCGCTATCGGACCCTGATGCGCGAGGCCGAGGCGCGCTTCAAAGCGCTTGGTCTCACCAATGTGATCACACGCTTTGGCGACGGCGGGGAGGGGTGGCCAGAACAGGCTCCGTTTGACCGCATTATGGTCACAGCCGCGGCGTCTGATGAGCCCAAGGCCTTGCTTTCACAGCTCAAGCCGAACGGAATTCTCGTGGCGCCGATCGGCAAGGGGCCCGTCCAGAGCCTGCGGCGGTACACCGGCGACGGCAAGGGCGGCTTCACGGTCGAGGCGCTGATCGACGTCCGGTTCGTGCCTTTGCTCGATGGCGTGGCCAAAGAACTGTAACTACCTGCGGCGTTTGCGGGTTGGCTGGGCCGGGCGGCTTAATCCATCATCCGCTCTGCCCGCCGACTGATTCTGACGTCCACTACCGGAGCGGCGATGACGCATTCCTTCTCACGAACGGCCCTGATCCTGCTGGCGACCAGCGCGCTCAGTGTCGTCGCCACGACGTCCGGCGCCGAAAGCCTGAGACCGAAGTATCCGGTGCGGCTGTCCGACGAGACGGTGTCCGCCCAGCCCGCCGTCCTGCGCGACGGAGACGATCAGGCCGGACAGCTGCTGCTCGCCGCCCACCGACGCGGCCACAAGGCCGCCGCGCCGGCCGGGCCGGCGGCCACCTACGTGGTCAAGTCCGGCGACACGCTGGAGAAGATCGCCAAGACCCTGGGAACCACCATCCCGGACCTGAAGGCCGCCAACGGCCTGAAGAAGAACACCATCCAGCCCGGCGACACACTGAAGAACCCCAAGGCCGCGCCGCCCGCCGCCAAGGGAAAGGGCAAGACCCGCAGCAAGACCGGCGAGCGGGTACGGGCCGATCTGGAATCGGCGCCGCCCGAGCCCACGACCTACAAGGTCCGCCACGGCGACACCCTCTTCTCGATCTCCAAGAAGCTGCATGTGCCGGTCGAGGCCCTGCGGAGCGAGAACGGGCTATCGAAGAAGGCCCAGATCCACTCGGGTCAGACGCTCACCCTGCCGGGCGCCGGCAAGGCCCCGGGGGCGGCTGACGACAGCGAGCCGACCCGCGGTTCGACGCGCACCTCGCGCAGCCGCCGCGGGGGCGCACCGGTTGTTGAGCCGGCCGGGGACTACGCCGCCTCCGGACGCCTGGTGACGGTGGATGGCCGGGCCGTCACCTACAAGATCAGGAAGGGCGACACTCTCGACAAGATCGCGGGCAAGCTCGACACGACTGTCGCCCAGCTGCGCCGCGACAACCGGATCAAGGGCAATGCGATCTCTCCCGGGCGGGTGCTGAAAGGTCCGCACGCGTCGGCCAAGGCCTATGTGGCGGGCGCCGGCGATACGTTGGCGGGGGTCGCGGAGCGGTTCGGCGTGTCGGTCGCCGCGCTTCGGGCCGAGAACGGCCTGTCCCGCCGCGCCGGCGTGCGGCCGGGCCAGACCATGCGCCTGCCGGCCGGGTACCGCGATCGGGGCCGCGGGTCGGCGTCGCCGGATGCCACCGCGCCCTATACGCCGCCGCGCTACGCTCCGCCGCGCTATACGCCCCCGGCCGCCGACGACAACGCCCCGATCCGCACCCAGCCGGACGACGCGGGCCTGCCCAGCCGGCCGCAGCCTTACAACGGCGTTCCGACCCCGCCGTCGCGGAACAGCTCCACCTTCTCGGGCGCCCCGCCGGCCTCAGGCCCCACGGCTGCGCCACCGCCCTCCGACGCCCAGATCTCGCAGCTCGGCCGCGGCCGCTTCCTGTGGCCGATCAAGGGGGACATCCTCTCGGACTTTGGGCCCAAGACCACCGGTCAGCGCAACGACGGGGTGAACATCCAGGCCAGCACCGGCGATCCGGTCCATGCCGCCGCCGACGGCGACGTGGTCTATGCCGGCGACCAGGTGCCGGGCTTCGGCAACCTGGTGCTGATCAAGCACGCCGACGGCTGGGTCACCGCCTATGGCCACCTGAGCCATGTGGACGTGAAGATGCAGCAGAAAGTCGCCCAGGGTCAGCAGATCGGCCAGGTGGGCTCCACGGGCGGCGTGCCTGAGCCGCAACTCCACTTCGAAATCCGCTACGCGCCCAATCCGCTGGAACGGGCCCGGCCGATCGACCCGAAGCTGGTGTTGCCGAGGTGACGTTTCCCTCCCCGCTAGGGGAGGGCGGACGAGGCGAAGCCTCGCCGGGTGGGGATGTGAGGGCCAGGCTCAGAGGCGGAGCTTGATCGTGACGTCCCCACCCTGGCCGCTTGCGCGGCCTGTCCCTCCCCAGAGGGGAGGGCGACAGCTCAGAGCGGCAGGGTCTTGCCCAGCTCGCCCGCCAGGTCGCGGATGAACTGCCAGGCGACGCGGCCGGAGCGGGCGCCGCGCAGGACCGACCATTGCAGGGCCCGGCGCTCGAGATCCGGAGCCTCCAGGCCGTGGCGCTTGGCATAGCCCCGGATCGCCTCCAGATAGGTGTCCTGGTCCATAGGCGGGAAGCCAATCCACAGTCCGAAACGGTCGGAAACGCTGACCTCTTCCTCGGCGTCCTCGGCGGTGGCGATCAGGCCGCGGTCCTCGGTGTTGGTGCGCGGCATCAGGTGGCGGCGGTTCGAGGTGGCGACGAACAGCACATTGGCCGGCGGGCCCGAGACGCCGCCCTCCAGGGCCGATTTCAGCGCCTTGGCGGCGTCGGCCCCTTCCTCGAAGGAGAGATCGTCGCAAAGCACCACGAACCGCTCGGCCCGGGCGCGCAGGATGTCGAACAGGGCGGGTAGGGCGGAGACCTGGTCGCGGTCAACTTCGACCAGCTTCAGGTCGGAAACTCCGTCCGCGATGCTCATGAAGGCGGCCTTGGCCAGTGAGCTCTTGCCGGTGCCCCGGACGCCCCACAATAGGGCATGGTTCGCGGGCAGGCCCGCGGCGAACCGCTGAAGGTTCTCGACAAACCGCCCCTTCTGGCGGTCGACGCCGACCAGGCTGTCCAGCGCCAGAGGATAGTCCGGCGCGGCCAGGAAGGCGCCCGCCGGATCGTGGCGGAACAATCGCGCGGCCGTGAAATCGGGTTCGGCGATGCGCGGCGGCGCCAGGCGCTCCAGGGCGTCGGCGATGCGGGCCAGTATAGGTTCGAGGACATGTTCCATCGCCGCGACGCTTACCGCTCCCAGCGATGCCCGCAAATCCGAAAACGGACTGTCGATCACGCGGATTCCTTGTCTTCCTGCCGAGCGTTCCCAGATCATTGGGCGCGGCGGGGGAACCTTCGGCGGCTTCCATTGCAAAACAGGGTCGCAGCGCATAGCTTCCGCCGACTTCGAAACGGGGGCTGAAATAGCCCGCCGCCCGCCCTGCTTTCCGGAGAGGCCATGCCCGCCAACCCCGCCCTGAACGAACAGCTGCTGCAGTTCCTGCCGCTCATCGGCCTGGTCGTGCTGTTCTACTTCCTGATGATCCGGCCGCAGCAGCGGCGGATGAAGCAGCACCAGGCGACCCTCGCCGCCCTGAAGCGCGGTGACCAGATCGTCCTGTCCTCAGGCGTGCACGGAAAGGTCGTGCGCGTTGAAGATGCCGACGTCGGCGTCGAGATCGCCACCGGCGTCACCGTGAAGGTGCGCAAGGCGATGGTTTCCGAAGTCGTCAGCCGTGGCGCGCCCGCGCCCGCCAACGACTCCAAGAGCTAGGACGTAAAGCCCCCGCCATGATGAACCTTTCACGCTGGAAGGTGATCCTCGTCGTCGTGGCGGTGGTCCTCGGCGCGCTCTTCACCTTGCCGAACCTGCTGCCCGCCAGCATGCGGGACAAGCTTCCAGGGTTCGTGCCAAGCCAGACCCTGCACCTGGGCCTCGACCTGCAGGGCGGCTCCTACCTGCTCTATTCGGTCGACACCAAGGCGCTGATGGGCGAGCGCCTGACCAATCTCACCGAAGATGTGCGCTCCACACTGCGTGACAAGGTGGCCTTCACGGACCTGGGCCAGGTGGGCGATGAGATCAGCCTGCGGGTGACGGACCCGGCGCAGGTGGCCGACGCTGTCAATGCGTTGCGCCGCACCGTCGGCGCGCCGCTGGCCGGCGTCGCGGGCGGCTCGGAAGTGACGGTCAACGCCGCGGCCGACCAGCGCATCCGTATCGCCTTCGTGCCTGCTGCCTTCGACGCCTCGGCCGCCAAGGCGGTGGAGCAGTCCATCGAGATCATCCGGCGCCGGATCGATTCCTCAGGCACCAAGGAGCCGGACATCGCCCGCCAGGGCAAGGACCGGATCGTCATCCAGGCCGCCGGCGAAAGCGATCCTGAGCGGCTGAAAGCCCTGATCGGCCAGACCGCCAAGCTGACCTTCCAGATGGTCGACGACAACGCGACGCCGCAGGACATCGCGGCGGGCCGCGTGCCCCCCGGTGACGAGATCGTGGCCTCCAGCGACGGGATCACCGGCAGCTACGTGGTCAAGCGGCGCTCGGTCGTGACCGGCGAGATGCTGACCCATGCCCAGCAGGGTTTCGACCAGCAGACCGGCCAGCCGGTGGTCAATTTCCGCTTCAACGGCCTGGGCGCCCAGCGCTTCGGCGACGTCACCCGCCAGAACCTCGGCAAACGCTTCGCCATCGTGCTCGACAAGAAAGTGATCTCCGCTCCGGTCATCCAGAGCGCGATCACCGGCGGCTCGGGCCAGATCAGCGGCCATTTCACCCAGGAGAGCGCCAACGACCTGTCGGTCCTTCTCAACGCCGGCGCCTTGCCCGCGCCCCTGAAGGTCGAGGAACAGCGCACCGTGGGCGCCGAACTGGGCGCCGACGCCGTGCGGGCCGGCACCACCTCGGCGGTCGTGGGCCTGGTGGCGACCATGATCTTCATGGTGGCGATCTACGGCTGGCTGTTCGGCGGGGTGTCGATCGTCGCCCTGGCGGTCAACGCCCTGATGATCATCGGCATCATGAGCCTGACCCAGGCGACGCTGACCCTGCCGGGCATCGCTGGCCTGATCCTGACGCTGGCCGTAGCGGTGGACGCGAACGTCCTGATCTATGAGCGGATGCGCGACGAACTACGGGCCGGCCGCAGCCTGATCGCCTCCATGGACGCGGGCTTCTCACGGGCCATGGGGACCATCATGGACGCCAACATCACCCACCTGCTGTCGGCCTTCATCATGTTCAACCTGGGCTCCGGCCCGGTGAAGGGCTTCGCCTGGACGCTGGCCATCGGGGTGCTCACCACGGTGTTCTCGGCCGTCCTCGTCACCCAGGTGCTCCTGGCCTGGTGGTTCAAGACCACCCGCCCCAAGACCCTGCCGATCGCCTAAGGGACCGCGCGCATGTCATTCTGGCCCCTCATCAAAGTCCTGCCGGTCCGCACCCACTTCCGGTTCGTACGCCTGGCCAAGTTCGCCGCCGCCCTGTCCATCGTGGCGGTGATCGGCTCGCTGGCGCTGACCCTCTATCCGTTCAAGCCCCCTTGCGGCGGCCTGGCCTGCGGGATCGACTTCCAGGGCGGTTCGGTGATGGAGATCACCACAGCGCCCAAGTCCGTGGACCTGGCCAAGGCTCGCGCGGCCCTGACGGGCCTGGGCATCGGCGACATCCAGGTGGTGGCCTTTGGGGCTCCATCCTCGGCCATGGTGAAGTTCCAGACGCCGGCCGGGGCCGACGCCAGCGCCACGGTCAAGACGGTGCAGGCCGCGCTCACCCAGAGCCTGGGCGAAGTCCGGTTCGCCAAGACCGAACTGGTCGGGCCCAAGGTCTCCAACGAACTCCTGACCAAGGGTGTCCTCGGTCTGGGTCTCGCGATCCTGGCCATGCTGCTCTACATCTGGTTCCGGTTCGAGTTGCAGTTCGGCCTGGGCGCGGTGGCCGCGCTGTTCCACGACGTCTTCCTGACCTTTGGCCTGATCGCCGTCTGCCACATCGAGTTCAACCTCAACGCCGTGGCCGCGATCCTGACCATCATCGGCTATTCGATGAACGATACGGTGGTGGTGTTCGACCGGTTCCGGGAGAATCTGCGCAAGTACAAGCGCATGCCGCTCGCCGAGGTGATCGACATGTCGATCAACGAGATGCTGACCCGGACCATCATCACCAGCATGACCGCCGTCCTGGCGCTGATCGCGCTGGCGGCCTTTGGCGGGCCGTCCCTGTGGGGCCTGTCGATCATCATGCTGTTCGGCATCGGCATCGGCACCTATTCGTCGATCTACATCGCCGCACCGGTGATCATGCTGTGGGGCGTCAAGCGGGCCGACGAAGAGGCTCAGCCGCTGACGCCGGCCGGCGCCAAGTCCTAGGCGGCCGTCGAGGGTGGCTCGCAACGCGCCCTCGATCGACGCCTTCGGGGGCGGCGGTTTCCGCCTTGACGGGATCTGGCATGAGGGATCGCTGCTGATCTTGGGCGACGAGGCGCGCGCCTGGCCAGTAGCCTCCCTCGCCGAACTGACGCTTGCTGCCCTGCAGCCGGTGCTGGACGCCGGCCGGGCCGAGGTGGAATTCCTGCTGCTGGGGGTCGGTGCGCGCAACGCCCAGCCGGCGAGGGCCATCCGCGAGACCCTGCTGGCCGCCGGCATCGGCCTGGAATTCATGGATACGGCGGCCGCCGCGCGCCTCTACAATGTGCTGACCTCCGAGGGCCGCCGCCTGGCCTGCGCCCTGATCGCGGTCTGAGGTCTGGAAATCGGCGGCCAGCGACGCCAACGAGGCGAGTTGCTTCCCGACTGTGGCGAAACGCCCTATACGAAGGCTTCAGGGTAGGATTCGAGAGGGCAAATCGATGGCCGGACTACTTTCCAACTTCCGTAACACCGTAATCGTCAGCGTCATCCTGGCGTTGATCGTGGCGGGCGCCTTCGGCAAGGCGCACGGTTTCGACGCTGTATTCGGCCAGGCGGTTCTGCGCTGGCTGCACGTGTTCTTCGGCATCCTGTGGATCGGGCTGCTCTACTATTTCAACTTCGTTCAGATCCGGATCATGCCGGCGATCCCCGCCGAGCTGAAGCCGGCGGTGTCCAAGTACATCGCTCCTGAGGCGCTGTTCTGGTTCCGCTGGGCGGCGCTGCTCACCGTGGTGATCGGCCTGCTGCTGGCCGGCGCGCGCAGCCCGACCTACCTCAGCGAGACCCTGAGCTTCGGCTTCGCCGGCGGCTATGGCCCCGCCGACCGCGGCTTCAGCCTGATGGGCCTGGGCATGTGGCTGGGCATCATCATGATGATCAACGTCTGGGGCTTCATCTGGCCGAACCAGAAGCGCGCCCTGGGCCTGGTCCCGGCGGACGACGCGACCAAGGCGAAGTCGGCACGGATCGCCATGCTGTTCTCGCGGACCAACCTGTTGCTGTCGATCCCGATGCTGGTCTCCATGACCATGTATCAGTCGCTCTTCGGCTGAACGGCGCGTTCACCGCGATTGAAAGGCCCGCCTTAACCGGCGGGCCTTTTTAATGGTGCGATGAGCGAGCCTGCTTTCGACATGGCCTCCGAGCCCAGTGGCGACGATCTTGACGACCAGGTGCGCCGGGTCGATCCGGACCGCTGGCTGTCCAGCCGGTTCATCGCCGACGTGGCCGCGCGGGCCGACGTCGTGACGATCTACGCCTACGACCACGAATTGGCCCGCGCGCCGAAAGTCGCGTCCAACGCCCTGCTGGGCGAGATTCGCCTGACGTGGTGGCGCGAGGCGCTTGACGAGATCTTCGCGGGCGGCGCCGTTCGCCAGCATCCGACAGCGCAAGCGCTCGCCGAGGTCGTGCGCCGCCTGGGCCTGCCGCGCGCACCGTTGGAGGCGATGATCGACGCCCGCTACCGCGAGCTAGACACAACGCCGATGACCGAGAACGAGATCCTCGACTGGGCGCGCGACACCGGCGGCTTGGCGGCGCAGCTGGCCGCCCAGGTGCTCGACCCGAAGGCCGACGCGAAGCTGGCCCTTGCCGGCGGGACGGCGTGGGCCTTCGGTAAACGGCTGGCGCAGTCGCCCGATCTGCGGCCCACCTTCCTGCGGGTGATCCATGCGGCGCGGGGCGCCTCGCGGGCGCTGAGCGTCGCGGCCTTTCCGGCCGTGGCCCACGCCGCCCTGGCGGGACGGCCGACCGGGAATGATTTCTCTCGTCGCCTGCGCCTGACAATCGCCGTGGCGCGGGGCAAGGTCTGAGCCTTACTCGGCCGGTTCGAGCACCTTGCCGCCAGCCCAGACCTCCAGGTCGGCCAAGGCCCTCTCGCCCACCAGCCGCTTCTTGGCCCGGCCGCGTTCTTTGTGCGGCAGGCGCTTGCCGTCGGCGCCGTGGCGCGGCTGCTCGTCGAGCGGCGGCATCAGGCCGTAGTTGATGTTCATCGGCTGGAAGGAACCTTGCCCGCCGTCCAGGTGGCCGCCGGTGATGTGGCCGATCAGGGCTCCCAGCGCGGTGGTGGGGGGCGGGGCGACCGGCGTCTGGCCAAGCCGTTCGGCGGCGGCAAACCGGCCGGCCAGCAGGCCGATGGCGGCGCTTTCCACATAGCCCTCGACCCCGGTCACCTGGCCAGCGAAGCGCATCCGCGGATCGGCCTTCAGGCGCAGGGAGGCGTCCAGCAGCTTGGGGCTGTTCAGGAAAGTGTTGCGGTGCAGGCCGCCCAGCCTCGCGAACACCGCCTTCTCGAGCCCGGGGATCATCCGGAAGATTTCGGTCTGGGCGCCGTGCTTCAGCTTGGTCTGGAAGCCCACCATGTTCCAAAGGGTGCCCAGGGCGTTGTCCTGGCGCAGCTGCACGACCGCCCAGGCTTTGGTTTGCGGGTCGTGCTCGTTGGTCAGGCCCACCGGCTTCATGGGGCCGTGGCGCAGGGTCTCGCGGCCGCGCTCGGCCATCACCTCGATGGGCAGGCAGCCGTCGAAATAGGGGACGTGCTCCCAGTCCTTGAACTCCGACTTGGGTCCGGCCAGCAGGGCGTCGATGAAGGCCTCGTACTGGGCCTTGTCCATCGGGCAGTTGATATAGGCCGCCGCGTCGCCGCCCGGGCCTTCCTTGTCGTAGCGCGACTGGCGCCAGGCGACGCTCATGTCGATGCTGTCCAGGTGCACGATGGGGGCGATGGCGTCGAAGAACGACAGCTCACCCTCGCCGGTAAGGTCGAGGATGGCCTGCGAAAGCGCGGGCGAGGTGAGGGGGCCCGTGGCGACGATGACGCTGTCCCAATCGGCGGGCGGCAGGCCCGCGATCTCGCCGCGTTCGATGGTCACCAGCGGGTGGGCCTCCAGCCGCTCGGTCACGGCCTGGGAAAAGCCGTCGCGGTCCACCGCCAGGGCGCCGCCGGCCGGGACCTGATGGGCGTCGCCGGCGCTGAGGATGATCGAGTCCAGTCGGCGCATCTCGGCGTGCAACAGACCCACGGCGTTGCCGGTCCAGTCATCGGCCCGGAAGGAGTTGGAGCAGACCAGTTCGGCCAGCCGGTCGGTATGGTGGGCGTCGGTGCCGCGCACCGGGCGCATCTCGTGCAGGACGACCGGGACACCTGCCTGGGCCACCTGCCAGGCCGCTTCGGAACCGGCGAGGCCGCCGCCGACGATATGTACGGGGATTGGGGGCTTCGGTGTCGTCATAGGGAGACAAGTAGCAACGATCGCGACGGATCGCGAGCAAGCCCTTGCACGGCTCGGCCCTCAGCCCCAACCTTGTTATCAAAGGGGTGGCCGACTCGTTCTTTCGGACAGTTGAGCCCAGGGACGCGAATGAACGGTTTTTCGGCCAGTGAGGCCGCGCTGGAAGGGTTTCGTCTGACCCGCGAACGGCCCGGCACCATCGCGGTGTGGAGCATCATCAACGCGCTCGCCATCCTGCTGCTGGGCGGGGTGATGCTGCTCAGTCTGGGCCTGCCGTTCATCGATTTCATGAAGAAGGGCGGCCTGACCAACGGCGACCCGGAAGCCATGGCCGAGATGCTGTCCCACTCCTGGCCGGCGTTCATGCTGGTGATGGTCCTGGTGGTGCTTTTCCTGTCGGTTCTCACCGGCGGCATCTATCGGCTGGTGCTGCGACCCGGCGAGCGCGGCCTGGCGCATCTGAGGCTTGGGGCCGACGAATTCCGGCTGACCGCGGTCAATCTTGGCCTGTTCGCCATCGGGGTTTTTTCGCTGGTCGCCGCCGAACTGGTGGTGGCCGCGGTGACCGCGCAGGGCGGTGCGGCGGCGGGCGTCGCGGCCGGCATACTGGCCGCCGTGCCGGTGACCTGGATCGGCGTGCGACTGTCGCTGGCCACGCCGATCACCTTCGCCGAGCGCCGCATCTCGATCAGCGCCTCGTGGACCTTCACCCGCGGACGGTTCTGGCCGCTCTTCGGGATGATCGCCCTGTCGCTGGTCTTCTATGTGATGATCTGGGTCCTGATGGCGATGATCATCGGCCCGCTGGTGCAACTGGCGGGCGGCTCGGTCAACCTGCTGGAGCTCAAGCATCTTGGTCCCACCGCAATCGCCGTGGGCATCGTCACCTTCCTGGCGCAGATGCTGCTCCCCGTTCTGCAGTGGGTGATCATCTACGCGCCCTTCGCGGTCGCCTATCAGCAACTTCATGGGGACCAACCGGCCAACCCGCTGCGGGCCCGGACGGAACGCGTCTAGGCGCGTCCACGGCCAGGATCGGAACGAGATGAGCGGGTTTTCGGCGAGCGACGCGGCCCTGGAAGGCTTTCAGGTCATCCGCCGGCATTGGCGCCTGGTGGTCGGTTGGGCGGGCTTCAACGTCATGGCCCTGGTGGCCATGGTGGTGGTGGCCTTCATCGGCATCATCCTTAGCGTCGCCCTGGTCGGGATGGGCGGCGGCGGCCGCGAGGGCGCGGCCCTGGCCGGCCAGGTGATAGGCTCCCTGGTCGGCGGGCTGGGTACGCTCGCGATCGAGGTCGCGGTGGTCGCGGCGCTGTTTCGGCTCCTGCTTCGCGACACTGAGACGCCTGGCTTCTTCCACCTGCGGCTGGGCCGCGACGAGGTTCGGCTGCTGGCGGTGTGGCTGACGGTCCTGGCCATGCTTGTGGCCCTGGTGTTCGGTGTGGCCGGCCTGACGGCGCTGGGCCGCAAGGCAGGCACGGCCGCAGCGGTCCTCGTGGCGGTGGGCGGCGTTGGGGGCGCGGTCTGGCTGCTCACCCGGGTCTGTCTGGCGGCGCCCTTGAGTTTCGCCGAGCGGCGGTTCGGTGTGGCCGCGGCCTGGCGTCTCAGCCGGGGCCGGTTCTGGGCCCTGCTGGGGATGAACCTGCTGGCGCTTTGTCTGCTGGCCCTGGTGGCGCTGCTCGCCTGGCTGGCGCTCTACATGGCGCAGGTGGCGTTGTCCGGCTTCCACGACTTCGGCCTGCTCAGCCTGTCGGATACAGAGGCGCTGAAGGAGCACCCCCTGAAGTACCTGCTGCAGCTTGTCGCCCAGTTGGCCTTCGCGCCGGTCCTGTGGGTGATCTCGCAGGCGCCGCTGGCGGCCGCCTACAAGGCGCTGTCCGAGGGCCCCTAAGCCCGCTTCTTCTGGGCCCCGCGGCGCTGGGCGTGGCGTTCCAGCAGTTCGGCCAGGTAGCGGCCGGTCCAGCTCTTGGGATTGGCGGCCACCTGTTCGGGGGTGCCGGAGGCCACGATCTCGCCCCCGCCATCGCCGCCTTCGGGACCGAAGTCGAGCAGCCAGTCGGCCGTCTTCACCACGTCGAGGTTGTGTTCGATCACCACCACGGTGTTGCCCTGGTCGACCAGTTCGTGGAGCACCTCAAGCAGCTTCTTGGTGTCTTCGAAGTGGAGGCCGGTGGTCGGCTCGTCGAGGATGTAGAGCGTCTTGCCGGTCGCCCGACGCGACAGCTCCTTCGACAGTTTCACCCGCTGGGCCTCGCCGCCCGAGAGCGTGGTCGAGGATTGGCCGACCTTCACGTAGCCCAGGCCCACGCGTTTGAGGGTCTGCATCTTCTCGCGCAGCACCGGCACGGCCTTGAAGAATTCGGCGGCCTCCTCAACGGTCATGTCGAGGACGTCCGATATGGACTTGCCCTTGAACAGGATTTCCAGGGTCTCGCGATTGTAGCGCTTGCCGTGGCAGACGTCGCAGGTGACGTAGACGTCGGGCAGGAAGTGCATCTCGATCTTGATCAGCCCATCGCCCTGGCAGGCCTCGCAGCGTCCGCCCTTGACGTTAAAGCTGAACCGGCCCGGACCATAACCCCGCACCTTGGCCTCCGGCAGGCCGGCGAACCAGTCGCGGATCGGTTGGAAGGCGCCGGTGTAGGTGGCCGGGTTCGACCGAGGCGTGCGGCCGATGGGCGACTGGTCGATGTCGATGACCTTGTCGAACATCTCCAGCCCCTCGATCTTCTCGTAAGGAGCGGGCGCGTCGGAGGCGTTGTGCAGCCGCCGGGCGGCGGCCTTGTAGAGGGTCTCGATGGTGAAGGTCGACTTGCCGCCACCGGAGACGCCGGTGATGCAGGTGAAGGTGCCCTGCGGGATCTCGCCGGTGACGTTCTTGAGGTTGTTGCCCGTCGCGCCGACGACCCGCAGGACCTTCTTCTTGGAGATCGGGCGGCGATCCAGCGGCACCTCGATCTCGCGGGCCCCCGACAGGTACTGGCCGGTAATACTGTTGGGATTGGCCATGATGTCGGCGGCCGTGCCCTCGGCGATGATCTCGCCGCCATGGACGCCCGCGGCCGGGCCCATGTCGATGACGTGGTCGGCGGTGAGGATCGCCTCCTCATCGTGCTCGACCACCAGGACGGAGTTGCCCAGGTCGCGCAGGCCCTTGAGGCTGACCAGCAGGCGGGCGTTGTCGCGCTGGTGCAGGCCGATCGACGGCTCGTCCAGGACATAGAGCACGCCGGTCAGGCCCGAACCGATCTGGCTGGCCAGCCGGATGCGCTGGCTCTCGCCGCCCGACAGCGTGCCCGAGTTGCGGCTCATGTTGAGGTAATCGAGCCCGACGTTCACCAGGAACCGCAGCCGGTCGACGATCTCTTTCAGGATCCGCCGGGCGATCTCCATCTGCTTTTCGGTGAGCTTGCCCTCCAGCGCCTCGAACCATTCCTTGGCGTGCTTGATGGAAAGCAGAGACACTTCGCCCACGTGCCGGCCGTCGATCTTCACCGCCAGGGCCTCGGGCTTCAGGCGATAGCCGTGGCAGGCCTCGCACGGGGTCTCGGCCTGGTAGCGTCCCAGTTCCTCGCGGACCCAGGCTGAATCGGTTTCGCGCCAGCGGCGCTCCAGGTTCGGCAGCACGCCCTCGAAGGTCTTGTTGACCTCGTACTTGCGGGCGTTGTCGTCATAGATGAAGCGGATCTTCTCGCCGCCGGAGCCGTGCAGGATGACATTGCGGGCCTCGTCCGGCAGCTTGCCGAAGGCCACGTCCATTGAAAATCCGTAGTGGCGCGCGAGGGCCTGCAGGGTCTGGGTGTAGAGCGGCGAGGGGCCCTTGGCCCAGGGCGCGATGGCGCCCTTGTGCAGGGTCTTTTCCTTGTCCGGTACGATCATGTCGGCGTCGAAGGCGAGCTTGGCGCCCAGGCCGTCGCAGACCGGACAGGCCCCATAAGGGTTATTGAACGAGAAGAGGCGCGGTTCGATCTCGCTGATCGTGAAGCCGGAAACCGGGCAGGCGAACTTCTCGGAGAATAGCAGGCGCTTGGGCTCTTCCTCGGTGGGGTCCTTGTCGGCCCATTCGGCCACCGCGATGCCATCGGCCAGACGCAGGGCCGTCTCCAGGCTGTCGGCATAGCGGGTCTCGAGCCCCGCCTTGGTGACCAGCCGGTCCACCACGATGTCGATGTCGTGCTTGAACTTCTTGTCGAGAGTCGGCGCGTCCTCGATGGGATAGAATTCGCCGTTGATCTTCAGCCTCTGGAAGCCGGCCTTCTGCCACTCGGCGATCTCCTTGCGGTACTCGCCCTTGCGGCCGCGGATCACCGGCGCGAGCAGATAGAGGCGCTCGCCCTCCGGCAGGGCGGTGAGCTTGTCGACCATCTGGCTGACGGTCTGGCTCTCAATGGGCAGGCCGGTGGCCGGCGAATAGGGGACTCCGACCCGGGCCCACAACAGCCGCATGTAGTCGTGGATCTCGGTGACGGTGCCCACAGTGGAGCGCGGATTACGGCTGGTGGTCTTCTGTTCGATGGAAATGGCGGGCGACAGGCCCTCGATCAGGTCCACGTCGGGCTTGCTCATCAGCTCCAGGAACTGGCGGGCATAGGCCGACAGGCTTTCGACGTAACGGCGCTGGCCCTCGGCGTAGATGGTGTCGAAGGCGAGCGAGCTCTTGCCGGATCCGGAAAGCCCGGTCAGCACGACCAGTTCGCCGCGCGGGATGTCCACGTTGACGTTCTTGAGGTTGTGCTCGCGCGCGCCGCGCACGCGGATGAAGTTCAGCTGTTCGGCCATCTTGTTCCGGAAACACCAAGTCGCCCGTCAGAGGTCCGAAAGGCGACCTCTTAATGTAGTGCGCAGACTCAGAAGTAACATAGGAACGTAAGCGGAACAAACCGGTCGAGGCCCCCGCCTGCCGCCCTCATGCTGACGGGACGCTGGCAGCAGGCCAGACCGGCTGCGTCTTCAGCCCAGCGCCGGGCGTCCCCGGCGGCCGTGGGCGCGCAGCATCGCGCCAATGCCGCCGAAACCCAGGATCATGAGCGCCCAGGATTCCGGCTCCGGCACGCTGTCGAGGGTGAAGGTCAGGGGCGTGCGGTCTTCGGTGATGCGGATGAACATGTCGGGGTCCAGGGCGCCGAAGAACTGGAACTGGCCGGCCAGGACATCGCCGGGTGGGTCGGGCTGGGGATTGAAGGACGACCACGTCCGCGCGTCGACCTGGCCGGGTCCGAACCTCAGGCTGACCTGGAAGGTGTGACCCTGGAAGACATCGGTGAAGCCGGTGAAGCCGTCGCTGTTGGGGGCGTCGGGAAGTGAGATCACCGAGCCGTCGCCCGGGAACAACAGGCCGATCAGGAAGGTGAAGCTGCCGTCGGTGGACGGGTTGAAGAGGTGCGGCTCGGAGGGGTTCAGCAGCGCGATCAGCGAACCGTCGCCCCGGTCGCCGGGGGGCTCGGGCTGCGGGTTGAAGCCGACGATCACGCCCGGATTGATGATCCCGCCATGGGATTGCAGTTTGAACCCCTGCTGGCCGCTCGGGAAAACGTAGTTGGGCGCCTGCCACACCTGGGCCTGAGCGGCCTGTGCGGCGCCGGCCAGGGTGAGCGAGACGCAGGCCGCGGCGAGCGCCAGAGAGGTCTTCGCGAGAGCAAGCGTACGGGTTCTGGACATGACATCTCTCCGGGCGGGAAGCCTGGGTCAGTGTCGTCCGTGGCGGGGCGGGTCAGGAGTTGCTTCGCCGTGCAACAAGATGCATCCGCAGGCGCCGCAGCCCTTGCCTGGGGAAGATTTCCCTCCTGATGAGAAAACGAAGGCTAGGGCAGGGCGGCGACAAAGGCCCTGACCACGGCGGCGGAGTTGTCCGAGGCCAGTTGGAAGAAGGTGCGCGCCTGGTTGGCGCCCGGATCGCCCCCCGCCAGATCGGACAGGCTACGGAAGGCGATAAAGGGCGTCTTGTTCACATAGGCCACCTGGGCCACCGCCGCGGTCTCCATGTCGAGCACGCGGGCCTGGAAGGTCTGATAGGCCCAGGTGCGCAGTTCGGCATTGTCGACGAAAGCCTGGCCCGAAACGCCGTTGCCGCCGACTACCATCCGCGGCGCCTTGGTCAGGCAACGCTCGCCGACGCAACGCTTCAGGGCAACCTTGTCCGCCAGGGTGCGGGCGGTGGCCAGAAGGGCTGGATCGGCCGGAAACCAGAGGCGTCGCTCCATGATGCCAGGCCCGGTGGTGACCTGGACCGCGCGGGGGAACATCATCCCGAAGGGCGCGAGGCCGGCCGGCAACGGCTCGCCGTTGGGCGGTTCGAACTTCCCGGGCCCCACCTGGCGCGCCATGGCGCTTTCAAGATACTGGCCCCACTGCTCGGCCACCACCACGTCGCCGACGTCCAGGTTCGGATCGACCCCGCCGGCTATGCCTGAGAACACGATGCGGCTGATGTGGAATCGGTCGATGGCGCGCTCGGTGGTCATGGCCGCGTTGACCATGCTCATGCCGCTTAAGAACAGAACGACCGGCTTGCCGTCGAGGACGCCGGTGGTGAAGGTCGCGCCGGCGGCCACGACCGTCCGCTTGCCCGTGGTCGCGGCCTCAAGCGCGGTGAGCTCCGGTCCGAAAGCCGAGACGATGGCCGTGCGTGGGGTCTCGTCGAGCCGGTCCTGCGCCGGGGCAGGGGTGGCGAGGGCGAGGGTCGCCCAAAGGGCCAGGATCGCCCGCCGCATCAGTGCTCGCCCTGCACGGGGGCCGCCGGCTCGGCGAGGGCCTGCGCCTCGTGCATGACGCGCAGGGCGTTTCCGCCCCAGACCTTGGCGATGTCGGCCTTGGAATAGCCCGCCTTGAGGAGGGCCGCCGTGATCTTCGGATAGGCGGTGACGTCATCGAGGCCGTCCACGCCGCCACCGCCGTCGAAATCTCCGCTGACGCCCACATGGTCGATGCCCGCCACCTGGATCGCGTGCAGCATGTGCTTCATGTAGTCCTCGAAATTGGCCCGCGGGACGGGCCATTTGCGGTCGATCTCGGCTTTCTTGGCCATCAGCGCGGTCATCTTGGCCTCGCTGCGGCGCCCGCCCGCCGCCATCTCCTTCATCCAGCCGGCCATGGCCGCGTCGCGCTCTGGGATGTGGGTGGGCGCGATCATGTAGGCGGAATAGGCGTTGATCTGAATGACCCCGCCGTGGGCCGCGAGGGCCTTCAAATGGGCGTCGTCGATGTTGCGCGGATGGTCGAACACCGCCTTGACGCCGGAGTGCGACAGGATGATCGGCGCCCTGGAGAGGGCCAGCATGTCGTCGAGCACGCTGTCGGCGGAGTGGCTGGCGTCCAGCACGATGCCCAGCCGGTTGGCCTCGGCCACGAACTGTTTGCCGAGCGGCGAGAGGCCGCCCCATTCCGGCTTGTCGGTGGCGCTGTCGCCCAGTTCGTTGTCGCCGAAGTGGACCGGGCCCATCATCCGCACGCCATAGGCGTAGAAGGTCTTCATAAGCGACAGGTCGTGACCGAACGGATTGCCGTTCTCCATGCTCAGGAAGACGAAGCGCTTGCCGCGCCTGGCGATATCCAGGGCCTGGTCGGGGGTGAGCGCGATCTCGAACTGGGCCGGGTGGGCGGCGACCATCTCGTGGATCTCCAGGCCGCGAACCAGGGCGTAGTCGCGCGCGGCCAGGTCGCCGGCCGGGCCGCGCGGGCCCTGCGGCGTGAAGATCGCGAAGAAGCCGCCATCGACGCCGCCCTCGACCATCCGCGGATAGTCGACCTGGGTGCCGTCTTTCAGGACGTCGTGCCGGGCCATGACGTTCCAGCCCTGGCGGCTCAGGTTGGCCGGGGTGTCGAAGTGGGTGTCCAGCACCACGAGGCTCTCGTGCAGGGCGCGCTCGGCCTTGGTCTGGGCAAGGGCTGGGACGGAGGCCGTCGCCATGAGAGCGGCGATCAGGATGGTGGTCAGACGCAAGGCGTGAATCTCCGATACGAAGCGCCACCCTAGCGCCATCCGGGCGCGGCCGTCGCGTCGATCGAGGGCTGAACGCTCAGCCTCGCGCCGGCCGGTCGTTTTGGCGGCGCCAGAGCCTGGATCAGAAGGGCCTGGAGACCGTCAGCCCGTCACCGCCGACCTGCGGGCCGTCCTTTTGGCTCCACTCCGGCTTGGGCTGGACGGCCGCCAGGCCCGGCGTCGGCGGTGCGGCCTTGTCGGCGGCGCGGGCGGCGGCGGCCGGCTTGGCGAAGATGGCGGTGGCCAGCGCCCGGGCCTGGCGCTGCTCACCCGCCGTGGGCGCGGTGGCGTCGACGCCGGAGGTGACCTGAGCCCGGCCAGCCGAGGGCGGGGCAGGAGAGCGCCAGGGCTCGACCACCTGGGCGGCTGCGGGCCAGCCCACCACGAACGCCAGCCCGGAAAGGCCGGCAAAAATGGAGAGACGCGCGGCGATGTGGGTCATGCCAGCGTAACCGCAGGGCGCGGCAATGGTTGCCCCGCCGGCAACCGCTCAGGCGCGCTGGTTGAGGGTGATCGCGGTGGCCGCGCCGATCTGGGTGGTACGTCCGCCGGCGCCGTAGCTGGCGCTTTGCTGGCGCTGGCCGGCGATCTCCTCGGCGATGGCGCGGACCAGGCCCTCGGTTACGAAGCGGGCGGCCTCCACCGCGCGGGACTGGCGGGCGAGCACCGCGTCAAAGGCTTCGGTGGCCCGCACCAGGCGCGCACGGGCCGTGGCAGGCGCGGCGGCGACCAGGGCGGGATTGGCCCGCACCCGAGCGCTCTCGTGGCGGTAGAGATTGGCCAGCTGGCCGGTCTCGGCGAGATTCACCAGGGCGTCCTGCGGCCGGCGGCCCTCGAAGGCCTGGGCCGACGAGGCGACCAGATCGGTGAGGCGTTCGGTGAGGCGGATCAGCTGTTCGACCCGATCGGTGGGATTTTCGGCGGCGATGGCCATTATTTGAGCCCCTGAAGCTTGAGCATCTCGCGGCTGACGGTGCTGGCCAGGCCGATGCCGCCGGCCTGGACCATCTTGTTGGCCATGGCGTCGGTCATGAAGGACTTGAACATTTCCTCGCCCGGCCCGCCGCCGAACGGGGCGGCGGTCTGAACCCCGTCGAACATCTGCTGCATCATGATGTTGAGGAACGAGGCCTCGAACTTCTTGGCCGTCCGGTCGATCTCGGCGCGCTTTGCGGCTTCGCTGGCGCCCATGGTTCCAAGGCTTGGCGCCTTGGCGGTCGGGGCCAGCAGGGCGGGGGAGAGGGCGGTCAGGTCGGTCATCAGAGCACGGAGATCTCGGCTTGCAGCGCGCCGGCAGCCTTGATGGTCTGCAGGATCGAGATCATGTCCCGCGGCGTGACCCCCAGCGCATTGAGGCCGGCCACCAGGGAGGCCAGGGAGGCCCCGGTCTTCAGGGTGATGAACTGCTTGCCCTTCTCCTCGTCCACCGAGACGTCCGACTGCGGCACGACGGCGGTCGTCCCGCCCTTGGAGAAGGCGTTGGGCTGGCTGACCGCCGAGCTCTCCTTGACCGTGATGGTCAGGTTGCCCTGCTGGATAGCGACCGTCGACAGCCGCACGTTTTCGCCCATGACGATGACGCCGGCCACTTCGTCGATCACGACCTTGGCTGGGGCGTCCGGCTCCACGGACAGGTTCTCCACCTGAGAGACGAAGCTCATCATGTTGAGGCCGCCCACCGGGTGGATGGCGACGATGGTCGGGTTCTCGGCCACGGCGGAACCTGGGAAGCGGCCATTGATCACCTCGGCAATGCGCCCGGCGGTGGAGAAATCGGGATTGCGCAGGGTCAGGCGCAGCGTCGACATGCTGGCCAGCTGGAAGCCGGTTTCGTGTTCGACAATGGCGCCGGAGGCGATGCGGCCCGCGGTGGGGACGCCCTTGGAGATCGACGAGCCCGAGGCGCCGCCTGCGCTGATCGAACCGGTCTGGACCGTGCCCTGGGCCACCGCATAGGCCTGGCCGTCGGCCCCCATCATCGGCGTGACAAGCAAGGTGCCGCCCAGCAGGCTCTTGGCGTCTCCGAGCGCGGAGACCGAGGCGTCGATCTGCGAGCCGGCCGCGGCGAAGGCTGGCAGGCGGGCGGTGACCATCACGGCGGCCACATTCTTGGTGTTGAGGTTGGCGTCGCGGGTATTGACCCCCAGCCGCTCCAGCATGGCCTCAAGGCTTTGCTTGGTGAAGGGCGCGTTGCGCAGCGCGTCCCCCGTCCCGTTCAGGCCGACAACGATGCCGTAGCCGACGAGCATGTTCTCGCGCACGCCTTCAAATTCGACGATGTCCTTGATCCGCGACTTGGCGAAGCTCGGGCCCGCCAGCAGGCCGGCGGCGGCCATAACGGCAGAGAAGAGGGCGAGGGGACGACGCATGGATACCCGATGAAGCTGCTTCGCCCATCCCCTTGCGATCTGTGTGCCAACCTGGCCGACCAGAAAGATCGAATAAAAACAATATCGAGTGCGGATCCTACCTAGGGCCTCGGGCGCACCGGCGGCAGAAATTGCCCGGCATTAACCATGCCGCAAGCTTGCGGGGCCGATTGTGCCTCCATGAGTGATTTGCTCGGTTGAAGCGCGGCGCATGAAGGTCAGCGGACCAGGTGGGATCGGACAGCCTGCGGGTGTGCGCGGCGCGTCGCGCACGGCCGGCGGCGAGGGCTTCCGGATCGCGACAACCGAGGCGGCGCCGGCCGCCGGCCAGGTTTCCTCCGCCTCCTCGGTGCATGGCGTCATGGGCGTCGACGCCCTGCTGGCCCTGCAGGATGTCGGCACCCCCACTGAGCGCCGCCGCCGCGCCGTCCGCCGGGCCGGGCGCATCCTCGACGTCCTGGACGAGGTGAAGATCGCTCTACTGGAGGGCGATCTCGATGCCGCGAGCCTTGACCGCCTGCGGCGCGCCGTACGCGACGAGCGCGCCGGCACCGAGGATCCCGCCCTCGAGGCCGTGCTGGATGACATCGAACTGCGCGCGGCCGTCGAACTCGCCAAACTTGAACAGGCCTCCCGTGCGGCGTAAACGCACCCTGAATTCAGTCCGGATTGAAACCGGTGGTCGTTTTGCTATAAGCCCCTCGCGTGTCTCGGGGGGGTTAGGGGGCTCGGAGTGTCTATGAAGACGGTCGCTGTTCTGTCTGAGGACCGTGATTATCGTCCTTCCGAGGACGAGGAATTCATGAACGAGCGCCAGCTCGAGTATTTCAAGCAAAAATTGCAGAATTGGAAAGACGAGATCCTCCGGGAATCTGGAGAGACGCTCAAGCATCTGCAAAGCGAAACCGAAAATCATCCCGACCTGGCCGACCGCGCCTCGTCGGAAACTGATCGGTCCCTTGAATTGCGGACCCGTGATCGTCAGCGCAAGCTGATCTCCAAAATCGACGAGGCCATGCGCCGGATTGAAGATGGCAGTTATGGCTATTGCGAGGACACGGGGGAGCCGATCGGCGTCGCCCGCCTTGACGCCCGCCCGATCGCCACGCTCAGCCTGGAAGCGCAGGAACGCCACGAGCGCCGCGAACGCGTCCATCGGGACGATTGATTTTATTCATCTATTTGGGTCAGTAATGTCAGGGATGGCGTCGCCGTCGCCTTGCTTCTATATATGCTCAAATTGAGCATTTCTCCCGGCTGACGGAGACTGTCCGTGACAACCCACCCGTTCTACGCGCTGCACAGCCACGGGTTTGTCCGGGTGGCGGCCTGCACGCCCCAGGTTTCGGTGGGCGATCCGGGGGCCAATGCGGCCGAGACGCTGGCCCTGGCTCAGGCCGGCCACGCCCAGGGCGTGGACCTGATGCTGTTCCCGGAACTTGGGCTCTCGGCTTACGCCATCGATGACCTCTTCCTGCAGGAGGCGCTGCTCGCCCGGGTGGAGACGGAGCTGGCGGGCCTGGCCGCGGCCAGCAAGGCGCTGTCGCCTGTCCTGCTGGTGGGCGCGCCGTTGCGTCACAACGGGCGGCTCTACAACTGCGCTGTCGCGATCTCGCGGGGCAGGGTCCTGGGTGTGGTTCCCAAAAGTTTCCTGCCTAACTATAGGGAATATTACGAAAATCGCTGGTTCGCTCCGGGCGCCGGGATCACCGGGCTGGAGATCGCCGTAGCCGGTCAGACAGCGCCCTTCGGGACCGACCTGATCTTTGCGGCCCGTGACCTGGCCGACTTTATCTTCCACGCCGAGATCTGCGAGGATTTCTGGGCCGCGACGCCGCCCTCGACCCAGGGCGCGCTCGCCGGCGCCTTGATCCTGTGCAACCTGTCGGCCTCCAACGTCGTGGTCGGCAAGGCCGATGAACGGGCCATGCTTTGCGCCTCCCAATCGGTGCGCTGCCAGGCGGCCTACCTCTATTCTGCGGCGGGTCCGGGCGAGAGCACCACCGACCTGGCCTGGGACGGGCAGGCGACGATCCACGAGCTAGGCTCGGTCCTGGCCCGCACGGACCGCTTCCCGTCCAAATCCCAGATGGCCGTGGCCGATGTGGACGTGCAGCGCCTGCGCCTGGAGCGGATGCGTACGCCCACCTTCAACAACGCCGCGGTGGCCGCCGGTCATCCGGAGCGGGCGTTCCGGCGGATCGCCTTCGAGCATCGGCCGGCCTACGCCGACATCGGCCTGATGCGGCCCATAGACCGCTTTCCCTTCGTGCCAGACGATCCGGCCCGTCTCGACCAGGATTGCTACGAGGCCTTCAACATCCAGGTCCAGGGCCTGGCCAAGCGGCTGCAGTCGACCAACGGCAAACACATTGTCATCGGCGTCTCAGGCGGCCTGGATTCGACCCATGCGCTGCTGGTGGCGGCCAAGGCCTTCGACGCTGTGGGGCTGCCGCGCGCCAACATTCTGGGCTTCACCCTGCCGGGCTTCGCCACCAGCGAAGGCACCAAGGCCAATGCCTGGTCCCTGATGCGCGAACTGGGGATCACCGGCGACGAGATCGATATCAAGCCCGCAGCGCTCCAGATGCTGCGCGACATCGGCCACCCCTTCGCCAAGGGCGAGCCCGTCTACGACATCACCTTCGAAAACGTGCAGGCGGGCCTGCGGACAGACTTCCTGTTCCGCCTGGCCAACCAGCGCAACGCCTTCGTGCTGGGGACAGGGGACCTCTCGGAACTGGCCCTGGGATGGTGCACCTATGGCGTCGGCGACCAGATGAGCCACTACAACGTCAACGGCTCGCTGGCGAAGACCCTCATCCAGCACCTCATCCGCTGGGTCGTGAAGACCGGCCAACTGGACGGGGCCGGTTCGGCGACCCTGACCGCCATCCTCGAGACCGAAATCTCACCGGAACTTGTGCCGGCCGGCGCCGATGGCGTGATCCAGTCGACCCAGGCCAAGGTCGGGCCATACGAACTGCAGGATTTCAGCCTCTACTACATCACCCGCTTCGGCCTGCCGCCGTCGAAGGTGGCCTTCATGGCCTGGCACGCTTGGAAGGACGCCGCGACGGGCGCCTGGCCGCCGAATTTCCCGGAGGGCACGCGCAACGCCTATGACCTGGCGACCATCAGGAAGTGGCTGGGCCTGTTCCTCTTCCGCTTCTTCGAGATCAGCCAGTTCAAGCGCTCGGCCATGCCCAATGGGCCGAAGGTGATCTCGGGCGGCAACCTGTCGCCGCGCGGCGACTGGCGCGCGCCCTCGGATGGCAATGCGAGGGTCTGGCTGGACGAGCTGGAAGCGAACGTCCCCTAGCTCAGCTGGCTCAGCATCGGGTCCGAGCCGGCCTTGGGGCCGGCGTAGAGGGCCGGCACGATCTCCTCCACGCGGTCGACGACCGTCCAGGCGCCCATGAAGGCCGGCGGCGTCAGATTGGCGTCCACCGTGTGCTGGAAGAGCGCGAACAGCGGGCCCCAGAAGTTGTCGGGATTATAGAAGACGACCGGCATGGTGTGCAGGTCGAGGCGCCGCCAGGACAGGAGCTCGATCACTTCCTCCAGCGTGCCGATGCCGCCGGGCAGGATCACGAACCCCTGGGACTGCTCGAAGAACATCTGCTTGCGCTGGTGCATGGAGGTGACGACCACATGCTCGACGGTTTCCAGCGCCCGCTCCTTGCCCACCAGGAAGTCGGGGATGATGCCCAGCACCGCGCCGCCCGCGGCGTGGGCCGCCCTGGCCGTGGCGCCCATCAGTCCGACACCGCCCCCGCCATAGACCAGGCGTAGGCCGGCGGCGGCCAGCGCGCGGCCCAGGTCGGCGGCGGCCGCGAGATAGGCCGGCGCCGCGGCGTCGGACGAGCCGCAGAACACGCAGACGGATTTGAGGCTGTTGGCGGCGGGCGCCATCGGCGGATACTCCGGGGGAAAATGGCCAGCGCTTGCGGGCGCGGGACGAATGCTGCGATTAGCTATGGCCTTGGCCTGGGAGTTTCAACAAGCAGTGATGGGCAGGACGGGTTTCATCGTGGCGTTGTGCGCGCTTGCGGGTCTTGCAGCCTGCGGCGAGCACAGGCCTGCCGCGGTGGCCGGGGCCGAGGTCGCGGCGGGCCCGGCTGGTGCGGACTATGCGGCGCCCCCAGCCGTCCTGACGGTGCAGGCGACGGGCGCCGATCTCAGCCTGTCGGGGTCGGCCGCGGCCGGCGCACGGGTGCGCCTGGCGACGCCTGACGGTCAGGCGCTGTTCGCCGGCGCCGACGCCCAGGGGCGCTGGCGCCTGGCCCTTGGCCCGCTCGCGGCGCCGCGGATCTATGGCCTGTCGGCGGCCGGGCCTGGTTCGGGTCCCGCCGCCCAGGCGCAAGGTTATATCCTGGCGACACCAGCAGGCGAGGTGGCGCTGCTGCGCGCCGGAGCTTCGGCGATGCGCATCGACCGGCCGGCCGCCTCAGGACTGCGGTCGCTTGATTTCGACCGGGCGGGGGGCGCGGCGGTGTCCGCCGCCGTCCGGCCGGGCGCCACGGTGGCGCTGCGGCTCGACGGACGGCAGATCGCCCAGGGCCGCGCGGACGCCGCCGGCCGGTTCGAAGCCAGCGCGCCGGCGCCGATCCCGCCAGGTCCGCATCGGCTGCAGATCGTCGGCGATGGCTTCGCGGACAGCGCCGATGTGGTGGTCTCGCCGCCCGCGCCCCTTGTGCAGGGTCCGTTGCGTAGCCAGTTCACGGGCGGGGGCCTGCGGGTCGACTGGCTGACGCCAGGCGGCGGCGTGCAATCCACCCTTCTCATTCACTGACGGGAGCACCGGTTGGCTTTCCACCATCCCGGCATGTCGGCTCACTATCATGGCCAGACCGCGCCGGCCTCGGCGACCTTCAACTTCTGGACCTCCATGGCCGATCTCGGCCGTCTGGTTATGCGTTCGCGCGCTTCACACCTGCGCCTGCGGATCGGGGTGGCGCTGGGCCTGGTGTTCGTGGGCAAGCTGGCCGGCGTCTGGGCGCCGGTGGTGCTGGGCGATTCCATCAGCCGCCTCAGCCAGTCGGTGGGCGGCGGCCACGGTTTGAACGCCAGCTATGTGACCGGGGCGCTGGCCTACGCGGGCCTGCTCCTCGTGGCGGCCTGGATACCTTTCGTCCGCGATGCGATCTTCGCCCGGGTTTCCCAGGCGACCATGGCCATGGCGGCGGTGGAAACCTTCCGCCATGCGCTGGGCCTGTCGCTGGATTTCCACCAGTCGAAGCAGATGGGCGCCCTGTCGCGGATCATCGACCGCGGCTCAAGGTCCACCGACTTCCTGATCCGCAGCGTGGTGTTCAATATCGGTCCCACCGCGGTGGAACTGCTGCTGGCCATGGGCGTGATGGCGACGCGGCTGAACTGGAAGTTCGCGCTGACCACCTTCGTGACCATCGTGATCTACACGGTGGTGACCTTCCGCATCACCGACTGGAGGCTCAGCCACCGGCGCGAACTGAACGAGGCCGACAGCCGCGTGGCGGGGCTCTCGGTGGACGCCCTGATCAACTACGAGACGGTCAAGACCTTCGGGTCGGAAGAGCGGACCGTCGAGAACTACCGCAAGGCGATGGACGTCTATGTGGACGCCAGCGTCCAGGCCAACACCTCGCTCAACCTGCTCAACGCCTCCCAGGCCCTGATCCTCAACATCGGCCTGGCGATCATGACGGTGATGGTCGGGATGGCGGTCTCCCGCCAGGAGATGCGGATCGGCGACATCACCATGGCGATCTTCCTGCTGCGCGGCCTCTACCAGCCGCTGGGCATGCTGGGCTTCAACTACCGCGAGATCCGGCAGGCCTTCATCGACATGGAGCAGATGATCCAGCTGCGGGCCATCGCACCCGATATCACCGACGCCGCCGACGCCCGCGATCTGCCGCCGATCGCGGGGCAGGGCGCGTCGGTCGCCTTCGAGCACGTGGCGTTCCAGCACGACGCCCGCTCGGTGGGGCTGAACGACGTCAGCTTCGAGATTCCGCCCGGCGCCACGACCGCCCTGGTGGGGCCGTCCGGCGCGGGCAAGACCACCGCCGTGCGCCTGGCCATGCGGCTCATCGACCCCAAGGCCGGCCGGGTGTTGATCGACGGCATCGACATGCGCCAGGTGAAGCAGCAGGCCTTGCGCGGCGCGGTGGCCCTGGTGCCGCAGGACGTGGCGCTGTTCAACGACACCCTCTACGCCAACATCGCCTTCGCCAGGCCAGGCGCCGGCAACGACGACGTGCGGGCCGCGGCCGACGCGGCGGAGCTAGGCCCGTTCATCGATGGCCTGCCGAAAGGGATGTCGACCATGGTCGGCGAGCGGGGGCTGAAGCTGTCCGGCGGCGAACGGCAGCGGGTGGGCATCGCCCGCGCGCTCCTAGCCAACCCCCGGGTGCTGATCCTGGATGAGGCGACCAGCGCGCTGGACGGGCCCACGGAGGCTGCGATCCAGGAGACCCTGCGAAAGGTGAAGGCCGGACGCACCACCCTGGTGATCGCCCACCGCCTGTCGACCATCGTCGACGCCGACCAGATCCTTGTCCTGCGCCGAGGGAAGATCGTCGAGCGCGGGACCCATGCTGAACTGCTGGCCAAGACCGGTGAATACGCCGCCCTGTGGCGGCGCCAGACTCGGGAAACCTAGCCGCCCGGCCGGCGGACTACCCGGCGGATTACTCGGCGGCCTTCGGCAGGTCGAAGGCCTTGCCCGCCGCGCCCTTGCGCCGTCCGCCCCTCCTGCCCCACAGGCGGCTGAACCGCTCTGAGGCCACCTTCGGCGCGGCCAGAAGCACGGGCGTCAGGACGAGGGTCAGCAGGGTCGCGAAGGATAGGCCCCAGACCACGGAGGCCGAGAGCTGCACCCACCATTCCGAGCCCGGCGTCTTCAGTTCGACATGGCCGTTGGCGAAGTTCGGGTGGATCTGGAACATCAGCGGCAGCAGGCCCACCACGGTCACCAGGGTGGTCAGCATGACCGGCCGGAACCGCTGGGCGGCGGCGCGGACCGAGGCCTCGTCGGCGGGATAGCCCTGCCGGCGGAGCTGGTAGAAGGTGTCCACCAGCACGATGTTGTGGCCAACAACCACGCCGGCCAGAGCTACGACGCCCGTGCCCGTGAAGATCACCGAGATGTAGTCGAAGGTGTGGAACAGGTTTACCTGCACGCCCAGCAGCACGCCGATGGTCGACAGGACGACGGCCGACAGGGTGACGACCACCCCGTAGAAGCTGTTGAACTGCCACAGCAGGATCACGAACATCAGGAACAGTGAGGTCGCCATGGCGACCACGAAGAACTGCGCCGCGGCCTGGCCCTCCTCATCGGCGCCGGTGAAGGTGACGTGGACCTCAGGGTCGATATCGGCCTTGGCGATCCAGGGCTTTAGCTCGGCGATCTTCTGGTTGGCGGCGATTCCGGCCAGGGCGTTGGCCTGGATCAACACCATGCGCTGGGCTTCGCGGCGCTGGATCTGGGTGACCTGCTGGGCGGGCACGCGCTTGATGAAGTAGCTGGCGGGCACCGGGCCGGAAGGCGTGGTGATTTTCAGCTGGTCGAAGGCCGCCACGGTCCGCGCATTGGCCGGGAAGCGGACCCGGATATCCAGTTCGTCTTCGGCGTCGTCGGGGCGGAAGCGGCCGACCAGCACGCCGTCGGTGAGGAACTGGATCGCCTGGCCCACCGACAGCACATCGACGCCGTAGCGGCCGGCGGCCTCACGGTCGACGGTGAGGTTGTACTCGATGCCCGGCGAGGTGCGGTTGTCTTCCAGTTCGATCAGCTGCGGGTCGGCGGCGAGCTTGGCCTTCACCAGATCTGCCGCACGGCCAAGCGCCGCCGGATCGTGGCCGGTCAGCTGCACCTGGACCGACTTGCCGGTGGGCGGCCCGCCTTGGGGCTCGCGCACCTCCACCTGCAAGCCGGGCATGTCGGCGACCCGCTTGCGGATCTCGTTGGCGATGTCCTTGCCGCGGATGCCGAGCGCCTTGCGCGCCTCGTATTTTTCGAACCCGACGCGGATGCGGCCGATGGTGTCATTGGGCGGGGCGTCGGGCCCGCCGCCGCTCGTGGTGGTCCCCGCCCGGGCGTAGAGCGAGGCAATGCCCTTGACGCCGGCCAGTCGGCTCTCGACCTGGCCGGTGAGCATGTTCTGGGCCTCCGGCGACAGGTTGCCACGGGCCTTGACGTAGATCGTCACCTGTTCCGGATCGGCCTCGAGGAAGAATTCGGTGCGGTGCTTGCTGGCGCCGAACCAGACCCCGACCAGGACGATGATCGCCAGCGTCGCCAGGCAAGTGCGGCCCGGGTGGCGGCCCAGGTAGGCAATGGTGCGCGCGTAGCGGCCCATGAAGCCGGTCATCTCGCGCGGATCGCCATGCTCCGACTTCTCGATCTCGGCGAGCTGAGCCGCGTCGATGGCCGAGCGGCGCCCGAAGATCGATCCCAGGGCCGGCGTGAAGATCAGGGCCACGAAGATCGACGAGCCCAGCACGAAGAACAGGGTGAGCGGCAGGAAGCTCATGAACTTCCCGGCGATGGAGTTCCAGAACATGAAGGGCAGGAAGGCGCATAGCGTCGTCAGCGTGCCGTTGACCACCGGCCAGAACATCCGCTTGCCGGCGGCGGCGAAGGCCTCCTCGCGAGGCATGCCCTCGGCCATCTTGCGGTCGGCGTACTCCACGACCACGATGCCGCCGTCGACCAGGATTCCCACCGCCAGGACCATGCCGAACATGACCATCTGGTTCAGCGTCACGCCCTTGGCGTGGATCATCACGAAGGCGATCAGGAAGCAGGTCGGGATGGCGAGGCCGACGATCAGGCCCTGACGGATCCCGAGGCTGGCGACGATGATCATCATCACCAGCAGGCTGGCGGTCATGATGCCGCTTTCCAACACGTTGAGCGTGCGGCCGATGGCGTCGCTGTCGTCGTAGGTGAAGTCGACCTTCACCGTTGAAGGCCAGTGCTTCTGTTCTTCCGCGACGATCCGGCGGACGGCGTTGACGGTCTGCAGGATGTTGGCGCCGCTGCGCTTGGAAACATCGAGCGCCACCGCCGGCTCGCCGTTGAAGCGGGCGATGAAGTTGGGGTCCTTGAACGTGCGGCGCACCTCGCCGATGTCGCCAATGGTCACCAGCCGGTCGCCGCTCTTCTTGATCGGCAAGGCCAGGATGTCGGCAGGGGAGGCGACGACGCCAGGGACCTTCATGGCGAACATGCCGGGGCCGGAGCGTAGTGCGCCGGCCGGGACCAGCTGGTTGTTGCGTGCGATGACGCCGGCCAGGTCGTTGGCCGTGACGTTGTAGGCCTCCATCCGCAGGGGATCGATGGTGACGTCCAGCAATTGCTCGCGGGCGCCGCTTTCGAAGGCCTGCAGCACGCCGGGCTGGGCCTCGAGCCGCTCCTTCAGGTTCTTGGATATCCGCGCCAGTTCGCGCTCGGGGGCGGCGCCGTGAAGGATGATCCCGATGACCGGCGCGTCGGAAGCGCTCTGCTCCTGGATGATCGGCTCTTCGGCGTCCGGCGGGAACCGGCCGCGGGCCAGGTCGACCTTGGCCCGGACGTCGGCCAGGGCCTTTTCCTTGGTGAAATCGGGCTCGAACTCCAGGATGACAACCGCTGAGCCCTGCCGGGCGACGGCGTTCATGTGCTTGATGCCCTGGATGGTCTGGAGCTGTACCTCCAGCGGCTTGACCAGCAGGCGTTCGGCATCCTCGGGGCTGACCCCCGGGAACGGCACGATCACCGCGATATAGGGGAAGTCGATGTCCGGATTGGCTTCGCGCGGCAGCGAAAGATACGAGAATATACCGAAGATACAGGCGATCAGGGTGACGCCCAGCACCACCTTGCGGCGCTTGATCGCTCCGTCGATGAGGGCTCCGATCATCCGGCTTCTCCGGTCGCCAAGGCGCTAGCGCGCCAGGGCGACGCGCACCTTCTGTCCGTCGGCGACGAAGGACTGACCGACGGTGATCAGGCGCACCGCGCCGGTCAAGCCGCTCACCCAGACGCCTTCGGGGGTCTCACTGACCACGGTCACCGGATTGAAGGCCACGCGTTCGCCTTCGCCCACGGTCCGCACGCCCTGGCGACCGGCCGAATCCAGAACCAGGGCCGACAGCGGGATCAGGTGAGCGGGGCCGGCGCCCGCGCCGATATGGACGTCCGCTGACAGGCCGGAGCGGACAGCCATGCCCGGGTTCGCGACAGCGACCTCCAGGTGATAGGTGCGGGTCTGCGGGTCGGCATCATGCGCGACGTAGCGGATGCGTCCGCTCAGCATTTGACCGGAAACCAGCCGCGCCGTGGCCAGGGCGCCGACCTTCAGCTTGGCGGCCTCGGTCTCCGGCACGTCGCCGACAACGAGGAGAGGATTGAGCTCGATGACGGTGCCACAGGGCTGGCCCGGCGACAGGTAGGTCCCCACCTCGGCGTCGCGGTGGTCAAACACGCCGGCGAAGGGCGCGCGGATGTTGACCTGGGCAAGGGCGATTTCGGTGGCGCGGACGGCGGCGGTGGCGGCGTCGAGGCTCGCCTGACTCTGCAGCACCTGGGTGGCCGAGCGGAAGCCCTTCTTCTGCAGTTCGAGGTTGCCCTGCTGGGTCAGCTGGTTGGATCTTAGGTTGGCACGCGCCTGGTCGACCGCCGCCTGACGCGCGTCGACTGCAAGGCGGCAAAGCACTGCGCCCTGGGCCACGGCGCCGCCCTGCAGCACCGGCGCCTGGGCCACGACGCCGGCGGTCTCGGACCGGACGACGACCGAGCGGGTCGCCTGGGTGCGGCCACGCACCACGACCTCGTAGGGCCGGATGACCTCGGGCGAGAGCTTGGCCTGCACGCTGGGAATGGCGGGCGGTTGATTGGGCTTGGCGCGCGCGGTATCGCTGCCGCTCGCCAGTCCGAACAGGCTGCGGACGATGAAATAGACCGCCACCACCGCGAACACGGCGATTACAAAGACGTATTGTGGCTTCATCCGCATCAAGCTGCCCGAGCCCCCCAGCTCGAATCGTTGTCGCCGCACGCGGCTGGAAACGTCCGCGGTTGTTATGCCGCTGTTACGCGAGTGCAATTGAAAACGCGCGCGAAACGGCGACGGCGAGGATATTCTCTGCGCGACGCGTCCTTATTGCAGCACGTTTTAACCGCACCGGAGCGTGACCTGGTGTCGCGCAGATTAGAAAACGAAGGAAAAACAAACCGTGAAGTATCTGCACACCATGGTCCGGGTGGCCGACCTCGAAGCGTCGCTGGATTTCTACTGCAACAAGCTCGGCCTGGCCGAGGTGTCGCGCATCGACAATGAGAAGGGCCGCTTCACCCTGGTCTTCCTCTGCGCGCCGGATGACAAGGAAGCGGCGACGGCGGGCAGCGGCGTCCAGCGCGCGCCCCTGGTGGAACTGACCTTCAACTGGGATCCGGAGGCCTACCAGGGCGGCCGCAATTTCGGCCACCTGGCCTACGCGGTGGACGACGTCTACGCCGCCTGCCAACGGCTGAAGGATTGCGGCGTGGTCATCAACCGGCCCCCGCGGGACGGCTACATGGCCTTCGTCCGCTCGCCCGACAACATCTCGATCGAACTGCTGCAGAAGGGCGAGGCCCTGGCGCCCGCCGAGCCCTGGGTGTCGATGCCCAACGTCGGCGTGTGGTGATGACGCCGAGCATCACGCTCAACGACGGTCGGACCATGCCCCAGCTTGGCCTGGGTGTCTGGCAGTCGCCGCCGGAGGTTACCGCCGAGGTGGTCCGCATGGCGGTGGAGAAGGGTTATCGGGCGGTCGACACGGCCATGATCTACCGAAACGAGGAAGCGGTCGGCGAAGGCCTGCGCGCGTCCGGCCTGGCTGACCAGGTGTTCCTGACCACCAAGCTGTGGAACGCCGACCAGGGCTATGACAGAACCCTGCGGGCCTTCGACGAGAGCCTGGCCCGGCTTCAAGTGGACAGCCTCGATCTCTACCTGATCCATTGGCCGACCCCGGACCGCAATCTCTATGTGGAAACCTGGCGGGCGCTGGTGAAGCTCAAGGCGGAAGGGCGGGCCAAGTCCATCGGCGTCTCCAACTTCGCTATCGGGCACCTTCAACGGGTGATCGACGAGACCGGCGTCGTCCCCGCCGTCAACCAGATCGAACTGCACCCGCGGTTCGCCCAGGCCGAGCTGCGCGCCTTCCACGCCAGGCTGGGGATCGCCACCGAGTCGTGGAGTCCGCTGGGGCGGGGGCATATGTTCGACAATCCGGTGGTGGCTAAGGTGGCCTCCAAGCACGGCAAGACCGCGGCCCAGACCGTCATCCGCTGGCACCTGGACCTCGGGCTGATCGTGATCCCCAAGTCCGTCCACGCCGAGCGGCTGGCGGAAAACATCGACGTTTTCGATTTCACCCTCGACGCGGACGACCTGGCGGCCCTGGCCGCCCTGGATGTTCCGGACGGCCGCGTGGGCCTCGATCCCATGACGTTCAACTGACGCAAGGCTTGCCCTGGCCGAGGCGGGCCGGGGCGCCGGCCAGGCGCAGCAGGCGGTGCGGCGCTGAACCGCGCCGGCCGCCTATTCGCTAGGGTGGGGTCTCGATGGCTCCCCGGGCAGGACTCGAACCTGCGACATCAGCATTAACAGTGCCGCGCTCTACCAGCTGAGCTACCGAGGATCATTGCCGTCGAGGGCCGGGCCTATACGCTGGCCGAAGCAGGCTTGCAAGCGCAGCCGCGACCGGCCCGAAAAAAGAGCCCGACGCGAGCGCCGGGCTTTTAAAAGTCGATGATGGTGGGTGTCTTCAAGGAAGACGCTCCGAACCTGGACCGACGTGGTTAAGGCGAAGTTAACAGGCTGGGCCATGGCGGGCGCCGCGCGGCCGGGGCGATTGGACGGCCCTCGGCGATCGGCTAGGTCTTGGGTGGCTCGAATCGCAAGAGGGCGCGGCATGCGCATCCATTTCACCGGCGTCGCCGGGGCCGGCATGAGCGCCGCGGCCCTGATGATGCGCGATGCCGGCCACCAGGTGTCCGGCTCTGACGCGGACGTCTTCCCGCCGATGTCGACCTATGTGGAGGGACTGGGCTTTCCCTTCGCCCGCCATTTCGATGCGGCGAACCTGCCGGCGGACCTGGACCTGCTGGTGCTGGGCGCCAGCGCCAAACTGGGCGGAGAGGACAACCCCGAGGTCGCCGAGGCGCGCCGCCGCGGCATCAGGATCACCACCTTTCCGGAAGTGGTGGGGGAGGCGACCCGGGCGCGCCGCAACACCGTAGTCGCCGGGTCCTTCGGCAAGTCCACCTGCGCCGGCCTGATGGCCCATGTGCTGAACGCGGGCGGTCACGACGCCGGCTGGATGATCGGGGCGATCTCGCCGTCGCTGCCGGCCACCGGCCACTGGGGTACCGCCCCCGAAGTCGTCCTGGAGGGCGACGAATATATCGTGGCGCCCGCCGACCACCGCTCAAAGTTCGTGCTCTATCACCCGCGCGACGTGCTGCTGACCTCGCTGATCCACGACCACGTCAACGTCTTCCCGACCTTCGCCGATTACGAGGCGCCCTTCCGCGAACTGTTGCGCCTCCTGCCGGCCGACGGCCTGCTGGTCGCCCGCGAGCACCCGGCGGTCCGCGCCGTAGCTGCCGAGGCCGCCTGCCGGGTCGTCTGGTACGATACGGCCGCCTGCGAGGGCTGGTGGGCCGAGGGCGTCACCTACGGCGAGACGACCCGCTTTACCCTGGTGCGTCCGGACGGCGGCCGCCTGGCCATGTCCACCGGCCTGCTGGGCGAGCACAACATCGAGAACATCGTCGGCGTCGCCGCCTACCTGCTTGAGCGGGGGCTGGTGACGGAAGCCGCCCTGCAGTCGGCCATCGCCAGTTTCGCCGGCATCCGCCGCAGGCTCGACCGCCTGACCCGCCGCTCAGCCGTACCGGTCATCGAGGGCTTCGGTTCGTCCTATGAAAAGGCCCGCTCAGCCATCGAGGCCATGCTGCTCCACTACCCGGGGCGGCCCCTGGTCGTGATCTTCGAGCCCCATACCTTCTCCTGGCGCAGCCGCGAGGCCCTGGCCTGGTATGACACCGTCTTCGCCGGGGCCGCGCGCGTGCTGATCGCGCCGCCGCCCGGACACGGTGCGGAGACCCATGCCCAGGCGACCTTCGCCGAAATCCTCTCGCGCACGGCGGCCGCCGGGATCGATGTGGAGGGTGTTGAGAACGCCGGCGCGGCCATGGCGGCGCTCAGGGACCTCAAGGGCGACGAGGTGGTCCTGCTGTTGTCGTCGGGGCCTCTGCTCGGGCTGCCGGACAGTCTGCCGCCGGTCTTCGAAGCCCTCTACGGTGGCGTCGCCGCGGCCTGAGGTCAGGCCGCTTCCAGCACGCGGATGATCTGGCTCTCGTGCTCGTTCCACAGGATAGCGACGCCGGCGGCCCGGGAGGTCAGGTCGCCCAGGGCTGCTTCAACCTCGGCATCGTGCAGGCGCCGGTCGCTCAGGCGCAGCAGGGTGCGGCCGGCGCCTTGGTCCTGCGCCTCGTCGTGAAAGCGCAGGACCGCGTCGACGACCTGGCCGGGCAGAGGCGGGCGCTCAAAGGCAGGCATGGTCACCGGACGGCGGGCCTTGAAGGACCGGCTTGGAAAACGGGGACCGCGGAGGAACTGGGAGGCCATGGGAAAACTCCGTTGCAGGTTGTCTCTGCTTCGGTTGTGATCCCGGGGTGCGCCAGAATCGGACGTAGCAAATGAGACATGAGAAAGCTGGCCGTCTGCTGGAGCTGGCGCGCATGCTGGCGGCGACTGCCGAAGGGCTGACCCTGGATGAGATGGCCGAGCGCCTGGCGGTGGGCCGACGGACGGCCGAGCGGATGCGCGACGCAGTCCGCGACGTCTTTCCGCAGCTGGAGGAGGTGGACGACCCGCCGACCCGGCGTTTTCGCATCCCCGCGGGCCTGGACGGCCTTTTCCAGGCCCCCAACGCCGAGGAACTGGCGGCGCTGAACGCCGCGGCCGAACTGTTCGCCCAGCAGGGGGCCATGGCCCGGGCGGGCGCGCTCCATGCCTTGGAGCACAAGGTGTTGTCCGCGACCCGCGCCTCGGCCCGCCGACGCCTCGCGCCGGATCTGGAAGCTCTGCTCCAGGCCGAGACCATCGCCGTCCAGGCTGGCCCCCGACCCTTCGAGGACGAGACGGTGCTGGCGACGGTGCGCGAGGCCCTTTTGTCCCTGCGCCGTCTGACCTTTCGCTACGAGGGCGGCTCGACCCCCGGCCGGGTGCGCGAGGTGACCCCGTTCGGAGTCCTGTTCGGGCGCTCCAACTACCTCGTGGCGGCCGAGGACGAAGCGACGGGCCCGCGCAACTGGCGTCTGGACCGCATCCGCGATGTCGCGGTCAGCGCCGCGCCGGGCGGCAAGCCTGAAGCCTTTTCACTGCAGGCGTACGCCGACGAGAGCTTTGGCATCTATCAGGACGATACCGAGGATGTGGTGCTGCGGGCCACGCCGGCCGGGGCGGAGGACGCCCTGCGCTGGCGCTTCCACGCCAACCAGACCGTCGAGGCTCAGGCGGACGGCTCGGTGATCATCCGCTTCAGGGCCAGCGGCATGCTGGAACTGGCCTGGCACCTGTTCACCTGGGGCGACAAGCTGCAGATCGTGGCGCCGGAGATTCTGCGTCACAGGCTGATCGAGCAGATGGACATCGCCCGCCGCGCACATGCGTCCGGATCTGACGCACCGACTTCCTAGGCTCGCCTCATCAACGAGGAGAGACCCCGATGAGCGTCATCGCCGACTACGCCAACCTCTATGAGACCGTGATCCGTCCCCGCCGCCGTGGCGGCCTGCGCTATGCGGGCGTGCTGGTCGTCTGGGCGGCTGTCTTCCTGATGCGCCCCAGGCTGGCGCTGGCCATCTGGCGGGAACGGACCTTCGTTCAGTCGTAGAACGCCTCGCCCTTGCGCAGGTCCTGCCACTGGGCGTCGTCGTGGCCGAACAGGATGGTGTCGCCGGCCGCTTCGAAGCGGGCGATTTCATCGAGGGCCTTGAGCGACAGGTCGCGGTCCCAGGTGACCGCGGGAGCGACCCGTTCGTCCAGGTTGCCGCGCACGGCGATGGCGTCCGAGGCCAGCAGGAAGGGGCCGCTCCGGTCGAGCGCCACATGGGCCACCGTCATGCCCGGCGTATGGCCCGGCATCGGCAGCAGGGTGATCCGACCGTCGCCGAAGACGTCGTGCTGGGCGTTGATGGTCTGGATCGGCCGGCCGTTGTCCCAGTCCTCCGGGAAATAGCCCATGGCCTTGGCGTCGGGCCCCTGGGCGGCCGCCAGCTCGGCCTCGTGACAGATCACCGTCGCCTTGCCGAACAAGGTGTTGCAGCCGCAGTGATCGATATGGAAGTGCGAGCAGATCACCAGATCGACGTCATCGCAGGTCAGCCCGGCCCGGGGCAGCTGGGCGATCAGCGTGTCCCTGGGCCCGAATATGGGCTCTATCACCCGCACGAGGTCGCCCCAGCGGCCCTCAGGGTCGGTCGCGACGTCGGGGTGGCAGCCGCTGTCGAAGATGACATTGCCCTGCGGGTGCTTGAGCACCACGCTAATCACCGGAAGCTCGATCTTCTCCTCCCGGGCGGCGTCAGGATGATAGACCCGCCGCCGCATCCGCAGGCGTCCGCTGGGGAGCAGGTGCATCTTCATCCGGCGGCCCCTTCGAGCAGGGCGTCATAGCCGATCAGCCGATCCCAGAAACCGTCGGCGCCGGCGGCGAAGGCCATGTCCGCCAGGCGCGGCGCCCAGTGCTGTTCGTTCCCGAACTCGCCCGCCCAGGACACCAGCCTCAGGGTCAGCCGGTGAAGCGGATGTTCCAGGGTGAACCCCATGGCGCCATGAAGTTGGTGGGAGATGGCCGAGGCGCGCAGCGCTGCCTGGTTGGCGCGTAGTTTCAGGGCGCCGATCTCGAACCGCGGGTCGTCCAGCGCGGCCAGGGCGGCAAATCCCGACTGGGCGGCGGTCTCAAGCAGGTTGGTCTCGGCCGCCAGGACGGCGGCCATCTGCTGCAGGGCCTGGAAGGAGCCCAGCGCCCGGCCGAACTGCTGGCGGGTGCGTAGCTGCTCGACAGTCATGTTGAGAACGGTGCGCAGCGCGCCGGCGGTCTGGCCGGCCCGCGCCAGGGCCCCGTAGTCGAACGGCGTAAGGGGATCGCTGCCGCCCAGCACCCGGGCCGGCGCATTGTTGAACTGCAGCGTGTCGCGCCGCTCGCCCGCCAGGTTGCGCCCCTCGACAGTCTGGCCGTGGGCCGACGACAGGATCATCGGCGGACCGTCCGGCAGTCGCGCGACGACGTCATAACCGCCTGGCAAGGCCGCCACGCCGCGAAGCAGCCCGCTGAAGCGGCGGTCGGCGAGATCGCCCTTGGCGCCGGCGGCAAGCGTGAGCGGTCCAGCGGGTGTGTCTGCCCCCGCGCGGCTGACGATCAGAGCGGCCATGATGGACTCGGCCAGGGGCGCCATCGGCGGATTAGCGCCCAGCAGGCCGAAGATCCGGGCCGCGGTAACGCCCTGCGCGCCAAAGCCGCCGGCGGGCTCGGGAACGAGGGCCAGCGGCAGGCCCAGCGCTTCGGCCTCGCGCCAACCCGCCGAAGCGTCGGCGTCCGCTTCAGCCAAGCGGCGCAGGGCGCGCTCGATGGTGTCGAGAAGGGTGTTGTCTTCGCTCATCTGAGGCCGATCCCCCGGGCGATCACGCCCCGCATCACTTCCTTGGCCCCGCCGCGCAAGGAGAAGGAACGCGACATGACCTGCAGTTTCTCGAGCACCGCCTTGAGGTCGCGGTCGCATTCGGTGGTGTCGAGCAGGGCGGTCACCTCATAGGGGAGGGCCTGTTCGAAGTCGCAGCCACTCTCCTTGAAGATCGCCGCGTCCAGCGCGGGATCCTCGCCCGCCGCGAGGCGGTGGGTCAGGGAGATCGACCCTTGGCGCAGGCTCCACAGGTTGGCCGTGGCGCGGCCGATCAGGGCCTTCAACGCCGGGTCCGCCGCGGCCGCGCCGGAGCGGATCAGGTGGTGGAAGAGGGCGTAGCTGGAGAGATAGCGTTCCGGCCCACTGCGCTCGAGGCCAAGCTCGGAGGTCACCTGAGCCCAGCCGCGGCCCTCTTCGCCCAGGAGCCGGTCTTCCGGCACGAAGACGTCGTCGAAGAACACCTCGTTGAAGTGGGAGTCGCCCGAGATGTCGCGGATCGGCCGCACCGTTATGCCCGGCGTCTTCATGTCGATGATCAGCTGGCTAAGGCCCGCGTGGCGCTGCTGCTCGGCGTCGGTGCGCACCAGGGCCAGCATGAACTGGGCGTCCGCCGCCCCGGTGGTCCAGACCTTCTGACCGTTGACCTTCCATCCACCGTCCACGCGCTCGCCCCGGGTCCGCACGGCCGCCAGGTCAGAGCCGGCGCCCGGCTCGCTGAGGCCGATGCAGCAGAAGAGTTCGCCCCGCGCCATGGCCGGCAGGAAAAGCTGGCGCTGCTCCTCGGTCCCGTAGTTGAGGATCAGGGGGCCGGTCTGGCGGTCGGCGGCCCAGTGACCGCCCACGGGGGCGCCGGCCAGCAGGACCTCTTCGATCATCACATAGCGCTCGATGGCCGAGCGTGCGCCGCCGCCATATTTCTTGGGCCAGGTCATGCCGATCCAGCCCTTGGCGCCCAGGTCGCGGCTGAACGCCGGATCGAATTTCAGCCAGCCTTCCAGGCGGGCTTCGGCCGGGAAATCCTTGAGCCGTTCCTTCAGGAACGCCCTGACCTCGGTGCGGAGGGCCTGGAGGCCGCGTGCGGTCTGGCCGCCGGTATCAGCGTGGGTGTCCGTCATCTTCGCGGCCGCAGGTCCTTCCCGATCCTGGAAGCTGGCGTCCGAAGCCGCCGCCTCTCTTGCGCTCAGTCTCGCATATCGCCCGGTCTTGACGATAGCGCGCCGCGCCGCGCAAGGATTTTTGGGAAGGTTGGAGGCCTGACCGAGAATCGAACTCGGGTGCACGGATTTGCAGTCCGCTGCGTCACCACTCCGCCATCAGGCCGCCGCGAGCCCGCAAGGACTCGCTGTCTTGTACGAACAAAGAGGAGCACGACGACTTCGTGCTCCGGAAGGGCGGTTCGCTAACAGAAGCGCGCGATTGCGGCAATCTCTCAGACGCCGCCGCATTGCCTTGGCGGGCAGGCGCGACCTATAAGCCGCCACACGCATCCGCCTCGGGAACCCTCAATGGCCGACCTCGCCGCCGCCCGTCTGAACATGGTGGAGAGCCAGGTTCGCACCGCCGACGTCACCGACGTGCGCATCCACGACGCCATGCGCGACATCGCCCGCGAAGGCCTGTTGCCGCCGGACAAGACCCATCTCGCCTACGCCGACATAGAGGCGGAATATTCGCCGAGGCGCTGGCTGCTCAAGCCTCGCGATGTGGCGAAGCTATTGCAGGCTCTGCGGCCGATGCCGGGCGAGCGAGTCCTGGCGATCAGCGCGCCCTACGCCGGCGCGGTGATGGCGCACATGGGCCTGACCGTGACCGAGGTCGACGCGGGCGAATCGGTCAGCGGCGGGCCCTATGACATCGTGGTCTGCGAAGGCGCCGTTGCGCGTGCGCCCGCGGACTGGAAGGCGCTGCTGGCGTTTGGCGGCCGCCTGGGTCTGGTCGAGCGGGACGGCCCCGTGGGCAAGGCCTGTCTCTACATCCGCGCCGACGACGGAACCGGCCGTCGCGACCTGTTCGACGCCACGCCGCCAGTTCTGCCCGGATTTGCCGCGCAACATGGTTTTGCCTTCTAAGCCTGATTTGAAACCACCCGGAAACGTCCAGGTGAAAAAAGCTTAAGGTGACTGCGGCTAGGTGTTGACGCCACTGGGCGTCATAAAGAGCACCGATCGCACGCCTCTATCGGGGATACTGAATGTCCAAGACCCTTCGCGGACGACTGCTTGCCGCGATCTTTACGTCGGGCGTCCTCGCGACCTTCGCAGCCCAGGCGCGTGCCGAAACCCTCGCCGACGCGATCGCCCTGGCCTACGAAACCAATCCGACTCTGCTGGCGCAGCGGTCGACCCAGCGCGCCCTCGACGAGACCTACGTACAGGCGCGCGCCGGATGGCGGCCGACCATCGGCCTGTCCGGTTCGGCCACCTACCTGCAGACCCGCACGCCGCGCGCCGCGCGTTCCGTGCCGATCGACACCAACGGCGACGGCATTCCCGACACGCTCGCGCCGGCCTCGGGCTCCGGCCAGCGGGAGAGCAATTCCGGCTTCGGCGGCGTCAGCTTTTCGCAGCCGATCTGGACCGGTGGGCGCACCGCCGCAGCGGTCTCGGCCGCCGAATCGGACGTGCTGTCAGGTCGCGAAACCCTTCGCCGCGTCGAGGCCCAGGTCATGGGCCAGGTGATCCAGGCCTATATGGACGTCCGCCGCGACCAGGAAGGCCTGCGCATCCGCAACGAGAACGTCAGCGTCCTGAAGCGCCAGCTGGAAGAATCGCAGGCGCGATTCGATGTGGGCGAGATCACCCGCACCGACGTGTCGCAATCCCAGGCCCGGCTGGCCGCATCGCAGTCGCTCTATCAATCTGCGGTCGCCCAGCTGGCGATCAGCCGCGCCACCTACGCCGCCGTCGTCGGCCAGAACCCGGGCCAGTTGGCGCCGGAGCCGTCGCTGGCCTACCTGCTGCCCGCCAACGCTGACGAGGCCTTCGCGGTCGCGGAAAAGAACAGTCCCCTCCTGCGCGCGCAGCAGTTCGCCGAGCAGGCCAGCCGCACGCGGATCGCCGCGGCGCGGGCCGAGCGGATGCCGACCGTCTCAGTGCGCGCCCAGATGGGCTTCACCGGCGTCGTGGAGCCGTTCGATTCGGGCCGTTGGTCGCGAAACGTCCAGGGGGTGGCCACCGTGACCGTGCCGCTCTTCTCCGGCGGGCTCACCTCGTCGCGCATCCGCCAGCAGATCGAGCGCAACAACACCGACCGCATCAACATCGAAACCCAGCGCCGGTCGGTCCTGCAGACCATCACCCAGACCTGGAATCAGCTGATTGCCAACCGGGCGAACATCGATTCGACCGCCGAGGCCGTACGCGCCGCGCAGATCGCCGCAGAAGGCACGAATCAGGAGCAACGGGTCGGTCTGCGCACCACCCTGGACGTCCTCAACGCCGAGCAGGAACTGCGCAACGACGAACTCAGCGCGGTGGCCGCCAAGCACGACGAATATATCGCCGCGGCCTCGGTCCTCTCGGCCATGGGCCGACTTGAAGCCAAGAACCTGATCCCGGTGGAGCCGCAGTACGATCCGCGCTCCAATTTCCGCAAGCACCGGATCACCCTGGGCTGGGTGCCATGGGAAGAACCGATCGCGATCGTCGATCGCGCCGTCGCGCTGCCGCCGATTCCCGCCGCCGTGGGCAAGCCGGTGGAGTCGGCGATCGGGCCCGGCCTGCAACCGCCCCCCGCGTCGCCGGGAGCCCCCAGGAAATAACCGCAGCCTGCGGCGGATTGCGGGGTTGCCGGCGCGCCTGAGAAAATTGCACGATCCGTCACTTGCGCCTAGGTTGGGCGCCAACGGATTCACCTCCTTCGCTCGGCGGCAGGCCCATGTCTGAACAGACCTCCCAAGAACCGACGATGGAGGAGATTCTCGCCTCCATCCGGCGCATCATCTCCGAGGACGAAACCCCCGCTGAGGAAGGCGCCGCCGCACCGGCTGCGGAACCCGAGCCGGCCGCCGAGGTCCCAGTGGCCGCCGCTGAGCCAGAGCCCGTGGCCGTGGCCGCTCCTGAGCCAGAGCCGGCGCCGGCCGCGGTCGAACCCCCGCCGCCCGAACCGCAGGTCGAGGCCGCCGCCCCCGAGCCAGAGGAAGAGGAACTCGAGTTGACCGACAAGGTGGAAACCCTGGGCGACCTGGACGTCTTTTCGCCGGAGGCCGCCGCCGAAGCCGAAAGCGTCGCGCCGCCGGCGCCGGCGGCCGCCGTCGAGACCCTGGTCAGCGAGCGCGCCGCCAGCGCCGCGGCCACGGCTTTTGGCCAGCTCTCGGCGGCGATCACCATGCCCAAGGGCGACCGCACCCTGGAAGACGTTGTGCGCGAACTCCTGCGCCCCATGCTGCAGCAGTGGCTGGACGACAACCTGGCGAACATCGTCCAGCAGGCCGTCGAAGCCGAAGTCGACCGCATCGCCCGCAGCCGAGTACGCTGACCCTCAAGATACCGCTCATCCCCGCGAAAGCGGGGACCCCGGTGTTTTTGTGTTACTGAGCCCGTCGCTCATGCCCCGGTGCTGATCGTCCGCTGAAACGAAAAAAGCCTGGGTCCCCGCTTTCGCGGGGATGAGCGGAGACATATTGGACCGCTCCAGCCAGAATTCCCCCATGCTCGACAAGACCTTCGATCCGAAATCCGCCGAACCCCGGCTGTACGCCGCCTGGGAATCCTCGGGCGGCTTCGCGCCCATTGACGACCCGGCCGCCGAGCCGTTCTCGATCGTCATCCCGCCGCCGAACGTCACCGGTTCGCTGCACATCGGACATGCGCTCAACAACACGCTGCAGGACGTGTTGATCCGCTTCGAGCGGATGCGGGGGAAGGCGGCGCTTTGGCTGCCCGGAACGGACCACGCGGGCATCGCCACCCAGATGGTGGTCGAGCGTCAACTGGCCGAAGCCGGCAACGCCAGCCGCCGCGACATGGGCCGCGAGGCCTTCGTGGCCAAGGTCTGGGAATGGAAGGCGCAGTCCGGCGGGACCATCGTCAACCAGCTCAAGCGCCTGGGCGCCTCGTGCGACTGGAGCCGCGAGCGGTTCACCCTGGACGAGGGCCTGTCGGCGGCTGTGCGCAAGGTGTTCGTCACCCTCTACCGGGAAAAGCTGATCTATCGCGACAAGCGGCTCGTGAACTGGGATCCTCAGTTCCAGACCGCCATTTCCGACCTGGAGGTCGAGCAGCGTGAGGTCGACGGGGCCTACTGGCATTTCGCCTATCCGCTGGAAGACGGCTCCGGCGAGATCGTCGTCGCCACCACCCGGCCGGAAACCATGCTGGGCGACACCGCGGTCGCGGTGCATCCCTCCGACGAGCGCTACAAGGACCTGATCGGCAAGGCTGTGCGGCTGCCGATCGTAAATCGGCCGGTGCCGATCGTGGCCGACGATTACGCCGACCCTGAAAAGGGCTCCGGGGCGGTGAAGATCACGCCGGCCCACGACTTCAACGACTTCATGGTCGGCAAGCGGCACAACCTGCCGATGATCAACGTCCTGGATGACTTCGCCAGGATCAATGACAACGCACCGGCCGAATATCGCGGCCTCGACCGGTTCGCGGCCCGCAAGAAGGTGGTCGAGGCCTTCGAGGCGCTGGGCCTGCTTCGCGGCATCGAAAAGACCCGCCACATGGTGCCGCACGGCGACCGCTCCGGCGTCGTGGTTGAACCCTATCTGACCGACCAGTGGTACGTGAACGCCGAGGAACTGGCCAAGCCGGCGATCAGGGCGATCGAAGAGGGCGACAGCGTCTTCGTGCCCAAGGCCTGGGAGAAGACCTATTTCGAGTGGATGCGGAACATCCAGCCCTGGTGCATCTCGCGCCAGCTCTGGTGGGGCCACCGCATTCCGGCCTGGTTCGGTCCGGGCGGCCGCATCTTCGTCGCCGAGACTGAGGAAGAGGCGAGGGCGCAGGCCCGCGAGCACTACGGACGCGACGAGGACCTGCGTCAGGACGAGGACGTCCTCGACACCTGGTTCTCCTCGGCCCTCTGGCCGTTCTCGACCCTGGGGTGGCCGGAGAAGACGTCGGACCTCGCCCGGTTCTATCCGACACACACCCTGATCACCGGCTTCGACATCATCTTCTTCTGGGTCGCCCGGATGATGATGCAGGGCCTGCACTTCATGGGGGATGTCCCCTTCAAGCGCATCTTCATCAACGCCCTTGTCCGCGATGCGGAGGGCAAGAAGATGAGCAAATCCAAAGGCAACGTCCTCGATCCTCTGTCACTGATCGACGACTATGGGGCCGACGCCCTGCGCTTCACCCTGACCGCCATGTCGGGGCAGGCGAGGGACATCAAGCTCTCGACCCAGCGCATCGAGGGCTACCGAAACTTCGGCACCAAGCTGTGGAACGCCACGCGCTTTTGCCAGATGAACGGCTGCGCTCGCGCGGAGGCCTTCGATCCGGCCACGGTGAAGGTTCCGCTTAACCGTTGGATCGTGGGTGAGACGACGCGCACTGCCCAGGCGGTCACCGCCGCCCTGGCCGACTGTGGCTTCGACCAGACCGCCGACGCCCTCTACCGCTTCATCTGGCGCCAGTACTGCGACTGGTACGTGGAACTCGCCAAGCCGCTGCTCGGCAAGCCCGACGAACCGCCCGCCGACCTGGCGGCGCAGGCCGAGACCCAGGCCACCGCCGCCTGGGTCCTGGACGTGATCCTCAAGCTCCTGCACCCGGTCATGCCGTTCCTGACTGAGGAGCTCTATGCCCAGACCGCCGACCTGGGCGCGCCGCGCGATCACAAGGGCTTCCTGATGGTGGCGCAGTGGCCTGACCTGCCGGCCAGCCTGATCGACCCGGCCGCGGACGCGGAGATCGGCCTGATCATCGAGGCGATCTCCGAGGGCCGCTCGGTCCGCGCCGAGTTGAATGTGCCCAACTCGGCCCGCCCGCCGCTGCTGGTGGTGGAGGCCAGCACAGCCCAGGCCAAGGTGCTGAAGGACTCCGCGCCCTTGATCGCCCAGCTTCTGCGTGTAGCGGAAGTCCGCTTCGTTGACACCGCGCCAGAGGGCGCGATCCCCTATGTGGTGGAAGGCGCCACCCTGGCCCTGCCGGTCGCCGAGTTCATCGACCTGGCGGCGGAGCGGGCGCGCCTTGGCAAGGAGGTAGCGACCCTGGCCTCCGACATCGAGCGCACCGCCAAGAAGCTGGACAACGCCGACTTCATCGCCCGCGCCCCGGAAGAGGTCGTGGAGGAAAACCGCGAGCGGCTCGCCGACGCCCAGGCGGCGAAGGCCAAGTTGGAAGCCGCGCTGGGTCGGCTGAGCGCGGTGGCCTAGACCACGGCCCCAAAAAGCCGTCCGATGCCGGCGGTCACGGCCATGGCTATCGCGCCCCAGAAGGTGACGCGCACGACCGCTCGCAGCACACCCGCGCCGCCGGCCCGTGCGCCAACCGCGCCCAGGAACGCAAGGCTCAGCAGCGCCGCGCACGCGGTTCCAACCAGGGCCCACGACACCGGCGCGAAGATCACGACGGCCAGCGGCAGGAATGCGCCCACGGAGAAGGTCCCGGCCGAGGTGAGCGCCGCCTGGATCGGGCGCGCCGTCGTGACCTCCGAAATCCCGAGCTCCTCGCGGGCGTGAACTCCGATGGCGTCCTTCGCCATGAGTTGCACGGCGACCTGCTTGGCCAGCGCCGGCGTCACGCCCCGGGAGATGTAGATGTTGGTCAGTTCCTGGGTCTCCGCCACAGGATTGGCGGCCAACTCCGCCGTCTCGCGCGCCAAGTCCGCCTTTTCGGTGTCGGACTGGGAACTCACCGAGACATATTCGCCGGCCGCCATGGACATGGCGCCCGCCACCAACCCCGCAGCTCCGGCGAGCAACACCTCGCCCTTGGCCGCATGGGCCGCAGCCACGCCCACGATCAGGCTCGCGGTGGAGACGATACCGTCGTTGGCCCCAAGCACGGCGGCTCGCAACCACCCGATGCGGGCCATGAGGTGTCGTTCATTGTGGAAGCGCGCTCTCGGCATGGTGGACCATCGCATGCCGAGCAGGACGCGTCTTTGACGCTTCGCAACCGATCCTGCGGCCGTCGCCGGGATTGGCGAGAAGAAAATTCAGTCCACCCGGAAAGTTGCGGGGATTTCGTTCTTCCGATTCACTTGCGGACACCTTCGTCTTGGCCATTCTTGGCGAAATCGAGGAGAGTTCGCGCATGCGCAGGATGATGTTGGCGGCCGGGGCGGCGGCGGTGCTCGGCTTCGCGCCCGGGGGGCCAACCGCCTGGGCGGACGATGCTCCCGCAAAGATCGATGCGCCCAAAAAGCCGGATGGCAAGGACGCGCCCGACCTGCCGCCGTTTCCCGCCGACGCCACCGTCAAGCAGGTGACCCATGTCGGCGGAAAGACGCTGAACTACACCGTCACCGTCGGATCGCTGCCGGTGCGTGACGACAAGGGCAAGAAGACCGCCGAGGTCGTGTTCACCGCCTATGTGCTGGACGGCCCGCGGGAGGGCAGGCCGGTGACCTTCGCCTTCAACGGAGGACCAGGCGCCTCGTCGGTCTATCTGAACCTCGGCGCCATTGGGCCCAAGCGCATCCAGTTCGGCGCCCAGGGCGATGCGCCCTCCGATTCCGCCGCCCTGATCGACAACGCCGGGACCTGGCTGGACTTTACCGACCTGGTGTTCATCGACCCGGTCGGCACGGGCTACTCGCGCTCCCTGGTGGATCCCGAACAGACCAAGAAGGACTTCTTCCAGGTCAAGCCGGACATCGCCTACCTGTCGCGGATCGTCTTCGACTGGCTGGTCAAGAACGGCCGCGCGGCCTCGCCGAAATATGTGGTGGGGGAAAGTTATGGCGGCTTTCGTGCGCCGGCCATCGCCCACTACCTGCAGGGCCAGATGGGTGTCGCGCCCAAGGGTGTGATCATGGTCTCGCCCTGTCTCGACGGGCATCTGGGCGCGGCCGAGGACATCTCGCCCCTGCCGTGGATCGTCGACCTGCCCTCGATGGCGGCCGCCAACCTGGAACGCCAGGGCAAGGCGCTCACTCCCGATGCCCTGGCCGAGGTCGAAGCCTATGCCCGCGGCGAGTTCGCCGTGGACCTGATGAAGGGCGCCGTCGATCCCGCCGCCGTCGCCAGGTTGGCGGACAAGGTCAGCCGTTATGCCGGCCTCGATCCGGCGATGGTGCGGCGCATGGGGGGGCGCGTGGACTCACGCACCTTCCTGCGCGAGCTCTATCGCGAACAGGGCAAGCTCGCGAGCATCTACGATTCCAACGTCACCACCTGGGATCCCTATCCCTGGTCGGTGGGGCAGAGGGCCGGGGACCCGATCCTCGACGCCATCATCGCGCCGACCACCAGCGCCATGGTCGACTTCACGACCCGCACAGTCGGCTGGAAGGTGGAAGGCCGCTATAATGCCCTGTCCTTCGCGGTGAACGCCGCCTGGGAGCCGGGCTGGTTCCAGAGCATCGACTCCGCCGGCGACCTGCGCCAGGCGGTGGCCACCGACGGCAAGCTCAAGGCGTTGATCGTCCACGGCTACGATGATCTGTCGTGCCCGTATTTCGCCTCGCGCCTGCTGGTCGACCAGATGCCGCCCATGGGCGGCCCGGACCGCGTGCAGCTGAAGGTCTATCCCGGAGGCCACATGTTCTACAGCCGGCCGTCCAGCCAGGCGGCCTTCCGCCGTGACGTCATGGCGGTCTATGGAGGGCAATAGTCTAGGCTGGCCATATTCTCTCCCCGATTGAAGGGCGAAGAGGGTTTACCTGCGGCCATGGGTGATGCTTGTTCACCGGATTCCGGGCGGGCGCAGATCCGTCGAGACCATTGGGAGATCACGTCCATGACAGAGGCCGCTTTGCCCCCGGGCTGGCCCGCCATGTCCATCGCGCAGGCCCACGAGCTGATCACCGCGCCCGGATCGGTCGCGGAGGTCCAAGAGGTCGAAATCCGCGGTGTCAGGACCAAGGTCTGGAAGAACCTGCCGGCCAGCCTGCGGGCTGTCGCCGAAGCCAGCCGCGCCCATGGTGAGCGCATCTTCCTGGTCTATGAGGACGAGCGGGTCAGCTACGAAGCCTTCCATCGGGCGGTGGCGACGCTGGCCGCCGCGCTGACGGCCCAGGGCGTGGTGAAGGGCGACCGAGTCGCGGTGATCATGCGCAACCTGCCGGAGTGGGTCGCCTCCTTCTACGCCGCAGCCGCGGTCGGAGCGGTGGTGACGCCCCTGAACGCCTGGTGGACGGGCCCCGAGCTTGAGTACGGCCTCACCGATTCCGCGGCCAAGGTCGCGATCATGGACGCCGAGCGCTACGGCCGCCTTGCCGAGCACCTGCCCAACTGCCCCGCCCTGGCCCGCGTCTATGTGAGTCGCGAAGCCGGTGAGATCGCCCATCCGCTGGTCACCCGCCTGGAGGATGTCATCGGCGCTCCGGACAGCTGGAAGGATCTGCCGGACACCGCGATGCCCACGGTGGCGATCGATCCCGACGACGACGCCACGATCTTCTACACCTCCGGCACCACGGGGAAGCCCAAGGGCGCGCTCGGCACCCAGCGCAGCGTCAACTCGGCGATCTTCACCATGGCCGCCGCCAGCGCCCGGGTCTTCCTGCGCCGGGGCGAGGCCCCGCCCGCGCCCGATCCCGACGCCCCGCAGCGCTGCACCCTGATCTCCGTGCCGTTCTTCCACGTGACCGGCTGCCTGGCCGTGCTGAACCCCAGCCTGTTCGGCGGGCAGAAGCTGGTGATGATGTACAAGTGGGACGTCATTCGCGCCTTCGAACTGATCGAGCGCGAGCGGATCAACACAGCCGGCGGCGTGCCGACCATCGCCTGGCAGCTGCTCGAACACCCTGCCCGGGCCAACTACGATCTGTCGTCGCTGGAGACCATGTTTTACGGCGGCGCGCCTTCGGCCCCCGAACTGGTGCGCAAAATCCGCGAGGTGTTCAAGAACTCCGCGCCCAGCCAGGGCTGGGGCATGACCGAGACCTGCGCCACGGTCACCTCCAACGGCGGCGAGGATTATCTCAACCGGCCCGACAGCTGCGGACCCGCCGCGGCCGTCGCCGAACTGCAGATCCGCGACCCCGCCGACGGCGTCACCCTGCTGCCGGCCGGGCAGGTGGGCGAACTGTGGTCCAGGGGCCCGATGAACTGCCGCGCCTACTGGAACAAGCCCGAGGCCACGGCCCAGACCTATGTCGGCGGCTGGGTGCGCACCGGCGACCTGGCCAAGCTGGACGAGGAGGGGTTCTGCTTCATCATCGACCGGGCCAAGGACATGCTGATCCGGGGCGGCGAGAACATCTATTGCGTCGAGATCGAGAACGTTCTCTTCGACCATCCGGCGGTGATGGACGCCGCCGTGGTCGGCATCCCGCACCGGACGCTGGGCGAGGAACCCGCCGCGGTCGTCACCCTCAAGCAGGGCAGCCACGCCACCGAGGACGACCTTCGCGCCCACGTGGCCCAGCGGCTGGCGGCCTATAAGGTGCCGGTGAAGGTGATGTTCTTCACTGAGGTCCTGCCGCGCAATGCCAACGGCAAGATCGTCAAGAGCGAGCTCAGGAAGCTCTTCGAACCGGATGGGGCCACCGCCTGACAATCCTCGAATGAGCCCCCGGCGCGCCGATCTGGTGCTGGTCGAGCGCGGGCTGTTCGAGAGCCGGGCGCAGGCGCGCGCCGCAATCGAGGCCGGCGGCGTCACTGCCAACGGCCGCACCGTGCAAAAGCCGTCCGAACCGATCGACGCGGACGTCGAGCTCACCGCGACGCCGGCCCATCCCTGGGTCGGGCGCGGGGCGCTGAAGCTGGTCCACGCCCTGAACATCTGGGAGATCGCGGTCGAGGGCCGGGTGGTCCTCGACGTCGGCGCCTCGACCGGGGGCTTTACCGAGGTGTGCCTCGCGCGGGGCGCCAGGCGGGTCTACGCGGTGGATGTCGGCCGCGGTCAGCTGCACGGCCGGCTGGCCGGCGACCCGCGCGTCATCAACCTCGAGGCCACCGACGCGCGGACCCTGACCCCGGCTCTGATCCCTGAGCCGCCGGGCCTGATCGTCACCGATGTCAGCTTCATCGGTCTGGCCAAGGCCTTGCCGGTCGCCTTGGCCCTGGCGGCGCCGGGGGCGGACCTGGCGGCCCTGGTCAAGCCGCAGTTCGAGGTCGGGCCGGGCCGGGTCGGCAAGGGCGGTGTGGTGCGGGACGAGGCCGCGCGGCGCGACGCCCTGGCCGCGGTCGAGACGTTCCTGACGGCCGAGGGCTGGGAGGTTCAGGCCACGACGGACAGCCCGATCGAAGGTGGCGACGGCAATCGGGAATATCTGCTTTGGTCCAGGCATTCGGGCGCAAGAAAAGGCCGCCCGGCTTGACGCGGGGCGGCCCAGTTCCGGCGTCAGATGTCGGGGATCAGTTGACGACCTGATAGCGCCCGTTGCGGTCCATGCAGACGCGCACGAAATGCATCTGGGTGCGGCCATCCGGCATCAGGATCGGGCTTTCGGCGAGGGTGCAGCCGTCGGCGTCCGGGCGCGCGGCGACGCTGTAGCGGTCGTTGTGCCGACGATAGCCGTCGTCGCCGTCGTAGCGGTTGTCGTAGCGTTCGGCTCGATCTTCGTAGGCGTAAGGCGCGGGCGCAGGCGCATAATAGCTCGACTGCGGACCGCGCGGCGGCGCGTAGGACTGGCCGTTGCAGCCGGCCGTGTTGTGGCCGATGGCGGCGCCGGCGACCGCGCCCAGGACGCCGCCCAGGAGAGAGCCGTCGCGGCGGTGGCCGTTGGCGGCGAATTGAGAACCGATGGTGGCGCCGCCCGCGCCGCCGACCAGGGCGCCGACGATGCCTCGGTTGCCGGCGTCGCGCTGGCAGGTGTCGTAATAGCTGTTGCCGCCATAGGCGCCCGGGTAGGGCTGGGCCTGGGCGGCGCCAGCGACGGCGCTGAGCGCCATGACGCCCGCAACGGCGGCGTACGCACCCTTGGTGAAGGTGGATGGCTTGGTCATCGGTATCCCTCTCTCGATCGTCGAGCGCGCTTTTCGGGCGGCTTCGAGGTCCACTATCGCTATGGGAAGCTGAACGGTCGTTGAGCGACCCGTTCATCTTCGTTCATCTTGCCTCCGCCAACCCTAAGGATTCCCCCGCATCATGAAACCCAGCGCGCGACGAGCCCGCCCCGGGATGCGCCCCAACCGCCAGCCCCGGGCGACCGGCGGCCCGGCCGTGGACGTGGTGATCGAGACGGTGGGCGGCGAGGGCGATGGCATGGCGCCAGGGCCGATCTTCGCGCCCTTCACCCTGCCGGGCGAGAGGGTGAGGGTGGCGGGATCCGGCGAGCGGCGGGACCTGCTGGAGGTCATGGAGCCCAGCGCCGAGCGGATCGAGCCGGTCTGCCCCCACTTCGGGACCTGTGGCGGATGCGCCCTGCAGCATTGGGCCCACGAGCCCTATCTCGCCTGGAAGGTGGAGCGCCTTGCGGTGACGTTGCTGCGTCAGCAGATCGAGACGGACATCCTGCCCCCCTTCGCTTCGGGGCCCGCGACCCGCAGGCGCGTGGCGCTGCACGCCAGGCGCGGAAGCCGCGAGGCGGCTAGGCTGGGCTACAAGGCGCGCAAATCCTGGGACCTGGTGGACATCGCGGTCTGCCCGATTTCGGATCCCGCCATCCAGGCGGCGATTCCGGCCCTGAAGCGGCTGGCCGCGTCGCTGTTCGAGCATCCCGCCTCCGCCCCAACCTTGCACGTGACCCTGACCGTGGCGGGGCTGGACGTGGACATCACCGGCGTGGAGCGCAAGTCGGGCGGGCTTTCGGCGGATGGCCGCGTCCAGCTGGCCGAACGGGCCGCCCAGGCCGGTTTCGCACGGGTCACCATCGATGGCGAGGCCGCCTATCTGGCCCGCCAGCCTAGGGTGCGACTTGGCCCCGCCAGCGTCGATCTGCCGGCCGGCGCCTTCCTGCAGGCGACCGTCGAGGCTCAAGCCGCCATGAGCGACTTCGTCGGCGAACAGGCGGCCGGCGCGCACCGGATCGCCGACCTGTTCTGCGGGGTGGGCACCTTCACCTTCCGCCTGGCCGAGATCGCCCAGACCTACGCCGCCGACAGCGCCCCCGACTCGATCCGGGCGCTGATGTCGGCCCTGGCGGGCGCGCCGGGGCTCAAGGGGATCACGGCGGAGGCCCGCGACCTGGTCCGCCGCCCGATGCTGGCCGAGGAGATGAAGAAGACCGACCTGGTGGTCTTCGACCCGCCCCGCGCCGGCGCCGTCGAGCAGACCGCCGAGATCGCCCGCTCCACCGTGGGCCGGGTGATCGGCGTCTCCTGTAACCCGGCGACCTTCGCCCGGGACGCACGGGTCTTGATCGATGCCGGGTTCAGCCTCGACCGTGTCCTGCCCGTCGATCAGTTCCTCTGGTCCCCCCACATAGAACTTGTGGGTGTGTTCTCCCGCTGAAGGCATCCCATATGGGCTCCATGGTTCCTCTTTCCGTCCTCGATCTCTCGCCCATCCTGCAGGGCTCCGACGCCAGTCAGTCGCTGAAGAACACCCTGGACCTGGCCCGCCATGCCGAACGGCTGGGCTACAGGCGCTTCTGGCTGGCCGAGCACCACAACATGCCGGGCATCGCCAGCGCGGCCACCTCGGTGGTCATCGGCCATGTGGCGGCCGGAACCTCGACCATCCGCGTCGGTTCCGGCGGGGTCATGCTGCCCAACCACGCGCCCCTGGTGATCGCCGAGCAGTTTGGGACGCTGGAGGCGCTGTTCCCGGGCCGCATCGACCTGGGGCTTGGCCGGGCGCCCGGAACTGACCAGGTGACCGCCCGGGCGCTGCGTCGCACCCTGGCCGGGGATGTCGATCGCTTCCCTCAGGATGTGGTCGAGCTGATGCACTATTTTGAGCCGGTGAAACCCGGGCAGATGGTGATGGCCATGCCGGGTGCGGGCCTGAAGGTGCCAGTCTGGATCCTCGGGTCCAGCCTGTTCGGCGGCCAGCTGGCCGCGGCGCTGGGCCTGCCCTACGCCTTCGCCTCGCACTTCGCGCCGGCCCAGATGGAAGAGGCGGTGGCCCTCTATCGCCATCAGTTCCAGCCTTCGGAGCAACTGCAGAAGCCTCACGTGATGCTGGCCCTCAATGTTGTCGCGGCCGAGACCGACGCCGAGGCCAGGCGGCTCTTCACCTCTCTGCAGCAGTCCTTCCTGAACCTGCGCACCGGCCGGCCGACGCCGCTACCGCCGCCCGTGGACGACATTGCCGAGCGTTTCACGGCCGCGGGCCTGTCGCCCGATATGCAAGGCGCGCTCGCCACCGCCGTGGTCGGCGATCCGCAGACCGTGCGCGCCGGCCTCGACGCTTTTGTCCGGAAGCACCGGCCCGACGAACTGATCGTCACCGCACAGATCTTCGACCACGCCGCCCGGATCCGGTCCTTCGAGATCGCCGCCGAGGCTCGCGACGCCCTGATGGCCGCCTAGCCGAACATGTCGATCTGGTCACCGGCCTTCGGTGGCGGCGCGAACCGCGTCAGGTCCATGTCACCCAGCCGCCCGGCCAGGCCATAGCGGGTCTTGGCGACCGCGAAGCGGCGCGACATCAGCGCCGCGATCGGGCCTTCGCCCTTCATCCGCTTGCCCCACTGGCTGTCATAGGTCTTGCCGCCGCGCATCTGGCGCACCAGCGACATCACCCGGCTGGCGCGGTCCGGGTGGTCTGTGGCCAGCCACTCCTGGAACAGATCGGCGATCTCCATGGGAAGGCGAAGGGCGACATAGCCCGCACCCCGCGCGCCGGCCTGGGCGGCGCGCTCCAGAACCGCCTCCATTTCGTGGTCGTTCAGTCCGGGGATGGCGGGCGCGAACGTCACCACCACCGGAATCCCCGCTTGCGAGAGCCGCCGCACCGTCTCCAGCCGCTTTTCCGGCGTCGCCGCGCGGGGCTCCATGGACCGCGCCAGCTTGCGGTCGAGTGAGGTGATCGAGATCGCCACCCTGACCAGGTTCTTCTCTGCCATGGGCGCCAGGAGGTCGAGATCGCGCAGGATCAGCGCCGACTTCGAGATGATCGAGAAGGGATGGTTGAACCGCGACAGCACCTCGATCACCTGCCGCGTAGCCCTGAGCTTGCGTTCCTGGGGCTGGTAGGGGTCCGTATTGCCGCCCACATGGATCACTTCGGGCGCGTAGCGGGGGCTGGACAGCTCGCGCTCCAGCAGCTTCGCCGCCTCCGGCTTGAAGAAGAGCTTGGATTCGAAATCGAGGCCGGGCGACAGGCCCATGTAGGCGTGGGCGGGCCTCGCATAGCAGTAGATGCAGCCGTGCTCGCAGCCTCGATAGGGGTTTATGGAGGCAGAGAAGCCGACGTCAGGACTGTCGTTGCGGGTGATGATCGCCTTCGCCTTCTCGGGCGAGACGGTGGTAGTCAGCTGGGTGGGTTCGATGTCGTCCGGAGTCCAGCCATCGTCGAAGGCCTCCCGCGTGGCCTTTTCGAAGCGTCCTGTAGCGTTGGTCCGGGCGCCGCGCCCGCGGATCTGCTGGGTGAAGGTGGTCACTCGCCCAAGCTAGAAGTCGCGAGTGAACATAACAAGAACATTCACCCTGCTCAGGTCTCCAGGTAGGCCCCGCGCACCAACCGCCGGACTGCAGTTCGAATCCGATCCCAATCGGCGTCGGTCCGAAGGTCAACGCCGGAGAACATGCCGCTCGATGCGCCCGACAGCACCAACTGCTGGACAGCGGCGATCAGCACGACGTTGAGTGCGGGGGCATCCAGGGCGGCCGGCGGGGTCAGGTCGCCGCGCATGCGGGCAATCCAGCGGACCATCGCCATCCCGCGGGCCATAGTCAGGCAGGCCACGAGCGGGGAGGGATCGGCGACCTCCCAGGCGGCGATCTTCTGGACCAACGGATTGGCGCGAAGCGCGTCGAGGAAGCGCAGGATCAGCCGCTCCGCCAGGTCGGCATAGGTCGCGGGCGGCGCCTCGCCCGGCTCGGCGAGACTGTCTTCGAGCCATGTGGCGAGCTGACTTCCGATGGCCTCCACCAGGCCCTCAAGGCCGCCGAAGTAGCGGTAGATCAGCTGCTTGTCGCAATCGGCGCGGCGGGCCACTGCATTGACGCCGAAGCCCTGGAAACCGGATTCAGCCAGGACTTGCCGCGCCGCGGCGATGATCGCCGCCTCCGTGCGGGCGCGGTCGCGGGTCCGGGATTCGGCGGGTTCAGGCAAGGTGGTCTCCGGGGTCACGGCCCGTGTCAACTAGGCCCTCTCGCACAAAATGTCACTGGTCGGTGATAAATCCGTTTACGCATGTCACCGGTCGGTGATATGAGGGTTGCCACTCTCAAGCAACAACTGGAAATGCACAATGTCCCTCAGCACTGGAACAGCCCCGATGACCGCCCCCGGCGGTGAAGCGCGCGAAATCGACGCGGCCCGCGGACTGGGTGTCGCGGTCATCGCGCTGGCCGTCGCCTTTAACGTTCCCTTTTCCGCCCTGGGCGCTCTCTACGACTATCCGCATGTCCTGCGGCGTCCGGCGGGCGAGGCGCTCGACCTGTTCGCGGCGGGGGGGCCGATACTGGTCATCGTCTGGCATGGCTTCATGTTGTGCGCCCTGGCCTTGACGCTGATCGCCCCGGCTTTGGCGATCACGCGCCAGCGCCTGTCTGCAAGGCCCGCCCTGGCGATCGGCGCGGCCCTGGCGGGCGGCCTGGCCGGGCTCATTCAGGCAGTCGGTCTCTCGCGCTGGGTGTTCGCGGTTCCCGCCCTGGCGCGCCTGCACGCCGATCCTTCCGCCTCGTCGGCGGCGCGCCTCGGCGCCGAGCAAAGCTTCGACATCCTGAACGCCTGGGGCGGGGTGGCGATCGGCGAGCACCTGGGCCAACTGCTCACGGCCGCCTTTGTCCTCCAGGTGGCGGCCCTCCAGCGGGCCGAAGGCGCGAAGATCGCCGGCAGGCTCGGCGGCCTGGCCAGCATTGCCATGATCGTTGGAACGGGCGAGGGTCTGGCCGTCGCGCTCGGCCGCGCGGGCGATGTCTTCGCCCTGGTGACCATTGCAGGCTTCGTGGGGCTGACCCTTTGGCTGATCGCCACGGGACTTGGCCTGATCCGCACCAAAGCAGCCGCCAAGTGAAGCCGATGAAAAGAGCCGCTCTTCACCTCTTGAGCGCGTTTTGCGCCGGCCTGGCGCTCTTCGCGCCAAGGCATTCGCTGGCGCAGTCCTCGCAGACGCGATCGGAGGCTCTCCCCGCGCTGATCGCCGAGGCGCTCAACGATCCCAAGATCCCCGCGATGGGCCTTCTCGTGATCCGCCATGGCGTGATCGCTGAACAGGCGGTGGACGGCGTACGGGCAGCTGGAAAGCCCGACCGGGTGACACGCGAGGGGCGCTGGCACATCGGTTCGGACGCCAAGGCGATGACCGCCACCATGGTGGCCCGGCTGGTGGAGCGGGGGGTGTTGTCCTGGACGACACCGCTCAGCCGGCTTCTGCCCGAAGTCGCCATGCGGCCGGAATACAGGGACGTGACCCTGGTGGACCTGCTGTCCCACCGCGCCGGCCTGCGGGACCTCGACGACACCGGCGATGCGAAGATGATCGCCCAGGCCTTCGCGGATCGGCGGCCCTTGCCCACCCAGCGCCAGGACTTCGCCCGCCAGGTCCTGAATGAGCCGCCCATCGGTTCGGCGCGGGCGGCCTCCGCCTACTCCAACAGCGACTATGTGCTGGCCGGTGCGATCGCCGAGCGGGCCACGGGCAAGACCTTCGAAGTGTTGATGCAGCAAGAGGTGTTTCGTCCCCTGGGCATGAAGGTCGACTTCCAGCCCTATGCAGGGGGCGAGATCCTGGGTCACAAGGCCGGCAAGCCACTGGTGGGGCTGCAGGCCGACAACCCGCCGCTGTTCGCCCCGGCGGGCGCGGTGCGCCTGACCCTGCGGGACTGGGCGGCGTTCGCCATCGACCAGATGGCGGGCGAGCGGGGGCAGGGCAGGCTGCTGGCCGCCTCGACCTATGTCTTGCTGCACAAGCCCCAGGGGGACACCGCCGCCGCCCTGGGCTGGGGCGTGCGGACCACCTGGCCGAAGACCGCCCCGATCCGGATGCTGACCCACGCCGGATCCAACGGCTACTCGACCGCGCTCATTGCCCTGGCGCCCGATCAAATGGGCGGGGTGCTGGTCGCCGCCAATGCGGGCGAAGGCACCGAGGTCGAGGCGGTCGAGTCCACGCTGCTGATCAAGCTGATGACCGGGATCGTCGCCGGCGACTAGGCCCGCGCGCCATTGACCTTCGGCGCGGCGCACGCGCCTTTAGGGCCATGCTCACGGTGATCGTCGAGACGGCCGATGCGGGGGACAGGCTGCCGGCCCTTCTGGCCTGCCTGACCTCGGCCTCGGTCGAAGGGCTGGTTCGCGAGGTGCTGATCGCCGGCGGCGGACCGCCTGACCTGCTGGCGGTCCTGCGCGAGGAGACCGGTGCGGAACTGGTCGCCGACCTGGCCGGCGGCATCGCCGAGGCGCGGTCCGAACGGCTGCTGGTCCTGCCGGCGAAGATTCGCCTGAAGCCCGGTTGGCTGGAAGCACTGGCCCAGCACGTGCGCGGCGGCGGCGGTGACGCGACCATCGAGGGGGAGGCCGGATTTCTTCAGCCACGACCCTTCGGCGTCCTAATCACCCGGGATGCGGCGGCGGGCCTAGCGGGCCCCAGTCTCAAGCGACTGCGCGGCCAGCTTCGCCGCGGGGCGGCCCGTCTGGTCTAGGTCCAGGCGCGGGTCGGCGAGTGCGCCGCTGGCGGCAGCATCGAGAGTCGGGGCGTCCTGGCCCCACATCCGCCGATAGGTCCAATAGCCGGCGACGACCTTTTCCACATAGTTGCGCGTCTCCTGGGCCGGCAGGCACTCGATCAGCAGCAGATCGTCGGCGGGGTCGCCGAGCGCCTGGGCGGTCTTCTGCACCAGCCCAGGACCGCCGTTATAGGCCGCGACCGCCCGAAGCAGGTTCTGGCCCACGCCCCGTTCCATCAGCCAGGTCAGGTAATCCTGGCCGACCCGCAGGTTGAAGGCCGGGTCGAAGAGCGGGCTCGTGTCGCTCCGCAGCTTGTCGTCGCCCGCCGCTCGCGCAGCGGCTTCCGGCATCAGTTGCATCAGGCCCACCGCGCCGACCGGCGAAACGGCCTGCGGGTTGAACCGGCTCTCCTGTCGGACGACAGCGTAGACCAGGGCCTTGTCCACAGTGAAACCGTTGCGGGGGCTGAGGTCGGGCATCGGATAGTCTAAGTCGGCGTTCCGGGGCGGCTGAACGCGATCGGCCAGGGAAGTTCCGAGCGCCTCGGTCAGGGCCCGCCAGCGGGCGCGCGCGTCCGAGGTCTGAGCCAGGGCCAGTCCCGCCCGCAGTTCCTGCACCGCGTCCGCGCCGCGTCCGATCTGGGCCAGGGCGGCGGCCCGGTGGGCGCGCGGGTCGTCGGCCACGAACTGGGCCAGGTCCTGGGCGTGGGTCGCCTGCGCGGGAGCGTAAGCGGTCAGCATCAGTTGGCCCACGGGATCGTCCGCCACCTGCTGCTGCCGGGCAGAGGTCCTGAGTTCAGCCTGGCGACGGGCGATCATCCCATAGAAGGTCTCGTCGTTGCGCGCGGCGATGGCCAGGAAGCGGTCGGCGCCATCGCCATCGCCCTGGATCAGGGCGGAGCGGGCAGCCCAAAAGCCGGCGGCCGATTGGGTCCAGGCGTCGGTCCCGGCATCGGCGGCAAGCTCGGCGAAATAGCCCTGAGCCCGGCCATATTCCTTAAGGCGATAGGCGGCCAGGCCCGCGATCCAGCGCTCGCCGGCTCCGGGCGCCAGCGCCAGGGCCCGTCGCACATCGCCCGAATAGAAGGCCTCGCGGGCGCGTCGGCCCCGCTCCGGCGCGGCAGTGGGCGCGGGCGCGTCAGCCAGGGTGATCAGCGGCCGGGGCGCCTGGAGGCTCGGGTCAGGCCGGCGCTTGGAGGCCAGCGCGAAGATCCGGTCGGCGATCGGCAGGTCTCGGAACTTGGCCAGCCAGCCGGAAAGTTCGTCGAACGCCGCGATGTGAGCCGTCGGATGCATAAGTTCGCGGAACGACAGGTAGCCCAACAGCGACTTGTCCTGCACCGCGCCCGACTGCATCTGGGCGTCGATGAAATCGCCCCGCTCAGTGGCCTCGAAGGCGGCGGAATAGGCGCGGACATCGCTGTACGAAAGGGCTTGCAGCGACCCGGCGTGCGCCTGGGCTGCGATGGCGGCGAAGCAGGTCAGGGCGGTCGCCCCGACGCGCAGGCGCTTCATCAGCGTCATGCCGTCTCATCCGCAGCCTCGCATTTCGCGAGTCACCACGGTCCTCTTCTCGTGAACCCCGGCGGGCAAGCTAGCCGACCAGGGTGAACGATCAACCCCAAGCGGAAGCTTCACCGGAACAATTGCGCCGATTGGCCGCGGTTCGGGCGCCGGGACATCAGCATGCCGTGCACGCTTCCGACGAACGGCCGCTGCTTCGCCGGATTGGGCTTCAGGCCGGACGGTGAGGCCGGTCGAGGCGCTCAGTCAGCGTCATCAGGTCGGCCCAGGCGCGCTTCTTGGCCGCCGGCTGGCGCAGAAGGAAGGCCGGGTGGAGTGTCGGCATGGCGGGAATCTCCAGCGCTCCGTCGGGCGAACGCCACTCGTGCCAGCGTCCCCGCAGCGAGAGAATACCCTCGGTGGTGTTGAGCATGGCCTTGGCCGACGCCCCCCCGGCCAGCAGCAGGACCTTAGGGCGCACCAGGACGATAGCCCGCGCTACGAAGGGGGCGCAGACCGCCTGTTCACCGGGTGTCGGGGTCCGGTTGCCGGGCGGTCGCCAGAACACCGTGTTGGTGATGAACACCCGGTCCGTCAGGCCGGCGGCGGCCAGCATCCGGTCGAGCAATTGGCCGGCGCGGCCGACGAACGGCTGGCCCCGCTGGTCTTCCTCCTGGCCGGGGCCTTCGCCGATCACCATCACCGGCGCGCCAGAGTCGCCGCGACTGAAGACCGCCTTGGACGCCGCGCCTTCGAACCGTAGCGGGCAACCCTCAAAGGCCGCGATGGCGGCGGCCAGGGCTTCCAGGTCACCCGCGGCCTCTGCCAGGGCCTGGGCCTGAATGACCGCCGCGGAAACGTCGGGCTGCGGCCGTCCGGCGGCGTGGGGCGCTGGCGCGGGCGGTGGGATCCGGGCAGGGGGCGCGGGTCGGGCGATCTGGCCCGCGGCGATCCGGTCGACCGGCGCATCGAAGAGCATGGCGTCGACGCCGGCCTCGGCCCAGAACGCCAGCAGGGCTTCGGCCTGGGCCGGCGACAGGTTGGCGGGACCGGTGGGTGTCATGCGCTGGTTCAGGCCCTGGCCGGCTTTTCCTGGGCGCTGACCAGGACCGCAAGCGGGTTCGGCTCTGGCTCGGCGACCTTCACCAGGGTGTTGACGTCACGATGGTTGAACAGGTCCGCTTGGCCGCGCACCGCCAGCATGGTCTCGGAGACGTAGCGCCAGGAGCCGTCCGGATTGAAGGTGATCTCCAGGCTGTAGGACTCGGTGCGGAAGGCGTGCTCCAGGAACGCCGTCGAAACGATGCCGAACTCCGTGCTTCCACGCCGGGCCTCGACCTTGAGGGTTTGCGCATCGGCGGCGGCATGGCCGCCCGCCAGCACGCACTGGCCGCGCGGGATCGTCACGCTTTGCATGAGCAGGCCGGTGGCGGGCTCCCAGAGCCAGTAGCCGATCTGGTCGTGGAATGTGGCCAGCTCCTCCTCGGTGTTGATGTGGACGTGATAGCGCAGGCCGTAGAGGAGCTGCGGCCCGTTGGTCTGGGGGTCGATCGGCTGGAACTCGATGCGCTCAATGAACTTGCGGCGCTCAGGCCCCTCGGCTTTGGGGTTCAGGTCAATACCCTTGCGGCCTTCCCAGACGCCGGCCAGCCGGCGAAGCGGTCCGAGGTTGGCGAGCGTGTCGGGATCGACATTCGCCGGCTCGGTGAATATGTCGTCGGGAAAGGCGCCCATGTCGGTCTCCTAGACAGTTCTAAGCCAGAAGCTGGCGCCATAGAGATTGAGATCGGTCAAGGGCCCCAGGCGCAACAGCCGGGCCGCCTCCGCCCCCAACGCCGCGTCCCGGCCCACATACCAGCTGGGGAACAGGATTTCGAACCGTTCAGCGCCGAAAATCAGCGCTGTGGCCAAGAGATACTGCTCGTTCCAGAGCCTGGGCACATGGCCGGCGATGTAGTCGTCCGGCAGGTAGATATCGTGGATGTGGACGATCACCCCCGGTCTAAGGCGCGGCAGGATCTCCAGGAAGAAGACCGTGACGTCGGACCCCTGGAACGCGCGGTGGGAACTGTCGAGGAACAGGATGTCGCCAGCCTCCAGAGCGGCGAAGGTTTCGGGCGGGCACCGCTCCAAGGGCTGGCGGATCACGGTGTCGCAAAGCCGGTCGACCTCGTTGCGCGGCTCGGGATCGATGGAGGTCAGATGCGTGCGCAGTCCATGGCCGGCGATCGCGCGGCGGGCGAACTTGGTGGAGACACCGGAACCGATCTCGATGAAGCGCGCCGGATTGTGCTGCGTCAGCATGCCGGTCAGGGCCATGCCGTCCAGCGGCGGGAACCAGGCGTTCAGCCAGAACGGCCCGGCGTCCTCGTAGCGGCCGCCCAGCGGGATGGCGGCGAAGTCCGCCCGCAGATCGCCAAGATTGCGCAGGAAGGCGCTGTAGCGGCTGTCTCCGCCGCCGATCAGGCCTGCCAACTCCGGGTGGGACGGCCGTCCGGCGCCATAGCGAATCTCGGCCCGGTAGGGGTAGTCGACGATCCGGAAGTCGTGGGCGGCCCGGTCGGTGGAGAACACCTGAGCGGCCAGGGGCGGGGCGTGGGCGCCCGGCGGTTGGGCCGCCAGCGCCCGTGCATAGGCATTCGCCGCCGCGTCGAACTGTCCGTCGTCGCGTAAGGCCACCGCCAGGTCCGCCAGTCCGCGCAGATTGTCATCCGCTCCGCGCACGGCCTCAGCGATCGCGGCGATCCCCTCGGCGCGGCGGCCGAGCTTGTGCAGGGCGATCCCCCAAAGCCGCCGGCTGGCCGTGTGTCGGGGTTCGGCGGTCAGCACTTGGCGAAACGTCTGCTCGGCGTGATTGAGCAGGTGCTCCCGCAGCCAGGTCAGGCCCTGCTGAAACTGCGTGTCGAGGTGTGGGGGAAGCGGGCTGTCCGGCATGGCGGAGAGGCGAGGGTCGGTCAGGCCAGGCCCTTCTGGGGGGTGATCAGGTATTTCTCGCCTGTGCTCTTGCGGTTGTAGGCGGCGATGACCTCGGGCTTCAGGGCCTCGGCCAAGCCGATCTCGGCGGTGTAGTGGCTGGCGAAGGTCGTCTTCAGCTCCGCCGCCACCCGAGCCCGCAGCCGCGCACCGCCCTCGGGTCCGATCTTCTGAAGGAATGGGGTGAGCAGGAAGCCGCCGACGCCCCAGGCCATGCCGAAGTTGCGCACAAGTTCGGTCGGGCCGGTGTCCAGCATGCCGTAGATATAGACCTGCTTGTGCACGGTTGAGCCGTAGCGGCTGTAGCTGGTGGCCATGCGGTTGGCGGCGATCTCCATGCCGCTCAGGATCTGACCCGCCAGCCGGCCGCCGCCGATGGCGTCGAAAGCCAGGGTCGCGCCTGTGCGGACCAGCGCTTCCGTGAGGGCGTCCGCGAAGTCCGGCGCGGACGAATCGACCACCTCCAAGGCGCCGATTTCCTTCAGGATCGCCGCCTGCGCCGGGCTGCGTACGATGTTCACGAGCTGCACTCCGTCAGCCAGGCATATGCGGTTCAGCATCTGGCCCAGGTTCGACGCGGCCGCCGTGTGGACAAGAGCGGTGTGACCTTCCAGGCGCATGGTCTCGACCATGGCGAGCGCGGTCAATGGGTTGACGAAGCACGAGGCGCCGTCGGCCGAGGTCGCGCCCGGTGGCAGGGGCAGCACGTCGCGGACCTTGGCCGTGCGGTACTGAGCGTACATCGCCCCGCCGATCAGGGCGACGTGGCGGCCCAACAGGGTCTGGGCCTGCGGGTTTGAGCCGGCGGCGACAACGACGCCGGCGCCTTCGTTGCCTACCGGCAGCGACTGGCCCAGCCTGGCCGCCAGCGCCTGAACTGCCCGAGGCGGTACGGCAAGGGTCGTTTTGGGCCTGTCCGGCCGGCCGGACACGATGGCCGTCGCCGGGTCTGCCGGGCCGATGAGAAGGCCAAGATCGGAGGGGTTGAGCGGCGAGGCCTCCACGCGGACCAACACCTCGTCTTCGGCGGGCGCCGGCGTGGCGACCTCGGCCAGGGATAGCTCAAGCGCGCCGTCCGCCTTCAACAGCGAGCGCAGTTGCAGGCTTGTCGGGGGAATATTCGCGGTCATCTTTTCCGTCCCTGATCGCGGTTCTGGCGGGACAGTTGCCGCCTTTGAGGCGGCCTAGGCAATGGGCCGGATCGACTGGATGGCCCTAAACCTTGGGCTTGAGGTCCGGCCGCGACGCCAGGAAGGCCGCGCGTTCGGCGGGCGTGAGCACCTTGGCCTTTTTCTGGCGCGATACCTTCGGCGTGGGCGGGGCGAAGGTGCCCGGCGCCTTCGGAGCAGGTTTCAGATCGGCGAAGCGCTTCACGGGAGGTTTCATGGCCTCTTATCTCAGATTCCCGACCGGCCCTCTATCGCCGCTTGAAGCGCTTGGCGTCCGCCGCCAGGGAGGCGCCCCAGGGATCGGGCTTCTTGTCGTCGCCTTCGGGCAGGAAGGGCAGTTCGCCGGCGACGCCGCGGATCGCCAGCCAGAGTTGCTGGTTGAAATGGCCCAGCACGCGAAGAGGCCGGCGCTTGTCGTCGGTGACGTCCCAGCCGGCGTCCTCGAAGGCGAAGACCTGCTTCGGGATCGCCAGGCGCTCAGGCGCGTCCCAACCGGGCGGGCGAGGCGTGTCCTCGGCCTCATCGGCCGTGATCCCGAAGACAGCTCGCGAGACTTCGTCGATTTCGGGATGTTCGGCGCGGGCCAGAGGCTCGGCGAACTCGCGCTTCATCACGGCCTTGAATTCCAGGTCGGCGACCCCGGGCAAGTCGAGGAGACGGCGTAGACGTGGGGCGTTGCTCATGGCGCGTTCTATAGCGAAAAACGCGGACCTTGTCGGAACCGGCGCATTCCGTGCGTCCTGCGGGAGCGAAAGGGAGACCGCCATGCCGAAGATACATCCGTTCCTGTGGTTCGATGACCGCGCCGAGGAGGCCATGGACCTCTATGTCTCGGTCTTTCCAAACTCGAAGGTGCTCAGCGTCTCGCGCTACTCCGAGGCGGGCCAGGAAATCCATGGCCGGCCCCCGGGCAGCCTGATGACCGCCGATTTCGAACTGGACGGGGTGCGCGTGACGGCGCTCAACGGCGGGCCGCTGTACCAGTTCACGGAAGCCGTCTCCTTCGTCATCGACTGTGAGGGCCAGGCCGAGGTCGACCATTATTGGGGGAAGCTTGGCCTTGAGGGTGGCGAGCCCGGCCGCTGCGGCTGGCTGAAGGACCGGTTCGGCGTTTCCTGGCAGGTTGTCCCGCGGCAGTTGTTCGAGACCATTGGCGGATCGGACGCAGCGGGGCGCAATCGGGCCATGACCGCGATGATGAAGATGGGCAAGCTCGACGTGGCCGCGCTGGAGGCCGCCTACGCCGGCAAGGACTGATCGGCCGCCATGGCCTCTGCCCGCGGTTCGGATTGCGGGGTTTTCCTTGACCGCCGCTAGGTGACCTTCCGATAAGTCGCCCGGACGATCATTGGAGCAACGGGGCTATGAGCGAAGACATCGCCGATCAGGGCGAACCGCGCGAGGCGATAGAATATGACGTTGTCATCGTCGGCGCTGGTCCATCCGGCCTTTCCGCCGCGATCCGTCTGAAGCAGCTCGCGGCGGCGGCCGGGACCGAGATCACCGTCGCGGTGCTCGAAAAGGGCTCCGAGGTCGGGGCCCATATCCTGTCCGGCGCCGTCATCGACCCCAAGGGGATCAACGAGCTGTTCCCGGATTGGAAGGCGATGGGCGCGCCGCTGGAGACACCGGTCACCAGCGACAAGTTCGTGGTCCTGGGGCCGCAGGGCTCGGCCAGCCTGCCGATGTTCGCCATGCCAGGCTTCATGCACAACCACGGCAACTACATCGCCTCGCTCGGTAACGTCTGCCGCTGGCTGGCGGAGCAGGCCGAGGGCCTGGGCGTGGAGATCTATCCCGGCATGGCGGCTTCGGAAGCTGTCTTCGACGAAAAGGGCGCGCTGAAGGGCGTTGTGGCCGGGGTGTTCGGTATCGACAAGACCGGCGCCAAGGGTCCCGACTACCAGCCGGGCATCGAACTGCATGGCAAGTATGTGTTCATCGGCGAGGGCGTGCGCGGCTCGCTCTCAAAGCAGCTTCGCGCCCGCTACAGCCTGGCCGAGGGCTGCGATCCGGAAAAATATGGGATCGGCCTGAAGGAAATCTGGCAGGTCCCTGACGCAGTATTTTCGTCGGGCCTGGTGCAGCACACCGTGGGCTGGCCGCTGGACGACGCTACGGGCGGCGGCAGCTTCCTCTACCATTTCGGCGACAACTACGTGGCCGTCGGCTTCGTGGTGCACCTGAACTACAAGAACCCCTGGCTGTCGCCGTTCGATGAATTCCAGCGCTTCAAGAAGCACCCCGACATCGCCAAGCACCTGGAAGGCGGCAAGCGCATCGCCTACGGGGCCCGGGCGATCTCCGAGGGCGGGCTGCAGTCGATCCCAAGGCTCTATTTCCCGGGCGGCGTGCTGCTGGGCGACAGCGCCGGCATGGTCAACGTGCCGCGCATCAAGGGCAGCCACAACGCCATGAAGAGCGGGATGATGGCCGCCGAGGCGGCCTATGCGGCTATCCAGGCCGGCCGGTCGGCGGACGACCTGGTGGAATACGAAACAGCCTTCAACCGGTCGTGGGTGCGCAAGGAACTGCACACCGTACGCAACGCCAAGCCGATCCTGACCAAGTTCGGCACCATGCTGGGCGGCGCGGTGTCGATGTTCGACCTGTGGTTCACGAGCCTGTTCGGCGGCGCGTCGCTGTTCGGCACCATGCACCATCTGAAGAGCGACGCCGATTCCACGGGTCTCGCCAAGGATCACAAGCCGATCGTCTATCCCAAGCCCGATGGCGTCCTGTCCTTCGACAAGCTCTCCAGCGTGTTCCTGTCGAGCACCAACCACGACGAGAACCAGCCGGCGCACCTGAAACTGCGCGATCCTTCGGTGCCGATCTCGATCAACCTGCCGAAGTACGGCGAGCCGGCGAGGCTCTACTGCCCGGCGGGGGTCTACGAGGTGCTCTATGACGAGCAGGGGCAGAACCCGAAGTTCCAGATCAACTTCCAGAACTGCGTCCACTGCAAGACCTGCGACATCAAGGATCCCTCGCAGAATATCGTCTGGACGACACCACAGGGTGGGGACGGACCGAACTATCCCAACATGTAAGACGCCTTGCGGCGGCCATTCTTAAGTTCGAAAGTCCGCCGATGCGCCTGTCCCTGCTTTCCGCCGTGGCCCCCATGATCTTGCTGGGGGCCTGCGCGTCGCTGCCGCCTGCATCTTCGCAGCAGCAGGCCGCCGATCTGCCGGTCGGGGTCTCTCCCTATGGGATGTTCCTGGCGGGCGAGGCGGCGCTTAACGATGGCCGCAACAGCGATGCGGCGAGGTTCTTTGACCTGGCGCGCGCGCCCAGCGCCAATGACGGCCTGGTGACCGAGCGGGCCTTTACGGCCGCCCTGCTGTCCGGGGATGTGACCCGGGCCGCAACCCTGGCGCCCGCCGGCGACGACGCAACCGAATCCGGCAAGCGGCTTGGCAAGCTCGTCGTGGCCGTGGAGACCCTGGCGCAGGGCAAGGACAAGCAGGCCAGGGCGCTGCTGGCCAACGACGCCATCGCCTTCCCGCACAAGCCGGCGGCGGCCTTGCTTGAGCCTTGGGCGGCGGCCGGCGCCGGCGACGTGGAGGGCTCTCTCGTCCGGCCGCAAGTGCGCGGCGACCGCGTCGTGGAATATTTCGGTCAGCTGGGGCAGGCCTACCTCTTCGAACGGGCCGGGCGTTTCGACGAAGCCGAGACCGACTTCAAAGCCGTCGCCGGCGGCAGTCCCAGCGAGATGTCGATCCTGGCCTATGGGGGCTTCCTGGAGCGACGCGGGCGGCGGGCGGACGCGGCGTCCCTCTACCGGACCCTTCTGGCCCAGGACCCGGACAACGCCACCCTAGCCGCGGCCCGCGACCGCGCGCAGGGCGGCAAGCCCGCGCCAGCGGCGCCGAGCGTCCGCGAGGGCGCGGCCCAGGCGATGCTGGCCCCGTCCGCCACCATGATCGCCGCCAAGCAGGGGCAGATCGCACTGGCCTACCTTCGGCTTGTCCTGCGGCTCGATCCGCAGAGGGACGAGGCCTGGGTGATGGTCGGCGACCTCATGCAGGCCAATCACGACACCGAGGCCGCGCGGCTGGCCTACAGCCAGCCCAAGCCCGGCTCGACGGAATTCAGCGCAGCGCAGGCCAAGCTCGCTTGGACCTACCAGGCGGCTGACGACAAGGAGATGGCGCTAAGGCTGGCGCGGGTGGCGGCGGCCACGGGCGACGTCGACGCGCGGATCACGCTTTCGGACCTGCTGCGGGTCAACGAACAGTGGGCGGAATCGGCCGAAATCCTGACCGGCGTCATCAGCCAGAGCAAGACCCCGGACTGGCGGCTGCTCTATTCGCGAGGTGTGAACTACCAGGCCGTTGGGCGCTGGCCGGATGCCGAGGCCGACATGCAGGCGGCGCTGAAATCCCATCCGGACGAGCCGGAGTTGCTGAACTTCCTGGGCTATTCCTGGATCGACCGTGGTGAGCGCCTGCCCGAGGCCATGGCCATGGTGCAAAAGGCGGTCGCCGCCAATCCACGCTCCGGGGCCATGGTCGATTCCCTGGGCTGGGCGTACTACCGGATGGGCGACTTCAAGACCGCAGTGGAGAAGCTCGAGCAGGCGGTTGAGCTTGAAGCCGGAGATCCCGAAATCAGCGACCACCTGGGCGACGCCTACTGGCGGGTGGGGCGGCGCGACGAGGCCCTGTTCCAATGGCGCCGCGTGCTGACCCTGAAGCCGGAGGACAAGATTCGCGACCGGGCGGCGGCCAAGATCGCCTCCGGACTGGGACCGGACGGCGTCGCGCCGAAGGTCGCCGGGAAGTAGCGCCGTGGCCCTGGCCGCCTTCGCGCCCGCGAAGGTCAACCTGTTCCTCCATGTGGGCCCGCCCGGGCCCGATGGCTATCATCCGCTGTGCAGCCTGATGGCTTTCGCCGATATCGGCGACGTGGTCTCGGCCCACCGCGCCGAGGCGCTGGAATTGCGCGTGGGCGGGCCCTTCGGGGCCGGCCTGGGACAGGGCGACAATCTGGTGATGCGCGCGGCCCAGGCCCTGATCGCGCACGCGCGCCGGCCCCTCGCGCCTGTGGGTCTGACCCTCGACAAGCAGCTTCCGGTGGCCTCGGGGCTGGGCGGGGGATCCAGCGACGCCGGCGCGACGCTTCGCCTCTTGCGGCAGGTCTTCGAACTGCCGTTCGACGATGGCGCCTTGCAGGCGATCGCCGCCGGCCTGGGCGCTGACGGCGCGGCCTGTCTTTGGGGCCGTCCGACTTTGGCCGAGGGGCGGGGAGAGCAGTTGAGTCCGCCGCCCGGCTTCGCAGCCATCGACGCCGTGCTGGTCAACGCGGGACGCCCGGTTTCCACCGCCGAGGTCTATCGCCGCTTCGACGAGCGAGCGGCCTTTGGCGATACCCACCTGCCCGCCATGCCGGAGACCTTCGAGGGCGCCGTCGAACTGGCCGCCTGGCTGGGGGGGCAGCGCAACGACCTGCAGGCCGCCGCGCTGGCTGTCGAGCCTGCTGTCGGCGCCGTCCTGCAGACACTGGAGGACGAGCCGGAAACCCTACTGGCCCGGGTGTCCGGCTCGGGCGGCACCTGCTTTGCGCTCTGCGCCAGCGATATCGAGGCGCAGAGCCTGGCCGAACGCCTCGAGGCCATGGCGCCGGACTGGTGGGTGCGGCGCTGCCGGCTGGGCGGTCCCTGGCCAGATCCCGCATAGGCCCAAACGAAAACGGGGGCCCCGAAGGACCCCCGTTCCGTCGCGACCTGGAGACCCAGATCAGTAGTGGTAGGCGCGTTCGCCATGCTCGGCGATGTCCAGGCCTTCTTCTTCCACGTCCAGGCTGACCTTGAGGCCGACCGTGAACTTGATGATGAAGAAGACGATGGAGCTGGCCACCGCGGACCAGCAGAAGGACACGGCGACGGCCTTCAGCTGGGTGATAAACTGGCCCATCATCGTGTAGCTGGCCAGGGCGTCGCAGGTGGAGAAGTCCTTGTCGAGGCCGCAGGTCGTGTAGTCGACGATGCCGGCGCCGCCGAGGCTGGCGGACACCAGGATGCCGGTGGCCAGGGCGCCGACGATCCCGCCAATGGCGTGGATGCCGAAGGCGTCCAGGCTGTCGTCATACTTCAGCGCGTTCTTGATGACCGAGCAGAAGAAGATGCAGATCGGGCTGACGATCAGGCCGAGTACGATGGAGCCGATCGGACCGGCGAAGCCGGAGGCCGGGGTCACCGCCACGAGGCCGGCGACCAGGCCGGAGGCCATGCCGAGCATCGAGGCCTTCTTGCGCGTGATCCACTCGACGCCCGCCCAGGAGAAGCCCGCCGCGGCGGTGGCCAGGAAAGTGTTGATCATCGCCAGCGAGGCGTAGCCGTTGGCTTCGAGGTTGGACCCGGCGTTGAAGCCGAACCAACCCACCCACAGCAGGCCCGCGCCGACCAGGGTCAGGGTGAGCGAGTGGGGCGGCATGGCTTCCGAACGGTAGCCCTTGCGGGGTCCGAGGATAAGGCAGCCCATGAGGGCGGCTACGCCGGCGTTGATGTGCACCACGGTGCCGCCCGCGAAGTCCAGCGCGCCGGCGGTCCAGAGGTAGCCGGCATGGACCGGCGCCTTCGGATCGTGGGCGATGGCGTCGGGGCCAGGCCACCACCACACCATGTGGGCGATGGGGTAGTAGGAGAGCAGGGGCCAGAGCACCGAGAAGATCACTACGGCCGAGAACTTCATCCGTTCGGCCACCCCACCCAGCACCAGGCAGGCGGTGATGGCGGCGAAGGTCATCTGGAAGCAGACGAAGGTGATCTCCGGGATGTAGACGCCGGTCGAGAAGGTCGCCGCGACGCTGGCGGGGGTCAGACCCTTCAGGAACAGCCGGCTCAGGCCGCCCAGGAACAGGTCATGCGACCCGCCGTCGGTGAAGGCCAGGGAGTAGCCCCAGAAGGCCCAGGCCATCATGCCGATGACGCAGACGGTCGTGGTCTGCATCAGCATGGACAGCATGTTCTTCTGGCGCACCAGACCGCCGTAGAACAGCGCCAGGCCCGGGACGATCATCAGCAGCACCAGCACCGAGGAGACCATCATCCAGGCGTTGTCGCCCTTATCGACCGGGGTCGGCAGGGCGGCGGGCGCGGCCGGCGCGGGGGCCGGTGCGACTTCGGCGGCCGGGGCTGCGGCAGGCGCCGCCGCCTCGGGGGCGGCGGCAGCCGGAGCTGCGGCCGGGGCCGCGGCGGGCGCCGGTGTCTGTGCGACCGCGGCGCCGGCGAGCGGGCCTCCGATCATCGCGGCTGCGAGCATCAGCCCGGCCAGCCTTTTAAAACCCATCAGTTTCATCTTGCTTGTCCCCTTTTCACTGGCCGCTAGAGCGCCGCGGCGCCGGTTTCACCGGTCCGAATGCGAACGGCGTCCTCGACGTTGAGGACGAAAATTTTGCCATCGCCGATCTTGCCCGTGGCGGCTGCGGCCTTGATGGCCTCCACAGCCTTGGCCGCGGCGGCGTCATCGACGACCGCCTCGAGTTTGACCTTGGGCAGGAAATTCACCTGGTACTCAGCGCCCCGGTAAATTTCGGTCTGCCCCTTTTGGCGTCCGTAGCCTTTGACTTCCGAGACCGTCAGGCCTTCGACGCCGGCGGCGGTGAGCGCTTCGCGCACATCGTCCAGCTTGAAGGGTTTGACGATCGCCATGATGAGTTTCATCCGCTCGCTCCCGTGCGACCCTTGAGGGTGGGCCGGCCCGTCCATAAGTTGAGTGCTGCCCGCAACGATTTTCCCCATATCGTTCGCTGCGTTAGGGAGACGGTATCGGGCCGGGGAGCTTGAGCGGTCGGACGCTGCGTCAACGCCCGGCAAGAAGGCGCGAGGCGCCTAATTTCTGTGCGATCAAAGCCGCAATTGAATGGTTACTGGGCGATTGTGGGCCCCGGGGCGTTCATCCTATGCTCGGCAGGTGAGCCTTCACGAACCTGTGAGGGCGGAAACTTGCGGGCCTCGCGGTGCGTGCTTGTCTGAGAACCTTGGTGGCGCCAGGAGCGTTCACCGAGGCTGTTCAAATTCAACTTGAGGACTAAATGCCCAATCACCGACTGTTGACCGCCGCCGCCGCGCTTTCGCTGATGGCGGGCCTTGCCGCGCCCGCCTTCGCCCAGGCGCCCGCGACGGCCACAGCCCAGACCGAAAAGCAGGCCGCCCAGGCGACCGGCAAGGCCAGCACCGACGGTCCCGCCGCCACCGCGGTCCAGGGGACGGCCCGCGCAGTCGGCCAGGCCGGCGTGAACGCCCAGGCCGTGGCGCCCGCCGCCGCGCCCGCGCCGCCGGCTGAACCCGCCCTTGTGCCAGCCCCGTCCGCGCCGACAGCCGTCGCGGCCAAGCTCGTTCCCAGCGGCGACACCGCCGCCACGCTTCGCCAATCCGCCGATTTCTCGACCTTCGTGAAGGCGCTGGATGCGGTGAACCTGGCCGGCATGATCCAGACCCGGCCCGGGATGACGGTGTTCGCCCCCACCAATGCCGCCTTCGCGGCCCTGCCGGCCGGCCAGCTCAACGCCCTGATGGCCGACAAGACCGCGCTGCAAAAGCTGCTGCTGCACCACATCATCAACGCCAAAGTCGACACCACCAAGATCAAGGGGACCCGCGGTCCCTGGCCGTCCGGCGCCGGCGACAAGATCGTTCTCGACGGCAGCACCGACGGGGTCATCAAGGCCGACAACGCCACCATCACCCAGCCCGACGTGACCACGCCCAACGGGACCATCCAGGTGGTCGACAATGTGCTGATCGCCGGCTCCGTTCCTCTGGTCCTGGCGGAACCCGCGCCGCCGCCGGAAGCCGCGCCGCCGCCGCCCGCGCCGGCCAAGGTGGTGACCAAGACCAAGACGGTGACCAAGAAGAAGAAATGAACCAACGCCGGGGGTGGGGCTTTAGAGGTCCACGGGATCGAAGGAGTTTCACCCCCATGACGTTCAAGGCCATATTCGCCGCCGCAGCCGTCTCCGCCCTCATGGTCGGTGCGGCCCACGCGCAGTCCACCTCCAGCACCATGTCCTCGCAGACGCCCGACGCCGGTACGCCAGCCATGGCGCCGCAGGGCAGCAGCACGCTGACCACCAGCGTCAATCCGACCACGACGACGACCAACGAGGGCGTCACCACGACAACCACGACAGACACCTCTGCCGCCGCCGCCGGCAGCTTCGGCCAGGGCGCCAGCGTCACCACGTCGATGACCACCAACGGTCCGGTGCCCGACACCCCCGAAAACCGCGCCAAGTACGGTGCGCCGATGTCCAACGCCGGCAAGCACACCGCCGCCAAGGGCAATTAGCGGCCGCTGACTTCCGCCTTCACGGCGGGTTGAAGCCAAGGTCGGCGGGCCCTATGGTCCGCCGACTTTTTTGCGCCTGCGAACAGCCCCCGAACCATGTCTGAAAAGCCGCTATCGTTTCAGGGTCTGATCCTGAAGCTCCACGACTATTGGAGCGCCCAAGGCTGCGTGATCCTCCAGCCGCACGACATCGAGGTGGGGGCAGGGACCCTGCACCCAGCGACAGTGCTGCGCGCTTTGGGCCCCAAACCCTGGCGGGCGGCTTACGTCCAGCCCTCCCGGCGTCCGGCCGACGGACGCTATGGCGAGAACCCCAACCGGCTGCAGCACTATTACCAGTACCAGGTGATACTGAAGCCCAACCCCGACAACCTGCAGGACCTCTATCTGGGGAGCCTTGAGGCCATCGGCCTGGACACGCGCCTGCACGACATACGCTTCGTCGAGGATGACTGGGAGAATCCCACGGTCGGCGCGTGGGGCCTGGGTTGGGAGGTCTGGTGCGACGGGATGGAGGTGACCCAGTACACCTACTTCCAGCAGGTCGGCGGCCTGGACGTCTGGCCGGTGGCGGGGGAGCTGACCTATGGGTTGGAACGCCTGGCCATGTACCTTCAAGGCGTGAACCACTTCACCGAACTGGCCTTCAACGAGCCGGGGCTGGAGACCTCCATGACCTATGGCGATGTGTTCCTCGAGAACGAGCGCCAACAGTCGGAGGCCAATTTCCACGGCTATGACGTCGCCATGCTGAAGCGCGAGTTCGAGGACATGGAGGCCGAAGTGCCGCGCCTTCTTTCGATGAAGGGCCCGCAGGGCCAGGCCATCGTCCTGCCTGCTTACGACCACGTCCTGAAAGCCAGCCACCTTTTCAACAAGATGGATTCGCGAGGCGCCATCGCGGTCGCCGAACGCCAGAGCTACATCGGCCGCATCCGGGACCTGACAAAGATGTGCGCCGAGGCCTGGGTCGCCAATGAAGGCGGGAACGCCTGACCATGCCCCAACTGCTGATCGAACTGTTCTCGGAAGAGATTCCCGCGCGCATGCAGGCGCAGGCGGCGAGGGACCTCGAGCGCATGGCGCGCGAGCGCCTGGCGGCCGAAGGCCTGTTGCCTGAAGCCCTGAAGACCTTCTCCGGGCCCCGGCGTCTGACCCTGGTGGCCGAAGGTCTGCCGGCGGCGCAGAGCAACCGCCATGAGGAGCGCAAGGGTCCGCGCGTCGGGTCTCCCGACCAGGCCATCGAGGGATTCCTGCGCTCCACGGGGCTGACCCGCGACCAGCTTGTCGAACGCGACGGGCTCTATTTCGCCCACATCCACAAGCATGGCCGGCCTACAGCCCAGATCGTGGGTGAGATGGTGGACGGGATCGTCCGCAATTTCCCGTGGCCAAAGTCCATGACCTGGGGGCGTGGGACGCTGCGCTGGGTCAGGCCCCTGAAGCGCATCCTCTGCGTCTTCGATGGCGAGGTCGTGCCGTTCCAGATCGACGGGATCGAGAGCGGCGACACCTCGGAAGGCCACCGCTTCATGGGCGACGCCCAGCCGTTCCAGGCCCGCGATTTCGACAGCTACGCCGACGGCCTCGCCCGCCACTTCGTGGTCCTCGATCCGGAGGAGCGCAAGGAGCGGATCATGGACGCCGCCCGCACCCTCTGCTTCGCGCGTAACTTCGAACTGGTTGAGGACGAGGGTCTGCTGGACGAAGTCGCCGGCCTCGCCGAATGGCCGACGCCGGTCCTGGGCGACATGGACCCGACGTTCCTGGACCTGCCGCCTGAGGTGATCCGCACTTCCATGCGCACCCACCAGAAGTATTTCGCCGTCCGCGACCCGGCCACCGGCTTCCTGGTTCCGCACTTCATCACCGTGGCCAATATCGAAGCGGCGGACGGCGGGGCGGCCATCGCCGCGGGCAACGCCAAGGTGCTTTCGGCGCGGCTGTCCGACGCCCGCTTCTTCTGGGACGAAGATCTGAAGACCAGGCTGGAGGACCGCCTCCCTACCCTGGAGGGCGTAACCTTCCACGCCAAGCTCGGCACCATGCGCGAGCGGGTAGGGCGGATCGAGGCGCTGGCCGCCGAGCTGGCCCCCTACGTCCGCGATGACGCCGAGACCAAGGCCAATGCGGTCCTGGCCGCGCGACTGTGCAAATCCGATCTCGTCACCGGCATGGTCGGCGAGTTCCCCGAACTCCAGGGCGTCATGGGCGGCTATTACGCCGAGAAGGAAGGCCTCGACCCGGAGGTCGTCGACGCGATCCGCAGCCACTACCGCCCGCAGGGACCCAACGACGCCGTGCCGGTGCAGTCCACCGGGGCCACTGTCGCACTGGCTGACAAGCTCGACACCCTGGTCAGCTTCTTCGCCATCGACGAGAAGCCCACCGGCTCGCGCGATCCTTTCGCGCTGCGCCGCGCGGCGCTGGGCGTGATCCGCATCCTGCTTCAGACCCGCACCCGGCTGCCTCTGAAGACCTTCGTGTCGACCGAGCTCCTCGCCTTCTTCGCCGATCGCCTGAAGGTGCTCCTGCGCGAGCAGGGGCAGCGGCATGACCTGGTGGATGCGGTCTTCGCGCTGGGCGACGACGATCTGGTCCGCGTCGTCTCCAAGGTGAACGCCATCGCCGGGTTCCTGGACACCGAGGACGGGGCCAACCTTCTGGCGGGCTACAAGCGCGCCGTGAACATCCTCAAGGCCGAGGAAAAGAAGGGCGCCCTGACGTCCGGCGAGCCCGCGGAACTGCCCGGCGCGCCGCCGGAGGAGTCGGGCCTGATCGCCGAGATCGGCCACATGGAGATCGAGGTCGGCAAGGCGCTGGCCTCCGAGGACTACGCCACGGCCATGACGCGACTGGCCGCTGTGCGGCCTGCGGTCGACGCCTTCTTTGACAAGGTCTTAGTGAACTCCGATGTAGCTGCTGAACGGGAAAACCGGTTGCGGCTTTTGGCCAAGGTCCGCGACGCCATGGGCCGCGTCGCCGACTTCAGCCTGGTGACGGGTTAGATCTGAGAGGACTTCGATGAGCGCAGACACCCTGGTCAAGACGCGCTGGGTCTATGCCTTTGGCGGCGGCGCCGCCGACGGCGATGCGGCGATGAAGAACCTTTTGGGCGGCAAGGGCGCGAACCTGGCCGAGATGTCGTCGCTTGGCCTGCCGGTGCCCCCGGGCTTCACCATCACCACCGAGGCCTGCGTCCACTACTATTCCAACGCTCAGCAATATCCGGCCGAACTCCAGGGCCAGGTCGCGGCCGGCCTGAAGCGTGTCGAAGAACTGACGGGCAAGACATTCGGCGACGCGGCCAATCCCCTCCTGGTGTCGGTGCGCTCCGGTGCGCGGGCGTCCATGCCGGGCATGATGGACACCGTCCTGAACCTCGGCCTCAACGACGCGACGGTCGAAGGCCTTGCGAGCCTGGCCGGCGATCGGCGCTTCGCCTTCGACAGTTATCGCCGCTTCATCCAGATGTATTCCGCCGTGGTCCTCGGCCTCGACCACCATATGTTCGAAGAGATTCTCGACGAGCACAAGGAACGCCTGGACGTCACCATCGACACCGCGCTCTCGGCCGATGACTGGGAAGCCGTGGTCGCCGACTACAAGCAGGCCGTCCAGAACGACCTCGGAAATCCCTTCCCGCAGGACCCGAACGAGCAGCTTTGGGGCGCGGTAGGCGCGGTCTTCGCGAGCTGGATGAACGACCGGGCGAAATTCTACCGCCGCATGCACGACATCCCCGAAAGCTGGGGCACCGCCGTCAACATCCAGTCGATGGTGTTCGGCAACATGGGCGAAACCTCCGCCACGGGCGTGGCCTTCACCCGCAATCCGTCGACGGGCGAGAACCGGCTCTATGGCGAATACCTGATCAACGCCCAGGGCGAGGACGTGGTCGCGGGCATCCGCACGCCCCAGGCGCTCACCAAGATCGCCCGCGAGGAGATGGGCGAGAAGAACCCCTCCATGGAAGAGGCGCTTCCGGAGGTCTTCATTCAATTCAAGGCGGTGGTCGAGCGGCTCGAGACCCACTACCGCGACATGCAGGACATCGAGTTCACGGTCGAGCGTGGCCGGCTCTACATGCTGCAGACCCGCAACGGCAAGCGCACCGCCAAGGCCGCGCTGAAGGTGGCGGTCGACCTGGCCTCCGAGGGGCTGATCACCCGGGAGGAAGCGGTGATGCGCGTCGAGCCCGCCTCGCTCGACCAGCTGCTGCACCCGACCATTGACCCAACCAGCGCCCGCGACGTGATCGCCACCGGCCTGCCGGCCTCGCCGGGCGCAGCCACCGGCAAGATCGTCTTCACGGCGGCCGAGGCCGAGGCTCACGGCGGCTCCATGGGCGCCGTCATCCTGGTGCGCGAGGAGACCTCGCCGGAAGATATCCGCGGAATGGACGCCGCGCGCGGGATCGTCACGGCCCGGGGGGGCATGACCAGCCACGCCGCCGTGGTCGCCCGCGGCATGGGCCGGCCCTGCGTCTCCGGCGCCGGCGAACTGCAGATCGACGCCAAGGCCGGCGAGATGCGGGCGCGCGGCAAGGTCTATCGGGAAGGCGACATCATCACCATCGACGGCTCGACCGGCGAAGTGCTGTCAGGGGTCGTCAAGATGATCGAGCCGGAGCTTTCCGGCGATTTCGCCACCCTGATGGGCTGGGCCGACAGCTTCCGCCGCCTGAAGGTCCGGGCCAACGCCGAGACCGCCGTCGACGCCAAGGCCGCGCGGCAGTTCGGCGCCGAGGGCATCGGCCTTTGCCGCACCGAGCACATGTTCTTCGACCCCGACCGGATCGCCGCCGTGCGCGAGATGATCCTGGCTGACGACGAGGCCGGGCGCCGGGCGGCGCTGGCCAAGATCCTGCCCATGCAGCGCGCCGACTTCGTCGAACTGTTCGGGATCATGGAAGGCCTGCCGGTGACCATCCGCCTGCTGGATCCGCCGCTGCACGAGTTCCTGCCGCACACGGAAGAGGACGTGGCCGCCGTCGCCACGGCCACGGGACTGGACGCCGACAAACTGCTGCGCCGGGCCAAGGAGCTGCACGAGACCAATCCCATGCTCGGCCACCGCGGCTGCCGCCTGGGTGTCTCATATCCCGAGATTTACGAGATGCAGGTCCAGGCGATCATCGAGGCGGCCTGCGAGGTCGCCGCCGCCGGCCGTCCGGCCCCGATCCCGGAGATCATGCACCCCCTCGTCGCCAAGGGCGAAGAGATGAAGTTCCTGCGTGAATTGACGGATAAGACGGCGAAACAGGTCATGGCCGAGAAGGGCCGCATCATCGAATATCTGGTGGGCACCATGGTCGAGCTGCCCCGCGCCGCGATCCGCGCCGGAGACCTGGCCGAGAACGCCGAGTTCTTCTCCTTCGGCACCAACGACCTGACCCAGACGACCTTCGGGATCAGCCGCGACGACTCAGGGCGCTTCCTCAACGCCTACATCGACAAGGGCATCTTCGAGCGCGACCCCTTCGTGACCATCGACCAGGAAGGCGTCGGCGACCTGATCCGCATCGCCGCCGAGCGCGGCCGGGCGGTGCGGCCCAACGTCAAGCTCGGCATCTGCGGCGAGCACGGCGGCGATCCCGCCTCGATCCAGTTCTGCGAAAGCGTTGGCCTGGATTACGTCTCCTGCTCGGCCTACCGCGTCCCCATCGCCCGTCTGGCCGCCGCCCAGGCCGCGCTGGGCGAACGCGAGAAGGACCGCTAGCTCCCCCGACTGCGCGTCAAGAGACGTTGCGGCTTTGTCACCTGACAACTGTAGCGAATTCTGGCCTCCTCCCCTGGGGAACAGGGGGAGGGCGCCATGGCGCAACCATTCGATCCGGCGGCGGCGACACAGGCCTACCTGGCCATCCTGACGCCGGCCCAGCACGCCAAGGCGACGGCCTATACCCAAGGCGGGTATTGGGTGCTGTTGTGGACCGCTCTCGTCAGTGTGCTTGTGGCCTTGATCGTGGTGCGCTCCGGCGTCCTGGTTCGGGTTCGTGACCGCGTTGAGCGGCAAGGGCCCAGGCCCTGGCGCGCGGTCCTGGCGGTGGTGGCGGTCGATACGGTGCTGGAGGCCGTTCTGAACCTGCCGTGGCAGGTCTATGCGGGCTGGTGGCGTGAAAAGGCCTATGGCCTGACCAGCCAGGCCTTCTGGGGCTGGCTGGGCGAACAGGGCATCTCCCTTGCTGTCAGCGTAATCATGGCGCTGATCATGTTCGGGGTCCTCTACTGGCTGATCCGCCGGGCGCCTCGGCTGTGGTGGGCGCTCAGCGCCGTGGGCCTGGTGGTGGGCTTCGTCCTCCTCGTCGCCGTGCAGCCCCTGGTGATCGAACCGCTGTTCAACAGCTACAAGCCCGCGCCGGCCGGCCCTATGCGCGACGAGATCGTCGCCATGGCCAAGCAGGTCGGCGTGCCCTACGACAAGATCCTGATCTATGACGGCTCCAAGCAGTCGAACCGCTATTCGGCCAATGTGTCGGGGATGTTCGGGACCGCCCGCGTGGCGATGAGCGACGTGATGTTCAAGAAGGACGCCGACCTCTCCGAAGTGCGCGGCGTCGTCGGCCACGAGATGGGCCACTACGTCCTGCACCACATCTTCAAGAACGCCTTGGCCTTCGGCCTGGTCGCGCTCCTCGGGTTCTTCCTGATCGACCGGCTGTTCGCGCCAGCCTCACGGCTTCTGGGCGCGCGTGGCGTCAGCGGCGTTTCCGACCCGGCCGGGCTGCCGGTGCTGGGGGCGATGATCACAGTCTTCATGCTGCTGATCTCGCCGGTCACCAACTCGATCATCCGGACGAGCGAGGGCGCGGCCGACCGGTTTTCGCTGGAACATTTCGACGAGCCTGATGGGCTGGCCAAGGCGCTGGTCAAGACAATCGAGTACCGGGCGGCGAGTCCCTCGCGGCTAGAAGAAGTGCTCTTCTACAATCATCCCTCCGTGGGGCGCCGGGTGCGGGCCGCCATGGACTGGAAGGCGGCCCACCCCAAGCCGGAGGCGCCGCCCGCCGCCTCGAATCCCAGCTAAGTGGCGCTTGGAACTAACAAAAAGCCCGGTCGGTTCTGCACCCGTCCGGGCCCCATTCGGCTAAGGAACGGGCGTCCGCCTTGGGCGGTCGAAGCTACAAGCGCCGCAGTTGGAGCGTTGGGGTCGGGTGCACCGGTATTATTTTCACGCCGAGAACAGCCAGCCTTTCCATGATGAAGAAGGCACGCTGCTGGAGAACGACGACGCCGCGCGGATCGAGGCGGCCAAGGTCATGGCCCAGCTGATCGATGAGCGGCCCTGGGCTGTTTGGCGGGACGACTGTTTCCAGGTGTCCGTTACGGATGAATGGGGCGCGCTGCTGTTCCTGCTGGACCTGTCGGCGATTAACGCGCCGGCGGCGCATCCTATGCCTAGGTGACGATCGGGCGCGGCCGCGGTGGCGGCCGCGCCTGGTTCTCAAGCCAGCGTGCGCACCTTGGGTTCGCGGTCCCACTGACGGCCCCGCGCCGAGACGATGAACGGCTTCGCGCCGCCGGACATGTCCACAATCGCCGCGTCAGGCGCCACGCCCGCTCTGTCCAGCAAGGGCTGGGCCTGCGGTGTGAAGCCAATGGCCTTGAGGTGGACGAAGGCGTTGGAGACGAAATCCACCGCCGCGCTTTCGCGCAGCAGCTGAGCGCAGCCGTCGGTGGAGAGCACGAGCGCCACCGCGTCGAAAAGCACTGAGGGGGCGCCGGCGAGTTGACCGTCGGCGGCAAGGCGCTTGCCGTCCTTCAGGGTGACGCCGCCGACCTTGGGCGCGACGATCTTGACCGTGGCGCCCTCGGCCTCCGCAGCGGCGCGGACCCCCGTCACTACCGCCCGGTCGGCGCCGTCCGTGACCAGGATGGCGAGCGTCCGGCCCTGCAGAGTATCGGGATACTTGCCGACGATCCGCAGCGCCGGGGAGGGATCCATGTCGAAGGGCTTGGCGGCGGGCGCTGAGGCGCCCGGCAGGGAGGCGCTCAGCCCGTCGGCCACTCGCGTCGCCAGGTCCGGGTCGACGTTTTGCAGATTGGCGAGAATCCGCGCGCGGACATGCTCGAAGCTGCACTTGGGGAGCTCGAAAACCAGGGCGCTGGCGATGTGGGCCTGCTCGATCGGAGTCTGTGAGCGGAAGAACAACCGGGCCTGACTGTAGTGGTCGGCAAAGCTCTCGGCCCGCAGCCGCGCCTTCGGCCCCTCGGCCTGCAGGGACGCGCTCCGGAAGCCCCCTTGCGGATCCTCCCGCGGGCCGCCGTCCTCGCCGCCGGCAGCCAGACTGTTGGGCTCGTAGTTGGCCCGGCCCTTGGGAATCTGCATCTGCATGTGGCCGTCGCGCTGCATATTCTGGAACGGGCAGCCCTTGGCCTGGTTGATCGGCAGCTGGTGGAAATTCACGGTGCCCAGCCGCGAGAGCTGGGTGTCCTGATAGGAGAACAGCCGGCCCTGCAGCAGGGGGTCCTCCGAGAAATCGATCCCTGGCGGCACATTGGTCGGGAGGAAGGCCGATTGCTCGGTTTCGGCGAAGAAGTTGTCCGGGTTGCGGTCCAGCACCATCCGGCCGACCACCTCGATGGGGTGGAGTTCCTCTGGGATCAGCTTTGTGGCGTCGAGGATGTCGAAGGGCAGGGCGTCGGCCTCGGCCTGGGTCAGCAGCTGCACGCCGAACTCCCACTCGGGGAAGGCGCCCGCCGCGATGGCTTCATGCAGGTCGCGACGATGGAAATCGGGATCGGCGCCGGCGATCTTGACCGCCTCGTCCCAGCAGGTCGACTGGGTCCCGAGTTTGGGACGCCAATGGAACTTCACGAAGGTCGGCTCGTCCTTGTCGTTGAGCAGCCGGAAGGTGTTGACCCCGAACCCCTCCATCATCCGCAGCGACCGGGGCAAGGTGCGGTCCGACATCGCCCACATGATCATGTGGGTGGCTTCCGGCATCAGGCCGATGAAGTCCCAGAAGGTGTCGTGCGCGCTAGCGGCCTGTGGGTAGCCGCGGTCGGCCTCCATCTTCACCGCGTGGATCAGGTCGGGGAACTTGATGGCGTCCTGAATGAAGAAGACCGGGATGTTGTTGCCGACCAGATCCCAGTTGCCCTCGACGGTGTAGAACTTGACTGCAAAGCCGCGCACGTCGCGCGGCGTGTCCACCGATCCCGCGCCGCCCGCGACGGTCGAGAACCGCGTGAACACGTCTGTGCGCTTTCCCACCTCCGTGAGGATCTTGGCCCGCGTGAACCGGGCCAAGGACTTGGTCAGTTCGAAATAGCCATGAGCGGCCGAACCGCGGGCGTGGACGATCCGTTCCGGGATCCGCTCGTGGTCGAAATGCTGGATCTTCTCGCGCAGGACGAAATCTTCCAGCAGCGACGGGCCGCGCGGTCCTGCCTTCAACGAGTTCTGGTCGTCGCTGAGCGGTACGCCGTGATTCGTGGTGAGGCGCGCATCCGCGGCGGAGGCGGTCTGATGGGTTTCCCCGCCGACCCCGACGGAGCTTGGCGCGGCGGCCGCTTTCGGCGCGGGCGCGCGTTTGGAAGGTGTCTTGGCCATGATCTGGTCCCCCGGGGGTTGCTGCGGCTGACCAAACGCGGCGCGAGGGATTTGGTGACGGACAAATTCGCATCCGGAGGTCGACGGTCGCCCCCGGGTGGCTTGTGACCGGTAAGGCGGATACGCCGTTCGCCCATGTTGTGGCGTCGAGCGGACCCCCGGCCGCCGCGCGGGAAGGCCGCGGCGAAAGGCCCTCCGGCACACCGAGGGCTTTCCCTTGCCTGATCGCCGTTCAGCGCGCAGCCTCCCGGGCAAACGGGAGGATCGGGGCGATGAATACCGCCTTCTTCATTCAGACGGCCGCCTCCGGCGTCGCCATCGCCCTGCTGGTCGCGCTGGCGGCCTGGGCGAAGATCGCCCGGCCGGGCAGCCCGCTCACCGACGCCTATGCGCGCGCGCTTTTCGCCCAAGAATTCCCCGGCCGCATCCTTGACGGCGTTTGGATCGCCGGCGACGGCGCTGGCGCAGTGGCCAAGTCCGGAGGACTGGCCCTGGTGCTTTGCCAGGTGGGCGACGCCTATATGGCCCGCCAGCTGCCCTGGGCCCAGGCGCTGGCGGCCAGCTTCCGTGATGGGCGGGTGAGAATAGACCTGGCGGACGCCGGCGCGCCATGCGCCACCCTGGTCATGCCGGCCTGGCCGCCACAGGGGCTGGAGAAGGTTCGTGGGGTCCGCGCGGCATGAGTATCGCCTTCGAGCCGGTGAAGCTGGCCACGCCCTTCTTCATCGCCACGGTGATCCTGGAGATCGTCCTGGCGCGCGCCGGCAAGATCAGGGCCCACTACGAGACAAGGGACACCGCCGTCTCCCTGGGCATGGGCCTGGGTTCGCAGGTGGCCGGCGTACTGACCGCCGGCGCCAGTTTCGCCGCCGCGGTCTGGGTTTATCAGTACCGGCTGTTCGCCATTCCGATGACCGCCGTCTGGGCCTGGGTGGCGCTCTTCCTGCTGGAGGACATGACCTACTATTGGTTCCACCGGATCAGCCACGAGCGTCGGTTCTGGTGGGCCAGCCACGTGAACCACCATACCTCTCAGCACTACAACCTCTCGACCGCGCTGCGGCAGACCTGGACGGGCGGGCTGGCGGGGACGTGGCTGCTCTGGCTGCCACTGTCCTTTCTGGGCTTTCCGCCGGCCATGGTGGCGATCCAGAAGGGCCTAAGCCTAGTTTACCAGTATTGGATCCACACCGAAGCGATCCGACGCATGCCGGCCTGGTTCGAGGCGGTTTTCAACACCCCTTCGCATCATCGGGTGCACCATGCACGGAACCCACGCTATCTCGACCGCAACTATGCCGGGATCCTGATCGTTTGGGACCGCCTGTTCGGAACATTTCAACCGGAGCTGGACGAGGAGGCCTGCCGCTACGGGATCGTCAGGAACCTGGGCGGATTCAACATCTTCCGCGTCGCCTTCCACGAGTGGATCGGGATCGTCCAGGACATCCTCCGCCAGCCCCGCCATACGCTGGGCTGGTTGTTCGGCCCGCCGGGCTGGAGCCCGGACGGCAGCCGCGACACCAGCGCCAGGCTGAAGGCCCAGTGGGCGGCGGCTAATCCCGCAGCAGCGGAAGCGTCAGTCCCGACACCGGCCGCGCCCCAAGAATCTCGCGCCGGAACCTGAACAACTCGGCAGGCCGCCCGCCGGTCTCGGAATCCAGCCGGCCCAGGCCCTCGACCAGCTCGGCCCTTTCCAGCGCCCGGCGGAAGTTTTGCTTGTGAAGCGCGACACCGGTGATCGCCTCGACGGCGCGCTGCAGCGCCGAGAGGGTGAACGCCTCCGGCATAAGTTCGAAGACCACCGGCCGGTACTTCAGCTTGCCCCGCAGGCGGCTGACGGCGGTGGCCAGGATGCGGCGGTGGTCGGAGAGCATGGGTTCCCCCAGCGCGGCTACCAGGGGCGCGGGAAGGGGGCTTGTGGGCTCGTGCCGGTCGCGCGCCGCTTCCTGGGCGAGGCCCGCCTCGTAGAGGAGTTCGTAGCGCTCCAGCACCCGCTCTTCGTTCCAGGGCGCGCCGTCGAGCGCGAACAACAGCCTAGCGCGGCTGAGCCGCTGCGCATCGCCGCCCGCCCAGCGGCGCAGCGCCTCTTCGATCGACGGCAGGGCGGCGGGCCGGCCGCCACGCCAGTCTTCCCAAGGGAAGAACCGCGACCACGGCCGCCAACGGCTGTCCGGCGCGTGAGTGTCGATGGCCGCCGGCGTCAGGGCCAAATAGCCCACCGAGATCACCCGCTCGGCCTGCGATTGCGCACCGCCCAGGCCCGCGCCCATATCCGCCACGGGCGCGTCGCGCCCCTTGTCGCCAAAGGTGTAGAGTTGTTCGACGTACCCCAGATTGAACAGTGTCTGGGCTGTCACGAAGGCCCGCATGGCCAGTTCGAAGGTCCGGTGGCCCAATGGATCGAACGGACCAAAGGGCAGGCCCTCCAGGCTGGCCCCGGGCGGCCGCACGGTCAGAACCACCGCCTCATCCCCGTGGATGGCCACGACCACCGCCGAGAGGCCGATGATCACGGCGCTGTCGGAGGGCCCGCTCATTCGGTGCTGAAGGCGGCTGTGGGCGTGGATTCGTACCCGGCGGCGGCCGACAGCGTATGGAAGCGCTGGACATAGGCCGCCTGGGCCACGGCCGGGGGCTGAGGCTCGATGACCAGGCTATAACCGGCCGGCGGCGCGCCAAAGAAATCCAGCGACTCAGCATGGCTGAATCCGGCCAGTTGGGTGGCTTCGAAGAAGGCGCAGGCCCGGTCGGCCGTCTTGATCAGGCGCTTGATCTCGGGCGGCGTCTTCGCGGGCAGGCCGAACCGGACGTGGATGGCGTTCTCGAGCCGCTCTTCGAAGGTCTTGTAATCCATGCCCAGCGCCGCCTTGAACGGCGAGATCATGTCGCCGATCACATATTCCGAGGCGTCGTGGAGCAGGGCCGCCAGCCGCCAGCGGGGTTCCGTCCTGGGCTGGATATGGGCCACGATCTCCTCCACGACCACGGAGTGCTGGGCGACGGAGAAGCCGTGTTCGCCGAGGGTCTGGCCGTTCCACCGCGCGACCCTGGCCAGGCCATGGGCGATATCCTCGATCTCGATGTCCATGGGCGAGGGGTCGAGCAGGTCCAGCCGGCGGCCCGACAGCATCCGCTGCCACGCCCGGGGCGCCCCATTTGCTCGACGCAGCCCTTTCCTCACCGGCGCATTCCCTACACAGTCGGATACGTGCACTGACCCAAGGCCTGACAAAGATCAATGCAGGTTGCCGGGCGCAAGACCCTTGGTGAAGTCAAGGCGAGGAAGGAACAGACCATGAGTTGGGCTCGTATCATTGCGCCGATGTCCGGAGGCGCGGGCGACGCGGCCGCGGTGGCGGCGGCGGTTATGCTGGCCGAGCCGTTCGGCGCGGAGGCCTGCGGGGTCTACACGCCGGCCGACGTGGCCGACGTCATGCCCTGGATGGGCGAGGGTTTCATGGGCGGGGTGCAGACCACTGCCCTAGAATCTCTGAAGGAGGCCGCGCGGGCCGGCGAAGCCAACGCCCAGGCGGTCATGGACGCCTGTTCCTATGCCAAGAAGCGCTTCATCTCCCTGCAGACGCCGGTCTGGGCAGGTCTCTCGGCCGAAAGCCGGCTGTCGGACGTGGTGGTGTTCACTGACGATCCGGCACGGGGCCGCGGCCCGCTGGGCGAGGCCTTCCAGCAGATGCTCGCCGACGAGCAGCGGCCGGTGCTGATCGCCCGTGAAGGGCTGAAGATCGGTGGGGTCGTGGCCGTGGCCTGGGACGGAGGCAAGGAAGCCTCGCGGGCCGCTCGCCTTGCGCTTCCGCTTCTCGAAAAGGCGGCCAAGGTGGTGATCCTGGCAGCGCCGAAGGCGACCTCCCGCAGCTTCGATCCCAAGCGGCTGCAATCCTACTACGCCGCGCGCGGGGTGGAGGCCGAGGTGGATGTGCTGCCGGATTCCGGCGATGCGGCGCCCGTGCTGCTTTACGCCACGAAAAAGGCGCAGGCCGATATCCTCGTGGCCGGGGCATTCGGCCACCCGCGGCTGCAGGAATTCATCTTCGGGGGTACGACGCGGACCCTGTTGAACGCCGACCAGCCTTCGCTGTTCTTGTCTCACTAGCTGTTTCACGAGGAAATCGAGATGACCCTGTCGCGCATCGTCATGCGGCTTGCCCGTAACCCTGGCACGGAGTTCGCCGGCGGCGACGACCATCGCGGCTATGCGCTCACCGCGCCGCTGACCGACGATGGCCTGCTGGACGCGGCCGCCTATGCGAAATCCAAGGACGCCTGCGTGGTGCGCCGGTTCACCCCGGACGACGATCCGGCGGACGGCCGTCTGGCGCGCCGCGGGTCGCGTTGGTTCTTCGACTATGACGACGGCGACAGCGCCGATGACGAGCCGGTGCACCGGCTGGGCGAACACCGCTTCGCCGTGGGCGAATATGTCACCGTCACCGACGAGGACGGCCGGCCGCTGACTTACAAGGTCGTCGAGGTCCAGAAGGCGGACTGATTCCAGCCCGGCGCAGGGCGGGATTTCTGGGACCTCGCCCTAGATCCCGCCGTTGATGCGCACGAGCTTGCGCGACGCCTCGATGATGTCGTCGTGGTGACCCTTGATGGCGCGGACGATGGCGACCGCCAGCGGGCCCTGCTTGGGGCCGCCGGCCTCGTAGCCGATGGTCCTGAACCGGCCCGTCGTCTCGTTCTTCACGACGACATAGGCGGCGCGGAACCCGCGCCGCTCGGGCGAGAACATGTCGCCGCGCAGGCGTACGTCGCGGGCGACGCGGCTGATCTCGCCGTCGTCGCTGGCGTCGACCTTGATGATGCCGCCGACCCGCACGGAGGCCTTGTTATGGATGTCGTCGGCAGTGATGTGGATGCCGGGCAGGTCGATCTGCGCCTTGTCGCCGTGACCTGACACCGAGACGCCCTTGGTGTCCTCTCGGGCCTCGGCTTCGGCCCGCTGTGCGTCGGCCTTGGCGGCGTCGGCGTTCTTGAGCGCCGCGTCGGCATCCTTCCGCGCGGTGTCGGCGGTCTCCGCGCTTTCAGGCTCGATGGTCGAGCCGACCTCCGCGCGCACCTGGTCCTCAATAGGCTTGAGTGTGATGTCGGGGCTGGTGGAGACCGGCACCAGGCGCAGTTCGATCTGGTCGCCTGAGGCGGTGCTGTAGGCGCAACTCCTGCGGTCGGCCGAGATGCTGTCGCGCTTGAACGAGCCCTGCGATGCGGGGCAGTCGAGTGCCGTGCGGGCCGGCTTCATCGGCGGCGTGCAGGCGGCGGTTGACAGGGCCGCGACCGAGGCGGCGAGGAAAATCAGGGACTTCATAGGGGCGGGCTCCGTCCATTCGCCGGGAACGTGACCGGAGCCCCTTCAGAAATCGAGTGAATTCGCGGTAAGGCCGTTCAGGACTGGCCCGGCCGGGACCCCGCGCCTTCGCGCCGGGCCAGGAACGCGAGGCGCTCGAAAAGATGGACATCCTGCTCGTTCTTGAGCAGCGCGCCGTGCAGCGGCGGGATCAGCTTGGTGGGGTCTTTCTCGGCCAGGGTGTCGGCGTCGATATCCTCCACCATCAGGAGCTTGAGCCAGTCCAGAAGTTCCGAGGTCGACGGCTTCTTCTTCAGGCCGGGCACCTTGCGCATGTCGTAGAAGATGCGCAGCGCCTCGGCGACCAGCTTCTGCTTGATGCCCGGATAGTGGGTTTCCACGATCTGGTT
>CANJLK010000001.1 GCA_947475465.1 Caulobacteraceae bacterium | reverse complement strand
TCGTACTTGCCCGGAATGAACACTGGCGCCGCCGGATCGATCAGCCGAGACCTGTCCGCGAAGAAGTCGTCCGTCGCATAAACCACCTCGGACCCAAGGCGCGGCTGGGCAAGATCCACATAGCGGCGGCGAAGATCATCGAACACGGGGCAAACTCGTCCTTGAATCCGGATTTGGAGGGCGCGGCTCAGAGCGCCCATGATCGACCGATTACCAGTTTTCCCGCGCGGGCAGCCTCCGCAACCTCATGATACAGTTGCAAAGCCGACGAGATAGACGCGGGCCTCGCGCCCGGCGCAGCCACCCGCGCGATGGGGGGTAAGGGCCATCCCCCCTGAAATCGGCCCCGACATCTGGAGGCGGCGCTCCTAGGATCAGTGACGATTGAAGTTGAGCGGCGCCGATCGACTTGCCCACACGCAAACCATTGAGGCGCCGCCCATGCCCGCAACCCACCCGGCTTCTCGTGGCCACCCAGTGGGTCGCGGAAGACTTCCGCCCGGGGCCACGCCGCCCCGGGCGGCTTTTCCGGAGGCGGGCGAAGGCCTCATCGTTTCGGGAGGGGCTGTAGGATGGGTGACGATTCACGCGACCAGGCGGCGGCCCTGGCGGCCCGCTTCGTCCGGGCCATAGAGGAACACGACAGCGACGAAATCGAGCGCCTCTACGCCCCAGGCGCGGTGGTCTGGCACTGCCACGACCGGCGCGAACAGACAGCGGAAGAGAGCGTCGCGGTCTACCGGGCGGGATTGCCCGCTCTGGGCCAGGTCACGATCGCGGTGCTGAACTGCTGGCCGATCAACGGTGGCTGCATCCAGCAGCAGGAGTTGCGGGCGGTATCTCCGGGCCGGCACGACATCCTTCTGCCGATGATGGTCCGCTACGCTTGCGAAGGTGGGCGCATTACCCGCATCGATGAATATTTCGACCCGGCGCCGCTGGCCGTGCTGGCCCAATAGCAGCGGCGGATTGCGCGAAATGAGGAGGCGACCCGAGATGACTGCGGCACATCAAGAGCCCACGCCCCGGCTCGACTTCGAGGGCAAGGTCGTGGTTGTGACCGGCGCCGGTCGAGGCATCGGACGGGCCTACGCACTGGAATTCGCCCGGCGCGGCGCAGCCGTTGTCGTCAACGACCCGGGCGTCAAGGTTGACGGAAGCGGCCACGACGAGGGCCCGGCGAGCGCCGTCGCGGCCGAGATCGCGGGTCTCGGCGGGCAGGCCGTCGCCGAGTTCTCCTCGATCGCCACCGAGGCCGGCGCCCAGGCCCTGATCGACCAGGCGCTGTCGCGGTACGGCCGCCTCGACATCCTGATCAACAACGCCGGCACCCAGGTCCGCCATGGGCTTGGCGAGCTTTCCGAGGCCGAGTTCCGAACCCATCTCGACGTCCACCTTGTCGGGACCTACCTGACCTGCCGCGCCGCCTGGCCGCACCTGAGCGCGGCCGGCGACGGCTGCGTGGTCAACACCGTCTCGAGCCTGCTGTTCGGGATGGAGGGCTATCTGGCCTATGGCGCCGCCAAGGGCGGTATATTCGCGCTCAGCCGCTGCCTGGCGGCCGAAGGCCGCGCCGCCGGCATTCGGGTGAACTGCGTCTCGCCCGGCGCCGCCACGCGGCTGACCCAGGAAGCCCTGCAACTGTCGGCGGCGGAATTCGCCGCCATGGAGGCCCTCACGCCGACCGGCAGCGTCGCCGCCGCCGTCGCGGCGCTCGCCCATCCGGCCTGCACGGCGAACGGTGAGGTGATCTCCGTGGCCGGCGGGGAGATCAGCCGCTACTTCCTGGTCGAAACGCCGAAGCTGGCGCTGGCCGACGTAAGCGCCGAGGCGGTCCTCGCCGCGCTCCAGGCCCCCTATGACCTTGTCGGGGCCAGGGCATGGGCGAGCACGGCGGCGTCCATCGCCTCACGCCAGTCGGAAACGCGCGCGGCCGGGCCAGACGTCGGCGGCAAGCTGGCCGCCAATTTCTCCGGGGGCTGAGGGCGGCTTCGGGGCGCGCCGTTCGGCCCTAAGGCTCGCCCTCGAGTTTCCGGATGCGCACCTCGATGCCGGGCTCGTTCTTGAGCGCTTCAGCGAAATCCGCGGGATTTGAGCGCCGGTAGTGCAGGGGATAGACGACCTTCGGCCGGAACGCCCTGGCGCAGGCCGCTGCCTCGACGGTCGACATAGTGCGCGGCGGGCTCATGTTGAGAAAGGCGATGTCGATGTGCCTCAGCGCCCGCATCTGCGGCGTGCAATCGCTGTCGCCGGAGACGTAGAGCCGCTTGTCGCCGAAGGTCATGACATAGCCGCTGCCGACACCCTTGTGATGGAAGGGCATGCCCGGCCTTGAGCCGTGCGTGATGTTGTACATCGCCACGCCCTCGAACCCGATCCCCAGGACCGTCTTCCGCTCGCCGTTGTTCACCGTTTCGACCTGCCCGCAGCCAGGCGCGCAGTTCAGCGTGTCGATCACCGCGTCCGGGCCGACGATGATCGTGCCGTCCTTCTTCAGCCGCTCGATCATCACCCGGTCCAGATGATCCGCATGGGTGTGGGTCGAGACGATGAGGTCGCCCGACGGCAGGCCAGAATAGTCGGCCTCGCTCCAGGGATCGATGTGGATCACCTTGCCCGCGAACTGGAGCATCACACTGCCATGGTAGAGCGGCGTCACACGCAACTCGCCAGCCGAGGTGACCACAGTGTCGGTGATCGCGTTGACCCGTGCCGGCGGCGCGGCCTGGGCGGCGGGCGAAAACACCAGCGGCAATACGAAAAGCATCAGGGCGCTGTAGCGAGTCAGGCCGTTGCGCATGGGATCGTCCTCCGGTGGGTGCGACGTCTCCTGTCGCGAACCTGCTGGTTCCGCAAGCGCGGCTAACGCGGCTCCAGCACCACCACCGGAATCTCGCGGGTCGTGCGCGACTGGTACTCATCATAGGACGGCCAGACCCTGGCCATCACGTCCCAGAGGGCTGGCCGCTCCTGGGCCGTGGCGGTGCGCGCGCGGACAAGATGATGCGCTGCGCCGACCTGGATTTCACAGTCCGGATTGGCGACCAGGTTCTTGTACCAGGCCGGATGGTCGGCCGAGCCGCCGCGGGACGCGACCAGAAGGAAGACGCCGCCACTTTCGCCATAGATCAGGGGCAATTGCCGGACCTGGCCCGACCTCGCCCCCGTCATGGTGAGCAGCAAGGTCTGCACTGGCGGCAGACCGGGCGTCGGCGCCTGCCACATCCGGGCCTTCTCGGGGTCGGAATGGTAGAGTTTGATGTGATCGGCCACCCACTGCGGCAAGGTGGACCAGTCCAAGTTCGCAACGCTGCTCATCTCTTGCTCCTGCGAGGCTGCGGAGAATAGGCGCTCCACAATAGGTATGCGATTGTTTCGGCAGATCGGCCAGGGAGGCGGGCATGCAGGTAAGGCTGGACGCGGAGCGGCGCTATGACATGCCGGCAAGCTTCGGTCCGTCCGCGGTCCCCGACCGCACGGTGGTGGATGGCGCCCGCGCGCTCGTCCTGACGACCCATACCCGCCGCGAGGCCGTCGAACCCCTGGTGCCCGCCCATTTCAGTGTGCCCGACCGTCCGACCCTGACCGTCGCCCACATGCACTATCCCGACGTCGACTACCTGGGGGGGCGTTCCTACAACGAGATCGTCGTCAGCGTCGGCGCGCAGTTCGGGGCCGCCGGCGGCCGGATCGACGCGGCCCTGGCCGTGCTGCTTTGGGTGGATCAGGCGGGGGCGCTGATCGCCGGGCGCGAGTACATGGGGTTTCCCAAGCTCGCGGCGCGGATTTCCGACCTGGACGAGGCCATGCGCTTCACCTGCGCCGAATATGACGAGGCGATTGTCGAGGGCGCGGCCAGGACGCTGTCGCCGATGGGAGACGAGCAGCTCGAGCGGCTGAACGCTCGGGCCGGCGAGGTGCGGACCTTCGGCTGGAAATACATCGCCGCGGCAGGGGGCGGCAGCGATGTCGACCAGCCGCTGATCAATGTCATGCGCTGGCGCTACGACCAGGCCTGGACCGGAGAGGGCGAATTCCGGTTCATCCCGGCGGCCTTCGCCGATGCGCCGATGTCGGCCAACGCCGTCAACGCGCTTGCGGCCTTGCCTCACGAAGGACCTGTGCGGGCCTTTCGCGGCATCGGCCAGGCGACCATCGACCGGACCGCCACGCGCCGGCTTGAGAGGCCCTGACGCCGCCCGCCCTATGGCGTCAGCGCCGCGGCGATGGCTGCGGCATCCTCATAGAAGACCCGGATTTCGGCGACCTTGTCCCCGCGCATCTTCCACCAGGAGGTGATGTGGGCGTCGATTGGCTTGCCGGTGGCGCGCGAGGTGGCGGTCTTGCGGGTCACCGAGATCGCGTGGTCGTCATCGCCCACATAGGCGATCGGCGTGATCTTGTTGTCGGTCCAGGCCTCTTCCTGCTTCTTCTTCAGTTCGGCGTGTCCGGCGTGTCCGTGATAGGCGCCGCCATAGGGGATCGACTCGGCCTCGTACATGACGAGGTCGTCGTGGAAGTAGGATCGGACGCCGTCCCAGTCGCCCTTGTAGGCGCAGGCGTTGGCGGCGTGCATGACATCGAGTGCTTTGGGCATCTTGCCTCCTTCTAGGTGGAACGGCGGTCACGCACGGTGACCGGAACGCCGAGCACGGTGCCCGTGTAGGTCACCTCGCGCCGGCCATCGACGATTGTGTCCGCGCCGCGCGACGCGCCCACCCGATCAAGCCGCGCCAGGGCCTCGTCGATGTCGTCGACGGCGATCACTATAGCCTGGAGCGGCGCGTCTGATGGCCTGGCCCGGACAAGTTCATAGCCGTCAGGGCCGCGCAGCCGGGCGCCGTCGGGCGCAAGGCGCATTCCGAAGACCGCGCCCAGATCCGCCGCCATCCGCGTGGGGTCGGCGACAGCCAGGGCCAGCCGCGCCAGGCGCGCGTTCATCGGTCGACGGGCGCTCATCGGCGGCCCTCCCAATCGATATCGGGCGCGTAGTTCGCGACCTCCGATATGTCGCCACTGCGTCCGCTCACCGCCTCGACGTAGGACACCCCGGGGGGCACGGCGTAGAGCAGGGTCGGCAGGTCGTGGAAGGCGCTGCCCATCTGCACCTTGGGAACGCCACCGGGCGTCACCAGCGAGTGGTGCACTTCGTAGCCTGCCTCGCGCATGGCGGCGATCGCGGCGTCGACATCATCGACCCGCACCTCAAGGGAGGCGATGGGCCGCCGCCAGACCTGCTCGACGGGGATTGAGGTGGTCGATGTCTTCTCGACCAGTTCCAGGCCGCTTTCGCCGATGGCCACCCGTATGCCCATCTTGTCGACGTGCAGCAGGACGAACGACATGTCGAAGATCGCCTCCATTTGCGCCATGGCCGCGTCGAGGTCATCGACGAGTAGGGCTATGCGGTCGAGTTTTCCGGACGCCATCGCCATCCCCCTCATTGGGCTTTCGTGAAGCGGGGCCCGTCCGGCAGCTGGGCGGTCCCGTCCAGCAATGCCTTGAGGCGGTCCTCGATCATCGCCCGGTAGTCGGGGCGCTGGCCAACGCTGTTGGCGTTGGCCGCCATGAGCCGGGCCGTGAGTTGCAGGTGCGCGATCCAGCCGGTGTATTCAACCACGCCGCGGACGCCCAGCAGCGCCTCGACAGCGTCGTAGGATTGCGGGGTCACGGTGCTGGTTAGGACCTGACGGATATAAGTTGCGAGCATCAGTTCCTCGCGGTTGAGGTCCCAGTCGCGGCCCTCCCACAGGGCCTTGATCGCCTCGATGCGCAGGCCGCTGGCGACACCGTCCAGCATGTGGCTCCAGAAGATCGCCAGCGAGATTTCCTTGCCGATGACATGGTCGGCCCATTCTCTGTGGGCATGGCTGAAGCTGCCCTCGGTCGCCCCCCGGCCGCGGTAATAGGCGCCCAGCTCGCACAAAGCATCGGCGACGTAGGGCGCCTGGAGGAGGTAGCCGAAATGCGGGCCGGCCTCGGTCCCCTTCTCGCGCCCATATCCGTAGGTGTTCTGCCGGGCGATGACGCGGTCGTAGTATTCAAGCTCATCGCCGCGCACGCTCTCACGCGAAGGCTGGAACGGCCTCTTCGACATCGTCATCCTCCCAATGATCGTCCGCGGACGATCGAGACGCCGCGTTTTCCGCGGTCGCCAGGTTCAAACATGCACCCGCGCCCGATCCATGACTTGCCGGCCGGCGCGGGCATCAGCGGATCATCGGCGCGATCCCAGGAACGGGCTCACCGGTGCGAAACCCAGGGCCGCTTCGAGTGGCGGCGGGATGACCACGAACTCGACTTCCCGCTCAGGCTCCGTGATGTAGCCCGCAAGCATCTCGCCCGCGTCGACCAGGAAGGGCGGCCTGTAACCAGCGGCGGCCAGCCGTGCGAACGCGGCCTCCACCGGGGCGCGGTGGGCGGCGCCCAGGGCCACGTTCACAATGCCCTGGTCGGATGCGCGATAGTCGGCCATGCGCGGCCGGCCCTCAGGGCTCGCATAGTGTGCGATCTCAAGGAACACGCCGCCGGCATTGACGACAATGGCCTCGGTCCGCGCCTTCGGAAGGCCCCAAAGGGCGTCGCTGCCGGGCGGATGGATGGGGTTGGCGGTGGCGATCGGCAGCCCCAGGACGTCCTCATAATAGGTCCGCGCCGCCCCCAGGTCTGACACCGAAGCGGCGACATAGACAAGGGCGGGTCCGCCGGTCCTTCCCGCGAGGTTTCTGAGCGCGGGCCCATCCTCCATCACCTCGACAACGACCCCGATGAAGGGGTCGCGGTAGGCCATGCGGCGCAGGCCCTCGACGGTGGCCTCGCCGGCGATCGGCGCGATGCCGCGCTTGGCCAGTTCCGAAACCGCGTGATCGAACGCTGCGACCGCGATCCCAAAGCGGCTCCAGCCCAGGTCGGCGGGTGTCCAGTCCGCGCGCAAGGGTCGCTGCGCCGGCTGGGTGTGGTGGAAAAATTCGAATTGGAGGCGAGGCTGCGCGCCGACCAGCCACCACATCAGGGCGCGGCTTGTCCGGTCGAGACCCTGGATCTGGATGATGTCGCCGGAGATCAACTGACCGCCCGCGTTGCGGAATCCGAAGGCCTCGGAGAAGAGGTCGAGGCTCCCGGGCAGGTCGGCGGTGTTCATGCCGATCTGCATCAGCGTGAGCGACATTGCGATCCCCCTGAAGCCCGCCTCGCCGGACACCCGGACAAGGCCGCCAGCAAAGCGCCGAATGGGCGGCTGCGCCAGCCGCAAGCCCGCCGGCGCCGAACGTCGCGGTCCATCCTGTGGAGCATCATGGCGGCGGAAGTGAACCCGCCGGAAACGCGATCTCGGCCTCGCCGGTGAAGAGGCGCTCGCCGGTGTCGTCGTCCCCCCAGACGTCGAGGCTGACGAAGCGCTCACCCGCCGCCTCGCGCACCGCAGTCACGGTTCCCCCCTGAATCAGGGTCCGGCCCCGCAGCCATGGCCGGCGCGAGCGCAGGCCGACATGGATGACCCTGGCGACATCTTCTCCAGCCCATTCGCGCAGCAGCACGTGCAGCAGTGCATGGATGAAAGGGCCCATGCCGATGGCGGCTTCAAACCCCTCGTGCTGGGCGGCCGCATCGTCCATGTGGTGGCCGGCGAACTCGTAGTTCACGGCCGCGTAGCGGTTCCAGTACTGGTAGTCGCCAGGCCGGGAAATCGTCGGAATCTCGAGTCCGGGCCTGAGCGTGGTGAGGTCGATCATCTCGCGGGCCTAGAGATAGCGGATCAGGACCGAGCGCGCCGTGCGCACCCGTTCCCCGTCCTGGTTGGTCCAGCGGTTCTCCGTGGTGGTGAACAGCATGAGGCCCACGCGTCCGGGCTTTTCCTCGTAGCCGACGAGACTGAGGACGCTGGTGATGACATCGCCGGGGCGCATGCGGGTGGCCGTGTAGGTTGTGGCCGTGCCCGCGAAGATGTTCGCGCGGAAATCCGGGCAACGCGCGCCCAGCCGCAGCTCCGGCCAAGGCCTTCGCGTGTCGAAGCCCATGTCGCCCCTCGGTTCCGCGCGCATCCAGGCGAAGGGGTTGAACTCCTCGGGCGCGACGATCCCGCCCCATCGCGTGGATCTGGCGTGCGCCTCATCCCAATAGAGCGACGGCGGCGGGGCCGGGTAGTACATGGCTATCGCCCACCGTCGGATGTCGGACGTCTCGATCGGATATGAGGTGGTCCACTCGTAGTCCCGGCCCACCGCCTCGGCCATTTCGGGGGTGATGAGGGTCTGCTCGGCCATGGCTACTTCCGCGCCAACCCGCGCAGGATGTCCGCGCGCAGATCGGCCTTCCTCACCTTGCCGCTGGCCGTGCGCGGCAGTTCGCTGCGCAATTCCAGTTGTTCAGGGGTCTTCTGACGGGCGACTCCCATGGTCTGGAACGCCCGGTCCACGTCCGGAAGGGCGATGGTGGACCCGGCCCGCAGCACCACGACCGCGCAGACCCTTTCTCCCATCCGCTCATCGGGTACGGCGATGGCGGCGGCGTCCTCGATCCCGTCGATGGTCAGCAACAGGTCCTCGACCTCCCGCGATGAGATGTTCTGTCCGCCGCGGATGATGATGTCCTTCTTGCGGTCGGTGATGGTCAGGAAGTTGCGCGCGTCCAGCCGCCCCACATCGCCGGTGAGGTGCCAGCGGCCTGGGAGGAAGGCCGCCGCATCCAGATCCGGGTTCAGATAGCCGACGAACAGCTCGGGGCCTCTCAACACCACCTCGCCCTCCTGGCCGGGCGCCAGGTCGCGGCCCTCGTCGTCGATGATGCGGATCTCCGTGCCGGGATAGGGACGCCCGTCCGTCCGCAGCCGGTCCTCGTAGGCGTCACCGGAATCGCAATGGGTGGCGGTGGGGTGTTCGGTCGAGCCGTAGCTGCGCACGATGGGAATGCCCTGGGCGTCGGCCCGGTCCATCAGCGATTCCGGAACGCTGGTGGCTCCCACCCGCACGGCCTTGAGGCTGGACAAGGACTTTCCCCGGGCGGCTGCGGAGGCCAGCATGGCGGAAAGATGGAACGGCGTGGCGCCGACGCCGCCCACCTGCCAAGCGTCGATCAGGTCCACCGCGGCATCCACGTCCCACTTGTCCATCATCACTGAGGGCAGACCCAGTAGCCCGTGGGCCAGTATGGCGAGCGTGCCCGCCAGATGCCCCGTGGGCCAGGGCGAGAACATCGTCCGCTCGGCCTGGAAATGCTTACGGCTGCGGAACTCGGCCAAGAGAGTACGGCTGGTGTGCATCACCCCCTTGGGGTTCGAGGTGGTTCCCGAGGTGTACATCAGGATGGCGAGGTCATCGGGCCCGCGCGCCACGGCGGGCGCTGCGCCGCGGGCGGCCATGAAATCGTCCCAGGTGACGGTCCCGGGCGCAGCGGCGGGCCCAAGCATCACGATCTTCCGCAGGTCTGGCAGGTATCCGAGCCTGGCGACCCGGTCGCCATAGTCGGTCCCGCGCCAGTGGTCGGACACGAACAGCATCCGGGCCCGGGAGTCGGAGAGGATGAAGGTGAGGTCAGCCGGGCCAGCGGTGTAGCTGAGCGGCAGGATGACGGCGCCCGCCAGGAGTATCCCCTGGTAGAGCGCGGAGTTCTCGAGGCTGTTGGGCAGTTGCAGCGCTATGACATCGCCTGCCCCGATCCCGGCGGCGTGCAGGGCCACGGCGACGTCGCGGCCGAGCGCGTGGATCTGCGATAGGGGATAGGTGGCGACGCCCGCCTCGCTATGCAGAACCATGAGCGCCTCGGGCGCCTCCCGAGCCGTCGCGACCAGAACCTCAGCCAGGGTCTCCTCTGTCCATAGCCCAAGCGCGCGCCAGTCGGCTTCGGCCTCCTCGAGCGAGCGCAAGCGCCTGGCGCCGGCCGCGCCCTTGTCGCCCCCTACCGCCGACATCCCGGATACGCTCCGATCTTTCATTAATTCAAACTCGTACTACTTTGCGCTACCATGGTCCGCCCCGCTCCGGTCACCTTGGAATCTGGTCGAAGGGAACATCCTTGTCGGCCCGCATCTCCTGGGGCATGCCCAGCACGCGCTCCGCGATCTGGTTGCGCAGCACCTCGTCGGCGCCGCCCGCGATCCGTAGCCCCTGCTGGTAGAGGTATTCGAAGAATATCTGGTCCTGGTGGGGCCGTTCGGGGGTCTCGAACAGACCCGCGAAGTCGTCCAGATCCATGGCGTAGGCGTTGGCAAGCTGGGCGTAGTGGGTCTGGGTCAGCTTGATCATCGCCACCGCCGGCGATGGCGGCTCACCCTTCGATAGAGAGGTGAGAAGCCGATAGCCGAAATATTTCACGCCCTGTTCCTCGGCATAGAGCCGGGCCAGGGTGGTGCGCACCTGGGCGCTGTCCAGGGCCGTCCCGCCGGGCCGCTCGGCGGACCGCGCCCGCTCGATCAGCCGCAAGACCAGACCATCCTTGTCCCGGGGACCGGCGCGCTCGTTCATCAGAACCGTCATGGCCACCGCCCAGCCTTCGCCCACTTCCCCGATCCGGCACGAGTCTGGGATCACAACGTCCGACAAGAAGGTCTCGTTGAAGTCGGTGCGGCCGGTGATCTGGCGGATCGGACGGGCCTCGACGCCGGGCGTCCGCATATCGAGGACAAAGAAGGTCAGGCCCTTGTGCTTGGGCGCGCCGGGGTCGGTCCGGGCCAGGAGGATGGCCCAGTCGGCGTGGTGCGCCCAGCTGTTCCAGACCTTCTGACCATTGACGATCCAGTTGTCGCCCTCGCGCACGGCGCGAGTGCGCACACCGCCCAGGTCCGACCCTGCGGCGGGCTCCGAGAACAGCTGGCACCAGACGATGTCGCCGCTCAGGGTCAGCGGCGCGAAGCGCTGGTACTGCTCGGGCGACCCGTGCCGGCGGATCGCCGGGCAGGCCATGTTGACGCCAATGGACAGGAACGGACCGTCGGGCAGGACGTACTTGCGCTCCTCTTGCCGGAAGATGACCTCCTCCATGGCCGTGCCGCCGCGTCCTCCAACCGCCTTGGGCCAGGTGATGGTGGCGTAGCCTGCGTCGGCCTTTCGCTTCAGCCACTTGCGACCAAGCGCGACGATCTGCGCCTCGGACCACGGCGTCGCAGGCGGCGACGCATATTCGGCGGCGTTCTTCGCCATCCAGGCCCTTACCTCGGCGCGGAAGGCGGCTTCCTGCGGGGAATCGTTGAAATCCATGATCGAACCTACCGGCCTAGCGCGCGTCGCCGCCGGCCAGGGCGCCGACAAGCCGGTCCGCCCAGACCTCCTCGGCTCCGACATTCAGCGCCAGCAGGCGGGCCCTGCGGTAGTGGAAATGACAGTCCGCCGCCCAGGTGAATCCGACACCGCCATGGGTCTGCAGGTTTTCCCGCGCAGCCTGTTCGTGGGCCCAGGTGGCGGACACCCGGGCCGACGCCGCGGCGGCCGGCAACTGGTCGGACCCGGTTTCCATGGCCCACGCCGCCCAGTAGGCGTTGGAGCGCGCCAGTTCGCAGTAGACATAGAGATCGGCGAGATTGTGCTTCACGGCCTGGTAGGAGGCGAGCTTGCGGCCGAACACGCGCCGCTCCAGGGCGTAGTCGCGCGCCATCCACAGACAGGCTTCCGCCCCGCCGATCTGCTCGAAGGCGACGTAGACGGCGGCCCGGTCGTAGAGGGCTTTCAGCACCTGGGCGGCGTCAGCCTCGGTCATCGCCTCGAAGGCGGCGTCCGAAAACGCCAACCGGTGATGCGGCCTCAACTCGTCGAAGCCCTTGAGCCGCTCGCAGGTCACGCCGGGACCCTGCAGATCGACCAGACCCAAGACCGTGCGGCCGTTCTCGACCGCGACGACAACCGCGATGTCGGCGACGCCAGCGTCGGACACCGGCCATTTCACCCCCGAGAGGCGGTCTCCAGACACAGCGGCCTCCAGCCGATCGCCCGCGAAACCCCGGCCCTCATTTACCGCCAGGCAACCCACCACTTCCCCCGAGGCGAGCCCGGGCAGCCAGCGAGCTTTCTGGGCCGCCGATCCGGCCAGCCGGATGGCTTCGGCCGCCAGGCAGATGGATGAAAAGAATGGAACCGGCGCCACGGCGCGGCCGATTTCGCCGGCGATAACACAAAGGTCGATCTCACCCAGGCCAAGACCGCCGTATTCCGCCGGGATCGCCGCACCCAGCAGACCCATGTCCGCCAGCGCACGCCACAGGTCCGGATCCCAGTCCTGCCCAGCGTCGATCAGTTCCCGCAGCCGGGCCGGCGGCGCGCGGTCGAGCAGCATGCGCGACACTTGATCCTTCAACATCTTCTGTTCGTCGGAGAGATCGAAATTCACCGGCGCGATTTCTCCCCTTGAGCTGCGGTTCGGCCTGACGCCCAGCTCTCTTACCAAGCGCCGCAACGTCTGGTGGCCGCGTCCGCAGTCACCGACTTAGGCGCGCCGATCCGGCAAAAACAAGCGCCCCCAGGCAGGGCTTCCGGATCGTGGAATCGGCCGGCATGAGCCGGGCCACCATGTGGAGCACGGGCCCGCCCAACCCCTCGACGAAGACCCTGCGCCATCTGGCGCGACGCGCGTGGGCCGGTGTAGGCAGGGGTCGGCCTCGGCGCGAGACCGGGAGCGACACCTGGGACGGCGCGAAGGCGACAGGCTCAGGAGGCCTTGCATGGAATTCGGGTGGAGCGCCGAGGACGAGGCCTACCGTGACGAGCTCCGAGCCTTCATCCAGGACGCCCTGCCGGCCGGCTGGCGCGGCTACGACCAGACCGATCGCCCAGCCTACAAGGCCGCCGCCGAACGCTTCTCCCGGGGGATGGCCGAACGTGGCTGGCTGACCCAGAACTGGCCAACGGAATATGGCGGCGGCGATTGCTCCGCCTGGCGCCAATGCATCCTGACCGAGGAACTGACCCCGATCGGCGAGCCGCGCGGGTCGCAATATATGAACGTCAACTGGATCGGACCGGCGTTCATGAGGTTCGGGACCGAGGAACAGAAGCGCTACTATCTTCGCCGTATCGCCGCGGGCGACATCTTCTGGTGCCAGGGCTTTTCTGAGCCCGACGCCGGCAGCGACCTGGCCTCGCTGCGGACCCGAGCCGTGCGGGTCGGCGACGAATATGTGGTCAACGGTAGCAAGATCTGGACCTCGCATGTGGGGGTGGCGGACTACTGTTTCCTCCTGGCGCGTACTGGCGAGCCGGACTCCCGCGCGCGCGGCATCACGGTCCTGATCGTGCCGATGGACCACCCGGGATTCACCCGACGCAACATCGCCAGCCTGGCGGGCGATGAGTCCCACTACGAGATGTTCTTCGACGACATGCGAGTGCCGGTGGAATGGCGCCTGGGCGAGGAGAACCAGGGCTGGGAGGTGGTGCGTTGGGCCCTGCAATATGAGCGCGTCGGCACAGCGCAGTACCAGCGCGCCGCCCTGCAGCTCAGCGACGTGGTCGGCAAGGCGCAGGACAACGGCGCATTCGAGGATCCCGAGATCAGGAGCCGGATCGGTGAGGCCTGGGCCACCTGCCGCGCCGCGCGCCTGCTTACCTACAAGGTCTATGATCTGCGCGAGGAAGGCAGTCCGCCGACCGCGGACTCGAACCTGGCGCGGGTGGCGAGCACCGACGCGCTCAAGGGTGTCGCCCAGCTGTCGCGGGACGTGCTGGGTGAGGAAGCCCTGGAGCATGATCAGGCCGTGGACGTCATCCGCAACGGCGGCCTCGCGATCGCCGCCGGCGCGACCGAAATCCAACTGGATCGCATAGCCCTGGACTTCCTGGGCTTGCCGCGGAGCCGCTGACCCATGCGCCTCAACCTGACCCCGGAACAGCAGCAGGTCGTCGATGCGGTCACGAGCCTGCTCGAACGCCACGCCGGCAAGGACCGGGCGATGCAGCTGGTCGAAACGGGCGCCTACGATCTCGACCTCGATGCGCGCCTGATCGAGTCCGGGTTTCACGACCTTGCTCTGATGGAAGGCTGCGGGCCCCTGGAGGCGGCGCTCGCGGCCTATGAGGTCGCGCGGAACGTCGGGGTGAGCGCGTTCGGCGGCATGGCGCTGGTGGCGCCGATGGTCCTCGGCGAGGCTTCCGCACAGCCAACCCTGATGGCCACAACCCAGACAGGACCCGTGCGGCTGGGGGGCGGCGACAGCGTCGTTCTGGCGTTGGACGGCGATCAGGTGCTGGCCGTCGACGCTACGGTAGAAGACTGGGACCCGGTGAACCGCAATAGGTCAGGTTTTCCTGTGGCCAGGCTGAAAGCCCAGGCCTGGGTGCGCGCGCGAAGGTTCGGGCCCGGCTCGGCCGCGCGCTTGCGCGACTGGTGGCGGGTGGAGATCGCCATAACCACCGCAGGCCTCATGCGAGGCGCCCTGGACCTCACCGTCGCCTATGTAGTCCAGCGAAAGCAGTTCGGGCGCCCGATCGGCAGTTTCCAGGCTGTGCAGCACCGGCTCGCCAGGCTGGCGATCCTGACCGAGGGCGCCCGCTGGCTGGCCCTCGAATCCGCCTGGGCTGGTGCGCGACCTGACCTCGCCGCCACCGCCGCGGCTTTCGCCACAGGCGCCGCGGACCACATTGTGCGTGAATGCCACCAGTTCCACGGGGCCATCGGCGTGACTCGGGAATATCCGCTGCATCTGTGGACTCAGCGCCTGCTGCAGGTTCAGCAGGAGATGGGCGGCGTCGCCGGCCACCGGCGCGCCGCCGCCGACCTGGTGTTCCAGGACAAGGCCGTCCTCAAGCTGTCGGTCGCCCCGGCGGTCTGACCTCAGGCCAGCGGATCGACGCCGCGGAGGACCTCGGTGAAGATGTCGTTGGCGTCCTTGGTCTTGACGTCATAGGCCTCGCCGATACCCAGCGCCTTGCGGGCCTCATCGGCGGTCAGGTGCAGGACCTCCTCGTACTTCAACATCCAGATCGGTTCGGAGGCCATGCCGACCTTGATCCCCTGCAGAATGCACTCAAGCATGGCCGGCCAGGCCTGGGGATAGTGAAGTATGGCGCGGCTGATCAGACGCACCGCCCCGAACACATATTTGACGTTCAGCTCGCCCGCGAGATCGGGGGACAGGTGCTTGAACATGTTGGACAGGTTCATCCAGTACGGCACCGTCTCGCCGATCGAGTCGAACAAGCCGCCTGTCAGGATGTGCTCGAAGTCGTGGGTCTGCAGGTGGCGGCGGGTGTAGAAGTCGAAGTGGTTGGTGGGCGCGGCCCTGGGCACGATGTCCAGCTGGGCGTTGTTGTCGACGACGAAGTCGTAAAGCCGCCGGCCGATACTGTCCGCCGGGAGGTCGCGAAGATCTTCCAGGACGAAGGTCGACATGAACCGCTCGGATAGCCACCGGTCCACCGCGGCGTTCTTTTTGCGCTCAGCCTCGAACAGGGCCTCGATGTAGGTTTCGTCACGGATCCGAGCCAGCGCGCCAACCAGATAGACGTTGTCGGACGGCAGCGGCCGGTCACGCCCGTTTCGGCGAAGCATCTGCGTCGCGCACCAGTCGCGAAGCCTGGGGCTGTTCAGATATTTCGAGGAGCTGACGAGGTTGCTGCTCTCGGTTTCGATCCGCCGCACGCCGCGGGCCAGATAGAGATCGCTGACCTTGTCATCCATCGTCCGACCTCCCTGGCCGCGCCGCGCCTGGGAAGGGCGGCTCTGCCAGGGAGCCTAGGCTGCCCGTTTCCGGGCCTCAAGCATCCCGCCGGCCGCGGCGTTCCACGGATTGGCGCGACCGTTCCGAACAGCGCGATCGCCAACCCGTTCGCGGACGCCTATGGCCGCAAGGATCGCGAGTTCGCCGCCGCCGTCAGGAGGCGGGCTGCGGCGTGAGCGGGGTGCGGCCGTAGGTGCGGTGAATGCGCACCTTGATCCGCCAGGCGTCGTCGGTGTCCTTGACGAAGGTGTCCAGATAATCGCCCACGGTGGCGATCGTCGTGACGGCCTTGTCGTTGATCACATGGAAGGCGAACACAGAGCGCACCTTGGCCTCCGTTTCGCTGACCGTGGTGATGTGGACGTTGGTAACCTGGTGCACCACGATGGAGCCGGGCGGGAAGACCGTCTTTTCGCGGCGAACGACGAAGGCTTCGGAGATATTGGCCCGGCCGGTCACGGTGCTGCCGTCGGCCATGGTGATCTTTCCGTCTTCGGTGAAGCACTTGCCGACGTCCGCCATGGGCCCGAAATCGTAGTAGTAGACGTAATCGTAGAGGACGTTTTCGATCGACGTGCGCATGTCGTTCATTGGGATTCCCGCTTCTTTTTTGGAGGCGCCACGGTAGCGGCGGACCCCGCGCCGTCAACCGCGGCCTGAGCCCCTCGCCGCCTCGATCAAGGCCCCCGCAAAATAGCCGGCGACCGAGGCCCGCTTCGCGGCTGCTAGCCTCGCATTCAATCGATGATCGGAGCCGGGCGCCTAGGCGTCCTTCGGCGGCGTCTCGCTGCGCCAGGTCTCACGGTTGGTCTCGATCACGGTGCGCATCCGGTCCCAGAACTTGGGCTTGGCGGCCCGCATGTTGGTGTCGAAATCGGCGGTGTCGCGGAACTCGAGGAACTGCGCGCCCTCGGGCCCCATCACGAAGCTGTAGGCGGCGCCGCCTGGCACAAAGAGACCGTCGCCCGCGCCCAGGGTCTGGTCGCCCAGCGAGAGCGACCCTGACAGGACATAGTAGAGGCAGTCGGTGTCATGCGAGTGCAGCGGGATGATGGAATTGCTCTTGAACCAGCTGTGCATCAGCGAGAACCCATCGGGGCCGGGCGCGCGGAACAGGCACTTGGCCTGGAACCCTTCCCTCAGGCCAATCTCCGCCAGGCTGGCCATGTTGTCGTTTACGGACTGCGGATTGCTGTAGCGGATCACGCCAGCCTCCTGCAGCGTCTTGCCCTCGCTGCTGCGGAAGATCTGGATCGAGGCCTTGGCTCCGGCCCGGTCGTCCGCCGTCTCCGTCTCCTGCAGCATTCCGTACTCCAATGTCGCTAGCGGCGAAGGCGGCCGCCGGGGTTGCCGGCGGCCGCCCGCCTGTTCGTCAGGTCGCCGAGTAAACCGTCGGGAAGTTCGGGTGGTCAAACGTCTTGTTCGGGACCAGGCCCAGGCCGTCGGTGTTCTCGTTCTGCGCGCCGGTATAGAGCGTCTTCGCCGACATCCGGTAGCTCGACATCGCCCAGCGCACCCGGTCGGTCTGGTTCGGCGCGGAGGCATGCCAGGTCATGCCGTGATGGAACATGACGCCGCCCTTCGGCACGCCGTGAAGGTCGCTGATTTTGTACTGGTCGAAGAGTTCGGGGAACACGTCCTTGCCGTTCTGGCCCAGGCCGCCGCGGATGCCCGGCATCGAGTGGTGCGAGCCGATGAGGTGCTGCATCGGGCCCATGTCCGGTGTGACGTCCACCAGCGCGATCCAGGTCTGCAGCGCCTGGCAGCGGTCGATCGGCAGCCACGGGAAATCCTGGTGCCAGTCGAAGGCGCGGGTCTTGCCGGACGGCCCGGGCATCTTGGCGTGCAGAGTCTCGCTGAGAATCTTGACCGCCGGGATCTTCAGGAGCTTCGCCGCCGCCTCGCCGAACTTGCGCTGGGTGACGTAGTTGAACATCCACGGATCGTCCTGCCGGATCGCGAAGAACCAGTGGGGCTTCGTCTGGGCCGACTCGAACGCGGCGACAAAGGCGGCCTGCTCCGCGGGATCGGAAGGCCAGGTGTTCCAGCGCAGCCCCGTCCAGTCGGCGAAGTGCTGCACGACGCGGTCGCAAAGCTCCTCGGACACGAAGTTATTCACCTGAACGAAGCCGTCACGCCAGAACTGCTCGACATGCTCGGGTAGGATATCGCCCAGGTGCGGCGACAGATCCTCGTAAACCTGGTCAAGCTTTTCAGCGACGCTCATGGAATTCCTCCCTGTTTGTTCCCGCCATCATCGTGGAACTCAGAGGCTGAGCTCGTTTTTGGCGTCATGCTCAAAAACAACATATCTCAAAACCCTGGGGTGAGCCAGCGACGGCGGGCCCTCCCGGCGGCCGGGCCGCAAGAACGTCCTCGACGGTGCGGGTGAGCGCAGCCCGGATCGGAAAGGCCCTAAACGCTTCTTGGAGGCGTCTCGGTCCGCCAGTTCTCGCGATTGGCCTCGACCACACCCTTCATCCGATCCCAGAAGCTGGGTGCGCCCGGACGGATATTGGTGTCGAAATCGGACACGTCGCGGAACTCGAGGAACTGGGCGCCTTCAGGGCCCATGAAGAAGCTGTAGACGGCGTTTGCGGGCACGAAGAGCACGTCGCCCGAACCCAGGGTCTGGTCCCCCATAGAGATGGCGCCGGAGATCACATAGTAGAGGCAGTCGGTGTCGTGGGAGTGCGGCGGGATGATGGTGTTGCTCTTGAACCAGCCGTGCATCAGCAGGAACCCGTCGGGATCGGGACTGCGATAGAGGCACCTGGAGGTGAAGCCCTCCCTGAGCCCCACGGCCGCCAGGCCGGCCATGGTGTCGTTGACCGACTGCGGCGTGCTGTAGCGGTTCAGGCCCGCCTCGACCTGCGACTTGGCGTCGTTGAAACGATGAATCTCGATCGACCGTTTCGCCTCGGCGGGGCGTTCGGTAAGCGTCGCGTCCTGCAGCATCTGAGTCTCCACGGGTCCTGGGTTTCCTCGAACGCGACCGCCGGTCGTCGCCGGCGGTCGCTTGCGACCTGCCGCCCTACTCTTCCGAGTAGGTGGTGGGGAAGTTGGGGTGATCGAACATCTTGTTGGGCTTGAGCCCCAGACCGTTGGTGTTGAGGTTGTCGGCGCCTGTGTAGATCGCCTTGGCCGACATCCTGTAGCTGGACATCGCCCAGCGCACGCGGTCGGTCTGGTTCGGCGCCGAGGCATGCCAGGTCATGCAGTGGTGGAACACACCCGCCCCCTTCGGCACGCCGTGCAGCGGGGTGGCCTGGTATTCCTCGAAGAGCTCCGGGAAGACGTCCTCGGCCAACTCGCCAAAGCCGCTGCGGATCCCCGGCATGGAACGGTGCGAGCCGATCAGGTGCTGCATCGGCCCCATGTCCGGCGTGATGTCCACGAGCGCGACCCAGGTCTGCGCGGCCTGAGCGCGGTCGATCGGCAAGTAGGTGAAATCCTGGTGCCAATCGAATGAGCTGCTCTGGCCGGATGGCCCGGGCATCTTCGCGTGCAGCGTCTCCGTGAGCACCTTGATCGAAGGCAGCTTCAGAAGCTTTGCGACCGCCTCGCCGAACTTGCGCTGGGTCACATAGTTGAACATCCAGGGATCGTCCTGGCGGATCGCGAAGAACCACCGGGGCTTCTTCTTGGCCTCCTCATAGGCCGCCTTGAATTTCGCCTGCTCGGCAGGATCCGACGGCCAACTCTTGAATCTGATCCCGGTCCAGTCCCCGAAGTGCTCGACGACACGGTCGCACAATTCGTCTGACACGAAGTTGTCGATCTGGACGAACCCGTCGCGCCAGAAAGCTTCCACATGTTCGGGCAAGACATCGCCGATGTGCGGCGAGAGATCCTCGTAAACTCGATCAAGTGTTTCCGCGACGCTCATAAAAAACCTCCGCTTGCCGTCCCCGCCAGGAACGTGGAGCCCAACGTCGGGCCGGTTTTGGCGCTCTGATCAAAAACAACATATCTCACAACCCTAAGGGGCGCCAGCAATGCCGCCAGCCGTCACAGCCCCTGGCCGGTGCGCTTTGGGCGCCAAGAGCCGGCGCCGCCGTGCCAGTCCTTTTCCGCGGAAATTTCGCGGCCCTGAGCGACCAGCCTATCGACCTCCTCGTCGGAAATCGTGCCGGTATCGAGCGCCTGCATCATCCGCATGATCCAGGTCAGCCACATGATGAAACCGGTGTATTCGACAACGCCGCGGGTCCCCAGCCGGCGCTCCATCCGCGCGTAAGTCGCGTCTTCGACCGTGCCGCGCACGACTTGCCGAATGTAGGTAGCAAGTAGCAGTTCGTCCTCAGTGAGATCGCCGTCGCGGCCATCGCGCAGGGCCTCGATCGCCTCAATGCGCACCCCGGCCTTCACCGCGTCGATCAGGTGGACGTTCTGGACGACGTTCGACTTGTATTCCGCCGCCAGGACCTGGTCGATGAACTCCCGGTCCGCGTGCGAATAGGAGCCCGGCTCATTGCCGACCCCGCGGAAGAAAGTCCCCATCTCGGAGGACATCTGGGCCATCTTCGGGCTGTTCATCAGCGCCCCAAAATAGCTTCCGCAGTTGAAATTCTCGTCGACAGGCCCGTCACCGGCCTGGAACCAGGCGCGGAAGCGGCTGGTGAGCGCATCGTAGGAGGGCCATTCGTTCTCGGGGACTTCGGCCCGCTTCGGCTGCGCCGGGGGCCGGCCCTTGAGATTTTCAGACATACTCTGGTCGCTCCATCATGTCGTTCTGGCCGCTGGGCTAAGCTGGTTGCGGTCGGCGGCCGTCTATTGCGGGTAGATGATCGGGAAATTGGCGTGATCGAAGGTGTCGCCCATCTTCAGTCCGGTTCCGGCGACATTGTAGTAGGGCGCACCCGTGTAGCGGGAGTCCGCCGGCATGTAGGCGAGCACATAGCCCACCCGCCAAACGTCGGTGGTGTTCGACGGCGCGCAGTGGATCGTCGTCGAGCTATGGACCGTGGCGTCGCCGGGATTGAGGGTCACCGGGTCGGACAACTCGACGCCTTCGGCCGCCATCAGCGCCTGGTATGAGGCCAGGACGGGCTCGTGGTCATCGTCGTGCAGGCCGAGGGGCCCCAGGCGATGCGAACCGGAATAGAAGCGCAGGGCCCCCTGCTCGGCGGTGACCTGGTTCAAAGCGATCCAGTAGTTGTGATTGCCAACCCGGTCGAAGGGCACGTTGACGAAGTCCTGATGCGGGGCGGTGGGTCGGTTGGCCGGGCTGTCGCTGGGTCCCGGCACTTTCACCGCGATGAAGTCGGTGTTGAAGCGCACCGCCCCGCCGCGACCGATCAGGCGCTGCGAATTCCGGCCGATCTCAGGGCCAAACGCCAGGCTGTGGAAGGGCTCGCGCCGGTCGTCGCGGGCGATGAAGTGGTAGTCACGCCAATAGCCGGAATCGACGACCTTCGAGCCCCAGTCGTCGAGTTGCGGCGCGCGGCGGCCTTCTTCCGAAATGTCGGGCGTCCGGACGATCTCGGTGGCGATCCGCAGCATTTCGGCGGCCACCTCGGGGGGGATCAGCGCCTCGATCTTCACCCAGCCGTTTTCACGATAGAACGCGATCTCGTCCGGCTTCAGGTCGCGGACCGCAGGGCGAGTTATCAAAAGGTCGCGCATAGCCCGCCCTCAAACGAACGCGGGGTTGGCCCCTCAGGGACGGACCCGCGTCTAAGCTTACGAAAGTGTCGTCGCGACACCCGCCCAGGCCGCCGAGGGGACGGACTGGGCGGGCGCGCAAGGGCTCAGCGGAAGTTCGCCGTGAACGACACTCCGTAGGTCCTGGGGGCGTCCCAGATCACCAGGTCGGAGTTCGAGCCGGTCAGGTAGAGGATCTTGTCCGCATCGGTGAGGTTGCGGCCCCAGACCGCGAAGCGATAGCGGTCGTCCGGCGTCGTCCAGGAGAGTTCGCCGTTGAGGAGCGTATAGCTCGGGCTCTTCACGCGGTTATCCGGGGCGACGAAGAAGCCGCTGTTGTAGGACAGGCCGGCGTTGGCGCCCAAGGTGCCGTTGTCCAGCTTGTGGGTGTAGGTCAGGCCCACGTTGCCCGTGAACTTAGGCGTCCGGGTCGTGGTGTTGCCCTTGGCGTTGAAGAACGTGACCGCCGCGTTGGTGCCGTCCGAATGGGGCGCCCCCGGGAAATCATCGTATTCGCCGTGTGTGTAGGCGCCGCCGCCGGAGAACACCAAGTCATCCGTCAGGTTAGTGGAGAAGTCGAAGTCCCAGCCGTAAATCGTCGCCTTGCCGGCATTCTGGTAGGCCAGGATGCCGGGGGACAGCTGGATGTTCACCTGGATGTCTTTGTAGTCGTTGTAGAAGATCGACGTCCCGAAGCGGTTGCCGTGGCTGCTGATCTTGTAGCCGACTTCAACCGCCTTCACGTCTTCCGGGGACACCGGCGCGTTGGACGCGGTGGCCGGGCTCGGGTTCACCGACGGGTTGTAGGTGCCCGACTTGAAGCCCTGGCTATAGGACGCATAGATGTTGGACTGGTCGTTGAGGTCGTAGCGGACGACCGCGCGCGGCGTGACGCCATTCCAGGTCTTGCTGTTGGTCCCGGTGATCGCCGCGTTGGCAAGGCTGCCGAAGTTGAATTCCTTCTTCTCATCGCTGTAACGGGCGCCCAGGATCAGGTGCAGATCGCTGGTCACGTCGTAGTTGGCCTCGGCGAAGACCGCCCAGGCGTCGGTGAGGATCTGGGCCCGGTAGGAGATCGACAGCAGGGTCTTGATGGCCGGGTCCGTCGAGGTCCACAGGAACTGCTGACGCCGTGCGTTGTCATGATAGAGATAGACGCCGGTCACGAAGCTGAGCGGGCCCATCTGCTTGGAGGCGAAGTTCAGTTCCTCGCTCGTCGTCTGGGCCTGATCGTGCGAGTGGACGTAGCCGGTGTTTGACGGCGCCTGGTTCAGGTCGAAATCCAGATCTCCGTAGTAGTTCGTGTACCCGGTGATCGAGGTGAACGTGCCGGCGTCGGCATCGTACTGGATGTGCAGATCGGCGTTGCGGTTGTGGGTGTCCCAGACGCCCTTGAAGTCCTGGTTGACCTCGCGCACGCCCGGCAGGGCGAAGGTGGAGCCCGGGGTGCCGCTGAAGGCGGCCGGGCGGCGCTTGTAGGGACCGAAGTATTCGTACTTGTCGTCACGGTGATTGACGAACAGCCCACCCAGGGTGACGGACAGCTTCTCGTTCGGGGTCCACTTGATCTTGGGCGAGAACCCGACCTCCTTCGGACCGGGGATCTTCGAATTGTAGAACAGGTTCGTCGTGTAGCCGTCGCCATGACGATAGAAGAACGCGAGGTTCGCCGCGACCTGATCGCCGAGCGGCAGGTTGCCGTAGGCGCGCACGGTGGTCTCGTTCAGGCTGCCGTAGCTGAGGGTGGCGCGCGCCTCAGGCGTGTTGCTCGGCTGATAGGTCCGAACAGTGACCGCGCCGCCGGTGGCGTTGCGGCCGAACAGGGTGCCTTGCGGACCCTTCAGAACTTCCACCTGCTGGATGTTGTCGAAGTCGAAAAGCAGGGCGGAGGCGGCGGACTGGTAGACGCCGTCCACATAGACAGCGACGGGGTTGTCGGCGCCGGGGCCGGTGAGCGTGCTGCCCACGCCGCGGATGGTCGGCGAGGCATGACTGGCGGTCGTGTAGAAGACGAGGCCCGGCACCACACGGTCCAGGTCGGTGGCCGAGGTGATGCCCTGGGAGCGCATGGTGTCGCCCGTGACTGCTGTGATCGAGATCGGCACGTCGACGAGACGCTCTTCCCGACGCTGGGCCGTCACCACCACTTCGCCGACGTTGGTCGGGGCGGCAGCGGCCGCCGCGGCGGCCGCGACGGCGCCTGTGGTCTGAGCCTGCGCATGAAACGCCAGGCCGGCAAACATAGTGCCGGCGCAAAGAGTCTTCATCCAGAACTTATGGTTCATAGTTTCCCCCTTTTTTACAACAGTGCATTATTTTGACTGTTAGAATATTTAGAAGGACGATATCGAACGACTGATCGCTGTCAACCGACCGGGCCGACCTCCGGAAGCGCCCGGACCGCCGGTCATTCCACAACGTGGAGCGCCACCGCACGGACCCGTCTGTTCGGCGCGCAAGGAAGATAGGACGCTGGCGGCGCTCGAAAGGGCCAACAGCAACGGAAAAGGGGGACGCATATGGCGGGCGACAAGATCCGGTACGGCTATTTTGGGACCCAGGGCGACGGCGGCGAATTCTGGCAGCTGGCCGAAAACCTGGGCGTCGACGCGCTCGCCTGGGGCGAGTCGCCGACCCAGTTCGCCGACCCCTATCTTGGCATGCTGCGGGCCTCGCAACTGACCAAGAAGGTGATGATGGGCACGGTGGTGACCTGTCCCGGCCTGCGGCATCCCGCAACCCACGCCAACACGCTGCAGGAGTTGCAGAAGGCCTCCAATGGCCGGATCTTCTGCGGCATCGGCACGGGCGATCTGGCGCTGATCGAGATGGGTGAAAAGCCCTACAAGATGGACGACTTCGCCGCCTATGCGCGGGCGGTACGGGACCTGACGGCGGGCCGTGAAACGGAATGGAACGGCCGCCCGCTACGGATGACGACGACACCGCCAGAAAAGCCCGTCCCCTTCTGGTATGGCGCGGATGGGCCGCGCGGCTCGCAGGCCGCCGGGCGCTTCGGCGACGGCATCATCATCGCCCAGGTCGGCAGTCCCGATGTCGTGCGCACAGTCATCGCGCGCGCCAAGGCCTCGGCGGAAGCCGCCGGCCGCTCGATCGAGGATCTGGACCTTTGGTTCATGCTTCGGGTGGTGCCGACGGAGAAGGAAAACGGCGCTGTCTACGTCGATGGACTGGATGAATACGCGACCCGCGCCATGCGCTTCATGTGGCGGACGGCCGGCGGCCCCACCGAGGGCCTCGATGAGATCCTGCTGAAGCAGCGGGGCTACAAGATCGACCCGGGAGTCGCCGAACGGCTGTGCGAATTCAACCGGCTGTGGGACGAGACCAAGGCGTTCAATTCCAAGTTCCACGTGGAGTTGATGGACAAGCTCGACCTGCGTGAATTCGCGGGAAGCTACTTCTTCATCAGCGGATCGGATGAGCGGATCGCCGAGGGCGCGCAGGCTTTGATAGACGCCGGGGCGCGTAACTTCTTCACGCCCTTCATGGTCGGCGACCGGCTGGACAACGCCAGGCGCGTCTCCAAGGTTCTCAACAAACTTCGATAGAAAGACGTCCGTCCCACCTTCGGGGCGGACGGCCTCGCCGCCTTCGCGTGACGTGAGGTTCTCGACAATGCGTAGCGGGGGAACATGACGGACATGGCCGGGGCCAACACGGGCGCCATCAGTTCAGGGCGCAGGAACTACGTTGTCGTACTGGTGCTGTTGATCACGCTGGTCAGCTTCCTCGACCGCCAGGTGCTGAGCATCCTCGTGGAACCGATTAAGCGCGACCTGCGCCTCAGCGACGGCCAGATGGGCGCGCTGACCGGCCTGTTCTTCTTTCTGTTCTACGCCGCCGCGGGCCTGCCCATGGCGCGCATCGCCGACAGGTATGACAAGCGCAAGGTGATGTCGGTCTGCATCGTCGGCTGGAGCGTGGCCAACGGACTGGCCGGCGCGACGACGAACTTCATCCAGTTGGCGATCTGCCGGACCATGGCCGGGATTGGCGACGCGGGCTGTTCGCCGGCGATCACCTCCGTCGTCGCCGAACTCTTCCCCCCCGCCAAGCGCCCCGGCATCTTTGCGGCGGTCTCGGCCGCCAGCGCCGTCGGAATCGGTATCAGCCTGTTCCTTGGCGGGACGCTGGTGGAACACATGAGCTGGCGGGTCGTGATGTTCGTCCTGGCCTTGCCCGGCCTGCTCCTCGCCATCCTGGTGTGGACGACCATGCCGCCACTGGCCCAGACCAAGAAGGAAGACCTGCCCCCGATGCTGGCGACCCTGACCGGCCTTTGGCGCATCCCGACCTACCGCGCCCTGACCGTGATCATCTTCTTCGCTTCGGCGTCCGGCTTCGCGCTCATCGCCTGGACAGCCGCGATGTTCATCCGGACCCACGGCCTGTCGCCCAGCAAGGCGGGTCTGATCGTCGGGGCCTGCATGTCTGGCGGCTTCCTGGTCGGCAACATGCTCTGCGGCTACATCGCCAACCGCCTGGCCGCCCGTGACCCGCGCTTCCTGCCCGCCATCCTGGGCGCCTCCCTGATCGCCAATGTCGCGCTGGCGCTGGTCGCGCTGGCGAGTTCAGATCTGACCATGGCGGTCGTCGCCTTCGCCGTCATGCTGGTCAGCGGCGGGTTCTGGGCGCCGATCGCCTTAACCCTCACCATGGGCCTGGCGCGGCCGCAGATCCGCGCGGTGACTGCCTCGACGTTCGGCATCATCCTGTCGGTAGGCGGGGCGGTTGGGCCGGTTGTGGTGGGGATCTTCGCCGACCGGCTGACGCCGATCTATGGCGTGATGTCGATCCGCTACGCCATGGCCATCAGCCTTGGCGGCTACTTCATCGCCGCGATCGCCAGCGCGTTCGTGTTCAAGAGCCTGAGGAACGACCTCTTGACCGACGAGCCGATCACCATCGGCCACTAGGCCCAAAGGAAAAGGGCGCGCAACGTCTCCGTCGCGCGCCCCTTGTCTTCCAGCCCGCGAACGGGCGGCGGTCAGACCTCGTCGAAGGGACGGTAGATCGCCCCCCCGAAGCTGTCGTAGGCCTTCTTCAGCTCATCGGAGATGTCACCGTAGACTTCCAACTGGCCGGCTGACTCGGCCACGTCGCCCATCAGGACAAGCAGTGGCATGGTATTGGCCAAGTGACCCAGCGCGCTCGCCGAGTCCTTGTAGCACTCCATGAAGACGTATTCGTCGTTGACCCCCAGCGGGTAGAGGCCGAACGCCAGTGTGCCTGGATCGGTGCGCACCTTTGCGTGAAGGTCGCGCGCCCATTGCTCGAACTTGGCCACATCCTTGGCGCGCACACGCCCTTTACACCAAACCTTGGACATTCCCTCGCCTCTTCTATTTTTCTAAGGATTTCAACTTCACGAATGCTGATCTAGATCAACTCCGCCGGTCTTCGCTGATTATTATATTGCACGCCGCGGCTTGAAGAAATAGAATTTTGACAGATTGTACCGTTTCAATCTGAACGACGTGACGCCCACAAAAATCGGCGCCGGCGCGAAAAATTTGATGGGAGAAAATGGGATGCGGCGACTGGTTCTCACCAATGTGCGTCTTCTGGACGGCGACAACGCGCCCCAGGACAATACGACGGTCGTGATCAGGGGCGATCGCTTCGAGTCCGTGGGCAAGGGCCCCTATCCTGAAAGCGACACAGAGAGCGACGTCTACGACCTTGGCGGCCGCACGCTCATGCCCGGCATGATCCACGGGCACTATCACGCCACCTACACCGACTTCAGCGCCGCCGAGAAGCTGCCCGTCGGCATGGAGGCCTCCCCCGCGCTGCAGACCCTGCGCGCCGCCAAGCACCTGAAAGACGCGCTCTACGCCGGCTTCACCGGCGTCGTCAGCGCCGGCGCGCCGTACGCCATCGACGCGGACTGCAAGAAAGCGATCGCGGCCGGCATCATGGAGGGCCCGCGCATCTGCGCCGGGAGCCGCGACGTCTCGACCACCGGCCACTCGCAGGACGGTTTCGAATGGCACTGGGGCCAGGGCATGACCGCCCAGACCAATATCGCCGACGGCGCGGACGCCTTCCGCAAGGCGGTGCGCGAGGAGATCAAGCGTGGCGCGGAGATGATCAAGATCTTCGCCACCCCGGGTCACGGCGTGGTTGGCGAATATGGCGGCCTCGAGATGAGCGAGGAAGAACTGAAGGCGGCCATCGACACGGCCCACTCCCGCAACGTCCGTGTCCGGGCGCACATCGCCAGCAAGGAGGGCTCGATGGCCAGCCTGAAGCTGGGCCTCGACGTCCTCGACCACGGCGATGGCCTGGACCAGGAGGTCATCGACCTGCTCCTCAAGAAGGACGCCTTCTTCGTGCCCAGCATTCGCTACCCCTATGAGGCCTGCAAGATCTGGTCGGGTTCGCTCATCGACCAGATGCGCCAGGGCTACGAGGACATGATCAAGATCCTGCCGGTCGCCAACAAGGCCGGCGTCAAAATGACCCTGGGCGACGACTATGGGGCGATCCCGCTGAAGCACGGCACCTATGGCGAAGAGTTGGAATTCTACGTGAAGCTGGCGGGCATCTCGCCGCTCGACGTGATCCGCTGGGCCACCAAGTTCGGCGGCGAACTGCTGACCGGTGGCAAGGACCTCGGCACCATCGCTGGCGGCAAGTTCGCGGACTTCATCGTGGTGGACGGCGATCCGATCGCCGACATCAGCCTGCTGGCCAATCCCGCCAATTTCCTCGCGGTGGGCAAGGGCGGCAAGCTCTACGGCTCGCGCCTGGACGCCCTGGCCCGCAAGCCCGCCGCCGCCGGGGTGCTGCAGCCGGCCGAATAGGATCGGAACCCCCGCCGCAGGCTTCGGTCCGCGACGGGGGCTCTGTGACACACCAACGGACTACGGATTCTGGAGGACGATTTGTCTGAGACCTCAGTTGCGACGCGCTCGAACGTGCGCAAGTTCGCCGGCGCCCCCGCGGGCTTCACCCAGATCCGCCAAGTCACCGATGACGAAGTCGCCTTCTTCGAGAAGAACGGCTGGGTGAAGCTGGAAGGCCTGCTGGCGCCGGCGCTTGCGGGCGAGTTGCTGAAGCACATCAAGGCGGTGATCGGCGCCCGCGCCAGCGGCAAGGACCGCTATGTTGACCAACGGGCGCCGGGAACCACGGACAAGAACATCGCCGAATACGTCGCCTCGACCAACCTGCGGGAGAGCGACACCTTCCTCGACGAAATGGCCCGTTCCTACGAAATGGCTGAAGCCAGCGCCCGGCTGATCAAGACCCGGCCGCTGCGGCTGTTCGCCGACAGCGTCTTCCACAAGCCGGCCCGAGGCGGCGAAGGGTTCTTCTCGCGCGCCACCCCTTGGCATCAGGACTACCCGGCCACCCCGCTCGACCGCGCGAACGACCTGCAGATCTGGGTGGCTGCCGACGAGATCACCCCGGAGATGGGCTGCCTGCAGTACCTGAGCGGAAGCCACAAGCTGCCGCCGATGGGCAAGGGGTCCGCCATGCGGCTTGGCGACGGCAGCCGCGCCCCGAACGGGGCGACAGACGTCTATCCCTGGCTGCTCGACGAATTCGAGATCTCGCCCGCCTTCCATATGAAGCCCGGCGACGCCCTCGCTCACCACAGCCTGACCATGCACTATTCGCAGGAAAACATGTCGGCCACCCACGACCGCTGGGCCTGGGGCTCACGCCGGATGGACGCGCGGATCGCCTACAATGGCGCGCCCAATCACCGGACAGACGACCGCGGACTGGTGCTGGACATGCCCTTCGACCACCCGGACTTCCCGATCGTCATCGACTGAACGGATGCGGTCGCGGACCTCGGCGCCCTAGCCGAGAGGCGAAAACGTGGTCACGTCCGGCAGCACGCTGCCGGCGTGGACTTCCTGAAGTTCGACGATGTTGCCGTCCGGGTCGCGGGCATAGCAGGTCGTGACACCCGCTTCGGGCACATGCTGGGGCTCGGAAAAGAACGGCACCCCAGCGGCCTTGAGCCGCGCATATTCCCCGGCGATGCCGCGCACCTCGAAACAGATGTGGCGGATGCCAGCATCGCAGGCCGGACTGACCGTCACCGGTTGTCCGATCGGCGACAGGTACTGGAAGATCTCGATCTCCACATTGCCGGCCGACAGCCAGGCGGCGCGATAGGCCGCGTTCTTCAGGCCAACGATGTTCTGAAACGTCTCGTCGGTCTCTTCGGCGGTCGCGGCCTGACGAACCTCCAGCCCCAGGAGGCCGCTGTAGAAGCCGAGCAACCGGTCGATATCGGTGGTGCTGAGCGAGATGTGATGGACACCGCGGATCATGGCCTTCTCCCTTTGTCGTCGCGCTCTAGGCCGCGATGGCGTTGATCTCGGTGAGCTCCTGCGGGGTCAACCGCCACGACGAGGCTGCCACATTCTGCTCGACCTGTTCAGGCCGGGTCGCGCCGGTGATGATCCCGGCCACCACGGGCTGACTGGCTAGCCAGCTGATGGCAAGCTCAAGCAGGCTATGGCCGCGAGACTTGGCGTAGTCGTTCAGCTCACGGACGATTCGGTGGTTGCGCTCCGTCAGGAACTTGCCGCCAAGCCCCAGGAAGTTGTCCTTCAAACGACCGGTGTCGCCATCGAGGTACTTGCCGGTCAGCATGCCCGAGGCCAGGGGGAAGTAGGGGTTGAGCGCCATGCCATGCGCCTGCAGGGCCGGGATCATCTCCTTCTCGGCCCCGCGCTCCAGCAGGCTGTATTCGTTTTGGCTGGCGATGAAGCCACGCCCGCGCAATTCCCTGGCTACCCACTGCGCCTCGACCACCCGCCAGGGCGCGGTGTTGGAGATGCCGATGTAGCGCGCCTTTCCGGACGTCACGATCTCGTCCAGCGTCCGCATGGTCTCATCCAGGGGCGTCGACGGGTCCGAGGTGTGGACCATGTAGAGGTCGATCCAGTCGGTGCGCAGGCGCTTCAGGCTGGCTTCCAGCGCATCCAGGATGTGGCCGCGGGCGTTGCTGGGCGGTCCTCCGGTGAATGAGTAGCCGAACTTGGTGGTCAGGACGATCTCCTGCCGGCGGCCCTCGATCAACTCGCCCAGGATGGTCTCGGAATTGCCGGGGGGCGACCCGTAGATGTCGGCCGTGTCGAACAGCGTGACGCCCAGGTCCAGCGCCTTGTGCACTACGCCCTTCGATTGCTCTGCATCGATCGACCAGCCGAAATTATTGCACCCCAGGCCGACTGTTGAGACCCTCAGGCCAGAGCGGCCCATGTTCACGAATTCCAAGCGTTCCTCCGCGGGACTGGCGGCGCGAGACGAGGCTTCGCACCGGGATTGGGCTAACGAATTGGGGCGGTTTCGGGCGGTGTCATGTTCGGCCGCCAGCGCCTCGGGTGGCGTCGATGGCGGCGATATCCATCGTCAGTTCGGTTTCAACAAGCTGCTCGGCGTTGGTCAGGCAATCGAGGAAGATCATTGCGTCGAAGGCGGCGGACGACGGATAGACGATCTGCCCCGACCCCACCCCGTTCAGGCGCAGCGGCGCGCCATGCCGCGCCTTGCGCAAATCGACCAGGCTCACCGGATGGCCACGCGCAGCTATCGCGTGGTCAAGGGTTTCGGCATCCTCGGTCTCGAAGCGGCCCACCCCATAGATCGGCGGGTCGAAATGGGTGCGGCCGAAGGTTGTCCCGATCGCGCAATAGTCCGAGCCATAGCGTTGCCGCAGATGGGCGCCCATCGGCAGGCTGGCCGGTGCGCCCGCCGCCCGCGACTGTCCCTGGGCGGCAATATGGGCGTTGTGCGACAGGAGGATCACGCGGCTGGCGCTGTCGCCCCGGTCCACGAGCCGCGAGACAGCCTCGGCCATGGCTGCGTCGCGGGCCGCGAAGCCCGCTTGCCAGCCCTGAACTCCGATCTGCAGCATCTCCAGAGTCTGCAACACCACCAGAGCGTCGTCGGCGAGCGACACGTACCGGTCCTCTCCCACCGACTGGCGAAAGCGCGTCGCGTGGGTTGCGAGGTCCAGGAACGCCGCCTCGAATACATCGCGCAGTATATCCCGGTCGGCCTGGTCCATCTGATTGTAGGCCACCTGGTCGACCCGGCCGTCGACATCGAAGCTGAAGCTCAGCGCTCTCGCCCTGGCCTCTGACTCGCCCGGCGCATTGACGCCTTCCAGCACCCGTCGCATCGGCGCCCCGACGGCGATGACGTCCATCCCGCGCACGGAAACGGGCCGTCCGCCATTGCCCAGGTTGCGCGCACGCAGCCATTCCACCAGGACTGCGGTTTCGCGATTACGCCACATCCTGGCGCCCGCGGCGACAAGGGCGGATTCCGCGTCGCCTTCGCCGTCCTGCACAAAGGCGTCGATGGGATTGGGCCCGGGCGTCACCACCTCCAGAACGATGGTGTCGAAGCCGAGCTCGGACACCAGGACTTTCGCCAGGCTTGCGCGCAGCGCCAGGAATTCGTGAGTGTGGTGGAAGCTCTCACCCAACGCCACGATCCGCGACGCGCCCACGATCTCCCTTATTGCGGCCAGTGACGCTGGCGCCGTCTCGATCTGGGAAAGGGCCGGGAGCGGCCGCGAAAGGCGCGCGATGTCGTCGCCGAACAGGTCGCCCAGATCACCCTCCGTCGGTCAGAGCCTCGTCCCGGCCACTATATCGCGGCCCAGGCCAACGCCATCGCGGCCCGTGACAGCTGCTTCCATATCGTGGATCGGCGCCGACGCGGTCCAGGTCCCCTGCCGCGCGCGGATGTGGCATGCGCCCTTGGCGCGCCGCCCGGCCTCGGCCGGGCCGGCGGCATATTACGATTGATGCGCCCCGGTCTCCGGTGGACTGTTCGATCAACTCAAGCCGGAACGGAGAATGGCCATGTACGAGCGCTACAGCGCCCTGAAGATCGAGCGGCGGGGCCGGGTCCTGGTCATCACCATCGACAATCCGCCGATGAACGCCGTGACCAGCGAAATCCACGAGGAGCTGTCGCGCATCTGGGGCGACATCAACCGCGACACCGATACCGCGGTGGTGGTGATCACCGGCGCGGGCGACAAGGCTTTCTCGGCCGGCGGTGACGTCAAGGCCATGGTCGATCGCATCGAAACGGCCGAGCACGGCGGCTGGGTGCGGTCGATGTTCGAGGCCAAGGAGATCGTCTACGGCCTGCTGCGGCTCGAGCGGCCCCTGATCGCGCGGATCAACGGGCACGCCATGGGACTGGGCGCCACGCTGGCCGTGCTGGCGGACATTACGGTGATGATGTCCAAGGCCCGGATCGCCGACACCCACGTGAAGGTCGGGCTCTCCGCCGGCGACGGCGGATCGTTGATGTGGCCGCTGCTGATGGGCTTCGGCAACGCCAGGCGCTACCTGCTCACCGGCGACGCCCTGACCGGACGTGAGGCTGCCGACCTTGGTCTGATCTCCCAGGCGGTCGACACGGTCGAGGAACTGGATGCGGCGGTCTATGACTTGGCCGACCGGCTGGCCGCGGGCGCCAGCCGCGCCATCAACGCCACCAAGCTTTCGATCAACATGATCCTGCGCAAGATGCTGGAAGGCGTGATCGAGGCCCACCTGGGCCAGGAGACCTACACCTACCTGTCCAAGGACCACTACGCGGCGGTCAGCGCCTTCGTCGAAAAGCGCGAGCCGGAGTTCCGCGGCGATTAGGCGCGCTACAGATCGACGTTGCCGGCCAGCATCTCCTTGACCACCAGGCGGCGCAGGATCTCGTTGGTGCCGTCGGCCACATTGATCTTGCGCAGGGTCACAAAGGCGTCGGTCAGGCCCATTTCGTTGGTCATGCCGATGGCGCCATGGGCCTGGATCACCCGATCGATGGCCCGCACGCCGGCTTCGACAGCGAAGGCCTTGGCCATGGCCAGTTCCTTGTCGGCCCGCTGGCCTCCGTCCTTCAGGCGGGCGACATTGAGGCTCATCAGGTGGGCGGCGTGGATCTCCATGGCCGAGGAGGCCAGGGGGAAGGTCACGCCCTGGTACTCGGCGATCGCCTTGCCGAAGGTCTTGCGCACCTTGACGTAGTCGAAGGCCATCTCCAGCGCCCATCGGCCGAGCCCCACCGCGCGGGCGCAGTTGTAGATCCGGCCCAGGCCCACGCCCAGCATGGCCGTGGCGAAGCCTTTGTGGAGGGTCCCGATCAACTGATCGGGCTCGATGCGCACCTCGTCGAAGTGCAGGATCGCCTCATCCGTGCCGGCGCTGCCCCACATCTTGATGATCTTGTCGCGGCTGAACCCTGGCGAATGGGTCGGGACCAGGAAGCAGCTGATCCCACCCGCGCGGGCCTGCGCGCGCTCCGGGTCGGTTATGGCGAACACAACGACATGGTCGGCGTGGGGACTATTGGTGGTCCAGATCTTGCCGCCGTTCAGCCGCCAACCGTCGCCGTCAGGCGTGGCCCGGGTCTGGATGCCGGCGGCGTCAGAGCCGGCCCCCGGCTCCGAAAGGCCGAAGCACAGGGTGTGTTCGCCAGACATGATCTTCGGCAGGTACTTCGCCTTTCCCGCCTCCGCGAGTTCGGCGATCACCGGGCTGGGTCCCTTGGCCCAGTGGCTGATCATGTGGTGGCCAAGCCAGTTCCTGGCCCCGCACAGGTGGTAGATACGCTCCCACGCCGCGAAATTGGCCAGCAGGCCCATGCCGGCCCCACCGATCTCCTGCGGCGCGCACATGGCGTAGAAACCGGCCTTGGCGGCGGCCAGGCGGACCTCGGCGACCAGGGCGGATGCGTCCGGTGACAGGATGCCGCCCGCGTACTTCTTCGACGAGTCGCTGAGCAGCTGCTCGTGCTTCTCGTGGCGCGGGAACACCTCGCGGCGCAGGAAACCTTCCACGCCCTCCAGAATGGCGCGGATATCCTCGGGATAGTCCATGGCGATGGCCGACATCAGGCTTCCTCGCTGGCCGCCCGCGACAGCCGCTGCCGGTCGGGCTTGTTCATGGTGGTGAGCGGCAGAACATCCATGATCCGCACCCGTTTGGGCAGCTTGTAGCCGCCGAGTTCCCGGCGCCCGAATTCGATGAGTTCGGCCTCGGTGAGCGTCATGCCGGTCCGAAGCGCGACGGCGGCCTCGACACGCTCGCCCCAGTGGGGGTCGCTGGCCCCGTAGACGATGATCCCCTCCACCGCCGGGTGCCGCGACAGCACGCCCTCGACCTCGCTGGGGAAGACGTTTTCTCCACCGGAGACGATGATGTCCTTCTTGCGCCCGCTGATGGTCAGCCAACCCAGGGCGTCAAGCCGGCCTATGTCGCCGATCCGGACGCCCAGATCCGAATAGGTGGCGGCGGTTTCCTCCGGCCGTCCGAAATAGCCCTGCGAGCGCCACAGGCAGTCCACCACCAGCTCCCCCTCCTCTCCGGTCGGCAGGGGCCGCATCTGATCGTCGACGATGGTCACCCGAGCGCCGGGCCGCACATAGCCAACGCCTGTCAGCCGCCCGGCCAGCATGTCCGGGTGGCGGATATTGGCGACGGGCCCGAATTCGCTGGCGCCGTAGGTGTGGCTGAGCTGTGCGGCAGGAAAGGCGGTCATCAGCTGCTCGATAAAGGGGGGCGTGGCGGCGGTGGTGGCGATCCTCAGCTTGCGCACCCGCGACCGGTCGGTGCGCGCGAAATCCGGATGGGCGAACAGCGCCTGGAAGACTGTCGGCGGGCCCATGATGAAGTTCGCGCCCCGCGCCACGGCCTCCAGGGCTTCGCCGGCGGAGAAGCCCTGGAGGAGAGAGATTTCACCGCCGCTGAACAGCGTCGACATCCAGCCGCTCAGGATGCTGGAATGGAAGAACGGCGAGCAATAGAGCTCGTGGTCATCCAAGGCACGGCCCTCATCGAAGGCGCAGGCCGCAGTCCACAGCCACACCGACCGCTGGGTATAGACCGCGCCCTTGGGCAGGCCGGTCGTGCCGCCTGTGGGGATGATCAGGGCCAGGTCGTCCTCCCGCACGGCGTGGTCGATGCGGGCGTCGGACCACAGGGGCGCCAAACGCTCGCGCACGGGCCCCGCGACGTTGGCGTCAGGCAGCAGGCGCACGTCCCCGCCGATCGCTTCGGCCAGGGCATGATGTTCCGGATCGCAGACCAGCAGCGCCGGCGCGATGGGTTGCAGGAATGCGCGCAACTCCGGCGCCGTCAGCCGGATGTTCAGGCTCGAGGCGACGGCGCCCCGGGCCAGGCACCCGAGGATCGCCACGACCTGCGCGACCGACGGCCGCATGGCGATGGCCACGCGCTCGCCACGCTGTACGCCGGCCTGGGCCAGCCCCGCCGCGAAGGCGTCCGCCGCGGCAAGCAACCCGGCATAGGTGATCGTGCCTTGACCTTCGTGGAAGGCAGGCCTGTCGCCCCGGCTGAGCGCCAGTTTGCGCAGGTGGTCGATGTAGAGCAGCGGCGCGCTCATCGGGGCAGTCCCAGCAATCGTTCGGCGATGATGTTGCGGCGGATCTCGGACGCCCCTCCGGCGATCGTATCCATGAAGGCCCGCAGATATTCGTGGGTCCAGGCCTCGCTCCAGCCCTCACGCTCCAGGATCGCCGGGCCCAGCACCTCGATGGCGGCCTGCTGCACCCGTTGCGCCAGCTCGGCGTAGTAGAGCGCGGGCAGCGAGGTCTCCGCGCCTGGGGCGGCTTGTCGAAGGCCCCGCGAAACCGCCATGCGGGTCATGGACCTCAGCGCCGCGACCTCGGCGTTCAGCTGCGCCAGCCGCCCCCGGACGGCGTCGTCCTGCAGCATGGTCCCCTCGCCCATCGGATCCGGCAATCCGCCGGCGAGCGCGATCAGGTCGGCGACCTGGCGAGCCAGGGCCATCTGGCTGGTGATCAGCCCCGGACCTCGCTCGAAGGACAGGGTGGCCATGGCCACCGACCAGCCGCCGTTGACCTCGCCCACCACGTGGGTGAGCGGGATACGAACGTTGTCATAGAAGACCTCGCAATAGTGATGGCTGCCGACCATCGTCCTGATCGGCCGGACGGTGACCCCGGGGGCGGTCATGTCGCAGATGATCCAGGTCAGGCCGGCATGGCGCGGCGCGTCGGGGTCGGTCCGAACCAACAACTCCTGGAAGCGGGCCAGGTGGGCGTGGCTGGTCCAGATCTTCTGGCCGCTCACCAATAGATGGTCGCCGTCGATGACGCCACGGGTGCGCAAACCCGCCAGGTCCGAACCGGCGCCAGGCTCGGAGAATCCCTGGCACCACACATCCTCGCCCCGCAGGATGCGCGGAAGGTGGAAGGCCTTCTGCGCCTCGGTTCCAAGCATGATCAGGGTGGGCCCAGCGTGATTGAGCGCCACCGACAGGCTGCCGAGCGGCGGGGTCCCCCGCCGGCCGCATTCCTCGAACCAGATCATCTGGCGGATCAGCGATAGGCCCCGCCCGCCATACTCGGAGGGCCAGGAGACCCCGGCCCAACCGCCCGCGTACTGCCGCTTTTGCCAGGCCAGGTCGAAGGCCCGTATGGCGGGGCCGTCGTCGGGCCGTGGCTCGGTCGGCGCATTGTCCGCCAGCCAGGCGCGGACATCCTGACGGAAGCGGCGATCGTCCTCGGTGAATTGGTGATCCATGACGCGCCGGTCAGGCCGTCATCGGAAAAGACATGAGTTTGTCGCGATGCGCCCGTCGCGCGCCGCCCAGCTGCTCCAGAAGCCGGGCGCGCTTCACATAGAGGTGCGCGTCGCACTCCGCCGCATAGCCCAAACCACCGTGCAGCTGCACGTTCAGCGCCGCGCAGAGGTTGGCGGCCTCGGTCGAGACAAACTTCGCCGCCGCCGTCTCGAAATTGCGCGTCGCGGTGTCGTCATCAAGCGACAGCGTCGCCATCACCGTCTGGGCCCAGGCGGCCTCGTTGGCGAGCGCCATGTTGGCGCAGTGGTGTTTGATCGCCTGGAAGGAACCGATAGGGCGTCCGAACTGCTGCCGGAATTTTACGTAGTCCAGCGCGCTCGCGGCGGCAGCCTCGGCCACGCCGCAGGCCATGGCCGCGACCATCACCATGGCGAAGGCCGGGAGCGGAGCCTCCTGGGCAGAAATCCAGGCAGATGGCGTCGCGTCTTCGAGTTCGCCAACGGCCAGTGACACCCCCGCATCGAGGCTCGGGATTGATCGTACGATTTTGAATTGATTCAGCTGAAGGACCGCCACGCCGTCGTCGTTCCAGGCGACAACGCGGCCGTCGGGATCCGCATCCAACACCTGAAAGCGTCCAGAACATCGCGGCCCCAGCCGGCAGCGGCCGGTGGGATTGGCGACGGCGGCAGTGATGTCTCCCGCCAGGAGCGACTGTCCGACGTCGGGCTGTCCCGTCCGCCCAGCAACTTCGGCGGCGAGACGGGCGGCCAGGATGTTGGGCGAGGCGAGAGTCCTGCCGATCTCGCGATAGAGCAGCGCCTCCTCCGCCGGTCCGTAACCGACGCCGCCCAGGTCCTCAGCCAGGCCCATGCCGAACCAGCCCAGGGCGGCATAACGCGGCCAAAGCCCGCGCTCCGCGCTCGCATGGGGCCGGTCCCGCTCCAGCAGGCGCGCCGCCGGGGCCTGGGCGCGTAGGAAGGCCGCCACGCTGTCGGCGATCTGCTCCTGCTCGGCGTCAGGCAAAAGGTCCATCGGCTCAGTCCTCGAACACGCGCCGGACACGTCGCACGGATCGAATTCCATTGCAGCCTAGCGGAATGCCGATCTATTTCCATGCCGTGGAGCCGCCTCGACGTGGCGTCCTGGTCACAAGGGGGGGGTTGGCAATGCGCACTCTGGAAGTTCCCGTCCTGATCGTCGGCGGCGGCGGATCGGGTCTCACGGCTTCGAACATCCTGGCCGATCTGGGCGTGGAATCGCTGCTGATCGAGCGCCACCTCTCGACCTCCCACCTGCCCAAGGCCCACTATCTCAATCCCCGAACCATGGAGATCTACCGCCAGCACGGGGTCGCCGATGCGGTCTATGAGGCCAGCGCGCCTCGCGACATGATGGCCAAGGTCCATTGGTACACCTCCCTGGGCGGAGATGGCCCGGTGGACCGGGTCCGCTTGCTGACGGCCGACGCGCTGGGCGGCGGCGCCTACAAGGCCGCCTACGACGAGAAGAGCGCCTCACCGCCGGCCAACGTCCCGCAAATCCGGCTCGAGCCGGTGCTGTCCGAGCACGCCACGCGCCGCAATCCCGGTCGGGTGCTCTACCGCCACGAACTGATCAGCTTCACCCAGGACGCCCATTCGGTATCGGCCGTGGTGCGCGACCTGGAGGCCGGCGAGGATATCGCGGTCAAGGCGAGCTACATGATCGCGGCCGACGCCGGAAAGACCGTGGGCCCGGCGCTGGGCGTGGCGATCGGCGGAACCACCAACCTGGCCGAAGTGGCCTCCGTGCATTTCTCCGGCGACCTCTCATCCTATGTCCTGGAAGACGACTGCGTCCTTCGGGTGTTCGTCCGGCCCGACCGGCCGATCGGCCGCGGCGGTTTCTCCGGCGGCATGCTGACACTTGGACCCAAGCACTGGGATGGTCGCAGCGAGGAGTGGCTGATCGCCTGGGCGCACATGGACGGCGAGGAACGGGTCACCCCGGAAAACGCCGAAGCCCAGGTGCAGGACTACCTGAAGATCGACCAGCCGCTGAAGATCCACCAGGTCAGCTACTGGACCGTCGAGGGCGTGCTGGCCGACAGCTTCCAGAAGGGCCGGGTGTTGATCGTCGGCGACGCAGCCCACAAGCACGCGCCCTTCGCGGGTCTGGGGTTGAATTCCGGAATCCAGGACGCGCACAACGTCTGCTGGAAGCTGGCCCTGGTGCTCAAGGGACTGGCGCCGCCGGACCTCCTGACCTCCTATGAGCGCGAGCGGCGGCCAGTCGTGGCGGACAACGCTGCCTGGTCCCTGTTCGCCTTCGAAAACAAGCCGATCATGATGGCCAGCCTGGGGATCATGGCCAGCGCCCCGGTGGAGGCCAATGTGGCCCGGGTGCAGAAGCTGATCGCCGACAACGCCGGCGGCGAGTCGCGCCGCCAGCGACTGACGGACGTCTCCACGATCCTGCGCACAGAGTTCAGCGTGCACGACCTGGAGATGGGCTACACCTACCCCAACGGCGCCATCGTCGACGACGGCGGGGACTTCCCGCCGCGCGACCCCATGGGCCACCACTACACCCAGTCGAGCCGCCCCGGCTGCCGACTCCCGCACGCTTGGCTGGAACACCAGGGCGATCGGGTTTCGACTCACGACCTAGTGCCCATGGGCGGGTTCCTCCTGCTGACTGGAGCGAAGAGCGATGATTGGCGCGCCGCCGCGGACAAGCTTTCCGCCGAGACCGGACTGACGCTTCGGGTGGTGCGCGTCGGTCCTGGCGGGGACGCGGCCGACCCCAGCGGCAAGTGGCGCGAGCTGAGCGGCGTCGAGGACGACGGGGTGGTCCTGGCGCGTCCGGACGGCTTCGTGGCCTACCGCGCGCCGCGCCAGGCCGACGCCTATCAGGCGCTGCGCGCCGCCATGGGGACGATCCTGGCGGGCGGGGTCAACGCCCGCAGCCGCGCGGCCGAACCTGTAGCCTGAGCCGCCGGGAGCAAAAGGGATGAGGTTCCTCACCTTCGACAAGGCCGGCGTCGAGACGGTCGGCGTCCGCTTCGGCGAAGAGATCGTCGACCTTGGCCTGGCTGCGCCGCAGCTGCCCACGACCCTCCTGGGCCTGATCGAGCAGGACCTGCTGGAGGAAGCCGGCCTGGCCGCCCGAAACGCCGCCGGCCACGCCCGCCGCCCGGTCGAAGGCCTCGTCTATCTTCCGGTGATCCCCCGCCCCCCGAAGTTCTTCGGTTTCGGCCTGAACTATCCCTCGCACGTGACCCAGCGCCCGGCTTCCCCCGGCTGCTTCATCTCCTCCAGCGATCGCCTGGTGGGCCACGACGCGCCGATCGTTGCGCCCCTGAAGTCGCGGACCCTGGACTACGAGGTCGAGCTGGCCTTCGTCTTCCGCAAACACGCCAAGCACGTGAAGCGGCGCGACGCGCTCGACTATGTGGCCGGATACACCGTGTTCAACGACGCCTCGGTCCGGGGCTTCGGCGGCGGGGTCAATCTGTCCCTGATGAAGAACAGCGACCGGACCGGGCCGCTCGGCCCCGAACTGGTGACCCCTGACGAACTGCCGCCGGGATGCGATGGTCTTTCCATCCAGCTGCGTCGCAACGGCAAGGTCGTGCAGAGCGACAACACCGCCAACATGTTCTGGAAGGTGGACGAGGGAATCGAGCTGATCAGCAGCTTCATGACCTTCAACGCCGGCGACGTGGTCGCCACCGGCACCTGCGGCGGCACCGTCGCCGACACTCACCGCGAGGCGATCCTCAAGGACATCACCGACGAGAGCCTGCCTTACCTGCGGGCCGGCGAGGTGATCGAGAGCGAGGTCGAGGGCGTCGGCATTCTGCGCAATCCGATCGTCGACGAGGTTCTCGCCTGAGGTTCAGCCCAGGGTCAGCAGGGTCCGAAGCTCTGCGATTTCGGTCCTGGCGCGTTCGGCGTCCTGCAACGCGACGACGCGGGCGCCCAGCGGCTTGGCGTCCACCACCGGCAGGTCGCCGGGCGCGCGGCCGATGAGCATGAAATGGGTGTGGGGCGCAGCGTCGCCCAGGTGGATGAAGGAGGTGCGGGTGAAGGCGCCCGACGCCAGGAGACCGGCGCTCAACTTTTGGATCAGCGGGCCCAGGTCGGCGGCGGCTTCCGGCGACAGCCCGGCGATGCCGGCGTCGTGTGTCACCGCGGTGACCATCAGGTGGCCCGGCGAATCCTTTACGCCGGTGACACACCAGTTGGCGGTACGGATGACCGTATTCTCTGGCAGCGCCTGTTCCAGCGAGGTGCAGATATGGCAGGCATACGCGGCGTCATTCATAGAGCGTTCCCTTCCCGAGGGTCGCCAGTCTAGACCGACCGCGGGGGCTTGTGGGAGGGCAATACTGAGATTGACGCCGCCGAGCGCGGAGCGGGTCGACCGCGGCCCTTGGCCCCGCCATGATGCATCGTCACCGCGCCCCATAAGCGCGGAGCCAACTTGAGGGAGAACACCCATGGCCGCTCGTCGTCTTGGAGTAGGCATCGTCGGATTGACGCCGGGCCGTAGCTGGGCGGCGCTGGCCCACGTGCCTGCCCTGCGCGCCCTGGCCGACGACTTCGAGATCGTCGGCGTCGCCAACAGCAGCCTGGAGAGCGGCGAGGCCGCCGCCAGGGCGCTGGGCCTGCCACGCGCCTACCGCGACGTGGCCGAACTTGCCGCCGCGCCTGAGGTGGATGTGGTCGCGGTCACGGTGAAGGTGCCGCACCATCTGGCGCTGACAAGGGCCGCCATCGCGGCGGGCAAGCACGTCTATTGCGAATGGCCGCTGGGCAACGGTCTGGCCGAGGCGCGGGAGATGGCCGCCCTTGCGAAGGAAAGCGGGATTGTCGGCGTGGTCGGCGCCCAGGCCCTGGGCTCCATCGAGCTCGATCATGTCGGCAAGCTGATCGCCGAGGGCTACGTCGGCCGCATTCTTTCGGTGACCCTTGTGGCCAGCGCCGGCCCTGGCGGTCCAGCCGTCACGCCAGCTTCGGCCTATCTGATGGACCGGGCGACCGGGGCCAACATGCTGACCATACCGCTGGGCCACACCCTGGCGGGCCTGCGCAAAATGCTGGGCGAGATCACAGAACTCTCGGCGGTCCTCTCCACGCGGCGGACCACGGCGACCATGGTCGAGACCGGTGAGGTGCTTCCCCGAACAGCTCCCGACCAGGCGCTGGTGGCCGGCGTCCTCGCCAGCGGCGCACCACTTTCGATCCACTACCGAGGTGACACCAATCCGGGCACAGGCCTCTTGTGGGAAATCACCGGCGAGGATGGCCTGATCCAGATCACCGGCCCCAGCGGGCACACCCAATACCACGACCTGATCATCAAGGGTGCGCGGACCGGCGATGCGGCTCTGCAGCCCCTGCCTGTTCCCGCCGCGCTCTACGAGGGCTGGCCGGACAGCCAGCGCGAACGCAATGTCGCGCGCCTATACGCGCGCATGGCCGACGATATCCGCACCGGATCGCGCACCGCGCCCAGTTTCGACGACGCGGTCGCCAACCATCAGGTGCTGGCCGCCATCGAGCAGGCGGCCGCCTCCGGACAGCGGTCAGCCCCCCATGCCATGTGACGGCGTCAACCACGGACAGGCGGATACCTGATGGACTATGAGACGATCATCTTCGATCAGGCCGACGGCGTGGCGCGGATTCGCCTGAACAGGCCTGAGCGGCTGAACGCCTTCACCGTCCCCATGCACAAGGATCTGTCCGCCGTCCTGGATCTGATCGAGGCCGATCCACAGGTCCGGGTCGTGGTGATCACCGGCGAGGGCCGTGGATTCTGCGCCGGCCAGGACCTGACCGAACGCAAGCGTGGGCCGGGCGATCCGCCGCCGGACCTTGCGGTCAATCTGCGCAATCGCTGGGGCCCGTTGGCCCGCCGGCTCGTGCGGCTGGATGCCCCCGTCATCGCCGCGGTGAACGGCGTCGCCGCCGGCGCCGGCGCGAACCTGGCCTTCCTGTGCGACCTGGTGGTGGCCGCCCGCAGCGCGCGCTTCATCCAGTCCTTCGTGTCGATCGGCCTCATGCCCGACTTCGGCGGCGGCTGGATGATGCCACGCCTGGCGGGGCAGGCGCGGGCCATGGGCCTGGCCCTGACCGCCGAGCCCCTGTCCGCGGAACGCGCGGCGGAATGGGGCATGATCTGGAAGGTGGTGGACGACGACCAGCTAGGGTCTGAAGTCGATGCGCTGGCCGCGAAATTGGCCCGCTCGCCGCCGCTGGCGCTGGCCGCCATCAAGCGGTCGATCCGCTCCAGCCACAGCCTGACCTTCGACGACTACATGGACCTCGAGCGCGACTTCCAGCAACGCCTGGGGTTCAGCGATGACTATGCCGAGGGTGTCGCCGCCTTCAAGGAAAAGCGGCCGCCGGCGTTTCGCGGCCGCTGAACCGCGCCCAGCCTACTTGGGTGTGACCCTAAAGAGACCGCCCGGATTGGCGTCTTCCAGCATCCACACCGCGCCGTCAGGCGCGACTTCCACATCGCGGATGCGGTGACCTACCACCCAGCGCTCGGCCGGCTTGGCGGTGGCGCCGCTGATCACGATCCGGTTGAGGGTCATGGTGGCCATGCCCCCCAGAAGGGCCGAGCCCTGCCATTGCGGGAACATCTTGCCCTTGTAGAACGTCAGGCTGCCGGGCGCGATGATGGGCGTCCAATAGAGCACTGGCTTGGCCAGGTCGGGCCGGGTGTCGGGATTGGGTATCGACACGCCGTTGTAGTTGACCGCGTAGGCGACGAGGGGCCAGCCGTAGTTCTTGCCGGGCTCGATCAGGTTCAGCTCGTCGCCGCCGCGGGGGCCGTGTTCGGCTTCCCACAGCCGCCCGTCCGGCGCGAAGGCCAAGCCATAGGGCGTGCGGTGCCCGCTGGTCCAGGTTTCAGCCGGCGTCAAATTCGGGCCCGGGAAGGCGTAGGTGCTGACCGTCTGCGCGGTCTTCGCGACCTCGGTGTCCTTCGGCGGGTCGATCACCGGCACGCTGGCCGCGCCTGTTTTTCCCGCCATCGGATTGCGGGGCGCGGGCTTGCCGTCGAGGGTCAGGCGCAGGATTTTCCCCAGCGGCTGGTTGGGGTCCTGGGCCGGCGTCATGCGCTGGCGCTCGCCGACCGTCAGAAACAGGAATTTTCCGTCCGGCGAAAAGGCGACCTGGGCGCCGAACTGCCCGCCCTTGCCGCGTGCGCCATCGCGCCAGATGACCTGCAGCCCCTCCAGGCTGGCCGCGTCCTTCGCCAGGGACAGGCGCGCCCGGGCCAAGGCCAGGCTCGACCCGCCGCCACCGGGCTCGGAATAGGTGAGGTAGACGAAGTGGTCGCTCGCATAGTGCGGCGACAGGAAGACCCCCAACATGCCGCCCTGGCCCTGGGCCAGGACAGCCGGAACATTGGCCACAGGCGTCTTCGCGCCGTCCTGGGTGACGAGCCAGACAGCGCCTGGCTTCTCGGTCACCAGCATGCGGCCATCGGGCAGGAAGGCCATGCGCCAGGGCTTGTTGAAGGTCGCCACCGAGGCCATCGCGAACGGCAGTCCGGTCTCAGGAGCCTGGGCGCCGATGTTGGTCTGTGCGCAGGCTCCGGACGACACTGTGACCGCCAGTACGGCCAGATACGGCAGCCTCATTCTTGCAACTCCCTCAGATCGCCCCAGGCGGCGGCGCCTGACAATGGCGGTTGTGGACCACGCCGAGGCCGCCGCGAAAAGGGGCTAAGTGATCATCAGCAGCGGTTCTTCCTGCGCGGCCTACCAGATCTCGCGCAGGAGTTCGCCCACGCGGGTTTCGTTCAGGTCGGCGCGGCCGGAACTCGCCACCGAGAAGTCCCCCATGACGTCGCGGGCTATGGCGGCGAGGTCGGCCTCGGCGATGCCGATGTCGCGCAGCCGCGCGGGCCGTCCCAGCCGCGCGAGGAAACCCTGGAAGCTGGCGATGACCGCGTCGAGCGCCGTGTCCCCGGCCGCCAGGCAGCCGACATCGCGCAGCACGTCGTGGATGCGGACGATGCCCGCCGGATGCCGTGGCCCCGCCAAGCGCAAGCCCGGGATCATCCCCAGGCCATGCGCGGTCCCGTGCGGCACGCGGTAGCGTCCGCCCAGCACGTGGGCGATGGCGTGGCCGATTCCGCCCAGCACGTTGGTGGATTCTGACAGGTGCGCGCCCAGGGCGGCGTCCGTCAGAACCGGTTCGTCGAGAGGCGCATCCGATCCGATGACCTGCAGCGCCGGCATGAGCAGCCGCAAGGCGTGGAGGAACGCCGCGTCGCCGATCGGCTGGTGGGATGGCGAGACGATGCGTTCGATGGCGTGGTTGATGGCGTTGAAGCCGGTATCGACCAACACCTCCCGGGGCGTCGTCGCGAACAGGTCGGTGTCGACCACGATGCGGTCGATGAACAGGGTGTCGCCGACGAAGACGTACTTCCGGCCCTGGTGGGTGACCCCGCCTCCGAAGGTGGTTTCGGCCGCGGACAGGGTGGTCGGAATGGCGGCCATGGGGATGCGGCGCACGTCGGGCCGCGGATCGGCGCGGGCGTAGGCTTTTGTGGGATCCTTGAACTGGTCGGCGATGGTCCCACCGGCCTGCAGGAGCAGCGATACCGCGCGCATGGTGTCGTGGGCGCTGCCGCCGCCCAGGCTGATCAACCCATCCGCGCCGAGCGCCCGGTAGGCTTCGGCCGCGGCGTCCACCGTCTCGAACGGCGCGTGCGGCCGAACCCCCGCCCAAACCGAGGCGATGCGCCCCTCGGCGCCCGCCACCAGGCCGCTGACAACGCCTGGCGCGGCATTGAGGTTCGCCCCGCAAAGCAGCAGTCCGCGCTGGATGCCGATCCCCGCCAGGACGCCGCCCAATGCGCCCGCCGACCCTGGGCCATAGATCAGGTGCTGCGGCGGATACCGGTGGACGAAGGGCCTCTGGGGCTCTGAACTCATGGTTTGCGATGTCTCTTTTTCTGTGCGGGCCGGCGGGAAGCGAGAAAAGCGTACAATGATTCAAAAAATGGATGGCGTTTTAGGTCCGCCTTGGATTTAAGCTGGTGTTGCGGACAAGGATTTCACAATCGATCCTTGGCGTCGCCCCCGCAACGACGGGGAAGAGCCCGCAGGCGCGCGCCAGGCGCCAAGGGCTCCCTGGGATGGAGCGCCGGCCGCGTCAGCGGCCCTTCGAGGGAAACACCATGCCGGACAGCGCTGAAAACAAGCCCTCCGCCTCAGCCCGGGTGCGCGGGACGGTCCACCAGGCCATCGCCAGGGCGTTGATCGACAACGGCGTCACGACCATGTTCGGCCTGATCGGCGACGCCAACCTCTACATGGTCGACAGCTACGTCCGCGACTTTGGGGGCGGTTATGTCGCCGGCGCCAACGAGGCCGGCGTGACCCTGATGGCCCTGGGTCATGCCTCGGTTACAGGCCAGGTCGGGGTGGCGACCATCACCCACGGTCCGGCCCTGACCAACACCCTGACGGCGCTGGTGGAGGGGGTGAAGGCCCGCCTGCCCATCGTCCTGCTGTGCGGCGACACCGACCCCGAGGCCAAGCACCACCTGCAGAACATCCCGCAGCGCGAACTGATCGCCGATACCGGCGCGGGCTTTGAGCAGCTGCGCACACCGGCCACCCTATCCACCGACGTCGCCACCGCGTTTCGCCGGGCCCGGATCGAACGGCGGCCCATTGTCTTGAACATGCCCTATGAGTTCCAGTGGCTGGAGGTCGACTACCAGCCCGTGACCCTGCGCACGCCGCAGGCCCGTGCCGCCGCCGCCCCGGGTCCCGACCTGGACGACGCCATCGGCATCCTGGCCGGCGCCAAGCGCCCGATCCTGCTGGCCGGGCGCGGCGCGGCCAGCCCGGAGGCCCGCGCGGCGATCCTGCGGCTGGCCGAGCGGACCGGCGCGCCGGTCGCAACGACCCTTCGCGCCAAGGGCCTGTTCGCCGGCGAGCCTTATAATCTGGGGATTTTCGGCACGCTCAGCACGCCGGTCGCCGTCGATGCGATCCTCGAAAGCGACTGCGTCGTCGCCTTCGGCGCGAGCCTGTCGTTCTTCACCTCCTCGCACGGGTCCTTCGCCAAGGGCCGCCGGATCGTGCAGGTCAACCTCGACCCCGCCGACATCGGCTGCCAGACGGAACCGGACGTGGGCGTGGTGGGCGACGCCGCCGAGGTGGCCGACGCCATGGTCTACTGGCTGGACCAGGCCGAAGTCGCCCCGTCCGGCTATCGATCGGAGGCCCTGCGCGAGCAGATCGCCGCCTATCGCCCCGAACCCTTGCCGCCGCGGGCCGATGACGGCGTGTGCATCCAGACGGCGTTGCAGCGCATCAACGCGGTCCTCCCGAGCGACCGCGTCCTGGTGACAGATGGCGGACGGTTCCTGGGCCATGCCTGGAAGCTGATCGACGTCGAGGCGCCCAGCCGCTTCGTGCCGACCACCCATTTCGGCTCAATCGGGCTGGGGCTGGGCGAGGCCATCGGGGCGGCGATGGCCGCCGGCGCGCCCACCGTGCTTGTCGCCGGCGACGGCGGATTCATGCTGGGCGGTTTCTCGGAATTCAGCACCGCTGTGCGCTACGGGACCGACCTCATCGTGATCCTGTGCAATGACGGCAGCTACGGCGCCGAGCACATCCAGTTCATGACCAAGGGGATGGACCCGACGTTGTCCCTGATGGCCTGGCCCGACTTCGCCCCTATCGCAGTGGCTTTCGGCGGCGAGGGCGTCATCGTCCGCACCAACGCCGATATCGACCTGGCTGTCGCCGCCATCGCAGCCCGTCGCAAACCCCTGCTGATCGAGCTGAAGCTCGACCCCCACCACATGCCGCGCGCCTATTGAAGGCGCCGTCTATCCTGACCCTGATCGATCTCCGCATGAGACACCCCGCAAAGGACATCGCGTGACCTACGAAACCCTGGCGGTCGAACGGTTCGGCGCCGTCTGCCGCATCAGCCACAACCGCCCCGAGGCCCGTAACGCCGAGAGCCGGCAGCTGCTCGACGAACTGGATCACGCCTTCACCGCGGCCGCCGAGGATGACGGCGTCCATGTGATCATCCTGGCCGGCAAGGGCGACCACTTCTCCGCCGGACACGATCTGAAGGAAGCCCAGCGCGAGCGCGGCAATTTCACTGTCGAGGAGCGCTGGGCTTTCGAATCCAAGCGCTATTTCGACTACAGCCTGCGTATCCTGCACACCCCCAAGCCGGTGATCGCCCAGGTGCAGGGCGCCTGTATCGCGGCAGGCTTCATGGTCGCCAACATGTGCGACATCATCATGGCCGCCGACGACGCCTTCTTCTCCGACCCCGTGGCGCACAGCCTGGGGGCGGCGGCCGTCGAAGTCCTGGTGCACCCCTGGGTGCTGGGCCAGCGCAAGGCCCGAGAACTGCTCTTCGCGGGCGGCAAACTGACCGCCGTCGACGCCGAGAAGATCGGCATGGTCAATCACGTGGTGCCCCGCGCCGATCTGGAGACGCGCACCATGGAGATGGCGCAGCGCATCGCCCAGGCCTCGCCCTTCGCCCTGAAGATCCTCAAGCGCTCCCTGAACCGCACCCTGGACGCCCAGGGCTTCAGCGTCGCGCTCAACGCCCACTTCGACACCCACCAGCTGTCGCACGTGGCCGGCGCCTTCCAGGCCATCCGCGACGGCGGCCTGGGCAACGCCATCCAGAGCAGCAAGGCCTAGGGCTCGGCAGGCTTCGGGAACGGCTCAGTCATGGCGCTCCAGTTGAACACAAGCCAAGCCGCCCGCCGCGACGTCGGCGGGTGGGAGGTGCGGCCGCTGCCGGCGGGCGCGGCGGATTTCGCCAAGGCGGGCGTCTGGTCCAACAAGACCGTGGCGGACCATCTGGCCGAACGGGTGGCGGCCACCCCGGACCACGTCTCGGTGATCGAAGGCGAGCGAAGCCATACCCTGCGCGACCTCGACCTGGAATCGGACCGGCTGGCCCACGCCCTGGCGCGGCGGGGCTTCAGACCGGGCGACACCATCTCCTTCCAGCTGCCCAACTGGCGTGAGGCGGTGATCATCGGCCTGGCCGCGGCGAAGGCCGGCCTGGTCCTGGGGCCCATCACCCCGATCTACCGGGACGCGGAAGTGGGCTTCATGCTGCGCGACAGCCGCAGCAAACTGTTCTTCGTCCCCGCCGAATTCCGCAATTTCGACTACCTGGCCATGGCCCAGCGGATGCGCGCGGCGATCGGCCCGGAGCTGCAGATCGTCGTCGTGCGCGGCGCCGCCGATGGCCTGACGAGCTATGAGGACCTGCTGGCGGACGGCGAGGACGAGATGGCGCTGCCCGGCGCCGATCCCAACGCCGTCAAGCTGGTGATGTACACCTCGGGCACCACCGGACGCGCCAAAGGCGTGCTTCACAGCCACAACAGCCTACAGTCCGAAAACTGGATGCGCGGCCAGGACCTGAAGGTCGGACCACGGGACATTCTCTACAATCCCTCGCCGGTGACCCACGTGACGGGGATGCTCTACTCGCTGTGCATGCCGTTCACGCTGGGCATCACCACCATCCTGGCGGACACCTGGGATCCCATCGCCTGCCTCGACGCCCTTCGCCGCCACAAGGCGACTGGGATGATCGCCGCGACCATCTTCCTGGAGGGCCTGCTGGAGGAAGCCAAGCGGCAGGGAGAGCACCTACCTGACCTGCGCCTCTATCTTTGCGGCGGCGCCCAGGTCTGGCCGGAGCTGATCCGGGAGGCCACGGCCTTCTTCCCCAACTGCGTCATCTCGCGAATCTACGGCGCCACCGAAGTGCCGAACATCACCGGCGGCGTCACCGACCGGGCCGACGTCGAGCTGGGCGCCACGACCGACGGCCGGATCTTCGGCTGCGAGGCGCGGATCATCGATCCCTCGACCGGGGTGGACCTCCCCGCCGGCGCGGAGGGCGAGATCATCGCGCGGGGTCCGCAGATGCTGATCGGCTACACCCACCCCGAGGACACCGCCGCCGCCATCGATGACCAGGGCTTCTTCCACATGGGAGACCTGGGAAAGATCGTTCACGGGAGCTCCATCCTGATTACCGGACGGATGAAGGACATCATCATTCGCGGCGGCGAGAACATCAGCCCCAAGGAGGTCGAGGACGTCCTGATGGGCCATCCGGCGATCGCCGAGGTCGCCATCGTCGCCATGCCCAACGCCCGCACCGGCGAGATCGGCTGCGCCTTCGTCATCCCCGCGTTCGGACAGGCCATCGACCTGGGCGAGATCGGCCGCTTCCTGGTCGCGGCCGGGATCGCCAAGCAGAAGATCCCGGAACACCTGGAACTGGTCGATGACCTGCCGCGCACGGCGATCGGCAAGGTCCGCAAGGACCTGCTTCGCGAGACGGCCCGCGGCATCGCCGCCGCCCTCGCCTCTTGACTTTCGTCAGCGCACCGGAGTTCCCATGGACCTGACCTTCGCCAAAGAAGACGAGGATTTCCGCCTTGAGATCCGCGAAGCGCTGCGCGGTCTGGTCCCCCCGGACATGGCCCGCCGCACCCGCCAGCGCGTCCATCCCACCAAGGCCGACCTGAAGCTCTGGAACCGCATCCTCTACGACCGCGGCTGGTCGGTGGCGCATTGGCCGAAGGAATATGGCGGGACGGGCTGGTCGCCATTGCAGGTCCATATCTTCGAGGAGGAACTCGCCGCCGCTGACGCGCCCTTCTTGACCTACTTCGGGCCCCGGCTGGTGGGACCGCTGCTCTACACATTCGGGCGCGAGGAGCAGAAAAGGGACCTGATCCCCGATATCCTGACCGGTGAGACCCTTTGGTGCCAGGGCTTCTCCGAGCCCTCTTCCGGTTCCGACTTGGCCTCGGCGCGGACAAGCGCCGTGCGCGATGGCGCCAGCTACGTGATCAATGGCCAGAAGATCTGGACGACGGAGGCGCACTACGCCGACCGGATGTTCTGCCTGGTGCGCACCGACCCATCGGTGCCGGCCCAGAAGGGCGGGTTCTCCTTCGTAATGCTGCCGATGACCGACCCGGGCGTCCGCGTCCGCCCGATCGTCACCCTCGACGAGGGGCACAGCGTCAACGAGGTCTTTCTGGAGAACGTCCGGATTCCGGCCAGCGACATCATCGGCGAGGAGGGCCGGGGCTGGGACTACACCAAGTTCATGTTGGCCAACGAGCGGATCACCAACGCCCACGTGCCGCGCGCCAAGCGCGACCTTGTCCTGCTCAAGGAAATTGCCGCGTCGGAGTATGGCGCCAGCCCCTCGGCCGCACGCGACGAGGCCCGCCGGCGTATCGCCCAGCTGGAGATGGATCTCGACGGGCTGGAATGGTCGGTGCTGCGCGAGATCATCAACGGCAGTAAGAATCCAGCGATCGCGTCGGGGCTCAAGATCGTCGCCAGCGAACTCCAGCAGCGCATGACCGACCTGGCGGTGGACATGATCGGCGCCCGGGGCCGCATCTTCTACGGCGAGGACGACTTCGAGCGGAACGACCTGCCCGGCAACCCCGGGGAGTACGCACCGGGCCTGGCCGCGCGCCAGCTGTTCCTGCGCGCCACCACGATCTATGCCGGCAGCAATGAGATCCAGCGCGGGATCATCGCCAAGCAGCAATTCGGCCTCTGAGCAGGAGACAGCGTTGGATTTTCGCCTCAGCGACGAACAGACGATGCTCAAGGAGAGTGTCGACCGCTTCGTGGCGCAAAAGTCGGGTTTCGAGCAGGTGCGCGCCGCCGCAGCGGGCCCCGAAGGCTTCGCCCGCGCCGATTGGCAGACCTTCGCCGAACTCGGCTGGCTGATGCTGATGATCCCGGAGGACCTCGGCGGGCTGGGCGGCGTCACGGCCGATGCGGCCCTGCTGGCGGAAAGCTTCGGCCGCGGCCTGGTGGGCGCCCCGTTCGTCTCGACCGCGGTGCTGTGCGCCGGGCTGCTCGCCCGGGCCGACCGGCCGCGGGATCAGCAGCCGTTGCTGGACGCGATTGGCGGCGGCGAGGCCATCGTCGCGCTCGCCACCGAAGAGTCCTCATCACGCTATGGGCTGGACGCCATCGCCGCGCAGGCGAAGCCTGTGGACAGCGGCTTTACCCTTAGCGGAGAGAAGATCGTCGTGCCGGACGGCGCGGCGGCGGGGCATTTTCTGGTATCGGCGAAGCTTGCCGGAACCATCGGTCTTTTCCTGGTGGCCGCCGACGCGCCGGGCCTGACCGTGCGTCGCTACCGCACCGTCGACAACCGCCGGGCAGCCGATCTGCTGATGGCCGATACACCCGCCAGCCTCATGATCGCCGATGCGCTGGCGCCCCTGGAACGCGCGGTCGATGAGGCCGCGCTGCTGCTCGTCGCCGAGGCGCTGGGGTGCATGGATGCGGCCATGTCGATCACCGCCGAATACTTGAAGACCCGCGAGCAGTTCGGCCGGACCCTCTCGAAGTTCCAGGTCCTCACCCACCGCGTCGCCGACATGTTCGTCCGCGCGGAGACCACCCGCTCCATGCTGCTGCGTGGCCTGTCAGCCCTCGATGCCGGCCCGGAAATCCGCGCTGCAGCGGTCTCGGCAGCCATGGTCACGGCCATCGACGCCGGGGAATTCGTCTGCGGCCAGGCGATCCAGCTGCACGGCGGTATCGGCATGGCCGAGGAAAACGCCGTTGGCCACTACTACAAGCGCATCCGCGCCATCGGCCGCACCTGGGGCGATCGCGCCTCCCACGCGCGCCGCCACGTCGACCTTACGCAGGCCTGAGGCGAGCCTGAGCGTTCAAATCTGTTCGACCTGCACCATACCCAGGCGCTGGTGGCGTGAGGAAAGCGGCCCTGCGAAAGCCGCCGCGATCGACTCCACCGTCCATTGCGAACTTTGCAGCACCGGCGCGAGGATCGCGGGGTGGGTCATCAGCGTCAGGTCCGATCCGCCGATGCGAACCACCTGGCCATGGAGGCCCGCGGAGGCGTCGCTGAGCAGGTAACAGATCGCCGGCGCGTTCGCTGACGCTGGAGGCACATAGTCGGGCAGAGGCACTGACCGACTGGCCAGGTAGGCTCTGGTTATGTCGCTCATCTGCGTGTCGGCCAAGGGCGACACCGCGTTCATTCGCACGCGGCCGCCCGCGAGTTCCATGGCCCAGGCGTAGGTCAGGGACGCGAGGCCGCCCTTGCTCGCGCCATAGGCGGCCAGGGCTTCCATTCCGCACTGGGCGCCGGAGACAATATTGACGATGGAGCCGCCGCTGTTCGCCAGCATGTGCCGGGCCGCCGCCTGGGCGCAGGCCGCTGCGCCCAGGGTGTTGACCTCGAAGGTGGCGCGCAGGTCGTCCTCCGTGGTCTGCGCCATGGGCGCCAACCGAAACACCGCGGCATTGTTGACCAGGCCATCCAAGCGCCCGAAGGCTTCCAGCGCAGCGGCGACCAGGGCCTGGCCGGTGGCCCATTTGCCGACATCGTCCGAATTCGACTGAGCCTGGCCGCCAGCCTCCCGGATCGCGCAGGCGACGTTTTCTGCGGCCGCGCCGTTGATGTCGTTGACGAGGACCTTGCCGCCGAGGGCCGCCGCCAGACGCGCCGTCGCCTCCCCGATACCGCCGCCAGCTCCGGTGATGACGATGGCCTTCCCATCCAGCCTGGTCTGCATCGGGTCGGCTGCTCCTTGCCAGAGACCGCTAGGCCAAAGCGGCCTGGACGACACCAAGCGGCTGGTGACGGATGGCGAGCGGCCCTTCGAAGGCGTCGGCAATCGAATCGACCGTCCAGGACGGGTTTTCCAGTACTGGCGCAAGGATCGCGGGGTGGGTCATCAGGGTCAGGGCGGACCCACTGATCCGGACCACCTGGCCATTGAGCCCGGCCGCCGCGTCGGTCAGCAGGTAGCAGATCGCCGGCGCGTTGGCGGAGGGCGGCGGCCCGTTGGCGGACAGCGGCACGGCATGGGCGGTCTGGTAGTCCCGGGTCTGGTGGCTCATCTGGGTGTTGGCCATCGGCGATACCGCATTCACCCGCACGCCGCTGCCAGCAAGTTCCACCGCCCAGGTATAGGTCAGCGTCGCCAACGCGCCCTTGCTGGCGCCGTAGGCTGTCAGTCCGTGCATGCCGCACTGGGCGCCCGAAACGATGTTGACGATGGACCCGCTGCCTTGCGCGAGCATGTGCCGGGCCGCCGCCTGGGCGCAGGCCGTTGACCCGAGGACATTGACGCCGAACGTGGCCCGCATGTCGTCCTCGGTGGTCTCGGCCAACGGAGCAATCCGGAATACGCCGGCATTGTTGACCAGCCCGTCCAGTCGGCCAAACGCCTTCAGGGCGGCGGCGACCAGCGCCTGGCCGGTTGCCCATTGGCCGATGTTGCCCGCGTTCGACACCGCGTCGCCGCCCGCCTCCCGGATTTCGCGAGCCACGGTCTCCGCGGCGTCCCCGTTGAGGTCGTTGACCAGCACCTGCGCGCCCAGCGCCGCGGCCAGCCTGGCCGTCGCCTCGCCGATACCGCCGCCCGCGCCGGTGACGACGATCGCCTTGCCGCCAAGTGTGCAGGCCATCAGGCCGGCTCCGTCGAAGCCGAGGGCTGCGTCGGCTCTAAAGCCTGGCCGAATACGAACCCCCGGAACCCATCCGCCGCGACGGCCCGGCAGGTCCTGTTGAAACGGTCGAGGCCGCCCACATAGGGTATGAAGACCCGCGATCCGTCGTCGCTGTTCACGTGCACCATGTAGTTGTCGACATTGAGCCGGATCAGCTTGCTGGCGGCCGCGGCCACCTCGTCCATCCAGGCGTCCTGGGCGTCTCGGTCAGGTTGGACGGTCCGCATTCCGCGGGCGTCCATGTGCGCGATGAGCTCGCCGACGAAATCGATCTGCTGCTCGTTCATCAGCACCATGTTGGACAGGACCGAGGGCCCGCCCGGACCGGTGGGGAAGAACAGGTTGGGGAAGCCTGTGGTCATCAGGCCCAGAAGCGCACGCGGGCCTCGCGACCAGCCGCCGGTCAGATGTTCGCCCTTTTCATTGCGGATATCGATCCGCTCCATGGCGCCGCGGAACGCATGGAAGCCCAGAGCGAAGACAATGAGATCGACCTCATGCTCCGCGCCGCTTTTCAGTCTTATCCCGGACTCGGTGATCCGCTCGATAGGGTCCGCCGCCACATCAACCAGGGTGACGTTCGGCCGATTGAAGATCTCGTAGTAGCCGGTGTCCATGATCAGCCGCCGCGACCCGATGGGGTAATCGTACGGGCAGAGCCGTTCCGCAGTCGCAGGGTCGTGGACGGTCTGGCGGATCTTGGCCCGCACGAAGTCGGCGACCACCGTATTGACCGCCAGGTCGAGACCCTGATCGGCGAAGACCCGGTTCATCCCCTGGCCGCCCTTGGTCCATTGCCGCTCAAGCCGGTCCAGGCGCTCGGCTTCCGAATAGTCCGCGTAGTTCAGGACTCCGCCTTCCAGTTCCAGGCGGGAACCAATGCGGCTGTTCAACAGCGCCTCGCGACGGTTGGGCTCGGCGAAGACCGCATCCAGGACCGCCGCGTCGAGGGGGACGTTACCGGCCGGAACCGAATAGTTGGCGGTCCGCTGGAACACGAAGAGATGTCCAGCCCGTTCGGCCAACGCCGTCGCCGCCTGGACGCCTGACGAACCTGTACCGATGACCGCGATGCGTTTCCCGGCGATCTGCACGTCGCGGTCAGGCCAGTGGGACGTCTGCACCCAGTCGCCTTTGAAGTCGTCGAGGCCTGGGAAATCGGGCTTTCGCGCCGCGGAAAGGTTGCCGGTCGCGAGCAGCAGAAAGCGGCAGGTAAAGCGCTGGCCGCTGCCGGTTTCGACGTCGTAGCGAGCCTCGTCCGGCCGCCATTGGGCCGCGGTAACCGTGGTTTCGAAAAGGATATGCCGCCGCAGGTCGAAGCGGTCAGCCACGTGGTTGAGATAGCGCAGCAACTCGTCCTGAGACGCATAGCGCTCGGTCCACCGCCAGTCTCGGGTCAGCTCCCGCGAGAAGTGAAAGCAATAGTCGATGCTGTCGATATCGACCCGGGCGCCCGGATAGCGATTGTGGTGCCACACCCCGCCGACGCCGCTGCCGCTCTCGACCGCCAGGACCGACAAGCCCTGACCGCGAAGGCGCTCGATCGCATAGAGGCCGCCGATCCCGGCGCCGATGACCACGACATCATAGTCCGTCACAGGAGATGTCTCCTCAGGGCCGTGCAGGCCTCTTCCAAGGCCACGGTGGATTGCGGATGGTTCGGAGCGATCGCAATGAAGCCATGGATCATGCCCTTGTGCAGGCTGACCTCGGCCTCGACGCCAAGCGCCCGAAGCCGCTCGGCGTACAAGACCCCCTCGTCGCGCAGCACATCCATCTCGGCGACCTGCACCAGCGCCGGCGGAAGGCCGGACAGGTCGGCGGTCAGGCTTCCCAGCATCAGGTCGTGGCGGTCTGCGCCGGCAAGATACTGGTCCCAGTACCAGGCCATGCGCGCCCTGGTCATGAAGGGGCCATCGGCGAATTCGGCATAGGAGGGCTGGCTCAGCAGCGGGTCGATGGCCGGGTAAGTCAGGAGCTGGAACTGCGCCATCGGTCGGCCGTCACGGCGCAGGGTCAGCAGAATCGCCACCGCGAGCTGTCCGCCGGCGCTGGATCCGCTCACCGCCATCCGCTTCGCATCGCCCCCGATGGACCCGGCATTGGCGCAGGCCCAGTCCCAGGCCGCGATGCTGTCCTGGACCGGCAGGGGAAACCTTGTCTCAGGGCTCAGGCGATAGCCCACGGACACGACCACGCAGCCGGAGCGCAGGGCCATGAACTGGCAGCGTGCATCCTCCGACGGCAGCGAGCCCGTCACCCAGCCGCCGCCATGCAGGTGCACGACAATCGGCAGCAGGCCCTCGGCCGGCGGCGTATAGCAGCGAAGTTCGATCCGACCGCCTTCCACCTCCAGCTGGACCTCGCGAATCGTCAGTTCGGGCGAGGCGGGCGGATAGGCCGGAACCGGCGCCCGCGCGATGATCATCGCCTCCGCCAGCGGCATGGCCGCCAGGTCCAGATAGGGAGCCTCGCCGAGTTGATCGACGACCCGCGCGATTTCAGCGTCTAGCGGCATCGCCATGGACACTGGCGCGGACGCCCCCGAGGGGCAACCCGTCCGCCGCCCACATTCGACCGTCCGTTCGGCGATTGTTTTCACGGACTGGAACGCTATCGTCACCACGACAAGCACCACGCCGAGGCGCCGTCGCGCCCAGATGGATTGGATACCGGGGAGATGGACCTTGAGGGATTGGTCGGTTGGGCCAGACGCGCGCTCGGTCATGAGGTCACGGACGCCCGGCGGCTGACCGTCGGCAATGCGCGCATGACGGTCAGGATTACGACTGCCGAGACACCGCCCAGAAACGTCATCCTGCGCCATGAGACCGGCGGCGGCCCGCTCTCCGGAACCGTATTTTCGCTGGAACGGGAAGCCGACGTCTGCCGCGCCGTGCAGGGCCGCGGCCTGCCGACGCCGGGGGTCCTTGCCGAGGATCGAACGGCGGCGGTGCTGGCGACCGAATGTCTGTCCGGCGACCACGACTTCAGGGGCGAGGCGCTCGACGACTATCTGCGCTGCCTGCGCGCACTCCACGACCTGAATCCGGCGTCGCTCGACCTTCCGGGGTTTACCTCATCGATCGCCGGGGAGCTGACGGTGTGGCGGGCCATCCTGGCGGACAAGGCGCCGGGACGCTCGGCCGTGGCGGACCATGCCTTCGCCGAACTGCTTCGGCTCAGGCCCGCCGAACCCGCCCGGACGGTGCTCTGCCATGGGGACCCCGGTCCCGGGAACTACCTGCGCCACGGCGACAAGGTCACCGCGATGCTGGATTGGGAAATGGCCCATCTGGGCGATCCCATGGACGACCTGGCCTGGATAACGGTGCGGGCCGCGCTCTACGGTCTGGACCTTGGCGATTTCGGCGCGCAGGTCGCGCGGGCCTATGGCGTCGTCGGCCTCGGCGGCCGTGACGTGCAGCGCCAGCGGTTCTGGCAGGCGTTCGGGTTCCTGCGCATGCTGGTGATCTGCCTGTCCGCCGCCGCCGAACCCCGGTCCGGAAAGGAACGCCTGCTGCAGATGACGCTCATCCCGGCCCTGGAATACCACGTGCTGGAGGGATTGGCGCAGCTCGAGGGCCAGACGCTCGGGGATGTCCTGGCCTCGGCCCGGCTGGAGCCCGCCGCCTTCCCCGTCGACCTCCTGCGCGAAGCCGCCCGGGACCTGAACGAGGTCATGCTGCCGAAGCTCGCGACCGACGAGGCGCTGACCGCCTGGACGAAACGGATTCGCAATCTCCTCACCCAGATCGCCGCTGCTCCGGCGCCCGCCACGCGGGCCGCCAGCGGCTCGCGCGAGGCGCTGGCCCCCGAGGTCGTCGAGCGCCTGCGCTGGCTGCCGGCCGCGCGCGAACAGGCCGAGCGCCGGCCCGCCAGCTTCCTCCCGGCCGAGACCGTCCATGCAGCCTGACGCCGACGACGCGAACCTGCCCCTGCGCGACGCCTGGGCGCAGCGGGTCGGGCGCAGCCGCGACAAGCGGTTCCTGTGGACCGAGGGCGGGGTCCTCACCTTCGGCGCCGCGCACGACCAGATCGCACGGATCGCCCACGGCCTGACCGACCTCGGCATAGTCCAGGGCGATATCGTCGCCGTGGCCATGGCCAACCGCGCTGACGACCTGCTGCTGCACCTGGCCCTGCAATGGGTCGGCGCGGTCACCATGCCGGTGCAGGCGGCGGCGACCTTCGAGGAGCTGGCGTTCCAGCTGAACCATTCGCAGACCCGCTTTCTGTTCGCCGAAACCGCCCTGCTTGACCGCCTGCGCCCCCGCCTTGGCGAACTTCCGGGCCTTACCCAGCTCATCGCCACGGACGGGGGACCCGAAGCATCCGGCCCCACCTTGGCGTCGCTGCGCCTGGCCGAGCCCCTGCCCTACCGCACCCTGGCCGGCTACTCCGACCTGTCGCCCTCCGCCCTGCTCTACACCTCCGGCAGTTCGGGACGGCCCAAGGGAGTCCTTGTCCCGGCCGGCGCCACCCTGAGCGTCGGCGAGGGCGTTCGGGTCATCCTGTCGGTCGAGGCCCGTGACGTCGTCTTCCTGCCGACCCCGCTGGCCCACGCCGTCGGCCTGCTCACCGCCCTGGGGACCTGCATCCGGTGCGGTTGCGCGCTCGCCATGGTCGATCGGTTCAGCCCGTCGCAGTTCTGGCGCCAGGCCGACGCCAGCGGCGCCACGGTCTGCTGCCTGTTCCCCACCCACCTCAACCTGCTGCTGGAGGCGACGCCCGAGCCCCGCTCGACCAGCCTGCGGGCGATCTACACCCACGCCTTCAACGCCGAGTTCGTGCGGCGCTTCGATGTCGACCTGCACATGTGCTGGGGCATGACCGAGACGGGCGCCATGCAGACTATGAGCGAGGGCCTGCGCACCGAGCCGGCCGCCGGTTACATCGGCAAGGCCATGGCCGGCGTCGAGGTCGGTTGCGTAGGGGCGGACAATCAGCCCGTTCCCGCCGGTGCGGTCGGTGAACTGCGGCTCAACCATCGCCACGTGATGATCGGCTACCACCGCGATCCGGAGAGCACCGCCAAGGTCAAGCACGGCGACTGGATTTCGTCCGGCGATCTGGGGCGGGTGGATTACGAAGGGCGCGCTTACTTCGAAGGGCGGGCCAAGAACGTGATCAAGCGCTCGGGCGAGAACATCAGCGCCGAGGAAGTTGAAAACGTCCTGCTCCAGGTCCCGGGCGTCCGGGAATGCCTGGTCTTCGGCACGCCCGATCCGCTTCGCGCCGAGGAAGTCGTCGCCTGCCTGCGTATCGACACCAACGCCCGCCTGGACGCGGCTGGCTTGCTCGCCCAGGCCGGGGAGCGCCTCTCGCGCTTCAAGCTGCCCAGGTTCGTGTCGATCAGCCAGGCGCCGCTGCCCAAACTGCCGAACGGCAAGCTCGATCGCCAGACGATCGTGTCTTCCTTCAGCCGCGACACAGTCTGGGACCGCGAGCGCGGGGCCGGCGCCCTTAGGATAGAGAGACCATCATAGTGCTGACGCCCAATGACGACTTCCTGCATCCGCCGGTCAACGACGACCGCTACTGGACCGAGACGGTCTGGTTCTGCGCGAATGTCCCCGAGCGCAAGTTGGCGCTCAGCTTCTACATGCAGTTCCGCACCAACATGGGCATCGTCTGCCCGTCGCTGTGGATTTGGGGCCCCGATGCGGAGAACGTCTGGGAGATCCCCTACCAGCGGACCCTCTGGTACGAGGCGATGCCCAAGGACATCGACGTCACCAACTTCAAGCTCGCCTCCGGGTTCGAGATTGAGCGCCTGTCGCCCATGGACAGCTACCGGCTGCGCTACAGCGACGGCGACAGGGTTTCCGTGGACCTCGTCTACAAGGGCCTGAGCCCGGCGGTGCCCTATGGCGTCGCCAACGGCTATGGGCACCTCGACCAGTACGGACGGGTGACCGGCGAGATCGTGCTGGATGGCGAGACCATCGCGGTCGACTGCTTCGACATGCGCGACCGAACCTGGTCGCCCCGCCGCGAGACGAGCCAGCGGGCCCGCGTCGGCTATGCCTATGGCGCAGCGTCGGCCACCGATGGATTCCAGGTCGCGACGAAGTGGGATGAGGCCTCGGACGAGGACCGGCTGATGCTGGGCTTCTTCCTGACCCCGCAGGGCAATCGGCTGATCAAGCACGGGACCCGCGAGGTCGCCCGCGACGCCGAGGGCCGCCCCACCGAAGTGATCCTGCGCCTGTACGACGAAACGGGTGTCGAACAGGTCATCCGCGGCGTGATCGAGAACCGCTTCGCCCAGCCCAGCAATCCCTACCTCTGCTGGATGTGCCTGGTGCGCTGGACCATGCCCAGCGGCGCCGTGGCGTGGGGTCAGGACCAGGACACCTGGGCGCCGGCGAAGTTCCGCGACCTCCGGCGCGACCTGAAGCTCGCCGCGAAATCACCGGCCTGAGCCTGATGACGATCCTTGCCGCGCAAAGTGGATGTTGAAGCGATGACGCCAGACACGCCGATAGTCGAAATCCGTGACGGCAAGGTCCAGGGGCTGGTCAACGACCGCGGGGTCCTGGTCTTCCGCAATATCCCCTACGGGGCGTCCACGGCCGGCTCCGGGCGCTTCATGCCGCCCCGTCCGCCCCAGCCATGGACCGGCATCCGCGACGCGGCGGTCGAGGGGCCGAAGTCGCCTCAAGCCTCGCCAGTGTTCGGCCGCGAGGCTCTGCGCGACGTCATGGAGCCCGTGCTGCGGCTGGACCAGCCGATGAGCGAGGACTGCCTGCATGTAAACGTCTTCACGCCCGGCCTCCAGGGCGCGGACACCCAGGTCGCCCGCCGCCCGGTGATGGTCTGGCTGCACGGCGGTGGGTTTGCGTCCACATGCTCCGAAGTCGCCTGGTACGATGGCTCCAACCTTTGCCGGCGCGGCGACGTGGTGGTGGTCACCCTGAACCATCGCCTGAACGTCTTCGGCTACCTGCATCTGGGCGACATCCTCGACGAGCGCTTCGCCCACTCCGGCAACAACGGGATCGCCGATATCGCCCAGGCCCTGGCCTGGGTGCGGGACAATATCGCGGCTTTCGGGGGCGACCCCGGCAATGTGACGATCTTCGGCGAATCCGGCGGCGGAGCGAAGGTCACCACCTTGATGGCCTATCCAGCCGCCAAGGGCCTGTTCCACAAGGCGGTGGTGATGAGCGGCCCGCTGATGCGCGCGATGTCGCGCAATGGCGCGACAGCCCTAGCGCGCAAGGTCCTGGAGGGCCTAGCAGTCGGCGCCGACGCCGCGGCCCTGCAGCAGGCCCCGATCGAAGCGATCCTGGCCGCGAGTCAGGCCGCCCTGGCCATCGGACTGGCGCCGTCGGAAGGGACGCCCTTCGTGCCCACCGCCACCGCCTCGGGCGGGTTCACGCCGGTGGTCGACGGCTCGAGCCTGCCGGCCCACCCCTTCGACGTGAGTTCGCCGCCGTCGTCGGCCGATGTGCCGCTGATGATCGGCATCACCCGCGACGAGGTGCAGTACTGGACCCACCACGACCCGAAGATCTGGGACGATACACTCACTCTCGCCGAGCTGGAGGCGCGGGTCCGGCCCTTCGCCGGGGCGCGGACGGATGCGGTGCTTGCGGCCTATGCGGAAACTGCCCTGAGCCCCGCCAAACAGTGGGTGGCCATCCAGACAGACCGCGGCGCGCGGGCGGCCTCGATCGGCATGATTGAGCGCCGGATCACAGACGGCGCCGCACCCTCCTACTTCTACATCTTCGACTGGGAGTCCCCGACGTTAGGCGGCCGTTTCCGGGCCGGGCACGGGGTCGACATCCCCTTCATTATGGACAATGTCGAAGTGGGATCCAGCGTGGTCGGCGATCAGGCCGCGTCGGCCGACCTCTGCGCCAAGGCCTACAGCGGCGCGCTGCTGGCCTTCGCCCGCACCGGAAACCCATCGACGGCGCAAGCGCCCTGGCCGGCCTATGACCTCAAGGACCGCGCGACCATGCGGTTCAATACCCAGTCCGCCGTGGTCGATGACCCCGACGCCGTCCGCCGGGCGCTCTGGATTCTCTGAGCCTAGCGCGCCTTGTAGTAGGCGTAGAACATGTCCCTCTGGTCGAGGGCGTCAGGGAGCGGCGTCAGGCGATGGCGCTGCGCGTCGATGCGCGCCTTGGTGGCCACAAGGTCGTCAGTCTCGAATTCGTAGAGGTGCATGTAGCGCCTGGGCGACATGGGATTGCCGGCCTCTTCCGGGGCGAGTTCGAAGCGGTGACAGGTCACATAGCCGGCCATTTCCACCAGTTCGGGAATATGGTCCTCGTCGAGCCAACGGTTGAGATCGTCATCCTGGCCCTCGCGGGCATTGACCATCACCAATTGAACATATCTCGCCATGCGCAATCCTCCCTTCGGGGCGACCCGCGCATCGGGCCCTCCCGCGTAACCCCCCGCTGGCTCCGGCTTCGCGGATTGAATTCGGCGGCGGCTGTGCGACGCTGCCTTATGGAGGCGGGCGGAACAAGCTTGCCCCGGAGGTCACCAGGGAGACGCCGCCATGCCGAAGCTGAGCACCGAGGAGATCGAAGGTGTTCTGTCCGGCGGCCGCGCCGGCGACGGCGCCCAGAACGGGCTCCTGCGCATCGGCACGATCGGCGAGGACGGCTGGCCATCGGTGGTTCCCGTGGGCTTCGCCTATCAGGACCGGACGATCTACATCACCGCCCGCGAGCGGGACATCTGGCTGGCCAACCTGCGGCGCGACCCGCGCTGCTGCATCTCGGTCGACGACAACGACTATTTCCGCCGCAAGGTGACGATCAAGGGCACGGCCGAAATCCGGTTCGAGCCCGGCCAGGACGACGAATGGCGCGACCTGCGCCGCCCGATCCGCAGCCCGGACTGGCGCGGCGCGACGGTCTTGCCCGACGGCCGGGAGGAATGGCTTTGGGCTGAGGCCTACAGCAACATGACCTGGGACGAACCGCGCGCCCTCGTCGCCATCGACGTCGCCAAATCGAGGGTGACCTCCTGGCGGATGCCCGCGGTCGGCGAATACCTGCACCAGGCCTGGAGCGCGTCCTACTTCCAGGGCCCGGTCCGCAAGTTTGTGGTCACCGAGATCGAGCCGGTCGCCAAGGTCGTATCGGCCGACGCGTGAAGGAACCTTTGACCTGCAAAGCAGCCGCCTGATGCCAGCTGATCCGACGCCCGCCTCGACGGCGCCCGAGAAAAAGCCCGGGATCGTGGAGTGGTACGCCGCTGTCGTGCTCATGCTGGTCTGGGTGCTCAGCTACATCGACCGCGCGCTGCCGTTCATTCTGGTCCAGAGCATCAAGCGCGACCTCGGGCTTTCCGACACTGAGATCGGGCTGATCTCAGGCTTGATGTTCGCCTTCGTCTTCGCCGTAATGGGTTTTCCGCTCGCCACCCTCATCGATCGCTGGAAGCGCAAGATGGTTCTGGGCTGGGCGATCATCGTGTGGAGCGCGATGACGGTGCTGGGCGGCTTCGCCGGCACGTTCTGGCAGTTCGGCTTCACCCGGCTGGGCGTCGCCACCGGCGAGGCCGCCGTGGCGCCGGCGACCCATTCCATGATCGGCGCCTATTTCACCCAGCAGTATCGCGGACGGGCGATCGCACTGTTCCTGCTGGGTGCGCCGCTCGGCACCCTGCTGGGCTTGCTGCTGGGCGGGTGGATCAACGAGGTCGCCAACTGGCGGACCGCGCTCTTCCTGGTGGGCGCGCCGGGCGCGATCCTGGCCCTGCTGGTGTTCTTCACCCTCAAGGAACCGCCGAAGCCCCCGGCCACCGGCCTGCCCCCCGAGGCCCGGGCCAGCGTGGCCATCGCACTCAAAGCCTTCTTCAGCAGCCCGGGCCTGGTCAGCATGCTGGCGGCGATGATCCTCACCGGTCTGTCGATGTCGGCGTTCGGCGCCTTCACCTCGGCATATCTGATCCGCAAGTTCCACATGGCGACCTCGGAGATCGGCTTTCTGTTCGGACTTTGCTCGGCTGCGGCGGGCCTCATCGGCACCGCCCTTGGCGGGCTGGCCGCAGACCGCTTCCGCCGCAACAACCGGGCGGGCGCTCTGGTGGTGGTGGGAATTCTTCTCTTCGGCGGTGCGGTCTGCGGCCTGCTCGCACTTCGTTCGCACTCCTATGCGATCTTCCTGGCCTGGATCCTGCCCATGCAGATCGCCGGCTTCTTCCAGGGCCCGCCGACCATCGCGGTCATGCAGAACAATATCCCGCCGCGCACCTATGCCATCGGAGGGGTGATCTATCTGTTCGCCTTCAGTGGCATCGGCGGATCGCTGGGCCCGATCGTGACCGGCATGCTCAGCGACCGGTTCGCGGGCCCCGATCCGGCCGAGTCCCTGCGGATCGCGCTGTTCATCCTGGTCCTGCCCTATTTTCTCGCCACGGCGCTGTTCCTGTTGGGCGGCTACCTTCTACGTCGCTCGGCGCTGCGCGCTTCGGGCGCGCCTATGCTGCATCCAGCCTCAGTCTGAGCGCGCCGTCATCCGGGCCAGGGCCTTGGCGTCATCCACATCGAACGCCAGGCCGGGACGGTCGAGCACCGTGCAGGGTACGCCGAGCGCCGCGGCTTCGTCGCGATGGCGGGCGCAGCTTTCCAGGCCGAACGCGAAGCGGGGCTTGCGGTCGCGGCGGAACGCCAGGCCGTTGGTGCCGGCGCCGGCCAGATCGCGGGCAACCGCCAGGGCGCCGGACCGCGCGGCCTCCACCATCGCCTCCACGTCCGGCGGCTGGAGCCACGGCAGGTCGCCCGACAGGATCAGGATGATGTCCTCGGCCTGAAGATCCAGCCCCGCCACGCCGGCTTCGAGCGCCGCGTTGAGTTCGCCGGCGGTGTCCTTCAGGGTGCGCACGCCCAGCGCCGGCCATTCCTCGGGACTGATCAGGTTCACCGCGTCCACGCCTGGCGCCGCGCGGACCGCCGCGACCACCTTGGCCAGCATGAGGGCGACAAGCGCCTGCCGCTCGGGCGGCGCCAGCACCTCAGCCAGCCGGCCCTTGGCCGTGGCCAGCGACTTGACCGGGATCAGGACAGTAACGCTCAACTTACCCGCTGCGCCAGGTCGAGCGCCGCCCTGGCCACCCGGACCCGGTCCTCCAGGCTCACCATGATGGTGTCGGCGAAGGCGTGGGGCAGCGCCATGTCCGCGCCGCGGTCGGCCTCGTCGAGAAGGAGGGCGTCGATCAGGCCGTGGTAGTGATCGGCAATCGCGCCGGCCTTGGTCGGGAGACCCAGTTCGCCCATGATTTTGGCCGTCGGGCCCTTGACCGCGCGGCCTCCGGGCAGCGGCGTCACGGCGACCACGGGAACCTGGGCGGCGCGGATCGCCTCCGCCAAGCCCGGCACCGCCAGCATCGGATCGATACTCAGCCACGGGTTGGAGGGCGCAATCAGCACCGCGGTCAGAGCCGGATCGGCCAGGGCTGCGAGCGCGCCGGGCGCCGGGCGGGCGGTCTCAGCCCCGACGAACCGCAGGGAGAGCAGCCGAGGTTCGCAATGGCGGCCGACAAAATACTGCTGGAAGCCAAGCTCGCCCTCGTCCGTCGCGATCCGGGTGGCGACGGACTGGTCGCTCATCGGGACGATCCGGGTCGCGATCCCCAGCGTCTGGGCGAAATCGGCGGTGATGACGCTGAGCGTCTCGCCCGCCGCCAGCCGTCGGCTGCGCTCCACGTGGGTGGCCAGATCGCTGTCGCCGAGGTTGAACCAGTCCACGCCGCCAAGCGCACGCAGCGCGGCCATGAAGTTCCAGGTCTCGCCGGTGCGGCCCCAGCCACGAACCTCGTCGGAGAGTCCCGCCAGGGTGTAGGTGAGGGTGTCCACATCCGGACTGACGGTCAGGCCCAGGTGGACGAAATCGTCGCCGGTGTTGACGATGGCCGTGAGGTCCCCGGGCGCGACCAGGTGCGACAGGCCCAGCGCCAGCTTGGCGCCGCCGACACCTCCCGTCAGCAGGACGACGCTCATCGGAAAAGATCCCGGTCGGGCGCCCGCAGCAGATCCGATGCGGGTCCCTCCGGCGCATCCCACGACAGGCCGCGGATGTGGACGACCGGCGTCCCCTCGCGGGTCTCGCCCATGGCCAGCCCGGCGGCGGCGGCCACGGCGTCGGCCAGGGCGATCTCGGTGGATTCCAGCACCCTGCCGTTGCGGTCGGTCTCACCGCGACGGTCGATCAAGCTGGGCAGGCCGGCTGCGCCGATCGCGACATTGACCGTGCCGATCCGCCAGGCGCGGCCGAAGCTGTCAGAAATCACCACGGCAGGCGCGACGCCGGCGCTGGTCGTCAGGGCTTCGCGCAAGGCCTGGGCCGAAGCCTCCGGATCGGCGGGCAGCAGCAGGGCCTGTTCGGACCCTTCCGCCACCACGATATTCGACCTGTCGATCCCTGCGTTGGCCATGACGAAGCCCAGTCGATGACGCACGATCAGCACGCCGGGAACCGCGCGCATGACCTCGCTGGACTCCCGCAGGACCAGTTCCACGAAGCGGGCGTCCTTGCCGGTCTTGCGGGCCAGGGCCTCGGCCTCGGACGAAGGCGTCACCGAACCAAGGTCAACCTGGCGGCCCTCAGCCTTGGACACGATCTTCTGCGCGACGACGATGATATCGCCGGCCGCCAGCGCCAGGCCTGTCTCGCTGAGCGCGGACCGGACAACCGCGGCAAGATCGTCGCCGGGCGCGATCTCCCCGATCCCGGCAAGGGCGGTAATGGCAAGTCCGCCTGACGTCATGCGGCGTCCGGTTCGACCAGGTCCCCGATGATGGAAAGGCCGGCGCCATCGACGCGATAGGTCTTGTTGATGAAGATCAGAACCGAGGTCAGGGCCTCGGCGGCCGCTGAATTGGGCAGACCCCCACCATGCAGGCCGCGAAGGCCCGCGTCCCCGGCCAGGCCCACCACCACGTCGCGCGCGGCCTTCTCGTCGCCGAACACCAGCACATCTCCGGGGACAGTCGCGTCGGTTGCCAGCTTGTGCGCGGCCACGCTGTGGAAGGCCGATGTCATCCGCACACCCTCGCCCAGGAAGCCCTCCGCGCGCTGGGCCGCCGAACCCTCGGCGGGCAGTTGCACACGCATCACTCGGGGCGGGACCAATGGGACGGTGCAGTCGACGAAGATCTTGCCCTTGGCCGCCTCAGCGATCTCTTTCAGCCGTTCCTCCTGGGCGGAAAACGGCACACAGCTGACCACGACCTCGGCCTGGCGCGCAGCCTCCAGGTTGGTGGTCCCCGCGATGTCACCGCCCAGCCGGCCGCGCAGTTCGTCGGCCACCGCCGTCGCACTGTCCGCGCTGCGCGATCCCAGGAAGACCGTGTGGCCGGCCTTGGCCCAGCGTCCGCCAAGGGCCGCCCCAAGCTTGCCCGTTCCGCCGATGATGCCGATTTTCACGCGCGACTGTCCTTTGAGAATTCAGGCGTCCGCCAGGGCGGCGACGCCGGGCCGCTGGCCATAGAAGGTGGTGCGTTCGCGCAAGGGTCGCCCGATCGAGGACGCCACCTTGCGCATGTCCTCGGCGCCGAAATGCTGGCCGTTGCGGCCGCCTGCGGCGCGGGTGATGGATTCATCGATCAAGGTGCCGCCGAAATCGTTGGCCCCCGCCTGGAGGCAGGCGGCCGCGCCCTGCGGCCCCATCTTCACCCAGCTGGTCTGGATGTTGGTGATCACCGGACCAAGCACCAGTCGGGCCACCGCATGCATCCGCACGGATTCATTGAAGGTCGGGCCGGACCGCGCCAGGCCCTTGCGCCAGATCGGCGCCTCCATGTGCACGAAGGGCAGCGGCACGAATTCCGTGAAGCCGCCCGTCTCCTCCTGAAGGTCGCGGACGCGCAACAGGTGGCGCGCCCAGTGCTTCGGCTGCTCCACATGGCCGAACATGATCGTGGCGGTGGAGCGAAGGCCCACATCGTGGGCCGCACGCATCACGTCGAACCATTCCTGGGTGGTCAGCTTGTCGGGGCAGATGATCGCCCGGATCTCGTCATCCAGGATCTCGGCCGCCGTCCCAGGCAGGGACGAGAGACCCTCGGCCTTGAGCCTGGCCAGGTAATCGCGCAGTGACAGGTTCAGGGTCCGCGCGCCGTGGGTGACCTCCAGCGGCGAGAAGGCGTGGACGTGGATTGAGGGCGCGGCGGACTTCACCGCGGCCACCACGCCCAGGTAGGTGTCGCCGTCGTAGTCCGGATGGATGCCGCCCTGCAGGCAGACCTCGCTGGCGCCCAGGGTGATGGCCTCGGCGGCGCGGCGGCCCACCTCATGGTAGTCGAGCCGGTAGGCCGGCCCCCGCTCACTCTTGGTGCTGCCCTTGGAGAAGGCGCAGAAGCCGCAGCGGTAGAGGCAGATGTTCGTGTAGTTGATGTTGCGGTTGACGACGTAGGTGATCGTGTCGCCGACGGTGGCGCGCCGGGCCCGGTCGGCGGCCTCGACGATGGCCTCGTGGTCGGCCATGCCGCCCGCGAACAGCGCCGTCACCTGGGCCTCGTCCAGCCGCTGACCGTCCCGGACACGGGCCAGCGCGTTGGCCACGGCTGCGAGCGGACGAGCCGCGCGCGGCGCGGGGATCAGCGTCGGAGCCGCCGCACCCGTTCCTACATGCCAACCGTTTTCCCGTGCCAGGCCCTGAGCGTCGGCGGCATGGCGGACGGACGGGCGCATGGCCGGATCGACCCAGCGTTCGACGTCCTGGGCAAAGGCCGGGCCAATCGCCAGCCGGGCGCGAAGGGTCCGACCCGCTTCGGCGGTCTCCGCGTCCAGACGGGCAAGTTCCGGCCAGGGCGCTTCCGGGTTCACATGGTCCGGTGTGACCGGCGACACCCCGCCCCAGTCGTTGATGCCGGCCCGCAGCAATTCCCCAAGGACGCCAGGGCGCAGGTTGGGCGGCGCCTGAAGGCTCATGCCCGGCCCGAAGATCAGGCGCGCGGCCGCGATGGTCCACAGGTGCTCGGCGAGATCGGGCTCGGGCGCATTGGCCATCTTGGTGTCGGGCTTGGCGCAGAAATTCTGGAGGATCACCTCCTGGATATGGCCATGGCGTTCGTGCAGGGCCCGGATCGCCATCAGCGAGTCGATGCGCTCGGCGCGGGTTTCACCGATCCCTATGAGCAGGCCCGTGGTGGTTGGAACCTGCGCCCGGCCCAGAGCCTCCAGGGTGGCTAGGCGCGCGGCGGGATGTTTGTCGGGCGAGCCGTGGTGGGGCCCACCGCGCTCGGTGAGCCGCTCGGCGCCGCTTTCCAGCATGATCCCCATGGAGACCGAGACCTTGCGCAACCGCGCGATCGCCGCGTCGTCCATCAGGCCCGGATTGAGGTGCGGCAACAGGCCGGTTTCACGGTGCACCGCGGCCGCGGCGGCCTCGAGGTATTCAAGGGTGGTGGCGTAGCCCATCGCATCGAGCGCGCGCCGGGCGGTCGGGTAGCGAAGCTCTGGCTGGTCGCCCAGCGTGAACAAGGCCTCCCGGCAGCCGGCGGCTACGCCGGCCCGGGCGATCTCGATCGTCTCGTCGATGGTGAGATAGGGAACCACGTGCCTGGGCGTCGTGGCAAAGGTGCAGTAGTGGCAGACGTCGCGGCAAAGCCGGGTCAGCGGGATGAACACCTTCTTGGAATAGGTCGCGAGCCCTCCGAACCCTGCCTCGGTGAGGGCCTCGGCCCGTGGCATCAGTTCGGCAAGCGTCGCGTACTCGAGCTTCGAAGGGTCGGCGACGCGCATCAGGATCTCGCCTTTCCGGCCTGGCAGGGCATGCTAGTGGGCCCGCCCGGTCGGCAGCCGTTCAAGATTGATGGTGATGTATTTTTCGGGCGTGATGTGGATCAGGCGCCGGTTGGGCGTGAAGGACATCTCGAAGAACTCCTCGGCCGTCATGCGGCCGCCGGTGCGCAGCTCGGCGCTCCAGGCCGCGCGGTCCCAGAAGAACTGACGCAGGAAGTCCTGGTTGTCGACCAGGTCGCCCCGGCCAATCACCGTGACGCTGCCGCGCGCGGGATCGTCGAACACCGCGCTGCAACGCGGATCGCGGCGGAGCGCCGAATGGGCTGCCCGGTAAACGTCGGTGATCAGGTAGATTTCGCCGTCCCGGACGTCGAAGCCCACGACGGCGCCGACCGGATGGCCGTCCTTGCGGGTCCGCACCAGCACGCAGGTCTTGCAGGACTGGATGAACGGCAGGATTTCGTCCGGCAGGAACTCGGTTCCCGCCAGATTGTCCCAACCCTGGGCCGCCTGTTTTTCCATATCCGGTCGCCTCCCTTGGCTTACCGCGTCCCCGTCGGTCCATTGTCCGCCCTAAAGGAGCGTCCGGACCTTGCCGGATAAGCTAGGCCTATCCCAAGACCATTGTCGATCACATGACCGCAACTTTTCCGGGTGGCGACCCTGCGGGGGCCGCTGACGAGCCCGCAATCCAGGAGTCGCCCAGCTCAGGCGTGTTGGGTCGGCCCCGTGGGCAGCTTGGTCAGGTCGATGGTGATGTATTTTTCAGGCAGTATATGGATCAGCCTGCGGTTCGGCGTGAAGGACATGTTGAAGAACTCCTCCGCCGTCATCTTGCCGCCGGTGCGCAATTCGGCGCTCAGGGCGGAGCGATCCCAGAAGAACTGGCGGATGAAGTCGAGATCGTCGATGAGTTCGGCCCGGGCGATCACCGTGACGCTGCCGCGAGCAGGATCATCGAACACCGCGCTGCAGCGCGGATCGCGGCGAAGGGCGGAATGGGCTGCCCGGTAGAGATCGGTGACCAGGTATATTTCGCCGTCCTGGACGCCATAGCCAACGACGGCGCCGATGGGGTGGCCATCCTTGCGGGTCCGGATGAGAACGCAGGTCTTGTCCTGGCAAGACTCAATGAAGGGCAGAATATCGTCGGGTAAGATTTCCGTGCCTGAAAGATTATCCCAACCTTGAGCTTCCTGCTTTTCCATATCCACCGCCTCCCAGCCACTTAGCGTTTTTGAGCAAACTCTGTCGCACTTGGCCAAGCCGACGGGATGCTTCAACGAGTAGGCTAGGCCTATCGAAAGTGGATTGTCGATGACATCGGCTCACCTTTTCCGGGGGGTGTGACACCCCCCCGATGTCGCACAGCGAAGATGGGCGGCCTCAGGCCGGCGGGTTCTGTAACGGCCGCTGATAGGTCGGATCGCTGCGGTCGCGCGTACGCCGGAATACCCGCGCCCAGACCGCCTCGGTCATCGTCGTCTCGGCCTTGCCGTCCCATTCCGGCAGGACAATGCGAAGGGCGATCTTCCAGGCGCCGTCCCGCTTTTCGAATCGATCCGCATAGCGACCGCCACGCAGGGTCACGCAGGCTTCGCCCCGAAGCTGGATCACCGACATGTAGTAGGTTTCCACGTGGGCAATGTCGCCTTCGAGGTCGATGGTGGAATTGCTGATCAGGTGCTGGTCGGCCTGCCGCTGCGGCTGCTGTGGAATCCACCAGGCCAGGAATCCCTCTTCCAGGGGCCCCCTCACCTCGCGCGAATGGTTCTCCAGCGCATCGGGGTGAAAGGCCGAGCGGATCAGCTCGACGTCATTGCGATCGACGCCGCGGCTGTATCTGAGCAGACATTCCTCGATCGCGCGCTTGTCCAGCAGCTGGCGCAATTCCCGCTCCAGGATTTCGTCCATCGCGTCCTCCATGATCGGCCCGGACTGGCGCCGGCTCGATTCCTTCTACGATGTTTAGGGCAACCAGAAACAGGTCGGCGACCCTTCTCAGACGGTTGACCTTTCGGCCGCGCCCAGCCGTCATGCACCCGACAGGCCCCCGACGCAGAGATGCCGGAGCAGGGCCGCGCAGACAACCGCCGCACGACCGTCATGTGGGAGGAACATTTGACCGAGACCGTAGGCCCCGGAGCCGCCGCGCACGCATTGCCCAGCCTTCGCTTCAATATCGCCCCGCCCGGCTCGTCCCTCTATCCGGGGACCGGAAAGCTGTGGTGGGAGCACATCACCAGCGAGCAGATCCAGCGGATCGTCAAGACGGCCGACGACCTGGGCTATGACTTCATGACCATCCCGACCCACCTGGCCATGGCGCCCGACGAGGCCAAGGAAATGGGGCCGCGCTGGGTGGATTCTCTCACCATGGCGGGCTTCATGCTCGGCGCCACCAGGCGCATCGTCGCCTCGCCGCTCGTGCTCCTGCCGCTCTACAATCCTGTCTATCTGGCGAAGGCCCTGGCGACCCTGGACTACGCCTCGGGCGGCCGCATGGCCCCGCTCATGCTGCTTGGCTACAAGCCCTGGGAATACGAGGTCATGCATGTGCCGTTCGAGGATCGCGGCGCGATCATGGACGAGCACCTTGAGGTCATGCGCCTGCTGTGGACCGAGGAAGTAGCGTCCTTCGACGGCCGGTTCACCCAGTTCCCGCCGATCATGTCGGACCCCCATCCGTACAGCGACCCGGCCAAGGTCTGGATCGGGGGACGCACCAAGGCCGCCATGCGCCGGGTCGCGAAATACGGCGACGGCTATATCGCCCAGGGCATCAGCCGGGCGCAGTTCACGGAGTTCATGGACTACGTGGTCGCCCAGCCGGAATTCCAGGCGCGGCCCCGGCCCCTGGACCTGCAGATGTACCTGTTCGAGGGCAAGCGCGATCCGGTCACCCACGAGGTGCTGGAGCAGCCGAGGATGTCCCTCGAAAAGGATTTCCTGCTCGAACAGATCGATGCGGTCGCCAGGCTGGGCACCAACATCATCGACGCCTCGTCGCCAACGGGGACCGGGCCGTTCCAGAACGACCTTCCGGGCGCGCCGAAGGGCACTACCGACGTCGAGGACTACCTGGACCGGCTGCGGTGGTTCGCCGAAACCATCATGCCCGAGGCCCGCAGGATCAAGCCCGCCAACATCCTTGGGCTCTGACGGCCGTCCTCCTCAGATCGCCGCCGCGGCCTCCCCGCCGTCGGTCCCGTTGGGACGGTATTCCGCCTGGATAAAGCGTGTGCCGATGAGCGCGGTGGTTGCGCCGATGCCGGTGAAGATCATGCTTAGGGCCAGTGAATAGCGTATCGCGTCGGCGCCGAGGGCCGGCGTCAGACGGTCGGTAAGGAAGCCGACAACCAGAGGCCCGGAGGCGGCGCCCAGCGATTGGAAGATGCCGTTGAACGAGGCCGAGACCGCCCGGGTTTCGCGCGGCACCAGTCCGATCACCATCGTGCTCATGATTGGCGACCAGAACCCCAGGCTGATCATGGTCAGGCAGAAAGCCACCAGCGAGACCGTCACGTCTTTGGCGAAAAAGGCGCACAAGGCCAATGGAATGACGCCGAATAGGCTGAAACCCATCACCCGCAATAGCCATCGGGAATCTCGCGCCGCCAGTCGGTCGGTCACTTGGCCGCACACCGCGTTGCCGATCAGCAGACCCGTCACCATGCTGATGCCGAGGTACAGGCCCACCTGACTGCGCGGCAGATGATGGGTGCGGATAAGAAGCGTCGCCATCCAGCCCAACATCCCGTAGGCGCCGGTCCCGGCCGTAAGGGTGACTATGATGCCAACCCGGTAGCACCTGATGCGCCAGAAACTCTTCATCGTTTCGAGCATCGGCGGTGGCTTCACCTTGACCATGAGCGCGTCGCCTCGCGGCAGGGTGAAGAGGAAGAGCAGGGCAAGAGCCGCGCCGGGAATGCCAAGGAACAAGAACACGCTACGCCAGCCGAAGTGCTCACTGAGCGAACCGCCAAGGAAAATGCCGCCGCCCAGGCCGACGGCGCTGGCCGCGCTCATGGCGCTAAAGACCCGCGCGCGACGATTGGGTGGGAAGAGATCACCGATCAGGGAGGCCGTTGCCGGGGCGCAGCCCGCCTCGCCGACCGCCACCAGGGTGCGGCTGATGGCCAGCTGAACGAAATTCATCGCAAGACCCGTGAAGACCGTCGCAATGCTCCAGCCGGCAATACACGCGGCGATGAAGCTCCGCTTCTCGCGGCCATCCGCCAGGCGCGCCAGCGGCAATCCGGCCGCTGCATAGAAGAGCGAGAAGAAAACACCCGTCAGGGCGCCCAGCTGGGTGTCGGTCAGCGCCAGCTCGTGCTTGATCGGGTCAAGCAGGATCGTCAGCACCTGCCGATCCACGAAACTGAGGATCGTCAGCATCAGCAGCAGGAACAGGACATAGTTGCGCGTGCCGCTGCGTGCGCCCGGCGGTTCGACCTGCGTCGTCATTCACGTTCCCCCAAGGCCGGATTTCAGCGCCCGGCGCCTTCTTGTTTTCGGCTCGCTCAACGGCGGATCTGCGTCTGCATGCGGAGCGATCGATAGGGCCGTACAGTGCCAGTTGGCCGGCCGTTCACAAGCCTCAATCCATGTTTCCCTGAGCGGCATGGGTGAAGAAGTCGAGGGCTTCGTAGGCGCTGGCCAGATCCTGGTGCAGGTTCCAGTTCTCGATCAGGCGCTTCTGAGCGACCCGCTTGGCGTGGGCCAGGACCGACGACGGCCGCTTCAGGAGCTTGGCCACCATCTCATCCACCTTGGCGTCAAGTTCGCTCATCGGCACGGCGTAGTTGACGATGTTCATCTGCTCGAGCTTCTTCATCGACCAGACCGGCGAGGTGAAGAGATATTCCTTCATCAGGGTCGGCGGCATGAACATTGCCAGGAACGACTGAGCCCCGTCGCCCGGCGTCACGGCCCATGGAAAGCCGCGCACTTCGCCATTGGAATCCACCACCGTCTGCATGCCGGTGTGGACGTCGGAGATGATCGCGTCTTCCCGCGCAACGATGATGTCGCAGCCCCAGAAGAAAGCCTGACCCAGACCGATCGTGTCGCCGTTCACCCGCGCGACGATAGGCTTCTCGATGAGGGCGAAAACCTCCATGGCGTTCGGCGCGCGGGGGCCGCCCTGGAGACCGCCCTTCGCGCCGCGCAGGATCGGGTTCAGACGCGCGCGATTACCGGCGTCCATGTAGGATTGGCCGCGTGCGACACGATAGAATTCGCCATCGTTTTCGCCTGTCAGAACAATGACCCTGACTTCCGGATCAAAGCGGAAATCGTGCAATGCCTGCCCGACGGCCGCACTTATATGGGTGTAACTCTTGGCGGTCAGCGAGGCGTTCGACGTCTTGTCGTAGTCGCGCATGATGATCCAGCCCACCTCACCGCGCTTCTCGGTGTAGGCGCCGACGACGACGCCTTCCTTCTCTACCGCCATGGCTCCACCCCGTTTTTTCTTACGCTCAACCCAAGCTTGAAATCATATTAGCCGGCCCCTGCGCGGTCGCATCCGCTAAGTCTAACTGTTCCACGGAATGGAATCGTCCGGCTGCGGGCGCTCTAGAAGGGCCAGAGCGGCGCGGCCGTGAACTTCTTGACCTCGGCGCTGAGCACGCCGCGCACCATGTCCGCATGGGCGGGCGTCATCTGCTCACGGTCCGTGGCGGCCGAGATCGCATAGGCCGGGCGCTCGCCGGTGTTGGGAATGATCACGCCAATGCCGCAGACGCCGATGCGGCCAATGTCGCGCTGATCGCCAAAGCCGGTCTCCCGCGCCCGGGCTACCGCACGCATGATGCGGGTCTGGGAAAGCCTGGGGTGAAGTTCGATCTCCCGCGCGTTGCAGGCCATGATCCGTTCAAGCTCCGCATCGTCCTCTGTCGCCAACAAGGCGATGCTGACGGCCCCATAACCGAGCGGCCGCCGCCCCCCGACCGTCCAGCCCATGGGCAGGCGATGGTTCTCCTGGATCACCTTGTCCAGGCAGATGATGTCGGTGCCGGCCCGGACCGCCAGGTAGACCGTATCGCCGGTAAGGCGAGCGACGCTCTCCACCAGAGGCCGAAATCGCCGCGAGAACTCCGAGTTGTGCAGGGTCGCCAGACCGAGCTCGAAATTCAGCGGCCCCAGGAAATACCGGTGGTCGGCGTTCTGAACCACCAGCCGATCCTCGATCAGGCACTTGAGCAACCGCCGCGCCGAGGGCGCGGGAATGCCGGTGACGGCGACGATCTGCTTGAGCTGGACGCCGGCCACCTCGTGGTGGGCCAGCATCCGCAGGATGTGGGTCGCCCGCCGGACCGCGTTTGCGCCGGCGACGACGGACTGGTCCGCAGGCGCGGGCGGCAGATACATGTCATGCATCAGGCAACTCCACGGCGTCTCCCTGCGCCCCTTTCCGCCCGATAGTGGCGGCGCCGAAGCGCCGCCCCCTGGCGGTGGGACCTTCTGTTCCCGCCAAGTTCATCGCAATCGGCGAAAGAGTCGAGCCATCGCAGACCGGTCGTCCTCAGAACTCATACTTGGCGCCGACCAGAATCATCCGCGGTTCGCTGACCGCCGGGGCATCGAGGCCGCTGCTTGTGTAGAGGCCCGCGCTGATCAACCGATAGCGATTGTCCGTCAGGTTCGAGACCCGCAGGAAGGCTGAGACTGTCGACCCCTTGATCTCACGCCAGTCGATGTTGAGGTCGACGTTGGTGTATTTTGGCAGCCAAAGCGCCGTGTTTCCGTTCTCGACCCCATCCCAGGTCAACTGCTCGAAGTTGGGGACGCCGGCATTGCTCGCGGTCACGAAACCCCCGCGGCCTCCGCTGTGATAGATGTCCAGCGCAACCGTGACCTTCTCGCCCAGCAGTTGTTCGAGATGAATTTCGGGGCGGATCGCCCAGGTCCACGGCACGCCGCGGATCGGCTCCGACTTGGTATCGTACTTGTAGGTCCTGGCCGGGGTGCCCAGAGGAATAGCCGCGCTGGGGGCCGTGGCCGCGATGGTCACCGTGCCGTTTGCGTGGTCGATCGTGACTCCCGTGCCTGTCGGCAGGGGGACAAGGGTGGCGCCCACCAGTTCGGCGCATTGCCCGGCGATGCCTTGGCGCCAGACCTGAGCCGCGCAAGTCTGGGTTTCCAGGTAGCTGGTATATTTGTTGTCCTGCCAGTCGACGTGGCCGCTGAGGGAGAACCAGCTCGTCAGGTTAGCGGAGGCTTCAAATTCCGCGCCCTGGAAGATCGCCTCGCCGCCATTCACCGTGAACGTGCCAGGCGTGCCGATGAACACCGTTGAAGTCTGGATGTTCGAATAGTTGTCCCGGTAGTACGAGACATTCGTCCGCCCGTTGATCCCCATCAGCGACCAACTCGACTTGAACCCGACCTCAGTGTCCAACAGCTGTTCCGGCCCGTAAGTCCGGACGGGGCTGTCGATCGGAGCCGAGATGTTGATCCCGCCCGGACGGAAGCCTTTGCGGCGGTTGGCGTAGAGCAGGATGTCGTCGGTAAGCTTGTAGTCTGCGGTCAGCGTGTAGGTCGTGGACTTGTACCCAGGGGTGACAGAACTCACGATCGGCGCGCTGGGATACGGAACCTGTCCGCCGGCAACGATCGGGGCGGCGACAGTGACGCCATTGCTGGCGGTGTAGCTGAAGGTTGTGCCCGGGAACGCCGCATTTTCGGTCAGGAGCCGCGACGTGCGGGTATAGCGCACGCCGCCGGTCAGCTTCAGCCTGTCGATCACCTCGAAGGTGGCCTGAGTGTAGAAGGCGTCTGTCGTCCGGGACGTGCGGCTGAAGCGCACGCAGGGGTTCGGCGAGCCGACGCTGGTGCAGGTCGCAGCGGCCGTGACGGCGCTCAGCAGGTTCCCGTAGTTCTCAACCGTCGGGCCTTGCGGGGGGTTGTTCGAATAGGGGTAAGGCCCGTCGAAGTTGCCCGCCCGATCGGGTCGGTAGAAGTAGCCGGCCTGCCATTGGAGCCGGTCGGCAAAGCTTGAGCCCACAACCTGGACCTCGTTCGTCCACTGGCGGTTATCGTAGCCGTTCTTGAACGTGTAGGGCGTCGCGCCGACGCCGGCCCCACGCGTCAGCGGCAGGTTCTGGAACCCGAATAGGCCCAGGACCGGCGCGTCGATGCCATCGTAGTTGGCGCCGCCACGGCTGAGCTTCGGAACCCAACGGAGCTGGCTGATGTCGCGGACGTAGATCTTGTCGGTGATATCGACCCGAAATTGGTTCACGACGCCGACGTTCTGGGTGTCGGTCTTGGTGAATTCGTCGGACCAGACCTCATCAGGACCAGCCGCGGCCTGTCGGGCGATCGCCGAGGCGATAATTTGCGTGAAAGATTGCCCCGCCGGCGGTGCGTGGCCTGAATAGAACTCGTAAAGGGCGGCTTGAGTGGGCGTGAGCGCAACCCGTTGGGCCAGCGGGATGTAGCGCGGATCGCTGAACAATACCGGCCCCCCGCCACCGCTGTACTTCTCTTCCTGGAAAACGACGACGGTGTAGTTTTCGATGCGGTCGGTCGGCTTGATGACCAACGATCCGCGCAAATAGAGCTGATCGACGTTGTTGTATTTGCCGTCCGGCTGGAAGGTGTAGTGAACGGTCGTGAAGCCATCGCGCTTGCGGTACTGGCCCGCCACCCGGAACATCACCTTGTTGTCGAACAGGGCGTTCTCGTAGGCCGCTGTCAGCTGGTGGTAGCCGAAATTCCCAAGCTCCGCCGTAACGAAGCCCTCGGTCTTTCCACTGGGCTTGCGCGGCGTGAAGAGGATGGCGCCGCCTGTCGTCTGATCGCCGAACAGGGTGCCTTGCGGGCCCTTCACAACCTGGATGCTTTGCAGGTCATAGTTCGATGTGAACATGCTGGGCGCATCGGCGAAATAGATCGCCACCGACCCGGAGTTCACGCCGCGCGATGCGGCGAATCCGCGGATGCTCGGGAAGCATGCCGAGCCGCCGGGTGGCGTGCCGGCCGTGCAGCTGTTGACCTGAAGACCGGGTGTCAATTTCACAAGGTCAGAGGTGTTGTTGACCTGCAGGGCGTCGAGCTTGGCCTGGCTGAGCGCGGTGACGGTTACGGGCACGTCCTGAATGCGTTCTTCGATCCGCCGTGCGGTGACCACGACGTCATCCAAGAGCGCGGCGCCGTTCGCTGGCTTCGCCGCCTGGGCCTGGGCCTGAGCGGCCGGCGCGTCGGCCAGGATAGCGAATGCCGCGACGCTAGCGGCGGCGCAAAGCGCCATGCGGAAAGCCCGTCCCGGGACCGCGGACGCCACCGTGCGCACACCGGCGTGTGTTTGCTGGAACATAGTTACCTCCCCCTGCCTTTGCAGCTTGGGTTCAGCCTTTGCCCATATGCCCGCGAGTGCAACGGGACGCCGCCGAGGCGCGCCGACGCAGATTTCCACGATGTGGAAAACTTGCGCCCGGACGGCGACCGTACGGCGCTGATTATCCTCACGCGCCTGGGGTCTCAGGACAAAGGCGATCGGTTTCCACAGGAGGCGCATCGCGCTAATGGGAATGTAGGGCGCGGTGGCCAGACGACAGAATTCTGGCGTCCGCGGATATCTGGGGAGGGGAACGATGGCTGGTTCTGTGGACGGGAAGTCGCGCCTGATTGCGCCGCGCATCCTGGCGTTCGTTCTTACAATCGTTGGCCTTGTGCTGCTGGTCGGCGGCGCGAAGCTGCTGAGCCTGGGCGGGTCCCCCTATTATGCCGCCACCGGTCTGCTGCTGCTCGGCAGCGCCATCGCCTTTTGGCGGGGCAGCCGCTGGGGCGCCTGGCTCTATCTCGCCATGCTCGCGATTACGGCGGTCTGGGCGCTCTGGGAGGTCGGCTTGGACGGCTGGGCCCTCATGCCGCGTCTGGTTGGTCCCCTGGTCATCGGCCTTTGGGTGATCCTGCCCTTCAACTGGCGGCGCATGGACAGCGCCTCTCTTCGCACGTTCGGCGGACGGCTCGCCGGCCTTCTGGTGGTCGCAGTTGTGCTGGCCCTGGCCTTTGGCGCCCTCCGCGGTCAGCCCGCACGAGCCACCGCCGCCGCCCCGGCAGTCCCCGCCGCCGCGTCAGCGCCGGCCGCAGCCGATGGCCAGGACGAATGGCGCGCGGTCGGCGCCAGCCTGGGCGGATCGCGGTTCCTACGCGCCGCCACCCAGATCACGCCGCAGAACGTCATTGGCCTGGAAAAGGCCTGGGACGCGGATCTCGGCCTGCCCGGCGACGGGCTCTACCGTTTCGAGAACACGCCAATCCAAGTGGGCGCGACCCTCTACGCCTGCACGCCCGTGAGCGAGGTCCTCGCGCTGGACGCCGACACCGGGAAGGTGAAGTGGCGCTTCGACCCGCACCTGCAACTCAAGGGCTATCACTCGAAGACCTGCCGCAGCGTGTCCTACTGGAAGTCGCCCACGCCGCTGCCGGAGTGCACCAGCCGCATCCTGGCCAGCACGGTCGATGCGCGCTTGATGGCTCTGGATGCCGAGACCGGCCAGCTCTGCAAGAGTTTCGGAGAGAACGGCTTCGCCAACCTGCTCGAGGGCATGGGCAAGGTGAAGGTCAACTTCGCCTACTCCTCCTCCGGTCCCCTGGTGGCGGGCGGCGTGGCGGTGCTGGGCGGCTGGATCGCCGACGGTCAGGAAACCGGCGAACCCTCCGGCGTCATTCGGGCGTTCGACGTGGTCACCGGCAAGCTGGCCTGGGCCTTCGACGCGGGCCGTGAAGATCGCCGCACCCTACCGCCTGCGGGCGAAACCTATACCCGCGGCACCCCCAACGCCTGGGGCCTGTTCAGCGCCGACGAAAACCTCGGCATGCTCTACGTCGGCACCGGCAATGCCCCTCCCGATTATTGGGGCGGCGAGCGCCGGCCGTTCGACGAGAAGTTCGCCTCCTCGGTCGTGGCCCTCGACATCAAGACCGGCGCCGTGCGCTGGACCTTCCAGACCGTCCACCACGACGTCTGGGACTATGACGTGGGCGCCCAGCCGGTGCTGGTAAACCTGAACGGTCCGTCGGGTCCGATCCCGGCCCTCCTGCAGCCCACCAAGCGCGGCCAGATCTTCACGCTCGACCGGCGGACAGGCGCGCCTATCGATCCTGTTGTCGAGCGGCCCGTGCCGCAAGGCGCCTCGATGGGAGACCGCCTGTCGCCCACCCAGCCCTACCCGACGAGGATGCCGCCCTTCACGGACACGCCTCTGACGGAAGCCAAGATGTGGGGCATCACCCCCATCGACCAGATGCTGTGCCGCATCGAATTCAAGAAGCTGCGCTACGACGGCCAGTTCACCCCGCCGTCCGTCCAGGGCGGCCTGGAGTATCCGGGGTACATCGGCGGCGTGAACTGGGGCAGCGTCTCGGTGGACGAGGACAATCACGTGATGATCGTCAACTCCAGCCGGATGGCCAATCGGGTGCAGCTGATCCCGCGCGCTGAAGCCGACCGGCGCGGTTGGAAGGCGGCTGACGAGAACGGCAAGTTCAGCATCCCCATGGGCGCGGGCGCGCCGCAGATGGGCACGCCCTTCGCGGTCACCAACGAGCCCTTCATGTCGCCGCTGGGCGTACCTTGCCAGCAGCCGCCTTACGCCATGATCTCGGCGGTGGACCTCAACACCTTCACACTGAAGTGGACGCGCCCGCTCGGCAGCGCACGGGCCGCCGGGCCGCTGGGGATCGCGTCGGGCCTGCCCTACACCTTGGGCGCGCCAATGATCGCCGGCACGATGGTCACCCCGACGGGGCTCGCCTTCTTCGCCGGATCGCAGGACGCCCTGGTTCGCGCCATTGACGTCCAGACGGGCAAGGAGCTGTGGACCAGCCCGATCGGCCTCGGCTCGACGGCCACACCCATGACGTTCGTCTCGCCCGCGACGGGGCGGCAGTATGTGCTGGTAGCCATTGGGGCCGCAGTTGGGAGCCACAAGCCCACAGGCCTGCACTTTGTCGCCTTCGCCCTGCCCGCCAAAAAGGCGACGCAGCACTAAGGCAGATCAGCCCGCGGCCGGTTCGAGCGTCTCGAACCGGCCGCAGCTACCTTGGGCCCTATTGCTGGGCTGCGCGCCAATCGTTGCGGATCTTACGCGCCAGCGACCATTTGTGGACCTCGGTCGGGCCGTCATAGATGCGGAAGGCGCGGACCTCGCGGAACACCTGCTCGACGATGCTGTCGTGAGTCAGGCCCGAGCCGCCCATCACCTGCACGCAGTTGTCGGCCACCCGCATGAGCGCCTCAGAGACCGAGACCTTGGTCATCGAGCTTTCGGCGGTGCCCAGAGAACCGCTGTCGAGGACGCCGGCGCACCAGTCGATCATCAGTTCGCACTGCTTCAGGTCGATCAGGTTCTGGGCCAGCATGAAGCCGACGCCCTCATGGTCGATCAGGGTCTTGCCGAAGGCCTGGCGGCGGTTGGCGTAGTCGACGGCGATCTCGTTGGCGCGGATCGCGGCGCCATACCAGCGCATGCAGTGCGACAACCGGGCCGGGCTCAGCCGGACCTGGGCGTATTTGAAACCCTCGCCGCTGGCCCCCAGCATCTGGTCGGCTGGCACGCGCAGGTTTTCGATCGAAATTACAGCGTGGCCGCCGGGCATGGAGCTGTCGAGGGTATTCGGCACCCGCTCAATGCGGATCGCGGGGTCGGGCAGGTCCACTAGGAACATGCAGGCGCCGTCAGAGGACTTGGCCATGACGATACCGACCTTGGCGCCCTGGGCGCCGGTGATGAACGCCTTACGGCCATTGATGACCCAGTGATTACCGTCCGGGACGGCGGTCGTGAGCATCATCGACGGGTCGGACCCGGCGCCGCCGTCAGTGGCCGGCTCGGTCATGAAGAAGGCCGAGCGGGCGCGCCCCTCGACCATCGGCTTTAGAAATCGCGCCTTCATTTCCGGACTTGCAAGCTTGCCCAGCAGATACATGTTGCCTTCGTCCGGCGCGGCCGTGTTCACCGCCAGGGGTCCAAGGGGCGACAGTCCCGACTTCTGCAGAACGATGGCGGTCTCACGCTGCGAAAGATGGCTGCCGTCGGCCAGGATGTGTGGCGTCAGCACGCCCGCGGCACGCGCCTTTTCCCGCAGTTCAGAGACCAGTTCATCGGTCGGAGCGTCGTGATGGTCCCGGCGGGGGTCGCGCTCATAGGGGACGACGACATCGCGTACGAACGCCTCCACGCGCGCGGCGATCTGCGCCGTGCGCTCCGCTCCGACTCCGTTCATGGCAACCTCTGCTGAGTGACCGGATGCGTCTATCGGAGCCCAAGCGCTTAGGGAACGGTGCGACGAAAAATCCCCAACTTGCGCGCAACTGGCCCTAGGATTTCCCGGCCGCGTCGCGGCGTAGACGGCAAGAACTCTGGAAGGCGGCTGACCACCATGCTGACCGTGCATCATCTTCAGAAGTCGCAAAGCGAGCGGATCGTGTGGCTCTGCGAGGAACTGGCCATTCCCTATGCGCTGAAGGTCTATCCGCGCGCCGGCGGTATGGCCCCGCCGGAATATAAGGCCCTGCACACCATCGGGCGGGCCCCGATCATTACCGACGGCGACCTGTCCCTGCCGGAGTCAGGCGCGATCATCGAATATATCGTCGGCCGCCACGGCGGCGGCCGCCTGGGCGTCGGCGCCGACGCGCCCAATTTCGCCGACTATCTTTTCTGGCTTCACTTCGCCAACGCCTCCCTGATGCCCAGCCTGATCGCTGACCGTGACGCCAGGGCGGCGGGCGGCGAGGACAGCCCCCGCAAGGCCTACGCCCGCGAGCGCGCCAACGAAGCCTGGACCCTGATCGAACAGCGCCTGGGCGAGGCCCCCTTCTTCGCCGGCGAGGAATTGACCGCCGCGGACATCATGATGGTCTTCAACCTGACCACCATGCGGCTCTACGTACCGAACGATCTCGCCGATAAGCCCAATGTTCGGGCCTACCTGCAAAGGATCGGGGCGCGGCCGGCCTACCGACGGGCAATGGAAAAGGGCGACCCCGGCATGGCGCCCAACCTGACCTGAACTGAGCGTTCGCAGGCGCACGCGCATATCTCAGCCCGGTCCTCGACGAAGCCCTCCAAAAGACCCCCTCGCGCGGGCGTTGACAGCGCGCGCGCCTGTGCTCAATTCCAACGGCGCCAGGGAGGCCGATATGCTTGTGACCGAAGACGTCCCGCAAACCATCAAGTGGCCGGAGTGGTCGGACAATCCCTATCCGCTCTACCGTCTGCTGCGCGACCGCAGCCCGGTCTATTACGACGCCCAGGACAAGGCCTACCTCGTCACCCGCTACGACGACGTGATGAAGGTCCTGCTGGACGCCCAGACCTTCTCCAGCATTCCCCTGGCCACGCTGCACGCCGATCCCAACGACCGGATCAGCCCGCTCCGGGAAGCCGACGCGCCTCGCCATACCTGGCTGCGGCAGATCGTGGCCCCGCTGTTCACGGCCAAGGCCATGCGCAATCTCGAGGACTATTTCGTCGGCGTCTCCGGGGAACTGCTGGACGCCGTGGACGGCGCCGAGGTGGTGGAAGTCTCGTCCCAGCTGGCGATCCCGCTGCCGGGCCGGGTGACCTGCGACCTGCTGGGCGTGCCACTCGACCACCACAAGCGGTTCATGGACCTGACCGCCGAGCGGCTCAACCTGCTGCATGTCCAGGGCGGCCGGATCCTGGCCTTCGAAGGGATGCGTAACCTGGACGAAATCCGCGCGGACCTGTGGGCCATCGTCGAGCCGATCATCGCGGTGCGCAAAGTCGCTCCCCAGAACGACGCCATCACCCTGCTGCTGAACGCCCAGGAGAGGGTTGGACGCCAGGAACTGCCGGACGCCCTGTTCATCGACATGCTGCTGCACCTGCTGACCGGCGGCTTCCACACCACCCAGCACCTCGTCGAGATGATCATGAGCCTGATGGCCGATCGGGACGACCTTTGGCAGCGCTTGCGCGCCGATCGCACCCTGGTCGAGCCGGTGATTGAAGAGATGCTGCGCTGGGACCCGCCGGTCCAGGCCATGACCCGCCGGGTCACGGCGGACACTGAAATCGCCGGCGTCGCCATCCCGGCCGGCTCCGAGGTGAAGCTGGTCTACGGCGCGGCCAACCGCGACGAGCGGGCGTTCGAGGATCCTGACACCTACCGCCTGGACCGCGTCACAAACCGCCACATCGCCTTCAGCGCCGGCGTTCACTTCTGCCCCGGCTCGCCGGTCACACGGTTCGAGGTCAGGGCTCTCCTGAAGGCCATGCTCGACCGATACGAGCGGGTTGAGCGCGCCGGCCCGTCGGTCCGGTGGGCCACCGTCCAGCGCAACGTCAACGCCATGCACGGGTACCAGTCCGTGCCCGTGCGGCTGATCCGTCACTGAGCCGCCGCAGTGGCCCGGGCGCGCCGGTCAGCCGGTCTGGAGCGCCGCCGCCCTGCGTAGGTGATGGCTGGCGCGCATGAGGTGACAGGTGCTCCACACCGCCGCCCCCAGGAAGACCGTGATCATGGCGATGCCCAGCGCGCCCGCGCCGTAGCGGGGCTTCAGGAGGTCGCTTAGGAGGCCGATGAACAGCGGCCCCAGGGAAGCCCCCACCAGGTTGAGCATCAGGAACACGACCGCCGCGGCCCGGGCGCGGGCCTGGTGCGGCACCAGGCTGTTGGCCACGGTGATGGCCGGCGGGATGTGCGCGGCCACCGTCATGCTGGGAAAGAAATAGGCCAGCATCATGATCACCGGATTGCCGGTCGTCAGGCCCAGGATCAGGAACGGCGTCGCCAAGGCCATCATGGCCGCCGGGATCCAGGGCAGCCGGACCAGATCGCGGCGGCCCAGGCGATCGGTGGCGCGGCCGCTGATCGTCGCGCCCACCGCCCCCGCCACCCCGCCGATCAGGCCGAGCCACAGCCCCACCTGGCCAAGCGTGAGCGCATGGCTGCGCATCATGAACGAGGGCATGAAGTTGTTGACGCCCACCATGGCGGAATAGAGCGCGCTGCCGATCGCCATGTTCACGAAGACCGGCGAGCGGGCCAGCAGGGTCAGGACCGCCCAAAGGCTGGGGCGATCTTCGGCGGCGCTCTCTGACCGCGCCGGCTCTGCCACCGTCATGCGGATGACCAGGGCGAAGACGACGCCGAAGCCGCCCAGCAGCATGAAGGTCGAGCGCCAGCCGAGTTGGGCGCCAACCCAGCCGCCCACCGCCAGTCCGACGAAATGGCCCAGGAAGATGCCGCACGACAGAATGCCCAGCGCCCCGCCGCGTTTGGCCGGGGAATAGAGGTCGGCGATCATCGACTGCGAGGTGGGCACTGAGCCGGACTCGGCCACACCGACGCCCGCCCGGGCCAGGAACAGCAGGGCGTAGTTTCCGACGAAGCCGCAGGCCGCCGTCGACAGGCTCCAGACCGCCACGGCGCCGGCCAGGATCGATCGCCTTACGCCGGTGTCGGCGAGACCTGCGATGAACAGGGATGAAATCGAATAGAAGGCCGAGAAGGCGAAGCCGGTCAGGAGGCCCAGCTGGGTGTCGGACAGGTTGAACTCGTGCTTGATCGGCTCCTGCAGGATCACCAGGATAGTCCGGTCGACCACGTTCAGGGCATAGACAGCGGTCAGCACCGCCAGAATGTACCGCCGCGCCCAGGTCCCTATCGGACGCCCCGCCGCGCCTGCCCTCGACGGGGCCGCAAACTCTTGATCGATCGCCATGGATGTCCCTCCGGGATCGGCGGTTGCCAGCTAGCGGGTCACTCTGGCCATGGCTGAGACGTTCTGGGTGAGCGCGCCGCCCTCGACGGCGATGTCCGCCCCGTTTATGTGCCGCGCGGCGGGACTGACCAGGAAGGCGATGACCGCCGCCTGGTCCTCAGGATCGGCGATGCGGCCCAGGGGATTGTTGCCCACGCGGTCCGCGGCAGGCCGGGCCTGACCGGCATTCACACCGATCTCGCTGTGGGTCGAGCCGGGCGAGATGGTGTTGGCGCGGATGCCGACGGGGCCCCAGTCGAACGCCATCTGGCGGATGAACATCAGGAGCGCAGCCTTCGTCGCGGAATAGGCTCCCAGCGACGGGTAGGGCGTGTGCGCCGCGACCGATGCCACCGCCACGATCGACCCCCGGGCTTCCTTCAACATCGGATAGGCCGCCTTGGCCAGCAGCCAGGTCGGGCGGGTGTTGATCGCGAAATAGCGGTCGTAGTCGGCGACCTCCATGTCCAGCAGGCTGACCAGCCGGATAATGCCGGCGTTGCTGATCAGGGCGTCCAGTCCGCCCATGGCGCGCTGGGCGGCGTCCACCACCGTCTGTGCGGACGCCGGATCGGCCAGGTCGACCATGACGGTCTCGACCGTGGCGCCTTCGGCGCGGAGGTCCCTGGCGGTTTCAGCCAACCGCTCGGCGGCGATGTCGGCGAGCACCAGCCGCGCCGGCTCGCCGGTCCGCTGTTTGCAGTCCGCGTTCAGCGCAAAGGCCGTCGCCCGCCCGATCCCCGTCGCAGCCCCAGTGATGATCGCGCGCATCGCAGCTCCCTGATGTTTTCGTCCCGGCTCTTGGCGGCCGGGATTGCTGAACTCTAAGCCCGAATGAAACGAACGGGCACCTTCTCAAATCCGTGCATCGCCTGGACGCTGGTCATGCTGATCTTCATCCGCGCCGACGGTCCCGCCCGCTCGATCCGCTTGTAGCGGCCGAGCATCTTCTCCAGCAGCGCCCTGACTTCAAAGCGGGTCACAGGCGCACCCGGACAATGGTGCACGCCCACCGCGAAGGCCGTGTGGCGGTTGATCTTGCGGTCCAGGGAGAAGGTCTCGGGATCGGCGAAGGTGCGCTCGTCATGATTGGCCGAGCCGAACACCATGTAGAGCACCGAGTGCTCGGGGATCTTCACGCCGGCGATCTCCTGGGCTTGGTTGGCGAAGCGGGGCAGGGCCTGGACCGGCGGGTCCCAGCGCAGCATCTCCTCGATGGCCGGGGCCACCAGGGTCGGATCCGCGCGCAGCCGCTGCCAAAGGTCGTCGCGGTCCGCGAACAGGCTGAGGAGCATTTCGACCAGATGCTGGGTCGTATGGAAGCCGCCGGTCAGCAGGGCCAGCAGCATGTCCACCACCAGGTCGTCCGAAAGCTGGTCGCGGCCGACCCGGTCCTGTTCCTGGAAGCACAGGGTGATGGCGTCGTTTTCCGGCTTGATCCGGCGCTGTGCGGCGATCGGCTCAAGGATCGCCCACAGGTCGGCGCGCACCTCCTCGAATCGCCGCGCCCCGTCCGCGCCGATCCCGCGGTACTGGGCGTGCAGCAGCTTGAGCCGCTCGGCGGTGAGATCGAGGAACAGCTGGTGTCGCTCCTTCGGCAGCCCCAGCAGATCGCAGGTCACCCTTCCCGGTAGCGGTATAGCGAGCTGGGACGAGACCTCGACAACGTCGCCCTCCTCCGCTGCGTCCAGAAGCTCGTCGGCCAGGCCGTTGAAATAAGGCGCGAGGGCGCGCATCGCCTTGGGCGTGAACAGCGGCTGGACGATCTGGCGCATCCAGGTGTGGCGCGGCGGATCGGCGTTGCGGAACGGCGTGAGGCTGCGTTCCGGGTGGCCGATTAGGTCGAACGGAATGTTCGAGAACCGCTCATAGTCGGACAGGGTGTTCCAGATGTCCTCATAGCGGGTCAGCAGATAGCAGCCGTTCTGCTCATCGAAATAGACTGGCGCCTCGTCGCGCATGACCCGGTAGAGCGGATAGGGGTTTCGCCACCAGTCCTGCCACTGGATGGGCTTGCTCAGGTCTATGGCCGGCGGGCTCGCGAGCGCCGTGTCGGTGGTGGTCATGGCAAGGTTTCCTGTATTTCGGCCCACGCCCTAGCGCTGGCTCTTGGGCATCCGGACGACGAGGCCGTCGAGCGCCTCGCTGACCTTGATCTGGCAGGCCAGTCGGCTGTCGGGATGCACGTTGTCGGCCAAGTCCAGCATGGCGGCTTCAATCTCGCCGGGCCCCCCGGTCAGCGGCAGCCATTGGGCGTCCACGTAGCAGTGGCAGGTGGCGCAGGAGCAGGCGCCGCCGCAGTCGGCCTCGATCCCCGGGACGTCGTTGCGGATCGCGCCCTGCATCACGGACTGTCCGACCGGGACCTCCACCACGTGGCTCGCGCCGTCGAATTCGACGTAGGTGATCTTGGGCATCAAACGCACCGCCCACCGACACGGGCGACCTCCTGCACGATCTCGAAGGACCTCATAGCACCGGATCTTGCAGGGGGCGCTGGTAGGTCGGGTCTGTCCGGTCGCGGGCGCCGATGTCGATGGCGCGGATCGCAAGTTCCTCGCGGCTGGCGGCGTCGCACTCGAGCTTCCATTCCGACAGCACGACGCGCAGCGCGATCTTCCATTGGCCCTCGCGCCGCTCGAAGCGGTCCGCGTACCGCCCGCCGCTCAAGGTGGCCCGGTCGCTTCCGTTCATCTTGATGAGGCACAGGAAATAGGCCTCGGAATGGGCCACGTCGCCGTCGAGATCGATGGTCTGGTTCATGGCGAAATGCTGGGTCGCTTCCCGCTCCGACTGCAGGGGCAGCCACCAGTCGAGCATGCCGCCGATCTGGCCGCGAACGAACCGGCTGTGGTTGTCGATGGCGTCGTCATGGAAGGCCGACCGGATCATCGCCTCATCCATCCGGTCGATGCCGCGGGTGTAGCGCAGCAGGCATTCCTCTATCGCCCGCTTGTCGAGCAGCAGGCGCATCTCGCGCTCGAGTTCTTTGTCCATTCCCTAGGCCTCATTTCCTCGCGCCATGCCGCGCAGCCGACCGATCACCGGAAATTCAGCCCGGCGAAAACCGCGAAGGTGCGCTCATGATCATAGATCTCATCCATCCCGATCGGATCGACAGGCGGGTAGAAGCCATCTTATTTTCGTGAGTTTCATCTTCCCCCCTCCGATGTTCTTCATGGCCGAGGCCAAGGTTGTTGTATTAGCTCTGCATAGCTATGCAACATACTTATTGTTTGAGCTCATCATGACCGTATAAGGGTTGTCAAGTGCGCCGCTGCGCGGTCCGGGCGATCTCGCGGGCGCCGGCAAATACACGTGATTGGATCGGACTTGACGGGCATCTGAAGATCAACGACTTGGCGGCGCGCATCCAACGGCGGCGCAGGTGATTTTGGACAAGGAATTTCCGTGCTCGAGGACGACGTCGCCCTCTTCCGCAGGCAGGTTAAGATCCTGAATCGCCGGCTGCAGCGGGAACTGCCCACGATGTACGGGCTGTCGTTCACCACGCTCCAGCTGCTGGTCACGGTGGCGATCGCGCCGACGCCGATCCGCCCCGGCCAATTGGCGACGGAGCTGGAGATGACCAATTCCAATGTCGCCGCGGCTCTGCGCCAACTGGAGGCCAAGGGTTATGTGGTCCGGCGCGACGATCCGGAAGACGGACGCAAGGCCTTCATCGACATGACCGACCTGGGCCACAAGGTCGTCGCCGACAGCCGGGGCGGCCAGTACGCCTGGCTCCGTGAAACCATCGAGCGACTGCTGACCCGCAAGGAGCAGCAAACCCTGCTGCAGGCCGGAGATCTGATGCAAAGGCTGGCAGAATCTTCGCCGCCCCCCGTACCGGCCGCAACATCTTCAGGGCGACGCAAGCGGGCTGAAGCCGGCGGGTGAGGCCGCCGCCCCAGGGGAGCTGCAGCGACGGCCTCGATACGTCGGAGGACCCGGGGCGCGCGAACGGCGAGGCCGGTCGAGCGACAAGGTCGGCTTCATAGGGGGCGCCGCGGCGCGTCTCGCCAAGGCGAAGTCGGCGGTTCAACCCGCGGCTTTCGAGAATGCCCGATAAGTGGGCGCCAACGGCCCGAGACCCTTCATTGTGGCGCAGAAGCCGCGCCTGTAGGTTGGCGAGGTGAGTCCGGTTCCCAGGAGTTTTCGCGCCCGCGCGCAGGAAGGCGTTTCGCGTGCGCCGACGTGATTTCTTGGGCGTGCTGCCGCTCGCCGTCGCCCTGCCCCGGCCCGCCCTGGCCCAGGACCCACGGATCGCCGATTTCGTGCAGCGCCAGGCCAGGGCTCTGGCGGCCCAGCCTTACAAGGCCCCGTCAAAGACTCTGCCTCCGGCCCTCGCCACGCTGGACTACGACGCCTATCGCGACCTCAGGTACCGGCCCGACAAGGCCCTCTGGCGCGACCTGAACCTGCCCTTCCAGCTGCAGATGTTCCACCGGGCGGGACAGCACGCCGACGTCGTCGAACTCTTCGAGGTCTATGGCGGCGTCATCCGGCCTATACCCTACAGAGCGGACGCCTTCACCGCCGGGCCTCTGGCCTCTGGCGCGCTGGCCCCGGATCTCGGTTTCGGCGGGTTCCGGATTCATGCGCAGATCAACGAACCCGGCCGGTTCGACGAATTCGCTGTGTTCCAGGGCGCCAGCTACTTCCGCGCCATCCCTCGCGGCGGCGTCTACGGCCTGTCCGCCAGGGGCATAGAGATCGGCTCCGGCGAGGCGGGCGAGGAGTTCCCGGCGTTCCGCAGCTTCTTCATCGAACGGCCGGCCGCGGGCGCCACCAGCATCACCGTCCACGCCCTGCTGGATGGACCGAGCCTGGCTGGAGCCTATCGGTTCGAGATCACGCCCGGCGATCCGACCGCGTTTGCGGTGACCGCGGTGCTCTACCCCCGCGCCACCCTGGCCAGGGTCGGTATCGCCCCGCTCACCAGCATGTTCCTGTTCGGGCCCGAACAGCCACGCCGCTACGACGACTTCCGTCCCGAAGTCCACGATTCCGACGGCTTGCTCGCCGGCCCGGGAGCGGCCGATCGGACCTGGCGGCCGCTGGCCAATCCCGCCCGGCCAGAGATCATCCGCGGCGACGAGGGCCCGGCGGCCGGCTTCGGGCTGCTGCAGAGGGCCCGCGCGCTGGAGGCCTACCAGGACCTGGAGGCCCACTACCATCGGCGACCCGGCGCCTGGGTCGCGCCCGCGTCGGACTGGGGCGCGGGCCGGGTGCAGCTGGTGGAACTGCACGCGCGTGACGAGACGGAGGATAACATCGTCGCCTCCTGGCGGCCCACCTCCGCGCTTGAAGCGGGCATCGAGCACCGGTTCGCCTATGACCTGATCTGGTCGTCTTCGCCGCAGCCGCCGGGACCGTTGGCGTGGGCGTCAGCGTGGCGTGAGGGGGCGGGTGGCGCGCCGGGACGCCGGCGGTATGTAGTGGAATTCGCCGGGCTCGACCTCCGGTCCCTGGGCGAGGTGAGCCCCGAGGTGACAGCCAGCGCGGGCGCCATCCTGCATCCGACGCTTCAGCCCAACCCAACCGCCGGCGCCCTGCGGCTGAGCTTCGAATTCGATCCCGGGGACGCCCTCGTCAGCGACCTGCGCGCCCGACTGGCCGGCGCGGCGGCGGCCCCGCGCTCGGAGACATGGCTGCGGAAATGGGCGGCCGATCCGGCGGGCGCCGCCAATCCGGGCGCCCGACAGGCGCATTGACGCACATGCCTCCAGGCGCACATCTTGCCGGCCGTGCGACCCTGCGCCCTCGTGACTTCCCCCTGAAATCCACCGATCAATAGGCTCGTGCGTCGAATTTCCGCCATTGGATCCTGGAACGGCCTGACCTCACGGTGGCGGGTGCTGCTGATCTGCGGCATGGCCGCGCCCCTTCTGGCGCTGGCCTCGACGCTTTTGGCGATGGCGGCCAACCCCAGTTTCAACCCCGCCCGCCAGTACCTCAGCGAACTCGGCGGGGCGTCGGCCGGAACCCCGATGATCTTCAACGCCGGGGTCTTCTCCGCCGGGCTGATGGCCGGCCTGGCCGGCGGCGGCTTTGGTCTGACGATCCTGACCCTGACCAACGCCCGTCTGGTGGCGGCCCTGACGGCGACCGTCTTCGGGCTTGCGGGGCTCGGCATGGCGCGCGCCGCGCTCTACCCCTGGCCCGATCCAAGGCACCTGGCGATCAACCTCGCGCTCGGAATCCAGATTGCGCCGCTGCTTCTGTTGTGGGGCCTTCGCGCCCGCCGCGACATGCGACGGTTCAAGATCTTCCTGCTCCTCGTCTTTGTGGTGATGGCTGTCCTGACGGTCCTGACCAAACACCTGATGTTTCCCAGCCTGGTGAACGACGCCAACGTCGGCTGGTGGGAACGGGCCTACGCCCTGATCCTGGTGGGATGGGTCGGCGTGGCCGCTTTCGCCCTGGAACGTTGTCTCCGGCGCCACGAACCCGACTCAAAAGCCGCCTAGTCCGCGCCCATCCGTCAAACTTTTTGGCAAATTCACAACTTTGTGATTGATTGCCTACGAATCCCCGCGATGCTGCGTCGCAGCACTGGTGATTGACGCCCCGACTGTCGGGGCCGGGGAAGTGAACGCTATGACCGATCTGGCGCCGCGACTCGAAAGATCGAGCCACTGGTTCGAGCTTGACGCTCCGTCTGCGCCCTGGCTTCCGCCCGAAGCCCCGCTGGCCATGCCGCGCCAGCCTCTGGACAATGCGACGGCCAGCGCCACGGCCACGCCCGCGACGTCGCCAGCCGACATCTTCATCCGCCGCCTGGCCGTGTTCGGCGGCGCCTTCCTCTTGACCATCCTGGTCGCCGTCGGTCCGTTCGTGCTCTACGGCCGCGAAGGGTTCGACGGGCTCGAGATGCTGGGTTTCGGCGTCTTCTTCCTGCTGGCCGGGGCCATCGCCTGCTGGTTCTGCACCGCCGCCGCCGGCCACTTCGTGCTGCGGACGGCGCGCGAGCAGGAGGACCTGCATTTCTCGCCGCACCCCCACCTGCCCCAGACGCGCACCGCGCTCCTGATGCCGCTCTATAACGAGGACGCCCAGGCGGTCTTCGGCCGGCTGGCGGCGCTGGACGGGGCCCTCGCCAGACTCGGGGCCTCGGCGGCGTTCGACATCTTCGTCCTCAGCGACTCCACAAACGCGGACGTAGCACTTGCCGAGCGGGCGGCCTTCCGCTCCCTGCGCCTGCAGGCCCAAGGCGACGTCTTCATGCGACGTCGGCCGGAGAACACGGAACGCAAGGCCGGCAACATCGCCGAATGGGTCCGCCGGTTCGGCGGCGCCTACGAGTTCATGGTCGTGCTCGACGCCGACAGCACCATGGCCGGCGAAACCCTGTTGCGCCTCGTGGACGCGATGGAGCGCAACCCTGGCGTCGGCCTGATCCAGACCGCGCCCACCATCACCGGCGCCTCGACCCTGTTCGCCCGGATGTCGCAGTTCGGCGTGCGGATGTACGGCCGCGTGGCCGCCGCGGGCCTGGCCTGGTGGGCCGGCTCCGAGGCCAGCTACTGGGGCCACAACGCCATCGTCCGCACCAAGGCCTTTGCCGACAGCTGCGGATTGCCGATCCTGCCCGGCGCCAAGCCCTTCGGCGGCCACGTGCTCAGCCACGACGTGGTCGAGGCGGCCCTGCTGCGCCGCGCCGGCTGGGCGGTCCACGTCACCGCCGCGTTGGACGGCAGCTGCGAGGAAACCCCGCCGACCATCCTCGATTTCATCCAGCGCGACCACCGCTGGTGCCAGGGTAACCTGCAGCACCTGCGCCTGATCGGCGCCAAGGGCCTGCACCCCATCAGCCGGGCCCAGCTGGCCATGGGCTGCATGGCCTACCTGTCGTCGCCGTTGTGGTTCCTGGGCCTGATCATCGGCCTTGTGCTGCAGCTGCAGTATCCGGTCGACTGGACCTCGTTCTGGTATTTCCTGAACCCCCGCTTCACGCCCTTCATGCTGACCTCGGTGCTGTCGCTGATCCTGCTGATCGGCCCCAAGCTGATGGGTTGCATGCTGGTCCTCAGCCGTCGCGGCGAGCGGCGCACCTTCGGCGGCGCCGGCCCGGTGCTCAAGGGCATGATGCTGGAGATCCTGCTGTCGGCGACGCTCGCGCCCATCCTGATGGTCGCCAGCACCACCGCGGTCCTGCAGACCTTGCGCGGCCGCGATGTCGGCTGGCGTCCGCAGCAGCGCGACGCCGCCGGCGGCCTGGCCTGGTCGGACGCCTTCCGCGCCATGGGCTGGCAGATGGCCGCCGGCGTGGGTTTCATGTGCGCCTTGGCGGTGCGTCCCGACCTGTCGGTCTGCTTCGCCCCGATCGTCCTGCCGCTGCTGCTGGCTGCCCCGCTGGCGGTCCTGACCTCGCGCCGCTCCGCCGGAGATGCGGCAGCCCGCGCCGGCTTCCTGACGACCCCGGACGACCACGGCATGAGCGCGACACCGGTCGTATTCCGCGCGCCCATCGCCCTGCCGCGGCCGGCGCCGGCCGCCCACATTCAGCCCGGCCTGACGGCCGAAGACCGCAGGCGGCTTATTATCGAAGCACCGGGCGAACTCTCCGCCTAGGCTCTAGACGCGTCAGCTGATGCGTCAGCCGACCCGCAGGGACTTGGCGCCGTCGATGACCACGTTGGCGCCGGTGGTGTAGGCCGAGCGCGGGCTGCCCAGAAAGACCGCCAGGTCGGCGACCTCGTCCGGGCCGCCCATGCGTCCCGTGGGGTTCCTGGCCATGTGCGCGGCGTAGACGCCCGGATGGTTGGCCTCGATGCCCGCCCAATAGCCATCGGGGAAATAGATGTTCCCGGGCGAGATCACGTTGCAGCGGACCTTGCTGGGCGCGTACTGCCGCGCCAGCCCCTTGGCATAGTGGATCAGGGCGGCCTTCATCGCTCCATAGGCGCTGGGCGCCATCGCCTCGCCCGCCGCCATCGACGCCAGCAACAGAAAGGCGGCGTCGCCATGCTCGCGACCGGCCCGCTCCAGGAAGGGCTTCGCCGCCTCGAAGATCCGGACCGCGCCCAGGATGTCGAGGGTGAACATGTCGGTCCAGGCGGCCTCGTCGGCCCCCATGTCCATGGCGCTGACGTTGGAAACCAGGACGTCGATGCCGCCCAGGGTCTCGCCGGCCCGGGTGACGAACGCCTGGAGGGCCGGACCGTCGCTGACGTCGACCACAGCGCCCCAGGCTTTCACCCCGCGCGCGGTCAGCGCCGCCACGGTCTCGTCCACCTGGGCGGGATTGCGCGCGCAGATCGCGATGTTGGCCCCTTCGGCGGCGAAGGCCTCGGCGATGCTGCGGCCGATGCCGCGCGACGCGCCGGTCACCACGACCGCCTTACCCTTCAGCTTCATGTCCACGTCGAACGTCTCCCCCAGAACCGCCGGCCATCGGGGCCGTGCGGCTCCTTCTAGTCGCAGTCATGCGAAGGCGCCTATAGCTGGCCGCAGCGCGCCACGGCGCGGACGTGCTAATCTGCGGGCTAGGGGGGGCCGTCCGGGGACGCGCCGCCGGGGAATGGATGACGGTGAGAGACGAGCAAACAACTCTGGTGGAAACGGCCATGTCGGGCGCCCGATCGTCGTCGGCCATTTCGCCGGCCACCCTGCAGGCCCTCACAGCCCGGTTCGGATCTCAATTGTCCACCAGCCCCGCTGTGCGGCGCAACCATGCCTCGGTGGAGGGGTTCCACGCCGACCTGCCGCCGGACGCGGTGCTGATGGCGCGGTCCACCGCCGATGTCGCCGACGCCGTGACGATCTGCGCAGCGGGTGGAGCGCCGGTGATCGCCTACGGGGCCGGCTCGTCGCTCGAGGGCCACGTATTGGCGGTGCAAGGTGGCCTGACCGTCGATCTGTCCGAGATGAACGCCGTCCTTGAGGTCAACACCCAGGACATGGACGCCCGGGTGCAGGCGGGCGTGACCCGCAAGCAGCTGAACGCCCATCTGCGGGACCAGGGATTGTTCTTCCCCGTCGATCCCGGCGCCGACGCCACTTTGGGCGGCATGGTCTCCACGGGCGCTTCGGGCACCACCACCATTCGTTATGGCGGGATGCGGGCCAATGTCCTGGGCCTGACCGTGGTCCTGCCTTCAGGCGAGGTGATCACCACGGGCGGGCGGGTGCGCAAGTCCTCCGCCGGCTACGACCTCACCGCACTGTTCACCGGGGCGGAGGGCACCTTGGGCGTGGTCACCGAAGTCCAGGTGCGCCTGCACGGCATTCCCGAGGAGACCGCCGCTGCGGTCTGCGCCTTCTCGACCCTGAAGGGCGCCGTCGACGCCGTCATCTACGCCGTCCAGTACGGGGTGCCCATGGCTCGGATGGAGCTTCTGGACGCGCTCTCCATGCGCGCGGTCAACGCCTACAGCCGCACCGCCTATGCCGAAGAGCCGACTCTGTTTCTGGAATTCCATGGCTCGGCGACGGGGGTGAAGGAACAGGCCGAAACCTTCGCCGGCATCGCGAAGGAGCATGGCGGCGGCGCCTTCGACTGGTCCACCGCCCAGGAGGACCGCGACCGGCTGTGGGAGGCGAGGCACAAGGCCTATTTCGCGGCCCTGGCGCTGGCCCCCGGCAAGGTCTCCATCACCACCGACGTCTGCGTGCCGGTCTCGCGCCTCGCCGAGTGCATCGTCGAGACCCAGGCGGATATCGAAGCCTCGGGCCTGGTGGGGCCGATCCTGGGCCACGTCGGCGACGGCAACTTCCACGCCATCCTGATGATCGACCCGCAGGATCCGGGCGAGATCGCCCGGGGCAAGGCCGTTGCCGGGCGGATCGTCGAGCGCGCCCTGGCGCTGGGCGGCACCTGCACCGGTGAGCACGGCGTGGGCGTCGGCAAGAAGGCCTATCTGCTCGCCGAACAGGGAACGGCGGTCCCCCTGATGGCCCTGATCAAGCAGGCCATCGACCCAACGGGCCTTATGAATCCCGGCAAGATCTTCGACGCGGGATAGTCCGTCACAACGCTCCGGGCGCCCGCTCCGCGCCGCGCTCGACCCAATCCTCAGATCAGCAGGACATGATGAAGGCCCACGAAGCAATTGCACGAGCCCTGAGCGACAACGGGATCGAGACCCTGTTCGGGCTGATCGGCGACGCCAACCTGTTCATGGTCGACAGCTTCGTGCGCCAGTGCGGCGGGACCTATGTCTCGGCCCAGCATGAAGCGGGGGCTGTGCTGATGGCCCTGGGCTACGCCCAGGCCTCCGGCGAGGTGGGCGTCGCGACGGTCACCCATGGCCCGGCGGTCACCAATACCGTGACGGCATTGATCGAGGGCGTGAAAGCCCAGCTTCCGGTCGTGCTGCTTTGCGGCGACACGCCGCTCGAGGCGCGCCACCACCTGCAAAAGGCGCCGCAGCGCGAACTGATCATGGCGACCGGCGCCGGCTTCGAACAGCTCCGCTCGGGCAAGACCATCGCCGAAGACCTCGCCACCGCCCTGCGTCGGGCCGTGGTCGAACGCCGTCCGATCGCCCTGAACATGCCCATCGAGATCCAGTGGGAAGAGGTCGCCTACACGCCGCAGCCCTTCAAGGTCTTTGACGCCCGCGCCCTCGTGCCGGCCAGCGCCGACATCGACGACGCCGTCGGCATCATCGCCGCGGCCAGACGCCCTGTGATCCTGGCCGGTCGCGGCGCCGCGGCGCCGGAGGCTCGCGCGGCCCTCCTGCGCCTGGCCGCGCGGATCGGCGCGCCGGTCGCGACCACCCTGAAGGCCAAGGACCTGTTTCGGGGCGAGCCCAACAACCTGGGCGTCTTCGGGACGCTCAGCACACCTCCCGCGGTGGACGTGATCATGCAGAGCGACTGCCTGATCGCCTTCGGCGCCACGATCACCAACCTGACGGCGTCCAACGGCGCCTTCATCGACGGCAAGCGCGTCGTCCAGGTGAACCAGCAGCAGGGCGACATCGGCCGGTTCTACGCGCCCACCGCCGCCATGATCGGCGACCCGGCCCAGGTGGCCGACATGGTGGCCGGCCTTCTGGACGAGGCCGAGATCGCGCCTTCAGGTTTCTTCGGCGAAGAAATGGCCCGGACGCTCGCGGCCTATTCGCGGATGGCGGACGGCTGGACCGACACCAGCACCGAGCGGACCATCGACGTCATCAAGGCGCTCACCGTCCTCAACCGGCACGTGCCCGCCAACCGGATGATGGTGACGGACGGCGGGCGCTTCGTGCGCCAGGCCTGGAAGATCTTCGAAGTGGACGGGCCTCAGTCGTTTCTGCTGTCGGTGAATTTCGGGTCGATCGGCCTGGGCCTGCCCGAGGCCATCGGCGCCTCGTATGCGGCGCCCGGCCGGCCGACCCTGCTGGTCACCGGCGACGGCGGTTTCATGCATGGGGGCCTGGCGGAGTTCAACAGCGCCGTCCGCGCCCGGCGCGACCTGATCGTGATCGTCTGCAACGACGGCTGCTATGGGGCCGAGCACATCCAGTTCAGGAACCGCGATCTGCCGGGCGACATCTCTATCCTGGAGTGGCCCGAACTGGCCCCGCTGGCCGTGGCCCTGGGCGGGGCCGGCGTCACTGTGCGCACCGAGGCGGACCTGGATCTCGCCGCCGAGGCGATCCGCGATCGCGACCGGCCGCTGCTCATCGACGTGAAGCTCGACCTCAACCACGTGCCCTACGAATAGGGCCCTCAGCCGTCGGCGCGCTTGGCCTTGTCGACCGCGTCCTGGGCGCGGACACGGGCGCTGATCTGCGTCCACGCCTCGCCGTCCAGTTCGAGCAGCGGCGTGTAGACGCTGCCGTGGGCCAGGTGGTGAGCGCCGTCCAGCATGACGACCTGGCCGGTCAGCCAGTCGCAGCCCCTGGCCAGCATGAAGACCGCCAGGTTCTGCAGTTCCGACATGGTCCCCAGACGCTTCATCGGATTGGCGTCGCGCAGGTTCTCGATGCTGGCGCCGGGCATCAGGCGCGCGCTCGCCCCTTCGGTGGGGATGAGGCCCGGGCCGATGGCGTTGAGCCGGATGCCGTGCCGGCCCCATTCGATGGCGAGCGACCTCGTCATGGCCTCGATGGCCGCTTTGGACATCACCGAGGGCACGACAAAAGGTGCGCCATTGACGGTGCCGGTGCTGACGATTGAAAGCACCGAACCCGGCGCGCCGTCCGCGATCCAGCGGCTGCCGACCGCGTGTGTCACGTAGAACGTCCCGTGGAACACCGTATTGGCGATGGCGTCGAAGCCGCGCGAGCTCAGCCGCTCGGTGGGCGAGATGAAGTTGGCGGCGGCGTTGTTTACGAGGCCCGTCAGCGGCCCCGTCGCCCAGATCGCATCGCAAAGCGCATTGACCGCCGCGGCGTCGCGGATGTCCGCCGTGTGGGCGAAGACCTCGCCGCCGGTCACCCCTCTCAGCTTTCCTACGGCCTCGTCGAGCACGCCTGGGCGACGGCCGCAGATATGGACCGTGGCGCCTAGGGTGAGCAGCTTTTCGGCGAGCGCATAGCCCAGGCCCGTGCCGCCCCCGGTGACCAGGATCGTCTCGCCGTCCAACAAGCCGTCCTGGAACATCGGAAGGCCCCCTCAGCCCTGGAAACGGATGGCGGCGCCCTGGGCGTAGAGGCCGCCGATCTCTTCATCGGAATAGCCCAGTTCGGCCAGAACCTCGTCGCTGTGCTGGCCCAGTTCGGGAGCCAGACGTTCCACCCGCATGGGGGAATCGCTGAACCGGCTGGTCGGCCGCACGGTGCGGATAGCGCCCTGGGTCGGATGCTGTTCGCTATGGAAAAGATCGACCGCCTTGAGGTGCGGATGCTCGGTCAGCTTGTCGGCGTCGACCATGGGCGTCGAGGCAATGTCCATTTCCTCGAACATCGCCATCCATTCGGCCGTGGTGCGCTGGGGCGTGATCTCCGCCAGGGCCGCATAGAGCCGGCCGCTCTTGGCGTTGAGTTCGGCCCGGTTCGATACGCCGACGTCGGTCATCACCTCGTCGCGGCCGACGCGGGCGAAGACCGCCCGCCACTGGGCGACGGTGTAGGGAAGCGCCACCACATAGCCGTCGCTGGTCGGCAGCAACCGCCGTCCGCCCGCCAGCAGTCGCCGATAGCCGGCCGGCTCCTTGGTGGGTTCGAAGGCCAGGCCCCCCATGTGTTCGGCCATCATGAAATCCACGAGGGTCTCGAACATCGGAACCTCGACATACTGGCCCCGGCCGGTGCGTTCACGGTGGACGATGGCGGCCAGAACCGCGTTGACGACCGCCAGCGCCGCGGTCTTGTCGGCGATGAGTGTCGGGGCGAAATCCGGCTGGCCGTGCTGTTGCTGGACGAAGCTGGTCATGCCGCTGGCGGCCTGGACGATATCGTCAAACGCCGGCTTGTTGCGGTAGGGGCCGTTCTGACCGAAGCCCGTGGCCGCGCAATAGATCAGGCGCGGGTTTATGGCGCTGGCCGCCGCGTAGCCAAGCCCCAGGCGCTCGATACCCGCGACCCGGATATTGTGCACCATGACATCGGCCGTCGCGATCAGCCGGCGCGCCACCTCGACCCCCTGCGGCGTCTTCAGGTCGATGGCGATGGAGCGCTTGTTGCGGTTCATGGCCAGGAAGTTGGAGCTCAAGCCGCCGCCATCGCGCACCGTGCCGTTCGCCCGCGTCAGGTCGCCGTCGATCGGCTCGACCTTGATCACGTCGGCGCCGTGATCGCCCAGCATGCGGGTCGCCAGCGGCCCCAGGACCACCGTGGTGAAGTCGACGATCCGCAGGCCATGCAGCGCGCCGTGCGCGACGGTCGGGGATTCGGCGGGGTCGGTCATGAACGGGTTTCCATGGCGTGGGGCCTGCGTTGTAGGTAGTCGCTCGCGGGATGACAAATTCCAGGAACGGGGGAGAGACCATGACCGACACCGCCGAAAGCCAGATGCTGGGCCATGGCTTCTACTTCGAGGAGATGCCGCTGGGTTTCCGCTTCCACACCAAGGGCCGCACCTTGTCGGAAGCCGATCTCAACGCCTTCGTGAACCTCACCTGGTTCACCGAGGAGCTGTTCGTGAACACTCACGACACCGAGCACCGGGCGATTCCCGGCCGGCCCGTTCCCGCCGGCATGGTGTTCTGCTTCGCCGAGGGCCTGATCCATCCGTCCATGGAGGTGACCGGCCAGGCGTTCCTCAGCATGACCTATGACGTGAAGCGGCCGATGTTCGTGGGCGACACCATCAAGGTCCATTGCGAGGTCATCGAGGCGCGGCTCACCTCGGCCGGGAACCGCGGTCTGGTGCGCACCCGCAACGACGTCAAAAACCAGAATGGCGAAGTCGTTCTGTCCTATGCGCCGCTGCGGCTGATCCGGCTGCGCCCCTGACGGGGCGGCCGGTTTCCCTAGAACGTCCACGGGATCTGCAATTCGTCGCGCAGACGGAAATGCACCTCGCTGGGAACCTCGTCCTCGCGCAGGAGCACGAGCTTCACGCTGGTGAATTTCCAGCCCTGCGCCTCGCGGCGGCATTCGTCGTAATAGAGCCCATAGCCGAACACCACCGAGCCCGCGCCCGGTCGCGCAACGGACGGGGGATGCAGCGTCGATAGCCGCCAGATGGCGCGGGCCTTGTCCGGACCGGTGAATTCGATCTCGGGCGCATGCACATGATGGATGCCGGTCAGGACCGGCGCCGAGGCGCCACTCGCGGCGGCCCTGCCATAGGCCTGGTCGCGCGCATCCTGTGTTTCCTTGACGTAGGTCACGAAGTCGTCGACGCCGCCGCCAAAGCCCTCGCCCAGCGCGGCGCGAACGCCCGGTGAGGAACAATCGGCGTCATCGGTGAACAGGGCGCGCCATTCCGCCCACTGCCGCAGGTCCAGATAGCGGCAGTAGCGCGCCTTCAGCTGCCTGATGTCTTCCAGGTCGCTCAGACGCTTCAGGATATCCTGGTCCGCCATGGAAGGCTCCAGTCTGCGCGGCGCGCGCCGCGCCGGGCTAGCCTAGCACTCGGACATCGGAGCGGACGCAGCCACCGCCCCGTCGGCCGGGGTCTGGCCTGCGTCCCAGTCGGCGACGATCATCTGCCGCGGCTTGGCCGGATCGCCCTTGCCCTCCCGTTCGATCACCCGCTGCACGGCGGGCCTGGCCAGCACCCGTTCGCGGTGCGCCCGCGCCAGGGGGAAGCGGTCGGCGTCCCCGCGATCGCCGCGCTGCAGGTAGCTCGTGTAGATGAAGAGGTACGGATCGGAGACCGTGTACTTGTCGCCGTGGATCCACTCGCGGCCGTCCGAAAGCTGATCCTCGATCAGGCCGAAGTAGCGGTGCACCATCTCCGGGACCTTGGCCGCAAGGAGGCGCGCGCCCTCCTCGCCGTCGCAGAACAGGGTGGGGCGCGAAAGGTGCCGGTAGGTGACGTGGACCGCCGAGGCCAGGAAGATGTTGAAGGCCTGCATCTGGGCGAACTCGAACGGATCGGTGGGCGCCAGCTTGGCCTCCGGATAGGCCTGGGCGACGTAAGAGAGGATCGCCGCATTCTCGCTGATGGCGCCGCGGTCGGTGACCAGGACGGCGACGAAGGCCTTGGGATTGAGCTTCAGGAACTCGGGCTTGCGGTGGTCGCCGGCCGCGAAGTCGATGGCCACGGTCTCGAAGTCCGCGCCGGATTCCTCAAGGGCGATGTGCGGGGCGATCGAGCAGGCGCCGGGAATGTAGTAGAGTCGCAGCATGGCGAACTTCCTCCGATGAAATCTAAGTGTTGGCGGCCGCCGCGCGGCCGACACCGGCCCCGCTGGCCAGCAGGGCTTCGACCTGGGCCGGACTGAGGCCCGCTTCCAGGAGAACGTCGCGGGTGTCCCAGCCCACCGGCGGGGCGGGCCGCCCCGGCTCGGCGAAGGCGCCGTCCACCGCGACCGTCGAGCGCATCGAGCGGATGGGCCCCTCCGTGGGATGCTCCTGGTTTCCGAAAAGCCCCGCCGCCGTGAGGTGCGGGTCCTCCAGCAGGCTCTCCAGGGTGTGGCAGGGCATGGCCGGGACATCGTTTTCGGCGAACAGCTCCAGCCACTCGGCTGTTGTGTGGGCCATCAGATGGTTGTTGCGGACGGCCAGCCATTGGTCGGCGTTGCGGAACCGGTCGGCCACGGTGCGGAAGCGCGGATCCTCGCCGATGTCCTGGCGTCCGATGGCGGTCAGAAAGCCCTTCATCTGGGCATCCGTGTTCAGGGTCAGCGAAATCCAGCCGTCGGCGGTCTGGGCCGGACGGCTCTGCGGACTAAGTGTCCGCCGGTCCCCCGGCGGTCCGAGCGGCGGTTCAAAGGTCGAGGGACCCAGGTGCTGATTCAGCACGAACGCCGCGACCGTCTCGTGCATCGGCACCTCGATGGTCGAGCCCTTGCCGGTGCGGTGCCGGCTCAATAGGGCAGCCATGATGGCGCCCGCGGTGATCTCACCGACGAGATGGTCGCACAGCACCAGCGGCACATAGGCCGGCGCCCCGTCACGGGCGGTGAAGGTCGCCGCGATGCCGGAAACGCCCTGAAAGACGCTGTCGTAGCCCGGCGCGCCCCGGTAGGGCCCGCCCGGTCCGAAGCCGGTGATGGTGCAGTGGATCAAGGTGGGGTGACGCGCCAGCAGGGTCGCCGCGTCGAGGCCAAGCCGCTCAAGCGCCTTCAGCCGCATGTTGGCCACGACCACGTCGCAACCTTCGATGATCTTGGAGAGCGCCTCGCGCGCTTCCGGGCGCTTGAGGTCGAGGCCCACGGTCCGCTTGCCGCGGTTGAAGTGCAGGTAGCCGCCGGAATGCGCCCCGGTCGGCGAGGGACCGCCCAGCACGCGGTAGAGATCGCCCTCGATGGCCTCGATCTTGATCACCTCGGCGCCGTAGTCGGCCAGGCGCAGAGTCGCGGCCGGCCCAACCACGATGGTGGTGAGGTCGAGCACCCGCAACCCGGCAAGCATCTGGGCGGTCATTCGATGGTCGCCTCAACGGCGCGGCGGCCGGTTTCGTCTTCGGCCCAAAGGCGCCAGGCCGGGTCGCCCGGCTGGGCCTTCAGGCGGATCACCTCGTTGCAGTAAAGCAGGCCGTTGTTGCGGCTGCTGACCACGGCGGGCTCGCGGCCGGCCTCGGCGCGGAAGGTCTCGGTGAGAAGCAGCGCCGCCAGGCCGCCGTTGACGATCAGCGCGCGGTAGCCTTCCACCCCCGTCGCATAGGGATAGTCGTAGTGGATGCGATGGGGATTGGCCTGGATGGCGCAATAGCGGAACAGCATGATTTCGTTGGGTGTCCGCTCATGGACAATGGGCGCCTCCGTCGGCTGCGGCGCGGCGGTCGGGGCGGCAGAGGCCGACGCGGCCTTGTCGGCGGCTTCGCGGAACACATAGTCCTGGTGCTCGATGATCACCGGGTTGGCCGGGTCGCTCGCGAAGATGTGGTGCACAACCGAGGCGATGGCGATGCGGCCGGTCCGGCCCTCCTTGGGCGTCACCGATTCAACGCGCGTGAACCGCGTCACCGGCGCCCCGATGGGGATTTCGCCCAGGAACTGGGTGCGCCGTCCGCCCATCACCACCCGCGGCAGACCGACGTCCGGCAGCTGCACGCCGAAGCCGGCCACACCGTCCGGCCGCAGCTCGGAATCGCGGGTGTGGATGCCGAACAGGCCCACGTGCCAGCCGTGCGGCAGGGCATCGCCCTCCGCATACTTGCCGGTGTCGAGGTCGAGCATGGCCGCGATCCTGTGGACCATCGACAGGGCGCAGACATCGTCCATGCGCTGGACCTGATCGGACGCGTGCGCGGTTTCGCCAAGGCTCATTCGAACATCCTCTCCTGGGCGCGGACCACGGGCCCGTCGCCCTTCCTCTATCTTCTATTGGAAATCGAAGACCGCCTGCGACAGGCGCACCGGACGGCCGTGCAGTTCGCCGGCCTCCAGCTGGGCCACCACGGCCGCATCATCGGACCGGCCCACAGTGCGCTGCCCGCCGGCCGTATCGACGATGACGACGCCGCGTGGCGGTCGCTCGCGGTCGTAGGTGACGGTGTAGCTGACGATCCGCCCATCGCCCGTGTAATCGGTGACCACGTCCAGCCGACGGCATTGCGCCTCGACCTGATCCGTCACGTCGATGGACCGATATGGCCGCTCGCCCGGCCGCGTCGACCAGACCCCGAACCCCTGTTTGGTCAGCACGCCGGACACGGAGGAGACGAGGCCCGTCCGTCCCCGGCCCTGCCGCAGAAGTTCAGCCATCCGGGCCGTCGATTGCAGGACGTAGTTATTGTACGGCCCGCCGGAAAACGGCATGCCGCCGGTCACCGTCAGGTCCCGCTCGGACGACAGGCCAAGCGCCGTGGCGTAGGTGTCCACCGCGATCGGGAAGCAGCTGTAGAGTTCGACCAGGTCCAGGTCGGCGGCCGCGATCCCGGCGTGGTCCAGAGCCGCCAGGCCGGCGATCCGCGCGCCGGGGCATTCGTCCACCCGCACCCGCGCCGAAACCGGGGTCATGCTGTTCGACTCCGAGCTGACCAGGGGATAGATCCAGCCAGCTTCCGGAAGGCCTAGCGCCTGCGCCTTCTCCAGCGAGCAGAACAGCAGGGCCGAGGCCTGGTCGACGCTCCAGGACGAGCAGTGGCGCTTCGTGTAGGGGAACGCCTGCATGGGATTGCGCGGCCCAACCTGCAGGTCCTGCGGCTCGAACGCCTTGCGCTCCCAGGCGCCGGGGTTGTCGGCCGCGATCTCGCTGAAACGACTGTAGAGCCGACCGATCTGGTCCATCCGCGCCTGGAGCGTCATCCCCTGGACCGCGCGATAGGCGGTCTCGATCATGGCGTAGAGGCCGACCGGCATCTGCAGTCCCGCGGCCAGTTCGGCCGGGTGACGCAGTTCGCTCTTGGGCGACATCAGGGCGTCGGGCTCCCCTTCGTCGGTCAGATCTGGCGCGGACACGCCGGTGATCTTCTGGCGCAGAAGGCGGTAGCCAGCCTCGCCCCCAGCGACCAGGGCCACGTCAACCTCGCCCTCGGCGATGCGGGCGCAGGCGTCGCCGATCAGGCCCTGCTGCAGGACGCCGACCTTGGCCAGGACCGTGGCTGCGCGGCTGGCGCCCAGCGCGTTGGCGATGAGGCCCGCGGGGTTGCCATAGTCCCAGCGTCCCTTGGGCACGTAGATCCGTTCGACGGATTTGAGCAGGTCTGGCGACCCGGCGCTGGCTCCGGCCTGGCGGGCGGCTTCGATCATAAGGGCGACCGGCTCCAGCGCGCGGGCCGGGTCCTCCTCGCGCTGGGTGACGGCGCCGATCCCCACGAGGACCGGCGTGCGCGGCGATAGCTTGGTCATTCCACCTCCCCGGCGGTCTTTTGGTTGCCGCGATTAGACATGTTTCTGTGCGCAGAGCTAGCGCCTGGACGACTGTTGAGTTGACAAAGTTGTCGGACAAACCACAGTGCCAGGGTCGCAGGATCGCCAAGAGACGGGTCCACGACAGAACGGGGTGGGGAAACGAGGTCAGGGATTGACCCGTCCTGTTCCACCTCCGGAGGCAACGCACGGACCCTGCGCATCCGCAGGTCCCGCAGGAGGACGGCATGAAGAACGATATGCTCATCGTGGACTCGATTGTGCACGGTTACAATTGGGCCAAGTCCAACTGGGCGCAGCCGACATCGGCGCTCGCCTGCGAGGCCGGCGCGGGCTTCCACGGCTTCCTGTGCCGCGACGAAGCGACCACCCTGACCCGCGACGAATTCCTGCGCGACTGGTCGAGCGACGAAGTCGCGGAATCCATCTTCTACGAATCCCAGGTGGACATCGCCTGCCACCACGGCACGCCGATCTGGGACTTCTTCAAGGACGGCCACTGCGACACCGAGAAGGGCTTCGCCATGAAGGCGCGCTTCCCGGAACGCACCATGATCTACGGCGCGATCAACCCCTACGATCCGGCGACCGCCGTCTATGAAATGGAAGAGCTGGTCGACCGCGGCGTGAACGGCCTCAAAATCTATGCGGCCCGCTTCCACAACGGCAAGACCTACGACCAGCGCCTCGACGACCCGAAGTTCGGCTACGACATGATCGAGAAGGCCCTGAAGCTGGGCGTCAAGACCATCGCCGTCCACAAGGCCGTCCCGTTCGGCCCGGTCCGTCCCGATCCTTATGGCGTGGCCGACGTGCCGGAAGCCTGCACCGTGTTCCCGGAAATGAACTTCGAGATCGTCCACTCCGGCTTCGCCTTCGTGGACGAGACCGTCGCGCTCGCCGGCATCCCCAACTGCTGGTTCAACCTGGAGGTCTCTTCCGGCCTGATCTTCAAGGCGCCCCGCCGCTTCGCCGAGTTCATGGGCAAGCTGCTGCAGAACGGGGCAGGCGACCGCATCGTCTGGGCCAGCGGCTGCTGCCTGACCCACCCGCAGCCGATCATCGACGCCTTCTTCGACTTCCAGATGCCGCAGGACCTGGTCGAAGGTTTCGGCTATCCGCAGATGACGCCGGAAATCCTGCGCGGCATCATGGGCGAGAACTTCCTGCGCCTGCACGGCATCGACTCCGCCGCCCTGAAGGCCAAGATCGCCGGCGACGAAGTTTCCCAGCGCCAGGCCGCGGGTCTCGCCGCGCCCTGGACCCACTTCCGCGACCGCATGGCCAAGGGCCTGGCGGCCTGATCGGGACGGGAGGGAAACCGACCATGGCCAGTCTCCTGCAAACCCAGGTCGAGCACGCCGTCGGCGACGTGCTCGATCCCTGCAGCCGCCTGAACGGCACCCGGCTGAGCTTCGGCGAACTCGGGATGATCGACGCCGTCACCGTCGGCGAAGGCGGCGAGGCGCATGTGCGCCTGCTGCTCGACGACCCGACCTGCACCTACGCCTACGACATCCTGCGCGACATCCAGATCGCCGCCGGCGCGGTTGAGGGCGTCACCGATGTCCAGGTGCAGATTCGCGGCGACGCCATCTGGACCGAGGACAACGCGACGCCAAAGGCCTTGGCCAAGATCGCCGAATGGCGGGAAAAGCGCCTGGCCAATATCGCCGCCAAATGCGCCCAGGCCTGCCCCACCTGCGCAACCAACAAGGAAACCGTATGACTGCGAAAAGCTATCCGGGCGGAACCGTTTCCGCTGACACCGCCCACGCCCTGGTTGCCGCGATCGCCGCCCATGCCGCCGAGAACGGCCGGGCAGCGGCCATCTCGGTCTGCGACGCGGGCGGGGTGCTGAAGGCCTTCCTGCGCATGGACGGGGCGCCGCTGCTGGCGATCAAGTGGGCGCACGACAAGGCCTACACCGCGGCGGGCTTCGGCCTGGCCACGGACGTCTGGTATCCGATGATCAAGGACAACGGCCCCCTCATGACCGGCATTCCGCAAGGCGAGCGGGTCGTCGTCTTCGGCGGCGGCTTCCCCTTGGTGATCGACGGCGTCCTGGTGGGCGGCGTGGGCGTCAGCGGCGGCATGCCCGACCAGGATATCGAAAGCGCCCAGGCGGGCATGGCCAAGGTCGGGTTCGCGGCGACGTGAGCGCGCCGATAGAGGTCTTCTTCTTTCCGACGGTCAACGGCTGGAAGGTGACCATCGCGCTGGAGGAGATGGGTTTTCCCTACACCCTCACCAGCGTGAACATCCGCGCGGGCGATCAGCACCGGCCAGACTTCGTCAAGCTGAGCCCCAACCATCGGATGCCGGCCATCATCGATCCCGATGGTCCGGATGGAAAGCCGATCTCGATCTTCGAGAGCGGCGCCATCCTGCTCTATCTGGGTCGCAAGAGCGGCCAGTTCTATCCGGAGGACCCGCGCGCGCGCGCCGAGGTCGAGCAGTGGCTGATGTGGCAGTTGTCGGGTCTTGGCCCGATGACCGGCCAGCTTGGGCATTTTCTGATCTATGCGCCCCTGCTGGCTGAAAATCCCGACCAGCTCACCTACGCCCGCGACCGCTACGACCGCGAGGTAAAGCGGCTGTATGGGGTGCTGAACGAACGGCTGGAAGGCCGCGATTTCATCGCCGGCGACTACTCCATCGCCGACATGGCCACCTGGCCCTTCGTCATCGGCCACAGCTTCATGAAGCTGGATATTGGCGAATTTCCCAACATCAAGCATTGGCTCGATCGGGTGGGCGCGCGGCCGGCCGTCCAGCGCGGGCGGGCGGCGGGCGCAGATTTCGCGGCCCAGACCAGTCAGATCTCGGTCGCGGAAAAGGCCGCGTCGCTCAAGGCGCTGTTCGGACGCGAAGCCGCGGTCGCCAAAACCTGACGCCGCCGTTCCATCAGGCGACCGCGCGTCGGGCAAGGCGGGATTGACGGGAATCGAAGAGCGACCTTGGCTGTATGGCTCAGGGTCTCGTCGCGGCGGCTGACGTCGCGGATTGGATAGAGGTCGGAGGACCTGGGCTGTATGGCAAGGTCGATCGGACAGCGGGCCCCCGCGGCAAGCGAGGGGACAGGCGTCACGCGCAAGGTCGTGGGCCGCGACGCGAGCGCGCGCAGCCCGCGGGCCGACGGCGAGGCCAACAGTCCTTCCGAGCGGGTGTTCAACGAGATCCTCGATGGCATCTACGAAGGCCGCTATGTCCCCGGCCAGCGGCTCATCGAAGCCGATCTCATTGTCACCTACGGAGTGGGCCGCGGCTCCGTACGCGAAGCCCTCAAGAAGCTGGAGGTCGAGGGCGTCGTCGTGCTCACCTTCCACAAGGGCGCCTATGTCCGCACCCTGTCGCGCAACGATGTCCGCGACATCCTGCAGGTGATGGAGTCGATGGTGGGCCTGGCCGCCCGCCTGGCGGCCGAACAGTGCGACACGGCCGGCGCGCGGCTGATGCGCGACAACCTGGCCGCGCTCATGGCCCACAAGAACCGGCCCGAGGAATTCGCCGGCTTCGTGCGCGCCCGTAACGCCTATTACCGCGTGATGGCCACGGTCGGCGGCAACAACGAACTGATCCGCATCCTGCCCAGCATGCACGTCTACCTGATGCGCACCCAGGTCTCGCCCCGCTACGTGATCATGACCCAGAACGACCTCTACAACGACTACCAGAAGATGACCGCCGCCATCGTCGCCAATGATGGATCCCAGGCCGAGCGCGCGGCGCGGGCCCACGTGCGCCGCATCCAGCGCGGCATGGACCGCCTGCCCGACTACGTCTTCGCGGCCGGCGAGTAGGGCGGCTCGGGCGGGCCCGAGCGCCGCGACATCACCGCCCAGTCGAGGTCCCCCTGGCCCCGGGCGACCGCGTCGGCCAGCCCGTCACGGCAGACTTCCGCGGCCGGCAAGGCGACCCCCACCCCCAGACCCGCCGCCAGCGCCAGATTGACGTCCTTCAGGCCCAGGGCGGCGGTAAAGCCCGCAGGCTCGAACCGCTGGGTTGCGATCAGTCCGCCGTAGGTCGCGTAGGCCGGACAGGCGAACAGCCCGCCGGTGATCACGGAAAGGAACAGGTCCGCGTCCACGCCGCAGGCGTCGGTCAGGGCGAAGGCCTCGCCCAAGGCCTCGATGGCGCAGGCCAGCAGCATGTTGTTGGCGATCTTCACAGAAGCCGCGGCGGCGGGCGACGATCCAGCCTCGACGATCCGCGGCCCAATGGCTTCGAGCGCCGGACGGCAACGCCGCAATGCTTCGTCGGCCCCAGCCACGACGATCCCCAGCCGTCCCGCCGCAACCGCTTCTGGGCGTCCCAGGACGGGGGCGGCGACCAGCCACTGCCCGGCCGCCGCATGGGCCTCAGCCAGGGCGTTGATCAGGTCCAGGCTATGGGTGCCCATGGCCACGTGAATCCCTCCGCTGGGCAGGCTGGCGATCAGGCCCTCCGGCCCCAGGGCCACTTCGCGCAGGGCCGCGTCATTGGCCAGCATGGTCAGCACCAGACCCCCGTGGCGGGCGGCGTCCGCAAGGCTTTCGGCGCCCCTGGCGCCGCGCGCCGTCAAGGGCGCCATCCTGGCCGGCGTGCGGTTGAACACCGCCACATCGTGGCCGGCGTCTAGCAGCCGCCCAGCCATCTCGCGACCCATGGCGCCCAGTCCGACAAAGCCCAGATCCATATTGTTCCCCTGCGCCTGCGCCCGGATGTGACGCCTTTCCACGGCCAGCCGGATACTGCACCTTGGGCCGCATCGCCGCGACGCAGATCGCGGATTGTGCGCGAGAAAAGCCGGAGGACGCCGTGACCCAGATGACCTTGCAGGACCTGATCGACTTGGAGGCCATCAGGCAGTTGCGCGCCCGCTACTGCCTGCTGCTCGACGCCCTGGCCTGGGAGGATTTCGAAACCCTGTTCACGCCTGACTGTCGCTTCTCGGTGGGCAGCGGCGACTACGAGGGCGCGCCCGCCTTCGTGGCCGCCCTGAGCAAGAACCTGGCCGGGGAGCTGCACGTCCACGTCGCACAGATGCCGATCCTCGAGATCACCGGACCCGGCAAGGCGAAGGGCTTCTGGTCGTTCAACAACCGCGGCGCCCTTGGCCACTATCAGGACGAATATGTGCGCGGCGACGACGGCGCATGGCGGTTTTCGTCCATGACCATGACCTGGATCGTGCCGCCAAGCGAAGCTCTGCTGCGCGAACGCAAGGGCCAGTTCGCCGCCGTGGCCGACCGCTGGCGCCAGCTGGCCGGCCGATGGGGCCGCCGTTCCGCCAACTGAGGCTCGCAATCTGACGACAAGTCAGGCCAAAATGACGAAGGCCGTCGAACCGGTCGGTTCGACGGCCTCACCATTCGCAGCCAGTATCTCGCCGCGATCAGTCCATATTGCCCTGGGCGGCGTGGGTGAAGAAGTCCAGGTGCTCGTAGGCCATGGCCAGGTCCTGGTGCAGGTTCCAGTTCTCGATCAGGCGCTTCTGCGCGACCCGCTTGGCGTGGGCCAGGACCGACGACGGCCGCTTCAGGATCTTGGCTACCATCTCGTCGACCTTGGCGTCCAATTCGCTCATGGGCACCGCGTAGTTGACGATGTTCATCTGCTCCAGCCGCTTCATCGACCACACTGGAGAGGTGAACAGATATTCCTTCATCAACGTGGGCGGCATGAACATGGCCAGGAAGGACTGGGCCCCATCGCCCGGCGTCACCGCCCAGGGGAAGCCGCGGACCTCGCCGTTGGAATCGATGACCGTCTGCATGCCGGTGTGGACGTCGGAGATGATCGCGTCTTCCCGCGCAACGATGATGTCGCATCCCCAGAAGAAGGCCTGACCCAAACCGATCGTGTCGCCGTTCACCCGCGCAATGATCGGCTTTTCAATCACGGCGAACAGTTCCAAGGCGTTCGGGAAGGTGTTGCCGAGCACGGGGCCCTTGCGGTTGATGGGATTGAGCCGCGCGCGGTTGCCCGGGTCGTCGTAGGAGACGCCGCGGGCCACGCGGTAGAACTCGCCGTCGTTCTCGCCGGTCAGCACGATGCAGCGGACTTCGGGATCGTAGCGGAAGTCGTGCAGGGCCTGGCCGACCGCCTGCATGATGTGGATGTACTTCTTGGCGGTCAGCGAGGCGTTCGACGTTTTGTCGTAGTCGCGCATGATGATCCAGCCCACCTCACCGCGCTTCTCGGTGTAGGCGCCGACCACCAGGCCGTTTTCGTCTTCCATATCCCGGGCCATGTTTGACTCCCTTTTTGGTTTTCTTGGTCCGAACCATTTGAGCAAAAAGAAGAGGCGTGGGGAACGCCCCACGCCTCGACTTTCGATCACATTCTAGACGTTAGACTAGAACTTGCGGGCAACCTTCACTCCGTAGGAGATCGGCTTGCCGATGTAGAAGTTCTGGCCGTTGCCGCCCAGGTTCGCGCCGGCTTGCGCGTACTTGGTCTTGGTCAGGTTCTTGCCGTAGATCGTGACGCTCCAGTCGCGGCTGGCCGAGTCGAAGGTCAGCGTGCTGTCGACCAGGGTGTAAGCCTTTTGGTCGTTCGTCGGCGTGTTCACGTCGTCGAAGAAGTAGTGGCTGGAGTAGGAGGCGCCCAGGCGGCCCGACAGGGTCCCCATGTCGCCCAGGTCACCCTTGTAGTTCAGGCTGATGCCGGCGGTGGTGTCCGGCAGGCGGTTGAACTTCAGGTCGGAGACCGGCGCGAAGGCGGTGTAGACGCCGGCGGCGTTGGTCAGGCCGGCGAAGTTGTCGTACTTCGCATCGACGTAACCGTAGACCGCGTTGACGCTCCAGTTCTGGTTCAGCTGGGCGATGCCTTCCAGTTCGATGCCCTTGATCGTCGCGGTGGCGGCGTTGAAGGTCGACTGGATGATCCCTTGAACCGGGTCCTGCTGGGTCACGGTCCGTTGCAGGTTGTTATACTTGCTCAGGAACACCGTGGCGTTCAGGCGCAGGCGGTGATCCAGGAAGTCGTTCTTGGTGCCCAGTTCATAGGCGGTCACCTTTTCCGCGCCGTAGGGCGCGAAGGTCAGGGCCGCGCCGCGGAGCGAGTAGCCGCCGCTGCGGAAGCCGCGGGTCACCGAGCCGAACACCATGTGGTTGGTGTCGAACTTGTAGGACAGGCCGGCCTTGGGCGACACGTTGGACGCCGCGTAGGTGCGGGTCGGGCCGAAGTTGCAGACCTGAATGGTCCGGCTGCAATCGGCGCCGCTGACCGGGATGGCGGCGAAGCCCGCCACGACGGCGCGCTTGTGTTCGCGGGTCTGACGGATACCGGCCGTGAAGGTCAGGTTGTCGGTGATGGCGAAGTCGCCTTCCGCGAACAGCGCCGTGCTCCAGGTGGTTTGCAGGGCGCGCTGCGCCGTGTCGCTGAAGCTCGAGCCCGTCACGCAGAGCGGCGTGGTGTTGTTGCGGTTTGTGGCGCAGATCGGGTTCACCGCCGCCGAGGTCGAGAAGATGTTGCTGTTCAGGGTCCGGCGCTGGGCCGAGTCCAGGCCGGTCAGGAAGTAGTAGCCGCCGACGGTGTAGTTCAGCCGGCCGACTTCCTGCGCGAAGCGGATTTCGGTGCTGTCCTGCCATTGGTAGTAGGGGCCGGTGGACCGGAACGAGGGCGCGGAAGAGCCGTCAAACTGGTTGGCGTTGTCGCTTTCGACCTGGCGGTAGCCTTCGACCAGCGTCAGGACGCCGCCGAGGAGGCGCCAGTCGAGCTGGCCGATGAAGCTCAGGGTTTCCAGCGCCTGGGTGTTGTTGGAGGGGCTGAGCACCGTCCACCAATCGTTCGGTGTGACCGAGCCCTTGGCTTGCGGATAGGAGAAGATCGGGATCGGCACCAGGGTCGAGGCCGGGGTCGTGTTGGGCGACAGGCCGCGGACCGGCTGGGCGTCGCCAGCGACGGCCTGATAAGCGGCCTTCAGGTTGATGTCGATGTCGGCGGTCGGGCGGATCAGCAGGGCGCCACGGAGCATGTAGTCATCGGTGCCGCCGACCCGGCGGCCGCGGTTGGGGTTGTTGGCCCAGTTGCCGTTGTGCAGGTAGCGGGCCGCCAGGCGGCCGGCGACCACGTCGCCCCAGAGGGGAGCGTTCAGGACGACGGTTTCTTCGGAGTCGCTGTTGGAGCCGAAGCTGGCCGACAGGGCGGCCGACTTGTTGAAGCTCGCGCCGTTGGTGTTGATCACAACCGCGCCGGCGGTGACGTTCCGGCCAAACAGGGTGCCTTGCGGGCCGCGCAGGACCGAGACGTCCTGGACGTCGAACAGGTCGAGGTTCGCGCCGGTGCCGGTGCCCAGATAGATGCCGTCATAGATGATGCCGACCGGGGGCTCGTCCTGGGGCGAGGTGCCCGCGTTGCCCATGCCGCGCATCTGGAAGTCGTTGTAGTAGGCGCTGTTGGCCTGCTGGAAGGACACGCCCGGCGTCAGGCGGCCCAGGTCGATCAGGTCGACCGCGTGGGCGGCTTCGATCTGCTGGGCGTTCACCGCGGTGGCGGCGATCGGGGTCTGTTGCAGCACTTCGGCCTTGGCCCGCTTACGGCCGGTGACCATGACTTCTTCAACCGCGACCGGCGCGGCAGACGCGGCGGCGGCGCCGGCGGCGGCTTCGGCCTTGGCCGCAGGCGCGATCGCCATGGACAGTGCGATCACCGCGGAAGACGCGCTCAGCCAACGAAGCTTGTCCGAATTTCTCATGTTTCCCCCCCGCATTTATGCGGATTGATTTCTGACACGGAGCGCCCTCATGGCGCAGCGCGGCTCTAATGATGTTTGCAATTTTGTCCGTCAATCCCTCGGAGGGTCGCAAGTCCGGAAATTCGGACATACATTTGTTTGGAGCGCCACTAAGTTGGCGATCTGTTGCAAATCTACATCTGCCCCTGGGGCGCCGAGAGGGTCTGCCATCCCAGGCGCCCCGGGACGATTCGGCGGCCCGATCCGCCGCGCAACTGCGCCTGCCCTCTTGAATCAAACGGACGGTAGTATATTGCCAGAGCTCGATTTTGTCGGACAGGACAGGACGTCCGGCTATTGTCGCGCGCAAAGGGAACCGCCCCCGCGAGGCGACCCAGCAATGGAGGAAACAATGGCGAGCGAAACCAAGGATGCGGCTCCGGACACGGGCGCCCAACGCTGCCTGAAGGATTTTGCCTTCCCGTCGCCTGAGGTGACGGCCTGCCCGTACCCGTTCTACGCGGCGCTGCGGGCCGAGGCCCCGGTCTACAAATACCCCGATCGCAACGACTACCTGATCTCGCGCCGCGACGACATCATGGCCGTGCTGCGCAACACCGAGGTGTTCTCCAACCGCACCTACCTTGGTGACCCGCGCATGCTGCAGGGCTCGCAAAAGGGCTGGGTCGAAAACCCGCCGCACACCCCGGGCACGGCCATCCAGACCTCGTTTGGTCTGACGGCCTCCGATCCCCCCGAGCACAGCATCAAGCGCCGGGCCCTGCGCTCGCTGGTCGATCCACGCTATATCCGGGCCTCGGAAGACACCCTGCGGCGCATCGCCAACGAACTGATCGACACCTTCATCCACGAGGGCAAGTGCGAGCTTCGCACCCAGTTCGCAGATCCGCTGGCCCTGCTGACCATCTGCGAGCTCGCCGGCTATCCGCCGGAAGACCGCGCCATCTTCCTGGGCTGGAACCGCATCGGCACCGGCCACGGCCGGCGCTACCTGACCGACGAGCAACGCAAGGCCCAGGACGAGGACATCCCCGAGCGCGACCTCTACTGCGCCGCGATCATCCGAGATCGTCTGGCCAACCCCAAGGACGACTTCATCACCGGCGTCGTGAAGGCCCAGGTCGAGCGCGACGGCGAGATCAACCTGCCCTACCTGGTCTCCGAAATCGGCCTGGTGCTGACGGCGGGCAATGAGACCACCTCACGGCTGGTCGCCAACGTCTGGAAGCTGCTGATCGAGAATCCTTCGGAACTGAAAAAGGTGCTCGACGACCGCGAACTGATCCCCAACGTCATCGACGAGGCCCTGCGCTTCGAGGCGCCGACCCAGTGGACCTCGCGCCTGGTCATGCAGGACACCGAGGTGGGCGGTGTGCCGATCCCCAAGGGGGCCTATGTCCTGATGCTCTACGGCTCGGCCAACCACGACGAATCGTGGGGCGATCCGGAAGCTTTCCGTGTCGACCGTCCGGGCATTCCGGAGCTGAACATGGCGTTCGGCGGCGGACCGCACCGGTGCCTGGGCAACGCCATCGCCATCGCCGAGGGCCGCATCGCCCTGGCGGTGATGCTCGACCGCCTGAAGAACCCGCGCTTCGCGCCCGGCCATGACGCCGAACGCGAGAACATCGACAACTTCCAAAAGCGCGTGCCGAAGCAACTGCACATCGAATTCGACGCGCAGTAACGAAGATCAGCGTCACGGCGGCGACGCCGTGACGCGCCTTCCCCTAGGTGGGACGGCGAACAGCTCTCAGCGAGCGCAGCGTCGATAGGGGCGCGCCACCAGCGCTCAGCGCTTTCGGCGCGGCAGGACTTTCCAAAAGTAGATGGCGACCCTCAGCCTCGCCCACCGGCGTGAGCGCGGCGGCGGGAAGCTGACTGTTCGGCGACATTCGATAGGCCGCGGCGTCACGACGACATCGCCGTGACGGTCCCCCATTCGATCAGTCGCGGGACGAACCACGCTCGGCGAGCGCCGCGTCGATCTCGGACCGCAATTCCCCGTGGCGCTTCGAACCCAGCGGGAAGTTCCACAGCAGCAGCGCCGCCACCAGCACCGGCACCGTCGGGGCGAGCGCGAAAGCCAGCCGCAGCGTGTTCAGTGAATCGGGGGTGTTGTGCTTGCCCGTGGGATCGAAGCCCCAGGCCTGCAGCATCGGGAAGATGGCCACCACAACCAGGGTCGGCGCCAGCTTGGTCGTGGTCTCCAGCATGGCGAAGAAGGCTCCGGTCTGCTGCTTGCCGCTCTTCACCGTGTCGGAGTCGACCACGTCGGCCATGATCGACTGCATCAGGAAGGCGGGGCCTGAGTTCATCGCGCCGTTGATGGCGATGGCGCAGACGAAGAAGAACAGCTGGTTCGGTCCCCAGAACATCATGGTCGCCTGCGAACAGCCGTAGATCAGCACCGAGACGGCCAGAAGCCGGTGTTTCTCGCGCCCCTTGGCCAGCCACATCCAGATCGGCGTGGAGATCATGCTGGCGATATAGACGGCCAGCAGCAGGGTCGCCGTCATGCCCGGCGCCTTGATGATGTAGGAGACGTAGAAGACGAACAGCGAGGCCTTCACCGCCGTCGGGCCGGCCTGCAAGAGGGCCACCAGGACCAGCCAGCCCAGGTACTTGTTGGTGAACATCCGCTTCAGGGTGGCGAAGATCTCGAGCACGCTGAAGGACTGGCGGTCCTTGTGGGCGACCTCGTCGCCGGGGCGCTCGGGCACGAAGACGACCGCCAGGAAGGTCGCCAGCGGCATCAGCACAACCGCGGTCCACATGAGGGCGCGGACCTTGTCGCCCATGCTCGGGTGCGGCAGGAACCACTCCATCGCCGCGGGAATGCCGAACGTCATCAGGCAGGAGATGGCGACCATCACATAGCGCCAGCCCATGATGCGGGTGCGCTCGGCGTAGTCGGTGGAGAGTTCCCCACCCCAGGCCGACATGTTGAGATTCTGCAGCGTCGTGGAGAAGTTGAACAGCAGGGTCGCCACCAGCAGATAGGCGAAGGTGGGCGTGGTGACGAAATAGTGTGGCGTGAACAGCAGCGCGCAGCCGATCATGGCCATCGGCGTGGCGATCACCACCCAGTGCCGGCGGCGTCCCCAACGGCTCGGGAACCGGTCGCACAGCATGCCCACGATGGGGTCGGTGGCGATATCGATGATCCGCGCCATGCCGAGAACGGCCGCCCAGGTCGACATGGAGACGCCGAGCTCGCCCGTGAACAGCGGCGCCAGGAACAGCGCCACGGGCATGATCATCATCTGCAGCGGAATGGCCGGGCCGCCGTAGGCCATCAGCTGGCCGAGCGACAGGCTGTCCGACGAGCCCCGTCGGAATATGCGGCCTAAGAAGCCCGCCTTGACCGGCGCGCCATCGACTATCGAAACTTCGGCCATGCTCGTTTCCTCCCCACCGCTTCGGGACACTGGCGGTCCCATTCTCGCGGCCAACCTTCAGGCGCCGAACCTTGCGGAAAACGCGGCGCACGGCAAGCAATGTCGGACAATTTTGACTTAAGCGTGTTCCGCGCTAGCGTCAGCACACCTCTCCGGCTCGGTCGGAAGAGCTGAAAAAACGACTTGGGGAGACGTCACCAGATGCACACCGCGATCAATCCGGCTTTCGGGGATCTCATCGACCTTGACGCGCCCCTGACCGCCATCGCCTCGGGCTGCATTTTCACCGAAGGCCCCGTCTGGCATCCCAAGGAACAGTATCTGGTCTTCTCGGACATGCCCGGCGACACACGCAGGCGATGGGACGCCAAGGGTGTTTCCGAGGCCATGCGCCCGTCCAACAAGTGCAACGGCATGACCTATGACGCCGCCCTCAACCGGGTGGTCTGCGAACACTCTACGTCGCAGGTGGTCCGCGAGCGCCCCGACGGCAGCCGCGAGGTCCTGGCGTCCCACTTCGAGGGTCAGGAGCTCAACAGCCCCAACGACGTCTGCATCCGCTCCGATGGCTCGATCTACTTTTCCGATCCCTTCTATGGCCGCATGCCGGGCTTCGGCGTCGAGCGCCCCCGGCAGCTGGGCTGGCAGGGCCTGTTCCGCATCGCGCCGGAGGGCGGCCCGCCGCAGCTGGCGGCGGACAAACGCCAGTTCGACAGCCCAAACGGCCTGTGCTTCTCGCCCGACGAATCCATTCTCTACGTCAACGACACCACCCAGGCCCTGATCCGCGCCTTCGACGTCAAGGCCGACGGAACGCTGACCGACATGCGGGTCTTCGCCGACGGCATCGCCTCGGATTCCGAGGCCGGCCGGCCGGACGGCATGAAGTGCGACGCCAAGGGCAACATCTGGTGCACCGGACCGGGCGGCCTTTGGGTCTTCGCCCCGGACGGCGAGCGCATCGGCAAGATCCGGACACCGGAAATGGCCGCCAACCTGCACTGGGGGGGGCCGGACTGGCGCAGCCTGTTCATCGCGGCGACTACGTCGGTCTACCGGGTGGAGACCAAGGTCGGCGGCCGTATCGAGCCCTTCATGCGGGCCTGAAGACGCCTCAGGCCTTGGCCCGCGCTTCGTAGCGGGCCTTGGTCTCGGCGTTCATGGGATAGAGGCCGGGAAGCGGAACGCCCGCCTCGACCTCGCCCATGATCCAGGCCTCCATGCGCTCCTGCTCGGGGCCCTCGGCGAGCACGTCTTCCAGCAGTGTGGACGGGATCAGCACCGCGCCGTCCTGATCGAGGACGACGATGTCATCGGGGAACACCGCCACCCCGCCGCAGCCGATCGGCTCCTGCCAGCCGACGAAAGTCAGGCCGGCCACCGACGGCGGGGCGGCGACGCCGTCGCACCACACCGGCAGCCCCGTCCCCAGCACCCCCGCCACATCGCGCACGACGCCATCGGTCACCAGGGCCGCCACGCCACGCCTGGCCATCCGCGCGCAGAGGATGTCGCCGAAGATGCCGGCGTCGGTGACGCCCATCGCATCGACCACCGCGATCACGCCCTCGCCCATGGCCTCGATCGCCGCTCGGGTTGAGATCGGCGAGGCCCAGGAGGCCGGGGTCGCCAGATCCTCACGGGCGGGCACGAAGCGCAAGGTGAAGGCCGGCCCCACGATCCGCGCCTGACCCGGCTGCAGAGGCTTTGCGCCCCGCATCCAGATATTCCGCAGGCCCTTCTTCAGGAGCACCGTGGTGATCGTGCCGGTGGAGACGCCCTTGAGCGTCTCGATGGCCTGGGGGCTGAGCGGCATGGGAGGCTCCCGTCGGTCTGTGGGGAAGGGTTGTAAGGCCGGTCAGAACGCCGGCAGGCCCGGAATCTTGACCCGCACGCGATAGAGCGACGAGGTGGCGGTCACCAGCAGCGACTGCAGGCCGTCCTCGCCCCAGGCAAAGTTTGCGACGTTTTCGGGGAACAGGATGGTTCCCAGGCGAACCGCCTTGTCGTCGAACACCACGATGCCGCCCGGGCCGACGCAGAAGACGTTGCCGGCCGTGTCGACCTTCATGCCGTCCGGGTTGCGCTCGTGCGGCGCACCGCCGGTCTCGGCCCACACCGCGCCCCCCGTCACCGTATCGCCAGCCACGGCAAAGGCGCGGATGTGCCGGCGCGGCGAATCGTTGACGAACAGGGTCTTCTCGTCGCGAGAGAAGCACAGGCCGTTGGGCTGGTCGAAGTCGTCGGCCAGGAGCTTCAGCTCGCCGGCCGGCGTGATCAGGTAGACGCCCCGGAACGGCAGTTCCGACTTGCGCGGGATGCCAAACCGTTCGCGGCGTCCGAAGTCCGGGTCGGTGAAGAAGATGGTCCCGTCGCTGCGCACGACGATGTCGTTGGGGCTGTTCAGTTCCTTGCCGTCCCAATGGGAGGCCAGCACCGTGATCGAACCGTCATGCTCGGTGCGGGTTACGCGGCTGGAGGCGTGCTCGCAGGTGACCAGGCGGCCGGTGCGGTCATAGGCGTTGCCGTTGGCCATGAAGCAGGGCTTGCGGAAGGTGGTGATGCCCTCGGCCTGGGTCCAGCGGCGCATGTGGTCGCCCGGCATGTCGCTGAAGATCAGGAACTTGCCGGTCGGGTGCCAGACCGGCCCTTCGGTGAAATCGAAGCCCGTCGCCAGCTTCTCGACGACCGCGTCGGCGCCGACGACGTCGGTCATCCGCGAATCCAAAACCTCGATGTTCATTGCAAGAGTCCCTTCCCTGCGCGGCGGTTCGTCCGCCCGTTTGACATGGCCATAGCCGCGCGGCGAGGCGACGGCAAATCGGTCTGGCGGCTTAGCCCTGGCGGGCCTCCGCCGGCGGCAGCACCATCTCGCCGGCCCGGTAGCGCGCGACGCCGGCTTTGAAGGCCTCGCGCCCGATATCCGGCACGCCAAGCGCCTGCCATAGGCGGAAAGTGCATTGCAGGAAGCCCACGAAGCCGGTGAACTCCACCGCGCCGCGCTGACCAAAGCGGGCCTGCAGGGCGGCATAGGATTCGTCGGTCATGCGGCCCGAGATGATCCGGCGGACCATGTCGGCCAGTTGCGCCTCCGCGGCGGTGAGCTGGTCCTCCCGGCCGTTGGCGAAAGCCTCGATCGCCTCCAGCCGCACCCCGCAGGCGAGCGCATCGGCCAGGTGCAGCAGACCGATGGTCCAGTAGTCGAACTCAGCGCTGTAGAGCATGTCGACGAATTCGCGCTCGGCATCGCTGAAGCTGCCCCGCAGCTGCGACTGGCGCACCACCTTGCCGAGCTCGGCCAGGGCGCTGGCCAGCGGAGGGCTGTTCAGCAGGGCTCCGAAATAGGCGTTGGAGTCGTACTCCGCGTCCTTCCACAGGGACGCCTGGCGCGCCTTGACCGCGTCATAGAGCGGCCACTCGTGTTCGGGGATGGAAGCGCGGTCGGGAAGCGGCGGGAGGCGGGACATCCCTTGTCTGTAAGCAAGCCGCGCCGGTTCGTTAAGTCCTGGACGGCGGAATGATCGGCAAGGTCACCGAAGATGCGTGTCGGGCGGAGCGGTGCAGGCTGATGGTGGGCGCCGGGCTGAGCCTGGGCGTCTCGCCGATATTGCGGTCCGCGCCGGTGACGGTCACCCGCAGGCGATGGCCGCGCCGCGCGATGTAGGAGATCGGCGTCAGCGCGAAGACCAGTTCGGTGGGCACACCCTTTGGCAGCGGCGCGGCGTCGGCTTCCAGGCAGGTTTCCCAGGGCATGCCGATATAGTCGTAAGGCGGCGCGCCCAGCTTGCGCCGGGACGCCCGCTGCGCGCCGCGCGACACGTAAGTCGAGCGGCCGTCCGGCGCGACATCCTCGACCTTCACCCAGAAGTCGCCGTCGTCGGCGCTCGAGGTCACCCACAGGTGCGCGATCCCATGGCCGGTGATCTCCACGTCGTGGTCCAGCGGATCGGTGGTGTAGGTGAGGCCCTGGGCGTCATAGGCGGCGTGGTCTACGGCGGGCGCGCCTGGCCGGGCCGGATCGTTGCCGCCTGCATAGGCGATGTCGTAGTTGACCAGATAGTCGTCACGGCCCCCGGACTTGCCGGGCTGGGTCCGGACAAGCCGCCCATCGTTCGCCGATTTGGTCGATCCGGTCGGACCCGCCTCGAAGAAGAACCGCACCTTCTGCTCATTGGGCAGCGGCCATTGGCTGAGCCCCCGCCACGGTTCGCCAACGCCATAGCTGTGCGCCGTCGCGACTGAGGAATGGATCGGCGGCTCGTCCATGATCCCGTTGGGCACGCCCTTCAGGAAATGGTCGAAGAAGCGGTGAGCCTCGGCCGTCCACATGGCGCGGTCTTCGGGCGTCTCGGCGACCCCGCCGCCCCACGGCCCGATCAGCATCTTCTTCGGCCCCTGCTTGTGGTTCACGAACCAGAGGAGCTGATCGAAGGCCACGCGGGCGAACCAGCCGACGCGGTGATAGACGGCGATCCCTGAGGCCGACAGGCCGGGCGTATAGGTCCCACCGTGCCGCTTGAGCCAGTTGCGCTCGCCCGTCACCGGGTTGACGCTGTCGCGCCAGGGCAGCTTGCCGAGTGTCGCGGAGTAGTCGTTGTGCGCCCTGTGCTCCGCAAGCGCGGCGGTCAGCAGGGCGCGGTCCTTGTCCTCGTCCACCGGCGCGTTGTTCGGATCGACGTCCTGGGCGCCGATCATTTTCTGGAAGCCGGTGAATTGGGTCCCATGATAGATGCCGCCGCCCTGCACCAGCCGGTACCAGTCGAAGGGTGAAACCTCGGGCATGATCGCCTTCAGGTGCGGCGGCGCCGTGCCCGCCACCCGCAACTGCATCTCGCCCTCATAGGACGCGCCGAACATGCCGACATTGCCGTCGCACCAGGGCTGGGCGGCGAACCATTCGGTCAGGTCGTAGCCGTCGCGGGCGGTGAGCGGATCGCTGAAATCGGAATGCACGCCGAACGACGCGCCGGTGCCGCGCCGGTCGACGGCGGCCACCACATAGCCGTGCCGCAGCAGCCGCTGGGCGGTGAGGTCATAGCTTACCGTCCCGGCCACGGTGTCGATGGTGGTGACCAGGGACCCATCCGGACGGATCGTGGCGCGCTGATAGCGCTTGGGAATCCACACCATCGGCAGGCGCTCGGCATGCACCGCGCCGCCGGCGGTCGGACGGAAGATATCGACCGCGAGCTTAACCCCGTCGCGAACCGGCACGTACACCGAGGTCCGCGCCCAGCCATCGTAGGCTTCACCGGAATAGCCGCTGTAGACGCCGAGGGACGAGACTCGCTCGGCGGCCTCGGCTGGGCCGGGTGAAAAGCTTCCGAACGCCGCTGAGGCCACGCCGCCGGCGGCGATGGTCAGAATATCTCGCCGGTCAATCGCGCCGGCAGACTTGGACGGTGACGTGCCATGAGCCCTGGTAGCCATGCGCTTCCTCCCCCTTACGGGTTCCCCGGCCCGGCATTGTGGCCGCCGGGCTCAAGGGACGCAGATGGAACTATAGGGACCGATCGACCTCGCCCGCAACCGAAACGGCCGGGCTGCCCATAGGCGAGGTTGTCAGCCGCGTGGCTCGACAACCACACGCAGGCGTCCACCGGCCCGGTCGGCCGCCGCATGAAACGCAGCCTCCACGTCGGCGAGCGAAAAGGCGTCGGTGACCAGCGGCGCGAACCCCTCCGGGTCGGCGGCCAGGATCGCCAGCGCCACATCCATGTCCCGCAGGCCGTCGAGCTCTCCATAGGAGATCGAGAAACCTATCCGCTGGTCGCGCAGGACCGCGCGCCGGGCGTTCACCGGCTGGTCACCGGCCAGCAGCGCCAGGACCACCACCTCGCCGCGCCGCGCCGTCACGGAGAGCGCGCGGTCCAGCAGGGGCTCTCCGCCCCCGGCCGCCAGGACGGTCAGGGACGGCGCCTCGGCCCGCAAGGCCGCCCAGCCCTGCGCGTCGTCGCCGAGCGCCACCGCGCCCAGCGCCTCGGCGGCTGCACGCTGGTGCGGGTGGCGCGCCAGCACCGTCACGGCGGCAGCGCCCATCTGGCGCGCCACGGCGGCGGACAGCAAACCGAGCACCCCAGCGCCGATGACGCCCACCCTCGCGCCCTCCAGCCGGCCGCCATGCCGCAACGCCGCGACGCTGTTGCGCATGCCGTGGATCACGCTGGCCAGGGGCTCGGCGAGGGTGGCGGTCCGCTGCGGCAGGCCCGCCGGCACCGGCAGCGCGCCGGCCTGGCGCACGATCATCTCGTCGGCGAACCCCCAGGTGGGCAGGCCAAGCCGGTTGCGGCAGGCGAACGGCGCGCCGGCCAGGCAGTCCTCGCAGGCGCCGCAAGCCACCGCCAGGTTGGGCTCCACGCAGACCCGGTCGCCGAGCGCCAGGCCCGCGACGCCGGGCCCCAGCGCCGTGACGCGGCCTGCCACCTCGTGGCCCCAGATGCCGGTGGAGTCCCCGGGCGGCGGCGCCTTCCAGGCGTCGAGCGTCGTCCCGCAGATGCCGCAGGCGTCGATGGCCAGCCTCACCTCGCCGGCCCCCGGCGGGCGCAGCTCGACGGACCGGAGATCCAGTCGCGCCTTGTCGCCCAGGACCGCGGCGCGGATCACCGCGGCTGCACCATGGCCTTGGCCTTCGGCCGGAAGGCCTCGGCGTCCGCCACGCCGGCGCCTTGCACCCGCTTGCCGATCTCCAGCACGCCCTCCCCGCGCTCTCCGGTGTCGGCGTCGGTGAAATCGCAGAAGATCTGGACGTCGTGATAGACCGTCGCCCGGTCGCGCGAACGGGCGTCCAGGTAGAGCCGGCCATAGGACTTCGGGATGTGGGCGATGATATTCGCGGTCCTGCCGCCCACCGTGGTCAGCCGGTAGCGCACGTCGCGGTCCAGGGGTCCGAAGGGGCCGGTGGGGTCCATCCAGTAGGCGTCGCGCGTGTCGATGGCGGCCATGGCCTCGTTGCCCGCGGGCGTGGAAATCCAGCCGCCAACCTTCGGCCCGTGCGGATAGAAGTCCTCCTGCATGACCGAGCCTTCGATGAAGCGGTCCTCGAACGCCGCGCAGAGCCAGTGGTGGAAGTCGAACCGCAGGTCTTCGCGCCATCCCCAGGAGTGGTCGCGGCAGGCGAAGCCCGACAGGTCCACCGTCTCGCCGGCCCTGGGCCCGGTGAGGAAACGGATGGTCCCGGTATGGGTCAGGGACTGTTCGTAGTGGTTGTAGGGAAAGACGTGGCGACCGATGTCCCCCAGCACGGACTCGCCCGGCGCCAGGGGGCCGTCGGCGAAATCCCAGGCCGGGAAGCGCGCGTCGTAGGTGATATCGGCGGCGATGTCGTCGCCGTCGAAGCGGATGCGGAACCGCTGGCCGGGGATCACGATGTCGAAGCGCAGCCGCTCGTTGGCCACCGGCTGGAACTGGGTCAGGTCGCGCGGCACGGGGCTTCGGCCAACGTAGCGGTGCTCCTCGCCATCGATGGTGAACTTCGCTGTGAAGATGCCCTCGCCCTGGCCTGGCCGCAGCGAGATGTGGAACAGGGTCGCGATCCTGTTGCGACGGTCCAGAGCCGGGAACACCCAGTTCTCCTTCCAGACCATGAAGGCCTGCGGCGGCACGGGGTGGGGACGGTCGTCCTGCGGGGTGATCATCCGGGGTTCCTGCTAATCCTTGAACATGCCGTTGCGCAGACGGCGCACTTCGCATTCGAGATCCCACCTGGCGAAGGCGCGAAGCCGGCCCGCCAGTTCGCCGTCCGGCGCGTGCGCGGCGGCCCAGGTCTGCGCCTCGGCCAGCGCCTCGAGCACAGGTCCGGGCTCGCCGGGCCCCGGAACAGCCACCAGCCAGGCGCGGGCGCGCTGCAGGTCCGTAGGACCGGCCGCGGCGGTCGCGTCCTCCAGCAATGGACGGGCGCGGCCCACGATCTCGTCACCGTCGTCGCGGCGCCACTCGACACGCTGGGCCAGGTTGTCGAGCAATTCGGCCGCCGCCGCCAGCTGGGCGCGCGGATAGGCCTCGGCCACCGCCGGCCCCACCACCTCGCGCAGGGCCTGGGCGGCGCCGGCCAGCAGGCGCTGCGGCGAGTTCTGCATCAGATCGACTCCCCGTCCAGGGCCCGGGCCAGATGGCGCAGCACATGGACGATCTGGTGGCCCATTACCGCCAGGCGCAGGTCGCCCGTGCGCCCTTCCTCGAAGGCCCGGGAGCCTTGAACATAGGTCGCCGCCGCCTTGACCAGGCCGAAGATGGTCCAGGCGCGGAACGCCTGCGGCGACACAGCGAAGCCGGTGCGCTCGGCGTAGCGCGCGAAGAAATCCTCGGGCGCGAGGAGATGCGACAGCCTGGGATCCCGGCCCCGCCAGAGCGGCAGGCCCGCGTAGGCAAGGTCCTCGACCGGGTCGCCCACATGGGCCAGTTCCCAGTCAAACACCGCGACCACGCGCCCGTCGCGGACCATGAAGTTGCCGATCCGGTAGTCCCCATGACAGAGGACCAGCCGGTCGCTGGGCTCCAGGTTGACCCGCAGCCAGGCAATGGCCTCCCGGACCACCGGAAGTTCGACCATCCGCCCGCGCTCATAGCGGTCCACCCAGTAGTCCAGCTGGGCCTGGGCCGAGCGGGCCGGATCGGTGTCCGACGCCAGGAAGGCCAGGTCGGACCGCCAATCGATGGCGTGGATTTCCGCCTGGATATCCACGAACTCAAGGCCGATGGCGCGGCGCGCCTGCGGCGTCGGAAAGGCGATGGGGTCCTCGGCGCGCCATTGCACCGGCACGTGGCCGGTGGCGCGCTCCATCACATAGAAGGGCATGCCCAGCACGCCGGGATCGGTCTCCAGCCAAAGCGGGGCCGGTGCCGGGACGCTCGACTGGCGGCTGACCACCTGGTTCAGGCGGTACTGGGCTTCGATGTCGTAGGGCGCCAACAGCCCATCGCGGGGCTCGACGCGCACGGCGAACCCGCGGGTGTGGCGCCGACCATCAGCGGCGTCGCGCCAGTCGGCGTCCAGCGTATAGGTCTGCCAGGAAAAGCCCTCGGTGTGACGCACGATCCCGCGCACTGTCAGGTCCGGCGCATCCAGGCGCTCGCCCAGCCACGCGCCCAGCGGCCCCGCGATCCCCGCGTCGGATCCTGTCGCTGCTCCCTGAACCGACGTGTTCATCCACGTTTCCCGCCGGCCTCGGGGCCGCCTTGCGCCGCCGGACAATGACGACGCGCGCGGAGGGATGCAACAGCCCTGGGCGCTCAACCGGCCAGCAGTTTGGGGCTTGAGGCCGGTCCCCAAACAGGGGACAAAATACGTCAGCCGCGGAGCCAGCCCTGCTGGCCGCGACCCGGAGCCATAACCGGGCGCGCCGAGGTCGAGGAGGGACGATGGTCGACGCCGCGCTCGACAAGCCGGGCCGCGCCGCCAAGGCAGGGGGACGCGTCCGCAGGGCGCACGGCGACAACGACCGCCTCTCTTCCTGGCAGCTGTTCGCTTTCGGCCTGCCCGCGGTGCCTCTGGCCGCGATGATGACCCCGATGCTGATGTTCCTGGGGCCATTCTACACCGGCGAAATGGGCATCACGCTCACCCAGTGGGCGCTGCTCCTGGGTGTCACTCGGGTGCTCGACATCGTCACCGACCCGCTGGTGGGGATCGTCTGCGACCGCCTGCCCAGCCGCTGGGGCCGGCGACGGCACTGGATCGTGATCTGCAGCGCACCGCTGATGCTGGGCTGCGCGCTGCTATTCACTCCGGGCTACTTCACCCGCCACGTGACCTTCGCCTATCTGCTGTTCGCCTACATCATGTTCACCCTGGCGCAGACGGCCAAGACGCTGAATTCCACCGCCTGGGGCGGGGAACTGGCCAACGGCTACGCGGAACGCACGCGGATCATGGGCTGGCGCGGGCTGCTGGCCAATATCGCCAAACTGGCCGCCTACGGCATCCCGACCGCCGTCGAATGGCTGACACCCGACGCCTCCATCGGTCAGAGGCTCGAAGCCCTGATGTGGTTCGCGGTGATCGCCACCCCGGTCGCGGTGCTGATCTCGGTAATCTCGGTTCCCGAAAGGGCGGTCGAGGAAGACCTTTCCGGCGCCGGCAAGCCCAAGATCACGGCCGGCGAGATCGCCTCGACCCTCAAGGCGATGGTCACCAATTCCTATTTCCGCAAGGTGGTGGCGATCCAGATCCTGCAGGCGGCGCCCATGGCCATCAAGCAGGCCCTGTTCGTCTTCTACATCGCCTATGTGATGCACGCGAAGGCCGTGACGGCCACCCTGCTGCTGGGGATCTCGGCCGCCGCGACCCTGGCGACGCCCCTGTGGATGCGCCTGGCCCGGAGCCGCGAGAAGCATCGCATCCTGGCGGTCGCCATCCTGTTCTATGGCTGCCTGCAAATCAGCTGGCTGTTCTGGGGCCCGAGCCTGATGCCGCTGTTCGTGATCTGCGTGTGCCTGATCGGCGCCACGGACGGCGGCTCCAGCTTCCTGCTGCAGTCGATGATGGCCGACGTGGTCGATTCCGACACCGCCAAGAGCGGCAGGCAGCAGACCGGGGCCTTCTTCGCCGTCATGGAAACCGCGACAAAACTGGCGCCCGCGCTCGCGACCCTCGCGTTGTTCCCCGTGCTCCAGGCGGTCGGCTTCGATCCGACCGGCAAGCACACCACGCCGGAATCGCTGGTCTGGATGCGGGTCATGGTGTCGGTCGGCCCGGCTGTGCCCATCCTGTTCTCAGCCTATCTGCTGTGGACCTTCCCGCTCGGGTCCAAGCGGCACGGCGAGCTGCGCGCCGAGATCGAGGCCCAGCGCGCCGCGAGCAATCTGCCACCCAGCGCCTAGGCCAGACCCGCCACCCGCGGGAAGATCCGCAGCGCCACCTCGGCTGAAGGCAGCTCGACGCCCAGGTCGGCGGCCAGCGCCAGCGCGGCCCGCAGGTCCTTGTCCGCAAAGGCCGCCGTGCTGGGCCGGCTCAGGGTTGGCATGCCGGGCATCGAGACCCCGACTCCGTCCTCCACCAGGCCCATGTGCGGCCGGACCCACTTGCCGGCGGCGTTGACGGCCTCGACGAAGCGATCGAGCGGCACGCCGGCCGCGGTAGCCAGCTGGGCGCCCTGCCAGGCTACCGCCCAGTCGGTGAAGAGGATCATGTTGCAGGCGAGCTTGGCGCGCATGCCGTTGCCCAGCTCGCCGCAGTGGACCATCGGGCTGGAAAACGCCTCGATTACCGGCCGCGCCTGAGCGATGGCCTCGACGTCGCCGCCGACCATGGTGGGCATGGCGTTCTCCTGCAGGCCGCGTGTGCCGCAGACCCCGCAGTCGATCAGCTTGACGCCACGTTTGGCGGCTTCCTCGGCGGCCCAGAACACGACTGGGATCGAGATGGTGCTGAGAATGACGATCATCCCGGGCAGGGTCTTGGCGCTGAGGACGCCACCCTCCCCGGTCATCACCGCGCGGACCTGGGCGTCGTTGACCACGGCCACGAAGGCGACATCGACGCCCTCGCTGGCGTCGGCCGGCGAGACGCCCGTCCGCATGGCCCCGCCCAGCGGCGCGAACGCCTCGGGCCGCGGGTCGTAGCCGGAGAGTTCGAACGTGCCGACGCGGGCCAGCGCCTGGCCGACCCCGCCGCCGATCGCGCCCAGGCCGATGATCGAGACCTTGCTCATGCTCAGGCGTCGAACTGGATGTGCAGCGCCTTGGGCGCCCGCTTTTCGAAGTTCTCGATGTTCTCCCGATCGGCCTCGTGACCAGGCGCAAAGCGCGGGTTCTTCAGCCGCTCCAGCATGACTTCCAGGGCGATCCGACCTTCAGCCAGGGCGATCGGGGACCCCAGGCAGCGGTGGATTCCCGCCCCGAACGCCATGCTGAGCTCGCGCACGGCCGGCCGCTCGATGTTGAACTCTTCGGGCGAGGACCAGGTCTGGTCGCGGTTGGCTGCGCCATACATCATCAGCACGAAGGCGCCCTTGGGCACCGCCACGCCGCCGACCTCGGTGTCTTCCATAACCAGGCGCGAGGTGCACTGGACCGGGGTCTCGTAACGCAGCACCTCGTCCACCGCGCCCGGAACCAGGCTCCGATCGGCGACCACCTTGGCCAGCTGGTCGGGATGTTCGATCAAAAGGCGCATCATGTTGGCGATCAGCTGGCCGGTGGATTCGCTGCCGGCCCCCAGGACCAGCCCCATTTCGCCGGTCAGATAGGGCAGGTTGATCTCACCGTCGCGGGCGATCTGGGCCTGGATGGCCTCGCTGAGGAAGTCGTCGCGTGGGTGGGCGGCGCGGTCGAGGATCATCGCCTCGACGTACTGCACCCGGCCCTCCATCTCGCGAGGCTGCGCGGCAAGCTGTTCCGGAGTCAGGAACCTGCGCCCCTGGTTGATCGTGCCGCGCCGCCAGCTCAGGAAGGTGTCCTTGTCCTCAGCCGGAAATCCCGCCACCTCGCAGATGGTGAGGATGGCGAGCGGATTGGCGAATTCGCTGCGCAGCTCCACCTCGCCGCGATGGGCGAATCCGTCGATCAGTTCGTTGGCGATCCGCCGCATCGCCGCCTCGCAGCTGTGGATGTGCCTGGGGTTGATGAGGCTCCTCAGGGCCTGGCGCTTGATGCTGTGCTCGGGCAGGTCCGAATGGCTGAGGGTGAAGGAAGTGGAGATGATCCCGCCGGGCGGCGGCGCTTCCAGCACCTCGCGCCGGTCGGCGCCGGGCGACAGGGGATCGACCAGGTAGAGCCGGTTGGAGAAGATTTCCGGCTGGCGCATCACCTGCAGGATGTCTTCCCGCCGCGATATCAGAAAGTCGTTGCGTCCCGGATACTGATAGACCGGCGCCTCGTTGCGCAGGGCCTGGTAGAACGGATAGGGGCAGGCTGCGATCTCCGGTGAGGGAAAGCTGAAGTCCGCCAGGCGCGGGGCGCCGCCGGCGACCGGATCGGCTTGTGTCGCTTCGCTGGCCATCGCTGTCTTCCTCCCTGGGCCCTGACCGTTCGAAGGACGGTCTTGCGGGCCGCCGCGCGGGCATAGGCCTGGCGGCTCCCGGACAATAGCAGACGCGCTCACGGGCGAGCAGTCCCCGCCGAGGGGTGGTCGATGGGAGGCTCAGATCTCCTCGAGCGCCAGTCCCCGGGTGCGCGGCCCGAACAGCCCGATAGTCAGGGCGACGACAGCCATGGCGCCCGAGATCAGCACGAAGACGCCGGCGCCGCCCGCCCGGTCCAGGGTGAAGGCGATCAGATAGCCCGAGAAGATCGCCGATAGCCGGCTGAAGGAATAGACGAAGCCCACCCCTCTTGCGCGCATGGCGGTCGGGAAGAGCTCGCTCTGATAGGTGTGATAGGCCAGCGACATCAGGGAATTGCCCGCCGCCACGCTGGCGCCGATCACCGTGAAGATCGCGATGTTGGAATCCTGGGTCATCTGGCCGAGCAGCAGCCCGGCCCCGCCAGCGACAAGGGCGCCCGCCACGACCAGCCACTTGCGCTCCGCCCGGTCGGCGAGGCGGCCGAACACCAGCGGCGCCAGCGGCGGGATGACGGCCAGGACGGCGGTGTAGCCCAGGGATTTGCCGATGGTGACCCCCTGGGCGACCAGCAGCGTCGGAAGCCAGTTGTTGAAGCCGTAGTAGCCGACGGTCTGAAAGATGTGAAAGACGATCAGGGTCAGGGTCCGGCGGCGATAGGGCGGCCGCCACAGCGAATCCGTCCTGGTGGACGCCGGGACCGCTTCCTGCGGACGGACGGGCGGCAGGGCTGCGCCCAGGTCGGCTTCCACCCCGGCCTCGATACGCGACATCACCGCGTCGGCCTCCGCCCCTCGGCCATGGGCCTCCAGCCAGCGCGGCGATTCCGGGAGGCGCCTGCGCACCTGCCAGACCAGCACGGCGCCGACCACCGGCACGAAGGTCAGCCAGCGCCACCCCGCCAGGCCCAGGTGGTCGCCAGGGATCAGCCGCCAGGCCAGGATGGCCACCACCGGCACGGACAGGAACTGGATGGCGTTGCTGACCGCAAACGCCCGCGCACGCATGGTCTTGGGCATGAGTTCCGCCAGGTAGCAGTCCACTGCGACCAGTTCGAGACCGACGCCGATGCTGGCGATGAACCGCCAAAGGTCGAGCCCCAGGGCGGTGCCCTGGCAGCCCATAACGGCGGTCGCCAGGGCGTACCACAGGAGGGCGAAGGTGAAGACCGGGCGGCGGCCAAACCGGTCCGCGGCGACCGAGAAGCCCAGGGTCCCGGCGTACAGCCCCGCGAACGTGGCCGCGACGAAGGTCGCCTGGTCGCTCAGGCCGAACAGGCCTGCGGAGCCCTTCTGGAATATCCCCGCCGCCCTGAGTCCGAGACTGAGGGGCGCGGTCAGCGACAGGTCGTAGATCTCGAAGAAGGCGCCGAACGACACCAGGGCCACGAGGACCCAGACCGACCGCGTCGCCGGCAACCGGTCGATCCGCGCGGCGACGTCCTGCGACGTCATGATGGTGTTCATGGTCGTAGCCCCCCGGCCTGACGAACGCCCTCGGCGTCCGCCAGCCCACCTACCGCGCCAGCTCGGCCGCGCAAAGGGTTGCGCCAGCGGCAAATGGGGGGTCGCCTGGGCGCCACGCGCGCCGCTAAGCTGGGCGGTGCTCACTGCCGCCGAGGCCAAGATGAGGTCGCTCGCCTTCACCGCCGCCCTGATCGCGTCCTGCGCAAATGGCGTTCGGGCGCAGACCGCCGCGCAGTTCGATCTTGTCTGTTCAGGTCAGGTTGCCGACCGCCCGCCGACCGGCGGCGGGCCAGCCGTGGTGAGTGACTGGCGCGCCGCCCTCCACATCGATCTGGCGCGACTTCTGTTCTGCGAGGACAGCTGCGCCACGAGCAGCCCGATCCAACGCGTCGATCCCGAAGTCATCGTGTTCTTCAGCCTCGACCGGCCGAACTATGACGCAGCCTACTGGAGCAAGCACCTTGAGGTCAGCCGGCGCAATGGCGCCTATCACCAGGTCGTCGTCTCCACGAATCTCTCCAGCGAAGAGCGCCAGGGGACCTGCGTGACGGGTCCCCTGACCCTCCTCCCGAAGTCAGCGCCCGCGCTGGGCGGTTAGCGACCGACCGCCGGATTGATCGGCAGGATCACCGACGAGGTGTGTTGCGCGGAGCGGTGCAGGCTGACCACCGGAGCCGGGCTGACCTGCGGCGAAGGTCCGACATCCAGGTCGCTGCAGGTGATCGTCACCCGCATGCGGTGGCCGCGCCTGAAGAGATAGGAGGTCGGGAAAAGAGCGAAGACCAGTTCGGTCGGCCCGTCCTTTTCCAAGGGCCGCAGATCGGCCTCGTAGTTCCGCTGCCAGGGCAGGCCCATGTAGTCGTAGGGCGGCGTGCCCAGAACCCGGTAGGACGCGCGCAGCGAGCCCGTGCCCACGAAGCCGGAAGCCCCGGATGGATCGACGTCTTCGATCTTCAGGAAAAAATCCCCATCGTCGGCCGTGGACGAGACCCAAAGCCGCGCCTGGCCGTGACCCGTCACCTCGATATCGTGCTCCAGGGCCTCGGTCGTGTAGGTCAGGCCGTGGGCGTCGAAGTCCTCGGAATGATCTATCGGCGCCTTGCCGGCCGGTACGGGTTCGCAGCCGAAGCCAAAGCCGTTCTCGCCGCCGCCCCGGTAGAGGAGATCGTAGCGCACCGTCAGATCGTCCTTGCCGTCGGCGCCGGACGGCTTGGTCCGCGTCAGACGGCCGTCATTCACCGACTTGGCGGAACCGCTGCGGCCGGCATCGAGGAAGAACTCGGTGCGCTGCTGGTTGGCCGGGGGCCAGCCTCCGGGAAGGCCGACATAGGGCGCGCCCGCGCGGCTGTGCGAGCTTGGGATCGACGAGTGGATCGCCGGCTCGTCCATGATCCCGTTCTTCACATCCTTCAGCCAGTAATCGAAGAACCGATGGGCCTCCACGGCGCACAGCGCGCGCTCGTCGGCCATCCGCGCACCGCCTGCTCCCCAGGGGCCGATCAACAGCTTCTGCGGCGTCCCCCGGGCATTCGCCATCCAGGTCAGCTGGTGGACGCTGACGTTCGAGAACCAGCCGGTAATGTGGTAGATAGCGATCCCCGATTTCGCCAGGCTCGGGGCGTAGTGGCCGCCGTGGCGGTTCAGCCAGCTCTGTTCGCCGGTCACCGGATTCTTGCTGTCGCGATAGGGCATCTTCCCGGCCGGCGCGGAATAATCGTTGTGCGCTTCGTGCTCGGCAAGCGCCGCCTTCAGCATTGAGCGGTCCTTGTCGGCGTCCACCGGACCATTGTTCGGATCTGTGTCGTCCTTGTGGATATGTTCCGCGAACGCGCCCTGGGTGGTCCGGTGGATGCCGCCGGCGTGGACGGTCCAGTACCAGTCGAAGGGAGAAACCTCCGGCATGATGCACTTCAGATGGGGCGGTGCGGTGGAGGCCACTCGCGGCTGAATCTCGCCTTCGTATGACGCGCCGAACATGCCGACCTTGCCCGAGCACCAGGGCTGCTTGGCCAGCCATTCGACGATGTCGTAGCCATCTGTGGCGTCCTGCGGCGTTGAAAGGTCGGTGGAGACGCCGAAGGAGGCGCCGGTGCCGCGCCGGTCGACGGAGACGATGACATATCCGTGCCTCACCAGCCGCTGCGCTGTCTGGCCCTGTTCGCCGTCATTGTGGCCCTCAAGGATGTCGGCCACGGATCCATCCGGCTGGACGATGGCGCGCTGGTAGCGCTTGAACTGGAAGGCGACCGGAAGACGCCCGGCATGCAGCGCCTTGTCCTTTGTGGGCCGGTAGACATCCACCGCCAACTTCGTCCCGTCGCGCACCGGGACGTATAGCGACGTGCGCACCCAGCCATCATACGAAGCCTCGGAATACCCCTCGTAGACGCCGAATTTCGAAACCCGCACGCCGGCCGCCATCGCGGGTTGGGCCGTTATCCCGCTCACCGCGGCAAGGACGCCGCTGGCCGCCGCCTTGATCGCCATGCGGCGATGGAGAGTTCCGGGCGCGCGGCCCGTCTCGTAGGTCTGATCCATGGTTTCCTTCCCTGTTTCCAATGGGCGCCGTCGCGCCTCTGTTCTGGATTGGTCGTCGCCGAACGCCTTGGTGCCAGCCTGCCCGACTGCCGAACCGATGGCGGAAACACGCTGGCGCGCCATCGATACGGAAACAACGATTGAGAGATGGCCCCCGATCATCCCGCGGCTCAAGCCCTCAGGGAAGAGGCTATATCTGGAACGCAATGCGCAATAGGACCGGATTGACGCCTGTCAGGCGAGGGAGACCATCATGCCGACCGACGCGGCGCACCGCGCGCCGGAGCCGATCCTCGATCCGGACTTGCCGATCTGCGATCCGCACCATCACCTCTGGCACTGGCCCCATCCCGTGTCGTTCGGCGCGCAGCGCTATCTGGCCGACGAGTTTCTGGCGGACGTGGGCAGCGGGCACGCCGTGGAAAGCACGGTCTTCGTCGACGCCAACGCCTTCTACCGCGCGGACGGCCCGCCGGCGCTACGCCCGGTGGGCGAGGTCGAGTTCGCCAATGGAGTCGCCGCCATGGCCGCCAACCGACGCTATGGGCCGACAGCGCTGTGCGCCGGGATCGTCGGCTTCGCCGACCTCGCCGCGGGCGGCGTCGTGGAAGAGGTGCTTGTGGCCGAAATCCGGGCCGGCGGCGACCGGTTCCGCGGGGTGCGCAACGCCGCCGCCAGCGATCCGGCGATCCCCCAGAACCGCCCCGGCCGGTGGCCCGACCTCTACGACCGCCCGGAGTTCCGCGAGGGCTTCGCGCGGCTAGCGCCCCTGGGCCTGAGCTTCGACGCCTGGATCTACCACACCCAACTGGACATGCTCGCCCGTCTGGCGGACGCCTTCCCCGGAACCGCGATCGTCCTCGACCATGTCGGCGGCCCGTTGGGGATAGGCCCCTATGCCGGGCGCCGGGAAGAGGTGTTCAGAATCTGGCGGGCCGCGGTGCGAGATCTGGCGGCGCGCTCGAACGTCAGCGTCAAGCTGGGTGGGCTTGGCATGGGGGTCTTCGGGTTCGGCTTCGAGAACCAGGCCACGCCCGCGTCGTCCGAGGTGCTGGCGGCGGCGTGGCGGCCCTACGTCGAGACCTGCATCGAGGCCTTCGGCGTCCGTCGTTGCATGTTCGAGAGCAACTTCCCGGTCGACAAGATCACCTGCGACTACCGAACCTTGTGGAACGCGTTCAAACGGCTGGCCGCGGGAGCCTCGGCTGAGGAGCGGTCCTGGCTGTTCCGCGATTCCGCGCGGAGCTTCTACCGACTGAAAGACTGAAATCCGCCTTCGCGATGGCGGCGCCGGCCGCTAAGTTCGCCTGTCCGTCGCCCAAGAACGGAACCCAGAGGAAGATCCATGACGAAGGTCGCTATCATTGGCTTGGGCTCGATCGGGGCGGGGGTCGCCGAAGCCCTGGGGCGCGACAAACGATTTTCGCTGGCGGGCTATGACCTCAGGCCCGAGGCCTTCGAACGCGTCGCGGGCGTGATGCGGGCCGAGGCCTCGCCGGCCGCGGCGAGCGACAGCGCCGAGGTGGTGTTCGTAGCAGTGGTCAATGACGCCCAGGTACGCACCGTGCTCAGCGGAGAAGACGGCGTGCTCAGCGCCGGGACACCGCCCAAGGTCATAGCACTTCTCAGCACCATCACTATTCCGACGGTCTATTGGGCCGCCGAGGAAGCGGCGCGGCGCGGGGTGATGCTGATCGACTGCGGCGTGTCGGGGCCCCGCGGCCTGGCGGAAAACGCCATGGTCACGATGATCGGCGGCGACGAGACGGCCTATGCCATCGCGCGGCCAGTGATCGAGGCCTTCTCCAAGCCGGCGGTCTATTGTGGCCAGCTCGGCAATGGCATGCGCACCAAACTCGCCTGCAACCTCGTGTTCTTCACCGGCTGGATGAGCGCCTGGGAGGGCGCGCGCCTGGCCCTGGCGGCAGGGGTCCCGCTGGAGAATTTCGTCGAGGCCGTCACGGCGGGCGAGAAGTGGGTGCATCCGCGCATGGGCCTTGTCGCCGCCGGCGTCGGCCTGCCGCCCGGCGCTCCCGCCACAAGCCGTCCTGGGACCGCAGCCTTCGCCCAGAAGGACCTCGGCGCGGCCCTGGCGCTGGGGGAGGAACTGGGTCTCGACCTGGCCGCCGCCAAGGTCGCGCTGGCGGCCTTTCCGGGCGTGGCCGGCGTCGAATAAACGCACCATCGCGTCCAGGCCCGTGGCAGGATGCGACCAAGAGGGGCCGGCAACGCGAGTCCAGCCAAGACCCCCAACGACAATAACAGGACCAGGGAGGACGCTGCAGTGACCATTGACCCAGCCCGCAAGGCGACGGCTACGGCGCGTGTGCGCGACGCCGTCCAGCAATCCATCGACGCCGGCGCGGAAATCGGGGTCCAGGTCGCCGCCTACCTGGCAGGCGAGGAGTTGGTCAACATTTCGGCCGGACTGGCGGACAGAGTGACGGGGCGCCCGGTCGCCCAGGACACCCTGTTCAACGTCTATTCGGTGGCCAAGGCGATCTCGGTCACCGCGCTTCACCTGCAGGCGGAGCGCGGCCTGGTCGACTATGACGCGCCGGTGACACGCTACTGGCCCGAGTACGGCCAGAACGGCAAGGACAAGACCACTGTCCGGCACATCATCACCCACTCGTCCGGTGCGCCGCAGATGCCTGAAGGCACGACCGTCGAAGAGATGTGCGACTGGGACCTGATGGTCTCGCGTCTCGCCGCCCTGGCGCCGGTGGCGGAGCCCGGGACCCAGGCGACCTACCAGGCGATCAGCCACGGCTGGCTGGTGGGCGAGATCGTGCGCCGCACCGATGGCTCGAAGCGATCCTTCGGCCAATTCATCCGCGAAGACCTGGGCGAGCCCCTGAAGGCCCCCGACCTGTGGATCGGCGTGCCGGCCTCCGCCGTGCCGCGCATCGCCCGGCTGACCAACAACAATCCCCTCGAACAGCGGGCCGGCGGCCATGCGGCCGCCATGCCCATGAACCTGTCCCTGATCCCGGAGGTCTTCGAGCGTCCCGACGTGCGCGCCGCCGAAGTCGCCTCGGTGGGCGGCATCTTCACCGCCACGAGCTGCGCCCGCGTCTGGGCCATGCTGGCCAATGGCGGCGAGCTCGATGGGGTTCGCCTGCTGTCCGCCGACCGGGTGGCCGCCTTCAACCAGCCGCGCAAGACCCCAGGTCTCAGCGACACAGTCCTGATGGGCCGCACCGTGGCGATCAGCGAAGCCGGATACTGGCTGGGCGGGCCGAGCGGCAATCCCGAGGCGATCTACCATCCTGGCGCGGGCGGCAGTTTCGGCTGGGCCGATCTCGACAGCAAGATGGCGGTAGCCTTCTGCCACAACAACATGGGCAGCGGCGGAAAGAGTCCGATCGGGGCCATCGCGGCCGCCCTACGCGACACCCTGCTGGGCTGAACGAGACACATGGAAACCTGGGACTACATCATCGTCGGCGCCGGCTCCGCCGGCTGCGTGCTCGCCAACCGGCTTTCGGAAAACCCCGCCGTGCGCGTGCTGCTGCTGGAAGAGGGGCCGCCGGACGATAGCTGGCTGCTACGCATGCCCAAGGGCATCGGCAAGGTCTTCCAGCAGACCACCTACGTCCACCGCTACCAGACCACCCACGTCCAGGGCGGACAGCCGGAGACCTGGGCCCGGGGCAAGACGCTTGGCGGGTCCAGCGCGGTCAACGGCATGGTCTGGATGCACGGCCAGCCCGAGGACTACGACGACTGGGAGGCGCAGGGAAACCGGGGCTGGGGCTGGGCCGAGATGGCGCCGCGCTTCAAGCAGCTTGAGGATCACGCGCTTGGCGAAGGCGAGAGCCGCGGCCGCGGCGGCCCGATCAAGATCACACCGCACCCCAACCGGACCCGCCTGGCCGATGCCTTCATCGCCGCCGCCGAGGACATGGGCATTCCGCGCAAGGACGACCTCAATGTGGTCGAGCAGGAAGGCGTGGGCTACCTGATGCACAACATCAGCAAGCGCCGGGAGCGGTTCAGCGCCGCGCGCGGGTTCCTGAAGCCGGTGCGCGGACGCCGCAACCTGACGGTCCTGACCGGCGTGCGGATCGACAAGGTGCTGATCGAGGACGGCAAGGCCAGCGGCGTGGTCGGGCGGCGTGACGGCGCGCCGGTGCGCTACCTCAGCCACCGCGAGGTGATCCTCAGCGCCGGCGCCGTGATCAGCCCGAAGCTCCTGCTGCTCTCGGGCGTCGGCCCTGCAGACCACCTCAGGGCCGTGGGCGTGCCGCTGGTCGCTGACCGGCCGGGCGTCGGCGGCAACATGCGCGAGCATCGGCTGTTGCACCTGCGCTACCGCCTCAAGTTCCGCCAGGACAGCCAGAACCTCGACTACCAGGGCGTGGGCCTGATGATTTCCATGCTCAAATACATTCTGTTCCGCACCGGCCCGATGAGCCTGGGCGCCTTCGATGCGGCGGCCTTCGTGCGCTCGTCTCCCGACCTCAATCGTCCCGACGGCCAACTGATGTTTGCGCCCTGGGCCCGCAGCGGCGGCCCCACGACCCTGCACACCGACGCCAGCATGGACGCCTTCACCTACCTGCTGCGGCCCGAGAGCCAGGGGACCATCCGGCTGGGCGGCGCCGATCCGGACGCGCCGTTGGCGATCACCCCCAACTACCTGTCCACCGACTATGACCGCAAACACGCCGCGGCCCTGATCCGCCTGCTGCGCAGGATCATGGAAAGCCCGCGCCTCAAGGCCATGGTGGACGGCGAGACAGACAAGACCGCCTGGGCCCAGACCGACGATGAGATCGCCAAGGCGATCCTCGATCAGGGCAACGCCGGGGCCCACGCCTGCGGCACCTGCGCCATGGGCCAGGGTCCTCTCTCGGTGGTCGACGAACGGCTGCGAGTGCGGGGCGTCGAGGGCTTGCGGGTCTGCGACCTGTCGATCTTCCCAGAGATGGTCTCCGGCAACACCAATGCGCCGGTCATGGCCGTGGCGCTGCGCGCGGCGGATCTCTTCATCGAGGACCAGACCGCATGGGGTCGAGCATGAACGCGCCAACGGTCGGCGGGCCCGCGCCGTGGTCTCAGCGGATGCGCGGCTATTTCCTGGCCATGGCCTTCACCACCGGCATCTTCGCCGCCATCGACCGCCAGCTGGTGGGCGTGCTGCTGCAGTCGATCAAGACCGACCTGCATGCCTCCGACACCCAGATGGGCCTGCTGACCGGGACCTATTTCTCGCTCTTCCAGGTGATCGCCATCTTTCCGCTGGCGCGCATCGCCGACTACGGAAACCGCAAGAACCTGATCGCGCTCACCATCGGCGCCTGGAGCCTGGCGACCATGCTCTGCGGCCTGGCGCAGAACTACACCCAGATCGCCATCGCCATCTGTCTGGTCGCCATCGGCGAGGCCGGCAGCGGACCGGCCGGGGCCTCGCTGATCACCGACATCTTCCCGCCCAAGACCCGCACCCGGGTTTTCGGCCTTCTGGCGTCCGGCGGCGCGGCGGGGATCGCCTTCGGCGTCTTCCTGGGCGGCACGCTCAACGACCTGCTGGGCTGGCGCCACGTGTTCCTGGTGGTGGGCGCGCCGGGCGTGGCCTTCGCCCTGCTCTATTTCCTGACCATCAAGGAGCCGGCCCGCCTTGGCGCGCCGCATGTGGGCGCCAGGCCCTCGGTCTTCAGGTCGCTCGCGACCTTCTGGAAGATCCCGACCTACCGGCTCCTGCTGTTCTTCAACCTCATGGCGCCCATCACCGGCTTTGCGACGCTCTCGTGGACGCCAGCCTTCCTGATGCGGGTCCACCACCTGACGGGCCGTCAGGTCGGTCTGTTCATGGCGCTGGCCATCATCTTCGGCTCGGTGCTCGGCAACCTTTTCTCGGGCTTCGTGGGCGACCACCTGCAAAAGCGTAGCCCGCGGTGGCTCCTCTACGTCAGCGGCGGCGGCATACTGCTGGCCCCGCCGCTCGTCATGGTGATCGTCTTCAACCCAAGCGTCGCAGTCGTGCTGGGCGCGCTGGGCGCCTTCATGTTCGTGGCCGCGACCTACACGCCCTGCAATTCAGCCGCCGCCATGTCGGTCGCCCCACCCCGTTCGCGGGCGCTCGCCCAGGCCATCGCCACGCTCTTCACGACCATCGGGGCGGCCATCGGACCGCTCTATGTTGGGATGATGAACGACCGTCTGACGCCCCAGTACGGCGCCGAGGCCATCCGGATTTCCATGGCGACCGTCGCCCTGCCCGCCCTGCTGGCCGGCCTCGCGGCCCTCCTGTTCGCGGGCCTGATCGACAAGGACATCGAGCGGGCCGTCTGACGCCAGCGCGCGTCAGGCGCTCCAGCCGCCGGCGACCGTGATCGTCGTGCCGACGCTGTAGGACGCCTCGTCCGAGGCCAGGAACAGCACGGCGCTGGCCAGTTCGTCCACCGTGCCCGGCCGGCCCATGGGAATCCGCGCCAGGGTCGAGGGGGTCCACTGCACCCCTTCCGGGGGCGAGCCAGGATACCATTCGGGATTCTTGCGGAAGGTGTCCATGACGCCCGGCGATACGAAGTTCACTCGCACGCCCAGGGGCGCGATCTCGTGGGCCAGGGTCTGCAGCATGGCGGTCTTGCCGGCCCCGCCCGCGAAGGCGTGGGCGCGGCGCGCGGAGATCGGCCCGCTGTGGCCGCCGCCGCCGATAGCGATGATCGAGGCATTGCCTGTCGCCACAAGGTGCGGCACCGCGGCCTTGCACAGATAGAAGTGGGAGTGGAGGTTCGTGCCGATCACCTCGTGCCAAAGCTCCGGGGTGATATCCATGAAGTCTATCAGCGGCCGCGTTGAGTGGATCAGGCACAGGCTGTCCAATCGGCCCCACGTCTCCACCGCCGTGGCGATCAGCCGCTCGGCCTCCTCCTGATGGGCGGTATTGGCCAGGACAGCGCAGACGTCGATGCCGGCCGCCTTCAGCTGGGATTCGGCCTCCTTCAGTTCGTCCGTGGAATGGGCCGCGTTGATGACGACCTTGGCGCCCTCCTCGCCGAACCGCCGCGCCACCGCGAAACCGATGTTGCGGCTGCTGCCGGTGACGACGACGACCTTGTCCTTGAACCGCATGCGCTGCTTCCCGTCTGGTCTGAAAGGCGCGCGCGGGCGCCCTGCCCGCGCGCCGCGCCGGTCAGGTGATGGCGTTCCTCAGGATGCCGATGCCGTCGATCTCGACCTCCACCGTGTCGCCCGGCTTCATCCAGACAGGCTCGGGCTTCATGCCCGCCGCCACGCCGGCCGGCGTGCCGGTGATGATCACGTCGCCGGGCTTCAGCTCGCTCCACTGCGAAACGTAGGCGATCAGCGTGGGGACGGAGAAGATCATGGTGTCGAGCGGCGCGTTCTGCCGCACCTCGCCGTTGATCCGCGTGACGATGTTCTGCTTGCCGATCGGGCCGAACTCGTCGGGCGTCACCATCCAGGGCCCAAAGGCGCCGCAGCCGGTGAAGTTCTTGCCCGGCGTGAACTGGGTCGTGTGGTTTTGATAGTCCCGCAGGCTGACGTCGTTGTAGCAGGCATAGCCCGCGACATGATCGTAGGCGGCGGCCTCGGAGATGTCGCGGCCGCCCTTGCCGATCACCAGCGCCAGCTCGCACTCATAGTCCATGTTCTGCGAGTGCCTGGGCCGCGCGATCGGGTGGCCGTGGCCGACCTGGCTGTCGGGGAAGCGCGCGAAGACGGTCGGGTACTTGGGCAGCGGCGCGCCCGGCCGCATCTCCTCGGCATGGTCCTTATAGTTGACGCCGATACAGACGATCTTGTTGGCGTCGGGAATGACCGGAAGAAATTCGATGTCGGCTAACTGGTGGTCCGGCTTCTCACCTTTGAACTGGGTCGCCTTGGCCACGCCGCCGTCGAGCAGCAGGGCGCGCAGGCTGGCCACGCCGGTGCGCTTGTCGAGTTCGATGACGCCCGCATCTGTCGCGATGCCGAAGTGATCCGCGCCGCCGACGCGATAGGAGAGCAGTTTCATATTTCGTCCCTAATAAGCGCAGCCCGTAAGTCGCCGCGCGTGAATAGCCGCATGGCCTAAGGCGTCGGAATGGCTCAGCCCGTCCCGATCGGCCTCGGCAGGGACACGGCGCCGGCCATGCGTTCCCGGCTCAGCCGACCCAGCAGTGCGCGCACCAGTTCGCGTTCACTCTTGGCCTCCTCAAGCTTCTTGCCCTTGAGCAGGAAGAAGGGGTCGGCCTGACGGAAATTGACAAAGCCGAGGCCCTCGTCGCCCGCCTCGAAGCTATAGACGACCTGCTTTGCGACGCCCACGGCGCCGCCGGTGGCGATCGACCGGGTGCCGAGGTTCATGTCGCCTTGCACCACGCAGATGATCTCGTCCTCGGTGTGGTAGTGGGGCGGCGTGGCCCCCCCCTTGTCGACGCGGGTCATGTGCAGCCAGACCGAGCAATTGGGGCAACTGGAATCGAAATAGAGCGCGTGGGACGAAACCGTCGTGTGCTCCATCCAGGGTTGGGAGAGGATGTGCACGCAGCCGCCCGGCTTGTCCGGCCGGGTCTCGGCGTCACCAACATACTCCAGCACCGTCGCGCCCTGGGCGCCGCCGCTGACCTCGGAAATCGCCCCGGCCCCGATGGAGGCTGCGCCCCTTGGCGGAACCGGGGTGCCTCCGACCAGCAATTCGCCGTCGACGACGTAGAAGATGTGATCTTCCGCCGGACGATCCAGATGGATCGCGGCCCCGGGCGCGAGTTCGTGTCGCCACAGGGACAGGCGGAAATCGTCCTTGTCGACGATCTTGCGACTGGCGATGTCGCCGGTGAAAGCGACGCCGGTCGTGTCCTCGCGCGAGATTGCGTCTGGCGCCCGCTCGGTGATGGCGATCTTCTTCATGGCGGCTCTCCCAACTTCGCCAGCCTGACGCACGGCGTGTCGCGTTGATCTTAGCAAAGGCGCGCGCCCGTCAACAGGGCGCCCGTGGCCGTCGGCGGGGGGGATCGCGCCGGGGTCGCCCCGGCGCGATCCTTGCCGTCAGAAGTTGTAGGTCAGACCGGCCAGGACCATACGCGGCTCATTGGCGATCGGGCCGCTGGACCCGCCGCTGACGAAGGTGTCGCCGCCGCCCACCCGGCGGCGCTTGTTCTGAAGATTGGTGATGCGCAGGAAGGCGTTGGCCTGCGTTCCCTTTATCTTCCGCCAGTCGATGCTGAGGTCGTAGCTGGTGTACTTCGGGTAGCTGAAGGCATCGAGACCCGAGATCGCCCCCGTCCACGACTGCACGACGAAGGGCGACACACCGGCGTAGTCCGACGGTCCCACCCCGTAACCCGTCTTGCCGGCGCTATGGTAGATATTCATCTCGATGGTCACGTCCTCGCCCAGCAGCGGCTCGAGGTGGATCTCCGGCTGGAGCGACCAGGTCAGGGGCACGTTGAAGCCGTCCGGCTTGAAGTTGAAGACCTGCGCCGCGCGACCTGCGGGCAAGGCGGCGCTGGGCGCTACGGCGGCGATGGTCAGGACCCCGTTGGCGTGGTCGATGGTGATCGGGGTGTTGGCCGGGATGCCCGCCGCCAGGTCGCAGTTGCCGCCCGGCGCCTGCCGCCAGGCCTGGACCGAGCAGAAGGTGTTTTCGATGAACTGGGTATATTTGTTGCTCTCGTAGGAGATGTTGCCGCTGATCGTGAACCAGGGGCTGGGGATGATGCTGGCTTCGAGCTCGACCCCGTGGAAATCCGCCGTCCCGCCGTTGATGGTGAACAGCTGCGCATTGCCCGACCCGCGCGTGCCGGTCTGGATGTTGCTGTACCAGTCCTTGTAGAAGGCCACGTTGGTCCGCCCGCGAACGCCGCCGATCGACCAGTCAGACTTCAGCCCGATTTCGACGTCCTTCAGGCTCTCCGGCTGGAACACATAGTTGGGGTCGGTGACCGGCAGGGCGGCATTGACGCCGCCGCCTTTGAAGCCCTTGCGGTGGGCGATGTAGACGAGGTTGTCGTCGTTGATCTTCCAGTCGGCGCTGATGTTGTAGGTGGTCGACTTGTATCCGGGCGCCGAGGACGTGGTGTCGGGGATGTTGCTGTATTTGACGAGACTCGGGTTCATCACCGGCACGACGATGGTCGTCCCATTGCTGGCGGTGAAGCTGATGCTGGGCGCCGCATAGAGCCCCGTGGTGGTCACGCCGGGGCTGATGACCGATCGCCTAACGCCCCCCGTGATGGTCAGGGAATCGGTCAGCTTGTAGTTCACCTGGGCGTAGACCGCGTCGGAATGGCGGGCGAAGCCGCTCAGGCGCACGCAGAATGAATTTCCCGGCGTGCCGAGCGCGGCGCAAGCCGCGGGTGTCAGGAACGAACTGTTGTTGCCCGACAGGATGACCCCGCCCGCGCCCGGCGAGGGCGTCGCATAGGGGTAGTAGCCGATCCGGTCGCCGGGCCGGTCCTCGCGGTGGAAATAGCCGCCCTGGTACTGGATCTTGTTGTCCCACAGGTCGCCGACGGCCTGGACCTCGTCGGTCCACTGGCGGTTCTTGAAGCCGTTCTTGGAGGTTCCGTAGTTGCCGTCGTAGCCATTCGTCGATGTCGGCGAACGGTATCCTGACTGCTGGAGCGCCGGCTCGTCGGTGCCGTCATAGTTGCCGCTGCCGCCCTTCTGGTAGGGAATCCAGCGCAGCTGGTAGATGTTGCGGACATAGAGGTGGTCGGTGAGCGTCACCTTCGTCTGGTTGACGATGCCGGCGTAGAGCCGGGTGGTCTTGGCGTTGATGTCCGACCAGACCTCATCGGGGCCCGCCGCCGCCTGCCGGGCCACGGCGGCCAGGGCGATCTGCGACCAGCTCAGGCCCGCCGCCGGCAGGGCGCCGGTGTAGAACTGGTAGGTCGCCGCCCGCACCGGATCGGCCGATGGGATGACGTTGCGGATCGCCGCCGAGAAGAAGCGCGGATCGGTGTAGAGCGCCGGCTGCACGCCGCCGTGCGAAGCGTCGCGCTGGAGGAGCGCGACGGTGTAGTTCTCCAGGCGGTCGAACGGCTTCAGGACCAGCGACGCGCGCATATATTCCTGGTCGTAGTCCCCGACCTTGTCGGTCGTGCCGTTCGAATAGTGGACGGTCGCAAAGCCGTCGCGGTGGCGATACTGGCCGGCCACCCGAAACAGGATCTTGCCGTCCGCCAGGGAGTTCTCGTAGGCGCCCGTGATCTTGCGGTAGTTGAAATTGCCCAGTTCGGCGGTGAGGAACCCGCCCTTGGCCCCGTTGGGCTTGCGCGGCACGTAGAGCACCGCCCCGCCCGTGACCGTATCGCCGAACAGCGTGCCCTGGGGTCCCTTGAGCACCTGGATATTCTGCAGGTCGTAGTTGGAGGTGAACATGCCGGGCGCGTCGGCGAAGTAGCTGGCGACGGCGCCGAAGTCGGCGTTCTGGCCCGAGGTGAAGCCGCGGATCGTGGTGCGGCAGGCGGCCCCGCCGGTCAGGCCGCCGCTGACGCAGGCGTTGACCTGCAGGCCCGGCGACAGCTTGTTGAGGTCGGCGATATTGTCGACCACCAGGGTGTCGAGCTTGGTCTGGCTGAGCGCGGTGACGGCGAGCGGCACGCTTTGGATATTCTCCTCGACCCGGCGGGCGGTGACGGTGACCTCACCCAGGTCGACGGCGTTTCGCGCCGCCGTATCGCCCTTGGTCTGGGCCACCGCCGGGGCGCCCATGCCCACCAGGCTCGCGGCCAGAACCAGGCCCGCACCACGGAACCATCTGGCCCTCGGCGATCTGGAATTCGCGGGACCCCGGTTCCCGTCCTGATCGATGGTCATTTCGTTTCTTCCCCTTGGTTGCCCATGTCTGGGCGTTGTTGTTGTTGTTGTTGGCAGTCGGTGTGGAGTCGGCGCTACCCTCACTCAGGCCTTGCGGGCCGGAATGATCGGCAAGGTCACCGAAGACGGGTGGCTGGCCGACCGGAAGAGGCTGATCACCGGCGCCGGACTGACCTGCGGTGACGGGCCAGTGTCGAGATCCGACCCAGTGATGGTGATCCGGATGCGGTGACCCTTCCGGACGATGTAGGACGTCGGGAAGATTCCGAATTCGAGCGCGATAGGCGCGCCCTTCGGGATCGGCGCGGCGTCGGCCTCGAGGCTGGTGTTGTAGGGCAGGCCGAAATAGCCGTAGGGGGCCTTGCCCAGCTTGCGGTGGGAGGCGCGCAGAGCGCCGGAGGCCACGAAGCCGGACGCGCCCGAGGGGTCGACGTCCTGCACCTTCAGGAAGAAATCCCCATCGTCGGCGGTCGATGTGATCCAAAGCCTGGCCTGCCCGTGGCCGGTGATCTCGACATCGTGCGACAGCGGCTTGGTGGTGTAGGTCAGGCCCTGGGCGTCGAAATCGGCGTGGTTGACGGGCGGACGGCCCGGCTCCGCAGGCTCGCAGCCGCCCTTGTACCAGCAGTCGTAACGCACCTGCAGGTCGTCCCGACCCTCGGCGGCCGCGGGCTTCGCGCGGGTGAGCTTGCCGTCGTTGACCGACTTGGCCGAACCGGTCGGACCGGCGTCGAAGTAGAACTGCACACGCTGTTCGTCCGGGCGCGGCCAGACGCCGGACATGGCTTTCCAGGGCGCACCGTCGCGGGTGTGGGAGCTCGGGATCGAGGAATGGATCGCCGGCTCGGCCATGATCCCGTTGGGGACCCCCTTGAGCCAGAAATCGAAGAAGCGATGCGCCTCGAGCGCGGCCAGGTCGCGCTCGTCGTCAGTGCGCGCGCCACCCCCGCCCCACGGCCCGATCAGCAGCTTCTGCGGGGTCCCCCTGATGTTCACCCACCACGCCAGCTGGTGGACGGTGACGTTCGAGAACCAGCCGGTGATGTGGTAGACGGCGATCCCCGACTTCGCGAGACCGGGGGCGAAATTGCCGCCGTGCCGGACCGTCCAGTGCGGCTTGCCGGTGACCGGGTTCTTCGAGTCCCAGAAGGGTATCTTGCCGGCCGGCCCCGAATAGTCGTTGCCCTTGCGGTGCTCGTCCAAAGCCGCCTTCAGGAGCGCGCGGTCCTTGTCGGCGTCCACGGGTCCGTTGTTCGGATCGGTGTCGAGCTTGAAGAGGGTCTCGCCGAACTTGGCCTGGGAGGTCCTGGCGATGCCGCCCGGCGAAACCGTCCAGTACCAGTCGAAGGGCGCGACTTCCGGAATGATCGCCCGCAGGTGGGGCGGCGCCGTGCCGGCGACACGAAGCTGCACCTCGCCTTCGTAGGAGGCCCCGTACATGCCGACCTTGCCGGTGCACCAGGGCTGCCTGGCCAGCCACTCGACGACGTCGTAGCCGTCGAGGGCGTCGATCGGGTCGCTTTGCTCGCTACGCACCCCGAACGATGCGCCGGACCCTCGCCGGTCGACGGAAACGATCACATAGCCGTGCCGGATCAACCGCAAGGCGGTCTTCAGGTCGAGCGAGTCCATGCTCTGGCCGCCCAGGGCGTCGACCAACGAACCATCCGGCTGGACGATGGCCCGCTGGTAGCGCTTGAACTGGAAGGCAGCGGGCAGCCGGCCCTTGTGCAACGCCTTGGCCCGGGTCGGGCGGTAGATGTCCGCGGCCAGCCGGGTCCCGTCGCGCACCGGGATGTAGACGGCGGTGCGCACCCAGCCGTCATAAGTGTCGGTGGCATAGCCTTCGTAGGCGCCGAACTTCGAGACGCGACCCTTGGCCTGAGCGTTTGCGGAAAGGCCGCTGTTGACGGCGCCCAGGGCCACACCCCCGGCAGCAATCCTCAGTGCGGTGCGGCGGCCCACGCCGCGGCGGACAGCCACGTCCGCGCTGTCTTCCTGGCTCATTGGCGTTCTTCCCTGTTCTTGCGGACGCTTTGCGCGCCTCTGAAGCTCTATGCCGCAACTTGGGTCGCAAGGCCGCGCAGCCCAGCGATTGTCGGCGACCGCCAGATGTGCGGCACAACCAAAAAGCGACGAACCCGCGGGTCGGAGAGCGAACGATTGAACTGCCCCCCAGCCTCTTAATCTTCCTACCGGAAGTTTGAAAAATCAAGCCATTCCGAGCAACAGCTCGGGCCGCTCGTCCAGGGGGTTAGATCGCCCGAGCGGGAATGATCGGCAAGATCACCGAGGACGGGTGGGCGGCCGAACGATGGAGGCTGATCACCGGGGCCGGGCTGACCTTCGGAGAAACGCCGAGGTTGAGGTCGCTGCCGGTCACCGTCACCCGGATCCGATGTCCGCGCCTGAAGAGGTAGGAGGTCGGGAAGAGGGCGAACCTCAATTCGGTGGGCTCGTCCTTGAGCATCGGCTGGACGTCAGCCTGTAGGCTGCTGTTCCACGGCAGGCCCATGTAATCATAGGGCGGCGTGGCCAGCTTGCGGTGGGAGGCCCGCAATATCCCGTTGGCGACATAGGTCGAGGCGCCCGCCGGATCAACGTCTTGCACCTTGACGAAAAAATCCCCGTCATCGGCGGTCGAGGTGACCCAAAGGCGGGCCTCGCCATGCCCGGTGACCTCCATGTCCTGATCCACCGGCTCGGTGGTATAGGTCAGGCCCTGAGCGTCGAAATCGGCGTGGTTGACCGGCGGCTTGCCGAGCTTCGCGGGCTCAACGCCACCCTCATAGTTGAGGTCGTAGCGCACCGTAAGGTCGTCGCGGCCGTCCGCGCCGGCCGGCCGAATACGTGTCAACTTTCCGTCGTTGACCGACCTGACTGCGCCGGCGGGGCCGGCCTCAAAGAAGAATTCCGTGCGCTGCTCGTTCGGCAGCGGCCAGACGGCCGGCAGGCCGATCCATGGTCCACCTTCGCGGGTGTGGGTGCTTGGGACCGAGGAGTGGATGGCGGGCTCTGCCATGATCCCGTTCTGGACGCCCTTGAGCCAGTAGTCGAAGAACCGGTGGGCCTCGACGGCGCACAGCGCGCGTTCCTGCGGGGTGACGGCGCCGCCGGCCGCCCACGGCCCGATCAGCATCTTCTGGGGAGCGCCTTTGAGGTTGGCGAACCAGGTCATCTGGTGGACGCTGACCGTCGCGAACCAGCCGGTGATGTGGTAGACGGCGATGCCGGACTTCACGAGCATCGGGGCGTAGTGGCCGCCCTGCCGGTTCAGCCAGTTCTGCTCGCCGGAGAGCGGATTCCTGCTGTCGCGGAACGGCAGCTTGCCCAGTGGCGCGCCATAGTCGTTGCCCGCCTTGTGCTCGGCCAGCGCCGCCTTCAGCAGAGACCGATCCGCGTCCGCATCGACCGGACCATTGTTGGGATTGGTGTCCTGGGAGACGATCGAGGCAGTGTAGGGAATAAAGTACACGCCCTTATAGAGCCCATTAGGGTTGACCACCCAATACCAGTCGAAGGGCGATACCTCAGGCATGATCGCCTTCAGGTGCGGCGGGGCCGTGCCCGCCGTGCGCAGCTGCATTTCGCCTTCGTAGGAGCAGCCGAACATGCCGATCTTGCCGTCCGACCAAGGCTGCCTCGCCAGCCATTCGGTGATGTCGTAGCCATCGGTGGCGTCCTTCGGATCGCTGAATTCGCTGCGCGTGCCGAAGGAGGCGCCCGTACCGCGCCGGTCGATGGAGACCACGACGTAGCCGTGCTTCACCAACAGTTGGGCGGTGGGCACGGTGTTTGAATCCATGCTGGTCCCGCCCATGGCGTCCGACAGAGACCCGTCCGGCCGCACAATGGCGCGCTGGAACCGCTTCGGTTGCCACACCACCGGCAGGCGCCCGGTGTGCAGCTTGCCGTTCCTGGTCGGTCGGTAGACGTCGACAGCGAGCTTCACCCCGTCGCGCACTGAGACATAAACGGAGGTGCGGACCCAACCGTCGTAGACCCCCGCCGAATAGCCCTCGTAGATGCCGAATTCCGAGCGCCGTTCAGCGGTGGCAGCCGGCAAGATGTCGCCGGCTGTCGCCAAGAGCACACCGGCCGCGCCCGCCTTCAGCGCCGCGCGGCGACCCGCCGACAGCAGACGATCTTTCGATTGCTTTGCCATGGCCTTCCTCCGTTCGACCTCTTTCGATCCGCGCTCTTGGCGGCCTAGGCCTTCTGGGCCCGTTTCCCCGGGATGATCGGCAGCGTCACCGAGGAAGGATGGGTCGCGGAACGATAAACGGCGATCACCGGCGCGGGACTGGCCTGCGGCGAGGGGCCGGTGTCCAGGTCCGACCCCGTGATCGTCACCCGGAGCCGATGGCCCGTCTTCAGATTGTATGAGGTCGGGAATATCCCGAACTGCAGTTCGATCGGCTCGCCCTTGGGGATCGGCGCGGCGTCGGCTTCCAGGTTGGTCTGCCAGGGAAGCCCCATGACGTCATAGGGGGCCTTGCCCAGCTTGCGGTGGGAGGCGCGGATCGCGCCATTGGCGATGTAGGTGGAGGCGCCCGCCGGATCGACGTCCTGGACTTTGAGGAAGAAATCGCCGTCGTCCGCCGTCGACGTCACCCAGAGCCTGGCCTGGCCGTGGCCGGTGATCTCGACATCGTGGGGCATCGGTTTGGTGGTGTAGGTCAGGCCCTGAGCGTCGAAGTCGGCGTGATTGACCGGCGCCTTGCCGGCCTCCGCCGGCTCGCAGCCGCCCTTGTACCAGCAGTCGTAGCGCACCTGCAGGTCGTCCTTGCCCTCCGCGGCCGTGGGCCGGTCGTGGTTGAGAACGCCGTCGTTCACGGACCTTGCCGTGCCCGAGCCACCAGCCCCGAAGAAGAACTCGATGCGCTTCTCGTCGGGCCTGGGCCAGGCCGCCGACATGCCCCTCCAGGGGGCCCCGTTACGGGTATGGTCGCTGGGAATCGACGAATGGATCGCGGGCTCAGCCATGATCCCGTTCTGGACGCCCTTCAGCCAGTAGTCGAAGAAGCGGTGGGTCTCGACGCCCCACAGGGCGCGCTCCTCGGCCGTCCGCGCCCCGCCGGTGGCCCAGGGCCCGATCAGCAGCTTCTTGGGCCCGGCCTTCTGGTTGGCGTACCAGGTCAGCTGGTGGATCGATACGTTCGAGAACCAGCCGGTCATGTGATAGGCGGCGATGCCCGACTTCGCGAGCGTCGGGGCGTAGTGGCCACCGTGCCGCTTCATCCAGCTCTGCTCGCCGGTCACCGGATTCTTCGAGTCCCAGTAGGGCATCTTGCCGGCCGGCGCCGAATAATCGTTGTGCGCAGCGTGTTCGGCCAACGCCGCCTTCAGCAAGGCGCGGTCCTTGTCGGCGTCCACCGGGCCATTGTTGGGGTCGACGTCGATGGCGTGGGTCATGGTCGCGAAATTGGCCTGAGAAGTCCGCGCGATCCCGCCGGGCGAGACCGTCCAGTACCAGTCGAAGGGCGAAACCTCCGGAGTGATGCAGCGCAGGTGCGGCGGCGCCGAGCCCGCGACCCGCAACTGAATCTCGCCCTCGTAGGAGCCGCCGAACATTCCGATTTTGCCGGTGCTCCAGGGCTGCTTGGCCAGCCACTCGACGATGTCGTAGCCGTCCAGGGAATCCTTGGGGTTCGAGAGGTCGGTCTGGACGCCGAACGAGGCGCCCGTGCCGCGGCGGTCGGCCGAGACGATGACGTAGCCGCACTTCAGGAGGTGGCCCACGCTCTTCTGGATATAGTTCATCGTCTCGTATTCGCCCTTGCCGGTCAGGACGGTGACCACGGCGCCGTTGGGCTGGACGATGGCGCGCTGATAGCGCTTGAACTGGAAGGCCACCGGCAGGCGCTCGGTGTGCGGCATGCCGCCCTTGGTCGGACGGTAGATGTCGACCGCGATCTTCGTGCCGTCGCGCACCGGCACATAGACCGACCTACGCACCCAGCCGTCGTAGGTCTCCTTCGCATAGCCCTTGTAGACCCCGAAGTTGGATGCCTTCTGTTCGGCCTCGGCTTCCGACGCCAGGCCGCCGGCGATGGCTGCGAAGGCGCCGCAGGCGCCGGCCTTGAGAGCTGTGCGGCGGTGCATGGTGCGGCGTCCGCCGCGCACGGAGGCATTGTGGGTCATCGTTTCTTCCCTTTTCAGACGGGCGCCTGCGCGCCTCTATTTCCGGCCTCAATCAAACGTCAGGAAGTCTGAGAAGGCCAGCGGGAATTCACGCCGCCGCCTGGACCGTCAGGTGCGCGAGGCGAACTCCGCGTCGCCGGTCACCGCCACCACCTGGTCGTCGAAACTGGCGTGGGCCGAGGTGTAGAGGTGACGATAGAGGCCGTCGCGGGCCATCAGTTCGTCGTGGCTGCCCTGCTCCAGGATGCGGCCCTGGTTCAGCACGATGATCCGGTCGGCGTCGCGGATGGTCCCCAGCCGGTGGGCGATGACGATGCAGGTGCGGCCCTCGAACAGGACCTTCAGCGCCCTCTGGATAGCCTGCTCGGTGAAGCTGTCGATGTTGGCCGTCGCCTCGTCGAGGATCAGGATCTTCGGGTCGGCCACCAGGGCGCGGGCGAAGGACACCAGCTGCCGCTGACCCACCGAGATGTTGCGGCCCCGCTGGCCCAGCCGCGTCCCATAGCCGTCCGGCAGGCGCATAATGAAATCGTGGGCCGAGACCGCCTTGGCCGCCGCCACCACCTGTTCGCGGGTCGCGCCCGGGGTGTTGTAGCGGATGTTCTCCTCGATGGTGCCGGTGAACAGGAAGGGTTCCTGCAGCACCATGCCGATGGTCCGTCCCAGGCTGTCGAGGGTCACGTCGCGTACGTCGCGGCCGCCCACCAGGACACGGCCCCGGTCGGCGTCATAGAAGCGGTGGGCCAGCGCGATGATGGAGGTCTTGCCCGACCCCGTCGGCCCCACCAGCGCCACCACCTCATGCGGCTTCACCTTGAAACTGACGTCGTGCAGGATCGGCCGCGCCGGGTCGTAGCCGAAGGTCACCTGGTCGAATTCCACCGTGGGCTCCGCGGCCGCGGTGAGCGGCGGGGCGTCGGCCTTGTCGGTGATGGCGAGGGGCACATCGAGGATTTCAAAGATACGGCGGGCCGCGGCCATGGCCCGTTGCATCACCGTGTACTGCATGGAGAGCATCCGCACGGGATCGAAGAACCGCTGGACGTAGAGGATGAAGGACACCATCACCCCAACCTCGATGCCGCCGCCGATCGCCGCCTCGCCCCCCAGCACGATGACCACAGCCATGGCCAGGCCCGTCAGGATATCGACCGTGGGCACCATGATCTGGCTGGTCATGGCCGCGCCGACCTGGGCCTTGAAGTTGTCCTGCGCCTTCTCCGCGTAGAGCTCGAAGTTCACCTGTTCGCGGCGGGTCTCCTGGACGGTACGGACCCCGTTGATGTTCTCGGCCAGGGCCGAGTTGGCGGTCGACGAGGCGTCGCGGGCGGCGCGGAACGCCTTCTTGGAGAACGGCAGCCAGATGGCCCGGATGGCGATCAGGGCCGGCAAGACGGTGAGCGTCAGGAGCCCCAGCCGCAGGTTCAGGGAAACCAGCACGACGGCGATGCCGATCAGCATGACGAAATCGCCCACCGCCCCAGTCGTGCTTTCCAGGAAGTCCTGCAGGGACCCCACATCGCCCTGCAGCCGGCTCATCATCCGGCCCACGTGGGTCTTGTCCATGAACGACAGGCTGATGTCCTGCAGGTGGGCGAACATGTGCCGCCGGACATCGAAGATCACCCGGTTTGCCAGCCGCAGCGACAGCCACTGCTCCACGAAGAACATGCCGGCGAAGGCGCAGGCCGCGCAGGCGAAGACGATAAGCGACTGGTGGAAACGGTGGACCTCGCCCTTGACCGCCGAATCCAGCACCCGGCCGATCAGCAGCGGCAGGCTGAGCTGAGCACCGGCCGAGAACAGCACCGCCACCTGGGAGCCGATGAAGTCCTTCTTGTGCGGCCCGAGGTAGGCGAAGAACCGCCGCGCGGTGTTGGGATCGAAGACGCCGAAGACGTCGTCGCCCTCGGGCGTGCCAAGCGAGGCGCGCCTCGTCGGGGCGGCGGCCGGGTTTATGGGATCGGCAGGCGCGCTCACGCCGCGGGCTCCAGGGCGCCGGAAGCCGCGCGGCTCTGTAGTTCGAAGAGCTCCGCATAGGCGCCGCCGGCCGCCAGCAGGGAAGCATGGTCGCCTCGCTCCGCGATCCTGCCGTGACTCAGCACGATGATCTCGTCGGCGTGCATGAGCGACGACAGCCGGTGGGCGATGATCACCGTCGTCTTGGCCCGGGTGGCGGCGGCCAGGCCTTCGCGCACCTTGCGCTCGGTCACCGCGTCGATGGCGGCGGTGGAATCATCGAAGATCACGATGCCGGGACCCGGCACCACGCCGCGCGCGATGCTCATCCGCTGGCGCTGGCCGCCGGAAAACGCCACCCCGCGCTCGCCGACTCGGGTCTCGTAGCGCTGAGGCAGGCGGCTGACGTGGTCGTGGATCTGAGCCGTGCGCGCCGCGGCCTCGATGCGCTCATCGTCCGCCCAGGGATCGGCATAGGCGACGTTGTGTCCGACGGTGGCGTCGAAGAGGAAGGATTCCTGCTGAACCAGTCCGACGTGCTCGCGCAGGGAGGAAAGCGTCACCGTGCGGATATCCGTCCCGCCGATGGTGATGCGGCCCTGCGTCACGTCGTAGAAGCGCGGGATCAGGTTGGCGATGGTCGACTTGCCCGACCCGGGCGGGCCGACGATACCCAGCGTCCGCCCGGGGCCCACCTCGAAGGTGATGTCGTGCAGGACGGGCTTGATCGGATCGTAGGCGAAGCCGACGCCCTCGAAGCGCAACACCCCGTCGCCCGCCGAAAGCGCGCCGGCGTTTGGCGCATCGGCGACCTCCGGCTCCAGGTCGAGCACTTCGAACAGACGCGCCCCCGATGACGTCGCCCGCGCGGCGGTCGAAAAGATCATGGCGATCTGCCGGATCGGGGCCTGCAGGAAGGTCATGTAGATGCTGAATTCCGTCAGCTTGCCGACGCTCATGCGGCCCGCCAGCACCTGGTCGCCGCCATACCAGAGCAGTGCGCCCAAGGCGGCGTAGTAGCTGAGCTGCATGCCGGCCAGACCCTTGAACCGCAGAGTCAGTCGCTCGTACTGCACCGCCAGCACCGACTTGGCGGCCGCGTCGAACTTGGCCATCTCGAAGGCCCGCCCGGCGAAGGCGCGCACCACTCGGATGCCTTGGAGATTCTCCTCCATGATCAGGGTCAGCTGCGACTGGAACTGCTGGACCCGCAGCCAGGCGACGCGCAGCAGGAAGCCCATCCGGCCAAGGGCGAACGACGCCACGGGCACGAAGCTCAGACCGATCAGCGCCATCCAGGGATCGATGGCGATCATCATATAGGCCGAGAAGCCAAGCTGCAGGACCAGCGACAGCGAGGGCGCCAGCGCCTGCTGGATGAACGAGCGCGCACCCTCCAGGTCGAGCATGCCGCGGGTGATGAGGTCGCCCGAATGGACCCTGTCGTGGAACCCGAAGGAGAGCCTCTGAAGCTGCTGGAAAAACCGCAGGCGCAGGTCCAGCCCCACCTTCTGGCTGAGATATTCGCCCTGGAAGCCGGCGGCCATGGTCAGGAACCCCCGCGCCCCGGTGGCGACGATCACGGTGAGCGCGATGATCAGCAGGGTGTGCGTGGCCGCCGCCGACCCGGCCGAGCCCTTGGCAAGCAGATGGTGGGCCTCGTCGATCGAGCGGCCGAACAGCCTGGGCAGCGCCAGGTTCGCGATCGTGGCGAACAGCGACGTGACGACCGTCAGCGCCACCCGCCAAGGATAGCGCAGGGCCAATCCCGTGATCCGGGACAGCACCGCAGGCATCGCCGCGACGTCAACCCGTGGAGGCGACGAGGTTCCCGCGCCCAGCCTGGGGGCGGGCGAATCATGCATCCGGAGTGTCCATGGCTGTGACGCTTACTCTGAGGCGCCCGCCCCGGCCCGCCAACCCATTTCAGTCATGTTACTAGGGCCGGCGTCCTTACTTGCGCCGACGTCCTGACCGATGCATCCGGTGCTCCAGCCGCTCGCCGAAGGCCTCCGCCTCAAGGGCCGCTTCCTCCTCGACGTCCATGCTGGCCTCGGCGGGGTCGGTTTCGCTGATCCGGTCGCGCAGGTCGGTGACCGGGACCATCAGCATCAGGACCAGGCCCGCGCTGAGCACGATCAGGCTGAAGATCATCCCGTGGACGATGGCCACCGAGAAGCTCTGGCGCACCAGCCGCTCGCCGGGGTCGGCCGTCGCCGGGGACGGATTCTGACCATGGTTGAAGGCCATCCTCTGGAGATCCGAAATATCCAGGTGGCGCACGACCGCGCCCGGGGTCGCCGGCTGGTGCTTGGCCAGCTCCGACGAAAGGCCCGCGGTCAGGAGCGCGCCGAAGATGGCGACCCCCATGGTCTGGCCGATCTGCCGGACGAACTGGCTGGCCGCCGTGGCGATGCCGATCTGCGAGATGGGGACCGCGTTCTGGACGGCGACATTGAAGAGGCTGGTGCCGGGCCCGAAGCCGAAGCCGACCAGGAACAGCCGCCACGCCAGGTCGTGCGTCGAGGTGTCGAGACTGATGAAGCACAGCGAGGCCAGGCCCGCGACCAGGATCACCCCGCCGCCGATCATGAACGGCTTGAACTGGCCGGTCAGGGAAACCAGCCAGCCGCAGATCGACGATGACAGGATCATGCCCATCATCAGGAAAAGCATGGTGAGACCGCTGGTGGTCGCCGGCACGCCCTGGCCCACCTGCATGAACAGCGGCAGGAACGCCGTCGTCCCCATGAAGGCGATCGAATAGACGAACGAGGCCGAGATCGCCGTCGAAAAGGACCTTATCCGGAACAGCTCCAGCGGCAGGATAGGGTGGCGCACCCGCGCCTCCACGAACAGGAAGCCCGCCAGGGATATGGCCGACAGCAGGAACAGTCCGACGATCAGGGGCGATCCCCAGCCGTGTTCCCGGCCGCCCCATGTCACCGCCAGCAGCAGGGGCACGGAGGTCAGAATGGTGAGGACCGCGCCCGCCCAGTCCACCCGCCCGACGCCGCCCGGCGGCACCGTCGGCATCTTGGTCAGGATCATGGCTACCGCCGCCAGGGCGAACGGGACGTTGATGTAGAACAGCCAGCGCCAGCCGGCCACGACCCGGCCGAACAGCGTCATCGTGCCGTGGTCCGCGAAGAAACCGCCGATCACCGGGCCAACGATGCTGGCGAGCGCGAAGACCGAGCCGAACACGCTGTTGAACTTCGCCCGCTGCCGAGGCGGGTAAAGCTCGGCCAGGATCGAAAAGGTGGTGGTGAAGAGCGCCCCGCCGCCCAGGCCCTGCAGCGCCCTGAAGTAAATCAGCTGGGTCATGCCGCCGCCCAGCAAGGGCAGGTCGCCGAACCAGCCCGCCAGGCCGGCCAGCCACGACCCCGCCATGAAGACCGCGATCCCGATCAGCAGGATCGGCTTGCGGCCATAGATGTCGCCCAGCCGGCCCCAGATCGGCACCATGACGGTCGACGACAGCAGGTAGGCGGTGGTGGCCCAGGCGTAGAGGTGCAGTCCGGAAAGCTCGGCGATGATCTTCGGCATGGCCGTGCCGACCACCGTCTGGCTGATCGACGACAGCAGGAAGACGATCAGGATCGACAGCAGCGTCAGGCGACGCTCCTGGTCGCTGTAGGTATGCGGCTCGTTCAACAGTCTTTCCGTCCGTACACGATGGTCCCGTCCAGGCCGGGACGCTTGCGGTGACTAGGCGCGATCAGAGCGCGAGCATAGCTCCGCGGTCCGATTGCGGAACCCGTGCTCTCAATAGGCGCCGCTGGGCGTCTGGGCGATCTCCACGACATAGCCGTCGGGGTCATGAACCACGGCGAACAGCCTCCCCTCGCGTGGCGCGCCCGGCTCCATGTCGAGCGCGTAACCCGCCTGCTTCAGGGATTGGACGGTGGCGTGAATGTCGGCGACCTTGATACCGATCGTCGTCAGCTTCGCCGTCTCCTTCGTGGGCGAGACGCCGGCCTGTCTGACCAGGACAACAAAGGGTTCGGCGAGATTCCCGGAGACATTCATCGGCGCCTCGATATGGGCCGCCGCCCGATCGAACCTGCCCTTGCCGGGCCCGGCCGGCTGCAGCCCCAGGAAACGGCTGTAGAACGCCACGGACCGGTCGATGTCTGACACCACGATCTTGGCGAACAGCACCTGAGCGGCATGACTTCCCAGGCCGGAAGGACTGGGCGCCGCCGCCTGGCCGAGGGCCGCGCCGGGCAGCGCCAGGGCAGCCGCCAAGGCCATGATCCTGATTTCAGCTCTCATTTCAGCCTCCCCCTCCTTGATGCTCGTGCCCCCTGACGCCGGCCTCCGTCGCCCGCGCCCGCAATGTCAGTCCGCCAGCGGAAAAGCCGCGTCTGGCAGCTTCTCCACCGCCCGCGTCGCTTCGCGCATCCGCCGCCGCGCGGCGCCCTCCGCCCAGGCGCTGTCGCCGGCGACGATCGCGTCCGCCAGGTCCTGGAAATCTTCGAACCGGGGCCTGCCGCCTTCCCACGCGTAGTCCCGCAGCTGGGCGCGGACGAGGTTGACGTGCGCGCCGCGCATGGCCGGCAGGAGTTCGTTGTTGCGGGCCAGGACGGTGATCGCCCGCAGGAATTCGTTGCGGGCCTGGATGAAGCCCGCGGCGTCGGGATCATCTCGAAACCGCAGCAGCGCCGCCAGCCGCGCGCGAATGAAGACCACCCCGTCGGCGTCGCAGTTCTCGGCCGCCTGGCGGGCTGCGAGCCCTGTGATCATCTCCATGACCAGCAGGATGTTGAGAACATCGCGGCGAGACAGGATGCGGATGTGCGCGCCCCTGTTGGGGATCAGCTCGACAACCCGCTCGGCGGCCAGCCCCTTCAGAGCCTCCCGCGCGGCGCCCCGCGTGACCCCGAAACGCGCCGACAGATCGGCCTCAACCAGGCGTTGGCCCGGGACGCTGCGCCCTTCACTGAGATCGCTCAGGATTCCGGCGAAGACCCGTTCGATCGGGCTGGTTTCCGGGTCCGCAGCCAGCGCGCCTGAAAGGATGGCCGTATCGAACGTCTGCGGTCCGGCGCCCGCGACCTCGCGAAGCGACTGCTGAGCCCGGGTCATGCGGATAGGGCCCTCCTTCCGGCAGGTCCCAAGCTGCAGCCCGCGGAACCTTTTGAACGTGACAAGACAGGACTGCTCGCGCAGATTGTGCACAATCCTAAGCCACGGCTCCTGGGCCAAGGGCAAGGGATAATCGCGACAAGAGGCGGAACGCCCTGCGCGACACCGCACGCCGGCACACCGTGCGACGAAAGGGAGGAACCTGGATGCGCGAAAGTCAGCGGCGGAGCGGCATTGCGCGCAATCTGATTCGAATACTCTGCATCGGCGCCATGGCAACGCCGCTCAGCCTCGCGGCGCCGGCGATGTCCCAGCCCGAAAGCCCGCGTCCTTCCGGGCGGACGATCGGCCTCGTGCTCACCAGCTGGACCCATGCCCTCTACGAGACGCCTTCGAAGGCGGAATGCCCCGCTGGCCTCCAGGCCGGCGAGGAGGAACAGATGCGGGCCCGCAAGGACGGCGACGAGCAGCTGCGCAGGTTCGGCAGCTACGACGCCCGAGGCCCCAATGGCGAGGCGTCCCGGTTCCTGGCCTGGCGCGTCGAGGATCCAATCCCCTTCCGGGAGCTCCAGACCAAGGTGGGCTACGGGCTGAATCTTGACGGGACGCCGGACGGCCGGGCCACCGCCAAGAGCTGCAAACACGAGAAGTTCACCAGTCCTGAGGGTGAGGCGGTCGACAACCAGATGGCCCGCGTCCTTGGCTGTGTCGCGGGATGGCGCTCGGACGGCTTCAACACCGGCTTCATCGCGGTGGAATTCCACAACCTCGCGACCAACCGCGTTCTCGTCGAGATCACGGGCGTCGACAGCGAGACCAACGACCCAGATGTCGGGGTGAACATCTACAAGGGCCGCGACAAACTCGTCGCCAGCGCTCCGGACAAATACGTCCCCTTCCTCATCCAGAGGATCGACGACCGGTTTCCCCGCTACACCCACACGGCTCATGGCCGGATCGTCGACGGCGTGCTGATCACCGATCCCATTCCCGTGGCCGACTTTCCGGGGATCTGGGTGAACGTTCCCGTGGAACACCGGATGAAGGACCTGCGCCTGCGGCTGAAGCTCACCGACACCGGCGCCAGCGGCTTCTTCGCAGGCTATGAGGACCTCAAGTACTGGTGGAACATGCACGGCAAGGGCGCCGCGGCGGCGGTCGGGAAATTCAGCCAGGCCGGCGTCTATCGCGCAGCCCACCGCTACGCGGACGGCTTCCCCGACCCGGCGACGGGACAGTGCACGGCGATCTCCACCAGCTACAAGGTCGAGGCCGTCCGGGCGATGATCCCGCATCCGGTGGCGAAGGCGCTCCAGACCCGCGTCGCGGCCACCGGCGAGGGACGTTACTGATGGCCCGTCCGCGCCGCCGGTTCGCCCTCGCGGCCTGTCTGGCAGGTCTCTGCGCGGCGGCCTCGCTGCTGGCGGTCGCCGGCGACGCGAGCTGGGCCCAGGCGTCCGGGGCCGCCCCGGTCGAACCTCCCGCGCCGGGGGCCGATCCGACCCTGCGGCTGATGAGCGAAAGCGCCTATCTCCACACCATTACCAACGTCTTCGGGCCGGATATCGCCGCGAACATCCGGTTCGCGCCGGTCAAGCGCACCGATGGCCTGCTGGCGGTCGGGGCCAGCGCCGCGGTGGTGACGCCCGGCGCCCTGGACCGGCTGGACGCCGCGGCGCGGTCCGTCGCCCAGCAGACGGTCGATCCCGGCCACCGCAGGTTCCTGGCGCCCTGCCAGCCCGCCACCGAGACGGCGCCTGACGACGCTTGCGCGCGACGATTCCTGGGTGAGGTCGGGCGGCTCCTCTACCGCCGGCCTCTGACGGAACGCGAACTGGCCCTGAAGGTCGATATCGCCGCCCAGGCGACGGCGAAGGAAGGCGACTTCTACGCCGGCCTGGGCGCCGCGCTCACCGGCATGCTGGTGTCGCCCAACTTCCTGCTGATCCGCGAGAAGGTGGAGCCTGACCCGAGCGCGGCCGGCCGTGTGCGGCTGGACAGCTACTCCAAGGCCGCCCGACTGAGCTTCCTCCTCTGGGACGCCGCGCCGGACGACCTGTTGCTCCGCGCCGCCGCCCGGGGCGAATTGCAGGACCCCGCGGGGCTGCAGCGGCAGACCGAACGGATGATCGCCTCGCCCCAGTTCCAGGACGGGGTGCGGGCGTTCTTCGAGGACTTCCTGGTGTTGGAAGCCTTCGACAATGTGGCCAAGGATTCAATCATCTATCCGGCCTTCACCAGCACCATGGCCGGGGAAGCCCGCGAGCAGATGCTGCGGACCGTGGTGGACCACCTGGTCACCCGAAAGGGCGACTACCGCGATCTGTTCACGACTCGGCGCACGATGATGAGCGCGCCCCTGGCCTCGATCTACCGCGCCCCGATGGATCTCGGCCCCTCGGAGTGGAAGGCCTACGAATTCCCGGTGGACGACCCCCGCGTCGGGATCCTGACCCAGGTGGCGTTCCTGGCGCAGTACGGCCATCCGGGGCGCAGTTCCCCCACCCGTCGCGGCCGCGGCATCCGCGAGGTCCTGCTGTGCCAGAAGGTCCCCGATCCGCCACCCAACGTCGACTTCTCCATCGTCGAGGACCCGCACGCAAAGTTCCACACGGCGCGGGAACGTCTCTTCGCCCACGCCACCGACCCCACCTGCCGCGGCTGCCACGCGCTCACCGATCCACTTGGCCTGGCCCTGGAGAAGTTCGACGGCGCCGGCCAGTTCCGTGAGACCGAGCAGGGCGCGCCCATCGACGCCTCCGGGGAGTTGAACGGCGTGAAATACGCCGACGCCGCCGGGCTCGCGCGGACCATCCGCGATGACCCGGCGCTGCGGGCCTGTATCGTCAACCGGCTCTTCGAATACGGCACAGGGCGCTCGGTCACCCGCGACGAGACCCCGCTGCTCAGGTTCTTCCAGGCCCGGCTGGACCGTTCCGGCTACCGCCTCGATGGCATGCTGCGGCTGATTGTGTTCAGCAACGCCTTCTTCGCCGTCAGGCAACCCACCCTCGCCCAGTCCATCGGCGCCACGGCGCTCCTTACCGAGAAGGCCTCGAGCCATGCTCATTAAGTCCGGTCCCGGCTTCAGCCGCCGCCGCATCCTCAAGGGCCTGTTGAATGGCGGCGCCGTGGCGGTGTCCCTTCCGCTCCTGGACGTCTTCCTCAACGAGAACGGAACGGCCATGGCGGCCGGCGCGCCGTTGCCGGCCCGGTTCGGGACCTGGTTCTGGGGACTTGGCGTCGACAGCGAGATCTTCGTGCCCAAGACCTTCGGGGCCGACTATGTTCTGCCCCAGCAGATGAAGCCCCTGGAAAAGGTCCGGCGGCACATCAACCTGTTCAGCAACTACAACGTCTTCACCGACGGCAAGCCCAACCTTTGTCACTACACCGGCTGGGTGGCGCTGAGGTGCGGACACGTGCCGGCCAACAAGACCAGCCTGCCAGGCGAGAGCCTGGACGTCGCCGTTTCCGACGCCATCGGCGCGGGCGCGCGCTTCCGCTCCCTGACGCTGGCTTCGACCGGACAGCCGCGGGACAGCTACAGCTTCCGCAGCGCCGACGCGGTCAATCCGCCGGAGACCAGCGCCGTCGACTTCTATCGCAAGATCTTCGGCCCGGAGTTCCAGGACCCCAATTCGCCGACCTTCACCCCCGACGCCAGGACCATGGTGCGCAAGAGCGTGCTGTCTAGCGTGCGGGAAGAATCCAAGAGCCTGGAACAGGGCCTGGGCGCCGCCGACAAGATCCGGCTCGATCAGTACTTCACCTCGATCCGCGAGCTTGAGACGCGCCTAGAACTGCAACTGCAGAAGCCGCCGCCCGCCCCCAACTGCAAGATCCCGGGCAAGGCGCCCGACGAGACGCCCGTGGGCCTCGACGTGGAATTGGTGACGGCCCGCCACCGGGCGATGAGCGACATGCTGGTCATGGCCCTGAGCTGCAACCAGACCAAGGTCTTCAACATGGTCTATTCCGACAGCGCCTCGTCGCTGGTGCGCAACGGTTCGGAACGGACCCACCACATCCTGACGCACGAGGAGCCCATCGATCCGAAGCTCGGGGTCCAGCCCAACTCCTCGTGGTTCGTGAACCGCGCCATCGAGTCATGGGCCTATTTCGTCGAAGCCATGGCCGCAACACCCGAGGGCGACGGCTCGCTGCTCGACCATTCCTTGGTCTACGCCCACACCGACTGCCAGTTCGCCAAGGTCCACTCTCTGGAGAGCATTCCGATGTTCACCGCCGGCACGCTCAACGGACGGGTGAAGACCGGGCTGCACATCGACGGCAAGGAACAGGCCGCAACGGCCCTGGGCTTCACCTGCCAGCGGCTGATGGGCGTGCCCGCCTCAAGCTGGGGGACGCAGTCCATGGAAGCGTCGCGGGAAATCGGCGAGATGCTCGTCTGAGCTTGAAGAGGCTGCACGCCATGGGATCGCATCGCTCGGGAACCTTGGGATGGGCGCTGACCTGCGCCGTGATCGCGGCCGCCGGACTGGCTTCAACGGCCAAAGCCGCCCCGCCGGCGATCGTGCAGATGTCCGAGGACGGGCCGGTCCTGGCCACGCCCGGAGGCATGACGCTCTACACGACGGCCATGGACGACCCGACGCCCGGCAAGGCTCACTGCAACGACGTTCGCGCCAAGACCGAGCGAACTGTCGAAGGCTACATGCCGGTTCCGATGGCCGAGACGCGTCCGACCTGCGCCCAGAAGAGCCCGCCCTTCCTGGCCGCCGCGGGCGCTGCGGCCGACGGCCCGTGGAAACCCATCCCGCGCGACGGCGGCGGCAGGCAGTGGGCTTACGAAGGTCACCCGCTCTACACCTCCATCCGCGATCACCGCCCGGGCGACGTGAACGGCGTGGGCCTGGGACGCGGCAGCTACCTCTGGAAGCCGGCCTTCGCGCCGCTGGGCTTTCCGCCCGGCCTGAAGATCGTGCGCCGGCCGGAAGGGCTGGTCCTGGCCGGCGCCGACAGCCGGCCGCTCTATGTCCGGCGAGGCCTGCAACGGGTTTCGGACGGCCCAGCGCCGTCGCTGGAGCCTGTGCGGGCGGCGGCCGTGGCCCGGGCGCAAGGCGACTGGACGGTGATGGACGCGGGCGCCGGGCGACGGCAATACGCCTTCAGGGGCCAGCCGCTCTACGCCGTCGCCGCCGGCGCGGCGGAAGCCGATCTGAACGGCCAATGGGCGCTGGCCATCTATCGGCCGGCGGTCGGCCGCCCCGCCGACATCGGGACCCGTCTCAGCCTGATCGGCGAGGTCTATACGACCCGCGATGGCATGGCGCTCTACGCCTTCGAATGCCAGGTCAACGGCGCGACCTGCGGCGATCCTGGCGACCCGGCGGCGCACTGGTCACTGCTTTGCGGCGGGCCCGCCGAATGCATGGAGCGTTGGCGGCCCTACCGGGCTTCGCCCGGCGCCCGGCCGGTGGGCGAATGGACCATCATAGATGTCGCCCAGCCGCTGTTCGCCGACGCCACCGGCCCCACCTATCGACCGCAGGACGCACCGGCCAAGGTGAGGGCCTGGGCCTACCGCGGCCGGCCCGTCTTCACCTTCGTCGACGATGAATTGCCCGGGCAGCTGCTTGGCCATCTGACCGGCAAGGGACCAAGCTTCGTCGCCCTGGTGATCGCCGGCACCCAGCCGGAATCCTGAGGCCATGGAGGCAATCATTGATCCAGCTGAGCCGGGGGGAGTCGTGAGCAGGAAAACATGGGTCGGGCGCCCCGGTTCCCGGCGGGCGCTGTTGCGGTTGGCCGCCGGCGCGGGCCTGGCGATCCTCGCCAGCCGCACCCAGGCCCGGGCCGAGGCCACGGCCTGCGAGGCCGACGATGACGATCCGGGGCACGCCTCCCTGCGGGCCTCGCTGCATTACGCCTCGCCGGCGCCGACGTCCGACCGGCGCTGCCAGGCCTGCGCCTTCTTCACCGCGGCGGCGACGGCGACGGCGCCGGCCTGCGGCAGCTGCCAGCTGATCGGCGGACCCGTTTCGCCGATCGCGGTCTGCGACTCCTGGGCGCCCAGGCGATGAGGCGGCGCGTGGCTGGACTCGGCGTCCTGATCGTTCTGGGCGCGGCGACCCCCGGCCGAAGCCAGGACAATCCAAGCCCGGTGGAAATGCGTCAGGCGGGTCTCAAGGAACTCGGGACTGCCTTCAAGAACCTCAACGACGAACTCAAGAAGCCCGAGCCCCTCAGGGTGATGGTGAAATATGCCGTCGCAACCATCGGCCGGGACGCGGCGCAGTTGGGCGGATGGTTCCCGCCGGGCAGCGGCCCGGGTCCCGGGGTCAAGACCCACGCCAAACCTGAGATCTGGACGAACCGCGCGGTCTTCGACACGCTCAACGCCAACTTCCGCAAGGCCTCGGGCGATCTGGCGGCGGCCAATGGGACGGGCGACCTGGGTGCCGTCCGAACCCAGGCCAAGACCTTGGGCGCCACCTGCAAGGCCTGCCATGAGAAGTTCAGGGTCGAGGATTAGGGCCCCTAGTCCGCGACGATCTCGATCTCCACCGGCCCGCGCGGCGGTTTGAGGAACATCAGGGCCGGCACGGCGAGGAGGGTGGCGATAGCGAGGCCGCCGAAGATAACGTCGTAGCCGATCATCGCGCTCTGCCGGCTCACCTCGATCTCGAGAGCCCGAAGGCCGACGGGAGTCTGCGGATTCATGAACGGCGGCAGGGCCCATCGGACCACCGGGTCGGAAACCGACAGGTGCGCTGCAAGGGCGGCGTGGGCGGCGCTGCTCTTGCGGATCAGCAGGGCCTGCAAGACGGAGATACCGGCGCTTGAGCCGATGTTGCGCGAGATGTTCGCGACGATCGTTCCCTCGGTGCGCAAGGCGGGCTTGAGGGTGGCGAAGGTGAAGACCTGCAGGGGGGTGAATAGGAAGCCCATGCCCAGGCCCTGGATCAGGCCCGACAGCATGATCGGCCCGGAGGTCATGGCGAGATCGAAGTGCGCCATCTGCCACAATGACAGGAAGGTCAGCCCCAGACCGAACAGCAGGACCGGGCGTGACCCGAACAGGGGGATGAAACTGGGCACCACCAGGAAGGCGATGAAGGCGCCGGCCCCACGCGGCATGCTGGCGACGCCGCTTTGCAGGGCCGAGTAGCCCAAGAGGTTCTGCATGAAGGAGGGCAGCAGGGCGCTGGTGGCGAACAGCAGGACGCCGGAAAAGAAGGTGAAGCAGGTGGTGGTCACGAAGTTCCGGTCGCGCAGCAGTTCGCCGCTGAAGAACGGGTGCCGCGTCGTCATCGAGCGGATGATGAAGACATAGAGGCCCGAGGCCGCCAGAGCCGCCTCCGCCCAGATTTCATGGGAATAGAACCAGTCACGCTCCTGTCCGCGATCGACCATCATCTGGAATGCGCCGATGAACAGGACCAGTGCGCCGAAGCCCAGGAAATCAAAGGGCCGTGGGCGCTCGGCATCCTTCCCGTCCATCCCCAGGTAGAGGCCCAGGAAGGCGAGAATTCCCAGCGGCAGGTTGATGTAGAATACCCAGCGCCAGGAAAACTGTTCCGTCAGCCATCCCCCAAGGGTCGGCCCGACGATGGGTCCCAGGACGACCGCCGCGCTCCACACACTCATCACCTGCGGCAGGTATTTGCGCGGGTAGAGGTCCAGCAGGCTGGTCTGGGAAAGCGGCATCAGCGACGCCCCCGCCAGCCCCTGGACCAGGCGGAAGATGACGATCTCCGGCAGGGTCTGCGCCGCGCCGCAAAGCATCGAGGCCACGGTGAACCCCCCGATGGAGAACAGCAGCAAGCGCTTTCGCCCGATGCGCAACGCCAGCCAGCCGGACAGCGGCGTCATGATCGCGGTCGCGACGATATAGGAGGTGAGCACCCAGACGATCTCGTTCTGGGTCGCCGACACGCTGCCCTGGATGTGCGGCAGGGCGACGTTGGCGATCGTGGTGTCGATCGTGTTCATCACCGTCGCCAGCACCAGCGCGATGCTGATCGGGATCCGGTTGGCGATGTCCTTCGCTGATGCCATTTGCCCGCGCGCGTCCCTACTCCATCGCCTTTCTTACGATGCGCCGAACGCAACGCGGCGAGAAATATCGCCCGCTGGGTCGCGCAGCGTTCATTTCCGACAGGGGCGGGCAGCCGTGCCGGTCGAGCTTTATTCGCCGGGCGCTTCGGCGCACAATGCCCGAAATAATTCCAGAGGGCGGGCGGGATGAGCACCACCATTACAGTGAACGGCGTGGTCCATAAGGTGGATGCCGATCCCTCCACGCCACTGCTCTGGGTGCTGCGCGACCATCTGGGCATGACCGGGACCAAGTACGGCTGCGGCGTGGCCCAGTGCGGGGCCTGCACCGTGCAGATCGACGGGGTGGCGGCGCGGTCGTGCCAGGCGCCGCTGGAGGCCCTGGCCGGCGTCAAGATCACCACCATCGAGGGCCTGTCGGCGGACGGGAACCATCCTTTGCAGACCGCCTGGGTGGACCTCAACGTGCCGCAGTGCGGCTACTGCCAGGCTGGCGTCCTGATGGCCGCCTCGGCCCTCCTGAAGGACAATCCGCACCCGACCGACGCCGACATCGACGCGGCGGTGACCAACATCTGCCGCTGCGGCAGTTATGTGCGGATCCGCGCCGGCATCCACGCGGCCGCGAAGGCCCTCCACGCCCAGCACAAGGTCTGAGCGCCATGAACGCCATCTCCAAACTCGACCGCCGCGGTTTCCTCATCAGCGCGCTGGCCGTCGGCGGCGGCCTTTCGTTGGGTGTCATACCCACTGGCGCCCAGGCGCTCGGCAAGGACGGAGAGCCCTGCGAGTTCTGCCCCTGGATCACCATCGCCCCGGACGACACTGTGACGGTCCAGGTCCCGACACCGGAGATCGGCAACGGCGCCATGACCCAGTGCGCCATGACGGTGGCCGAGGAACTCAATTGCGCCTGGCCGACGATCCACGCGGAGTTCGCCTCCACCAACCGCAACTTCCAGCAGCAGAACGTCTATGCGAACGGCCCCGGGCCGATCTACGGCTTCTTCGCCGGGCGCAGCACCAACGCCGGGCGCCTGAAGCCCCTGCTGCAGGCCGGCGCCAGCGCCCGCGAGCGGCTGAAGACCGCCGCCGCCCAGGCCTGGAAGGTTCCGGTCTCGGAGGTGGTGGCCAAGGACAGCGTGCTCACCCATGCGCCGACCGGACGGACCCTGCGCTATGGCCAGGTCGCCGCCCGCGCCGCCGCGGTGGTGCTGGACAAGGAACCCGCGCCCAAGCCGCGCTCCGAATGGACCCTCCTGGGCCGCGCAGCGCCCGGCAAGCTCAACAACGCCGCTATCGTCAGAGGCCAGACCCAATACGGCATGGATGTCCGCCTGCCCAACATGCTCTACGCGGCGCTGATGCAGTCGCCGGTGCACGGCGGCAAGCTGAAGTCCTACGACTTCGAGGCCATCCGGCGCATGCCCGGCGTCCACAGCGTCGTGGTGGTCGACCCCTCGGAACCGCGCGTCAAACTGCCCTTCGATTCACCGCTGCCGATGTCCACGAGTACGGCCCAAAGCGCCGTGGCGGTGCTCGCCGACCACTACTGGCAGGCCCGCAAGGCGCTGGAAGCCCTGCCGGTGGTCTGGGACGACGGCGAGGGCGCCCGCTGGAAATCCACCGAACAGCTGCAGGACGCGGCGCTTGCCGTCTGCGAGTCCCCCGGCAAGGTCATGCTGACCCGGGGCGACGGCGCGGGCCCGCTGACTTCCGGCGAGGGCCGGCTGGTCGAGGCCTCCTACCTCACGCCCTATTGCGAACACGCCGCCATAGAGCCCTTGAACGGCACCGCCTTGGTCACCGCCGACCGCGTCGACCTGTGGCACCCCTCACAGCAATCCCAGCAGGCCTTCTGCGTGGCCGTCGAGGAAAGCGGCGTCGATCCCAAGAACGTCTACGTCCACCAGACCTTTGTCGGCGGCGGGTTCGGCCGCCGGGTGTTTGGCAACGACGTGCGCATGGTGGTGGCGGTGGCCAAGAAGGTTCCCGGCCGGCCGGTGCACGTGATCTGGTCGCGCGAGGAGGTCATGCGCCAGGGCCGCTACCGTCCCATGGAGGCCGCCAAGCTCAGCGCGCGTCTCGACGCCCAGGGCATGCCCGTTGTCTTGCGCGCCCGCGCCGCCGGCAATGGCCACAGCCTGACTGGCCTGCAGGACAGCGTCTATGCGGGCGGGGCCATCCCCAACGTTCAGATGGAAACGGCGGTCATGCCGATCCATATCCTGACGGGCCCCTACCGGGGACCGAGCTACAACACCAACGCCTTCTTCGCCGAAAGCTTCATCGACGAGTGCGCGCACGCGGCGAACATCGATCCGCTGGAATACCGCCTGAAGCTGCTGGCCGCCTGGCCCGATCCGCATTGGGCCAAGTGCCTGAAGGAAGCCGCCACCCAGTCCGGCTGGGGCCAGCCCCTGCCGCGCGGACAGGGCCGGGGCATCGCGATCAGCAACTGGTCGGGCGGCGGCAAGCCCAACGCCGGCACCACCGTGGCCGCCGTGGCGCGGGTGGAAGTGACGCCGGCGGGCGTCCTGACCGTCCACCAGGTTGATCTGGCCGTCGATCCGGGCGGGGTGGTCAACCAGGACGCCGTGCGCGCGATGATGGAAGGGGGCGTGATCTTCGGGGTCAACATGACCCTCAACGAGGGCCTGACCGTCAAGGACGGCCGGATCGTCGAAAGCAACTTCCACGAATACCCCATGGTCCGCGTGGCCGAGACGCCAACGATCCGCATCCACTTCGGCGCGGTTTCCAACGGCGAGCGGTTCAGCGAAGTCGGCGAGGCGCCGGTGGGTCCGGTGGGGCCGGCCATCGTCAACGCGATCTTCGCGGCCACCGGAAAGCGCATCCGCCAGACGCCGCTTCGCAAGCAGGACCTGAGCTGGGCCTGAGCCCGGTCAGGTCCTAGGGATCACCCGCGCCGCGCCTTGGCCTGGCCGGGTGAAGTCGCAGACGCCGGTCGGGAAGATCGCCCTCAGCCGGGCAAGTTCGGTGGCGGTGAAGCCGGCGTAGTCCTTCGGGTCGATGGCCTTGAGCTGGCATTTGTAGACATTCGCCGCCAGGGGCCCGCCCGCCTCCTTCCGCACAAAGGAATAGGAGGGATAGAGCGCGTTGCACCGCGTATCCGGCCCACGGCCCCAGGTCTGCGGCTCGGCGATGAACTGGGGATCCAGGCTCTTGGTCCAGCAGCCGTCCATAAGGTTAGCGGGCCGGTCGCGCCGCACCTTTTCGCGGGTGGAGCCGGCCCCGGGGTCAGCCTTGATGGCGGCGATCCAATCGACCAGGGCGTTCCAGCCTTCGACCGTCACCTTCGCGGAGACCGCCTGGCCCTCCGGCGAGAGCGCCGCGGCGCTTGCGGTCCGGCTGATATCGGCCATGCCGATCCCGCCGCGCCACATGACATGGTTGGAGGCATCGCCGTTGGCCTGCTTCATCCGCTCGCGGACGGCGAAGTGGAACCACTGGTAATGGTAGCCGCCGTCCTCGTCGTAGAGCAGCGGGCCGCCGGCGGCGTCCAGCACCGGGATCGAGGCCAGTCCACCCCCGCCGCCCAGCGCCAGCCCGGCCTCCTGGGCCCGCCGGATGGCGCCCAGGTCGCCCACGCTGCGGGCTGTCACAAAGTTTGCATCGCGGTCGTAGCCGCCGATCCTGGCGTTGAGGTCCAAGAACTGCGCCGGGGTGATCTGCCGCGCCCGCAAGGCCATCTGCCCGTACTGGACCCCGACATTGTCGAAGGGCCGCAGCGCGAACCCGGTCGCGCGATCGACGCCATATATGTCCCGCGCCACGTCGAAGATCGTCGGACGGGCCCCGTGGGGATTGGTCTTGGGATCGTAGCGGAGAGTCGCGGGCACGGCCGGGTTCCAGACCGCGCCGCGGTAGCCGTCGGGGCTGGTGCGGTCGGACACCGGATCGGTGCGCTGGACCTGGCCGGCGGCGTCGGCGAAGGCCCGCAGGCTCTTGTAGCCGCTGACCGCCACCCGCTGCGCCTCCGAGAACCCGGCTCCCGGACCGGCAAAGTAGTGGCTGAGCAGATGGGCGTCGGAGCCCGCCATCGCGATGGACAGAGCATCGGGGAATGTGGCGCTGATCAGCAGGCCGTCGAACAGACCTGGAAAGGCGTCGGCGATCTGCAGGCTGGTATATGCCCCGCCCGACCCGCCCATGCTCACCGTGAAGTCCGGCGCGCCGAAAACCTCGACCACATGGGCCTTGTCCAGTTTCGCGGTTTCGCCGGCCAGGGCGGCGTTGCAGCTGTTGGTCGGGTGCCGCAGCGTGTTGTTGAACACCGCATAGCCCTCGCCCAGGCGCACGGGATCGAGCACCGACACGCCCTGGGCCGCGCCCTGGATGTACCAGCCGCCGGGGCAGCCGACCCCATGCACGGCCAGCAGCCGCCGGTTCCAGGCCCTGGGCGGCCCGGCAGGGGTCGGCGCCGTCTCAGCGGTGGGATCGAACAGCACCGCGTTCTGGTGGATGCCGCGGTTGATCGGCGTGGTTTCGAGCCGCACCACGAAGGGGACGGTCAGACCCGCCGTGGTGGTGGTTGTCGCGACGTCGTCCGGCAGCCGGGCGGTATCGGCCATCGGCCGGAACCCGCCGCCAGCCTTCGGCATGTAGACGTAGTCGATGCGTGGCGTGAACCCGCAGGCCGCGTCCAGCGGCGGCCCCAGGTTCGATCCATCCGGAAGCAGGAAGCTTTGGGTCTGGCAGATGAACGGCCGCAGTTGCGCACCGGCCGCGCCCGGTTGCGCCGCCGCGGATCCCGCGGCCGTCAGCAGCAGGGCGCCGGCCCCCAGCCCGACCGCGCCGCGCCACAGCCTCACCCAAGTCGCCCGCACCGGCCTATCTCGCGCCCGGATACATGGCCACGGCCAGGGCCCGGATGTCGGCCTCATCGGCCTTCAGGATGAAGCCCGCCTTTACCGCGCGCGCCAGGGCGACGTCGAACTTCTGCAGGTAGTCCTTGCGGCCACCGGGATAGAGCCGGTCGAGCGTCGCCTGGTCGAAGACCTCCGAGGTGCCAACGAAGACCGAGAGTGTGCCGCCGGAGTTGCCCAGGCCCGACAACCGCGCGAAGGGGACGTCCATCCAGGGCGTGCGGATGCCGCCCCTGGCGTTGCCGTTGGCGTCCAGCGCCAGCCTGAACGTCCCGGCCGGATCGCCGGTCGCCACGGTCGCCATCGGCGCGCCATGCGGCGGGGCTACGCCTGTCTTTACCCAGCGGTCGAGGCTCGAGAGGGCCGTGGAGACGATGTAGTGGTGCTGCGGCGCAAAGTTGAACGGCTTGTCCGTCGCCTTGGCGCCGCGGATCGTCGTGGTCTGCAGATAGGTCGCGGCCAGCGTCACGGGCGACGTCGCGTCGTTGTCGATATCGCTCACCGCCAGCATGTAGCTGTCGGCATGCGAGGCGCCCGGAACCTCCCAGATGCGCAGGCGATCTGAGTCCGGCTGTCGTGCAGCGAGGAAGCCGCCGAACGAACTCATGAGGTCGGTTTCGGTGATGACGGTGATCACCGGCGCACGCAGGTCATCACGGAGCTTCACCGCCTTGGGCATCTTGGCGGCGTTGGCCGGATCCATCAGGTCATAGGCCTCGACCGCCGGCGCCCCGCCGAAGCGGGAGTGGATCACAAAGCCGTCGAACACCTTGGCCACCGGATCGACCGCATTGACGTAGGTGGTCAGGTAGATCGCCGACTGCGATTCCCCGATCGCCAGCATGCGCTTGGGCGCCAGCGCCCCGAGGATTTTCTGGTCCCCGGTGTTGCGGGCCAGCTGGCCGCCTTGCGAAAAGATGTCGAAGCAGAAGGCGTCGCCCGGATGGCTCAGCTCGCCGTAGCGGGCCGGGTCCATCTTCTTGAGCGGCAGGGCGCCAAGGTTGAGGCTGCGCCCGCCCTCGATGCCGACCTTCTGGGCCGAGACGCCCACCCAGGCCGCGCCGCTGCGCAGGATCTCGCGATGGGCGAGCTTCCAGTCCGGGGCGCTGTCACGTCCGCCGCTGACATTCAGCCATTCCACATAGACCGTGCCGTTGAACTTCTTCGGGTCGCTGGGCCGCTGGACGATGAGTCGCGACTTGAAGGGTGCTGTCGCGGCCGGCTCGACCTGCCAGCGCCCGTCCGTCGTGGGCGCGCCGATCTGCCGGTAGGCCTGGGCCGTACCGGAGAAGACGTATTCCTCGGTCACATAGCCCTTGGCGGCCTGGTCGCCCTTGGCGATGTCGATGATCGGGTCGCCGGGGATTGGCCCGCTGACGGTGGCTCCGGCCTGGGCGGCGCCAGCCAGCAGGATCGCCGCGAAAGCCCCTGTGACCCACGTCGCGGTCATGGTCGATCGTCTCGAAACGCGCCCTACGGCCATCGGCTTTCCTTCCCTGTGTGCGGGCGCTTTGGCGCCTCGTCGATGTTCTACTTCGGCAGTTGCTGCGCCCTTGTCCGCAGGTAGAAGCGCAGATCTTCAATGGTGGCGGGACTTAGATCCTCGAACTGCGGCATGCCCTTCGTCACGAAGGCGCCTTCGTGGACAACACTCTTGAATGCGTCCTGCGAGGCCATGATCGGCGACCAGCGCAGGTCTGGCGCGGTGCCCCCGGCGATGGCGTTGATGCCGTGGCAAAGGCGGCAGTAGCCGTCGAACGCCGCCTTGCCCTTCGCCGCCCGCGCCGCATCGGCCACGAACTCAGGATCGGGCTGTGGGGTCTTGTCGATGGTGGGCGAGGCCGGGAGGGTCTGCGCGCCACCGACCGCGAACGTCAGAACCCGCCGGGCCATGTTGCGATAGTCCGGGACATAGGCCTGGGTGGTTCGGCTGAAGAGACCAAGGGTGATCCCATAGCCGGTCAGGACGCTGACATACTGCACGCCGTTCACCTGGAAGGTGATGGGCGGTGCGATGACGGGCGCGCGCGCGTCGAAGGACCAAAGCCGCCGGCCGGTCTGGGCCGAATAGGCGTTGAACCGGTGATCGACCTGACCCTGGAACACTAGGTCGCCGCCCGTCGCAATGGCGCCGCCGCTCCAAATGCCGGGCGTTTCGACGCGCCAGACTTCCTTTTGCCGGACCGGATCCCAGGCCACGAGCCGGCTCTTGTCGCCGCCCTGCAGGTCCGGGTCGGCGTCGCTGCCCTTGTCGCCGAAAACCGCCCCGCGCTCGCTGACCGGGATGTAGACGAGGCCCGTCTTGGGATTGAAGGCCATGGGCAGCCAGTTGTGGGCGCCGGTCGGGCCCGGCCAGGTCTCGAAGGCCTTGCCCCGCCCGCGGAAGTGCACGCCGTCCACCTCGACCGGCCGGCCGGTCTTCAGGTCGATCCGCGTCGCCCAGGTCACCTTGGCGAATTTCTCGGCCGAGATCAGCCTCCCGTTGGTGCGATCGATCACATAGAAGAAGCCGTTCTTGGGCGCCTGCATCAGCACCTTGCGCGGCTTGCCGGCGATCTTCAGCGTCGCCAGCTGCATGTCCATGTCGGCGTCGTAGTCCCACTCCTCGCCCGGGTTGAGCTGGTAGTGCCAGACGTACTTGCCGGTCTTGGCGTCCAGGGCGACGATTGAGGCGGAGAACAGGTTGTCGCCGCTGGTATGGCCGATGTAGCGGCTGGCCGGCTCGGCGTTGCCGGTGCCGATGTAGAAGCGGTCGAACTCGCGGTCGTAGGTGATCCCGTGCCAGACCACGCCGCCGCCGCCATACTTCCACGACTCTCCGGTCCAGGTCTTGGCCGCCATGGCCTGGGCCTTGTCCTCGAAACCAAGGCTCGGATCGCCGGGCACGGTGTAGAACCGCCACAGCTGGCGGCCGGTCGCGGCGTCATAGCAGGTGACATAGCCGCGGTTGTCGCCGTGGTCGCCGCCGCCATGCCCAATCAACACCTTGCCGTTGAACACCCGCGGCGGACCGGTGATGAACCGGATGTCGTCCGACTTCAGGGTCATGACGCTCCAGGCCAGCTTGCCGGTCTTCGCGTCCAGCGAAAGCAGGCGGCCGTCGTGGGTGCCCACGAAGATGTGGCCGTTATCGTAGGCCAGGCCGCGGATGCCCCAGCCATACCGCAGCTTGTGGCCGGCGACTTCCGGCGCGTGGGGATCGTAACGCCACAGCTCGCGGCCCGTCACCGCGTCAAGCGCGGTGACGATGCTGTAGCCGGTGGCCGTGTAGAGCACGCCGTCGGCCTCGACGGGCGCGGACACGCTGGCGCCCGGCTGGAGATCATAGGACCAGGCGAGCCCGAGCTTGCCGACATTGCCGGTGTTGATGCCGGTAAGCGGGCTGAAATGCTGCGATCCCGGCGTGCGGCCGAAACCCGTCCAGTTGTCGGGGTCGGCATATATGCCGGCCTGACGCAGGCTGTCGGCCCCTGGCGTCCCTGCGCCCATCGCCAGCAATGCGGCAAGAGCGGCCGCCAGGGCCGCGCCGGTCCGAATCCTCATCCCATCCCCCCGAACATTTCAGGGGTTACTTAGCGCCGCCGGAGGCTCGGGGACAACAGGTCCCCCCCGACTCCTCCCCGTCAGGGGGTCAGGTAGCCGCCGGAGACGTGGACGGTCTGGCCGGTCACATAGGCGGCGCTGTCGCTGGCGAGGAAGGCGCACATGTCGGCGACTTCGTTGGGCTCGCCCATCCGCGGGATCGCCAGCCGGCGCTGAAGCTCTTCTCTGGGCATCGGCCAGTGGGGATAATTCTTCAGGTCCCGTGTGGTGTTCATGATCCCCGGGCTGACCACGTTGGAGGTGATCCCGTCGTCGCCGAATTCCATGGCGATGGCCTTCATCAGCCCGATCAGGCCGGCCTTGGCCGTGTTGCAATGGGCGCGGGTCGCGGCCCCGCTATAGGGCTCCGGCCGCTGGCCGTCGGGACCGCCGATCAGGATGATGCGGCCGAACTTGCGGGCCTTCATCCCAGGCACCACGAGGCGAGAGAAGTAGAAGGAGGCCGACAGGTTGTTGCGGATGATGTCGTCCCACTCCTCGACCGTCAGGTCGACGAAGGCCCGACGGGGACGCTGCGAGGCGTTGGAGACCAGGATGTCGATCGGCCCCAGCGCCGCTGTCGCCTCACCGACCATCCTCTCCACGTCGGCGGCGCTGCTCACATCGCCCAGAAGGCCAACAGCCTTGCGGCCGGCGGCCTTGACCATGGCGACGGTCTCTTCGACCTCCGCGGGTGAGGAGAACCCGGCCACGGCCACGTCCGCGCCGGCCTCGGCCAACCCCACCGATATGGCCCGACCCAGGTTCTTGCTGCCACCGGTGACAAGGGCGACGCGGCCCTTCAGAGCATCCGTCCTGATCGCGCTTGTCATGATGTCCTCCCACACTTTGGCGGCGCTCTATGGCACCCTACTGCAGAATACGGCGTGAGAGCGCCCGCAAGGGCGTCCCACGCCGCTGGCGCGCGGTCAGAACGACCGCGGCAGGCCCATCTGTTCGGCGATCAGGTTACGCGCCATCTCGTCGGTGATCGGGCCGATCCGCTGCAGGCGGCTGTCACGCCAGTAGCGCTGCATGTCCGTCTCGGCTGAATAGCCCATGCCGCCCAGGATCTGGATGCCCATGTCCGCGCACTTGTTGCTCTGCTCGGCCGAATAGACCTTCAGCGCCGTGCTCTCGACCATCGACACCTTGCCCTCCTGCGTCTTCCACGCGCAGTTCATCAGCATGCTCTCGGTGGCGTACTGGGCGATCTTCATGTCGGCGATCATGTGCTGGATCGCCTGGAACTGGCCGATCGGCCGGCCAAACGCCTTGCGCTGCTTTGCATAGTCGAGGGCGTCTTCGATCACCCCGTCGATATAGCCCAGGCAGAAGGCCGCCATCAGCAGCCGTTCGCTGTTGAGCGATGTCAGCAGCTGGTACCAGGCGTTGTGGGGCTCGCCGATGACCAGGTCGTCGGGGATGAAGACGTTCTCGAAGTGCACGAGGCAGCTGCCCATGCCGCGCATGCCCAGCTTCTTCAGCGGCGTGATGGTCACGCCCTCGGACTTGGCCGGGAGGAAGAACAGGGTCAGGCCGTGGTGGTTCTTGGCCACGTCCTTCTGCGAGCGCGCCAGCAGCAGCAGATAATCGGCGACGTGGGAGTTGGAGCTCCAGATTTTCTCGCCATTGACCACCCAGCCGCCGTCGACCTTCACCGCATTGGTGGCCATGGCCCCCAGGACATCGGTGCCGCCGCCGGGCTCGGTGAGCGCGATGGCGGCGCGCAATTCGCCGGCCGCGATCTTCGGCAGGAACTTGCGCTTCTGCTCTTCGGTGCCGTGGGCGCCGATCGACTTGGCGCCGGCGAACGAGGTGATGCCCCATAGCCAGGCCAGGCCCGCCAGGGGACGGCTAAGGGCGCGGGCGAGGATCACCTGCATGAGGATGTCGCCGCCCATGCCGCCGTATTCCTCGGGAATCCCGATGCCATGGAAGCCGCCGGCGGACATCTTGTCCCACAGCTCGAAGGGATAGTTGTCTTCGTCGGCTTCCCACTTGCGGGCCAGGTCCTTCGGCATTTCGGCGGCGATGTAACGCTCCACCGAGTCCTTGAAGGCGCGATGCTCTTCGGAGAGCTCCATATCCATTTTAGGTTCCGTTCCTCAGTCGTGTCGTGATCGCGCCTCGGCGGCGCCCGTATTGGCTCCGGCGGAATGCCATGGGCCGCCTTAACCGCTCAGCTTCAAGCGTTCAACATCCAGGTCGCCAAACGTACGTTTGGTTGGGGCCAAGTTTAGAGGGATAGCGGCGCCGGTGGAAGCCTCAAATTCGTCCCCTCGGATTTAGCCGCTCACCGCCGCCACCCGCGCCTGTGGGGCTTGAGCGAAGGTGGCCTGGGCGTCGGCCAGCTGGGTGCGGTATTTCGCCACTGCCGCTTCCTTCACCGGCCCATAGCCGCGGATTTCGTCGGCCATGTCCAGCAGGCCCGCCGCGGCGGTCACATTGGCCGAAGACAGGGAGCCGAGCACCTGCTCGACCAGGGCCTCATATTCACCGATCAGGGCGCGTTCCATGCGCCGCTCCGGCGTCTTGGCGAAGGGATCGAGCGATCCGCCCCGCAGCCCCTTGAACCTCGCCAGCACGCGCAGGGCCGGCAGCATGAACTTTGCACCGAAAGCGCGCTTGGCCGGACGCCCGTCGATGGCCTGGCCGCCCAGGATCGGGGGGGCCAGGTTGAAGCTCAGCTTGGCCCCGTCGGCGAAGGTCTTGGCGATCTCGGCGTGCAGGGCCGGGCTGGTGAGCAGGCGGGCCACCTCGTACTCGTCCTTGTAGGTCAGGAGCTTGGCGTAGTTGCGCGCCACGGCCTCGGCGATCGCCTGCGAGCCCGGGGCGACGGCCTGCTCTGCCGCACGCACGCGCTCCACCAGCGCCGCATAGCGGCTGGCGTAGGCTGCGTCCTGATAGGCGGTCAGCCGCTCGACCCGGCGCGCGACGATCTCGTCCAGCGACTGGCTGATGGGCTCGACGGGCTTGCTGCGCATGTCGACGACGACGTCGGGTTGGACGGCGAGCAGCCGGCCCAGGCGGAAGGCCTCGAGATTGGCGTTCACCGCAGCGCCGTTCAGCCTGACCGCCTGTTCGATCGCCTCGGTGCTGACCGGCAGGGCGCCCTTCTGGGCGGCGACCCCCAGGAGCATCATGTTGGAGGCGATGCTGTCCCCGATCAGGGCGACCGCCAGGCCGATGGCGTCGACAGAATAGATCGCGTCCTCACCCAGCAGCCGGCCGATGCGCGACAGCAGCAGGCCGCCGGAGACCACCGCGTTGCGGTCGAACTGGAAGCTCACGGTCTGGGAGACGTCACTGTTGATCATCGCGCGGGTGCGGTCGCGCGACAGGGTGCCGGCCGGCTCGTCGGCCAGCGCGGCCACCAGGTCGAAGGCCAGCAGGGTGTCGGCCTCGCCGCGGCCGATCCGCGAGCTGCGCAGGTCGCCCGTCGAGCGTCCGACGCGGACGTGGCTGTAGACCGCGCCATTCTTCTGGGCGAGGCCGGTCATGTCGAACTGCGACACGGCCAGGCCGTCCAGGTGGGCGGCCATGCCGAGGATGGCCGAGACGGTGATCACGCCGGTGCCACCGACGCCCGCCACCATGACATTGAAGGTGTCGCCGGAGATGGGCGCGGGCGGCGCGGGCGGCAGGCTCTCGAACAGGCTGGCGTCGAGCTTGGCCCGCTCGGGTTTGCGCGGCTCGGCGTTCTCCACGGTGATGAAGGACGGGCAGAAGCCCTTCAGGCAGGAATAGTCCTTGTTGCAGTTGCTCTGGTCGATGGCCCGCTTTCGGCCGAACTCGGTCTCCACCGGGGTGACGCTGACGCAGGTCGACTGGACCGAACAGTCGCCGCAGCCCTCGCAGACCTCCTTGGAGATGAACATCCGCTTGGGCGGGTTGGGGAAGGCGTTGCGCTTGCGCCGCCGGCGCTTCTCCGCCGCACAGGTCTGTTCGTAGATCAGGACGCTGACGCCGGGGATTTCGCGCATGTCGCGCTGCACGGCGTCCAGTTCGTCACGGTGTCCGATACGGATGTTAGGCGGCAGGGCCGGGTTGCCCTGGTGGCGGGAGGGATCGTCGCTCAGCAGGACCACCGCCTCAACGCCTTCGTGGCGCATCTGCTGGGCGATCTCGGCCACCGAGATCGGCCCGTCCACCGGCTGGCCGCCGGTCATGGCGACCGCGTCGTTGTAGAGGATCTTGAAGGTGACGTTGACGCCCGCAGCGATGGCCGCGCGGACCGCCAGGCTGCCCGAGTGATAGTAGGTCCCGTCTCCCATGTTCTGGAAGATGTGCTTGGTGGAATTGAACGGCGACATGCCGATCCAGTTGGCCCCCTCGGCGCCCATGTGGGTCGAGGTCAGGGACTGCTCGGGATAGGCGTAGCGGACCATGGCGTGGCAGCCGATGCCGGACATCGCGTAGCTGCCCTGCGGCACCTTGGTCGAGGTGTTGTGCGGGCAGCCCGAGCAATAGAAGGGCGTCCGCCGGGGGGTGTCGGCATTATTGGCCGGCATGACGATCGACCGCGAGACCGCACTGGCGCAGGCCGCCTGCACCGACTTGTCGACCACGCCCAGGCGCGCGAGGCGCTCGGCGATCACCGGCGCGATGATCGCCGGGGTCAACTGCAGCACCTGGGAGAGCAGAGGCTCGCCCGCCTCGTCGAACTTGCCCAGCAGCAGCGGCCGGCCCGGAGCGTTGAACAGGATAGAGGCCGCCTGCGGCTCCATGAACGCCTGCTTCTCCTCCACCACCAGCAGCACGTCGTGGCCGGCGGCAAAGGCCTTCAAACCTTCCTCTTCGAGCGGCCAGATGCAGCCCACCTTGTAGAGCGAGACGCCCAGCTCCGCGGCCCGCGCCTCGGTCAGGCCCAGCAGGGCCAGGGCGCCTTGCACGTCGCCATAGGTCTTACCGGCGGTGATGATCCCAAGCTTGCCCTTCGCGGCGCGGAAGACGGTCCGGTCGATCTTGTTGGCGCGGACGAATTTCTGAACCAGCGGCAGGCGGTGGTCGATCACCACCTGTTCGTTGCGCAGCGGGTTGAGGTGGTGTCCCAGCCGGATGTTGATCCCTTCCGGCGGCGGCGGCGGGGCGGGCGGCAGGACCGGGGCGAAGGTGTCGAGGTCTATGTCCGCCGTGGCGGTCTGCTCGACGGTCTCATTGACGCATTTGATGCCCACCCAGCAGCCGCTGTAGCGGGACAGCGCGAAGCCCAGCAGCCCGTACTCAATGATCTCGCCCACCGTGGCCGGGTAGAGCGATGGCATCATCGCCGCGGCGATGGCCTGCTCGCTATGGTGCGAGATGGTCGAGGACTTGCCGGCGTGGTCGTCGCCGTAGAACGCCAGGACACCGCCCTTGGCGTGGGCGCCGGCCGAGTTGCCGTGCTTCAGCGCGTCGCCCGAACGGTCAACGCCGGGACCCTTGCCGTACCAGGCCGCGAACACCCCGTCGCGCGTGGCGCCGGGCATCATTTCGATCTGCTGGGTGCCGCGGATCGCCGTGGCGGCCAGGTCTTCGTTCATGCCGGGATGGAAGAGGATGTCGGCGTCTTCCAGACGCTTGCGGATCGACCACAGGGCCGTATCCACCCCGCCCAGCGGCGAGCCGCGATAGCCGGAAATATAGCCCGCGGTGTTGAGGCCGTTGCGGACGTCGACCGCCTTTTGCGCCAGCAGTGTGCGGACGATGGCCTGAGTGCCGCTGAGCAGGATGCGGCCGTCATCGACCCGCCACTTGTCGTCGAGCGCAACGGCGGCCGGGCGTGATTTCAGGTCCTGCTGCATCGGATCATCCTTGTGCCTTCAGCCCCCCGGCCGGCCAGGCGCCAGCTCCGCGCCAAGCCTCTTCCCCGCCAATTGGTCACCTTAGCGCATGGCGGCCGCGCTCGCGATACGGGCCCGCGAGCTAGGATATCCGCTTGCGGTAGTCGTCGATCTCGCGCTTGCCGGACTTGAACTCGGCCAGCCGCTCATTGAACTGCGCGTCCGTGGGCTCGTGGGCGTTGGCGGTCGACAACTGGATGTTGCGGATGGTGGTGACCAGGAACAGCACGAACTCGGCGTAATCCACCGCGCCGCGCTCGCCCATGTGCGCCTCGACCGCGGCCCAGGTCTGGGCCTCCATGGTCCCGTGGTAGACCTTGCGGATGAAGCTGGTCAGCAGCTTCTCGGTCTCGGTGAGCTCGTCCTCACGGCCGGCCCGCAGCGCCTCGATGGCCTCGGCGCGGACCCCCGTCGACAGGGCGTCGTTGAGGTGCCCCATGGCCACCATGTTGGTCTTCAGCTCGATGCCCAGCACCTGGTCGACCCATTCCCGGTCGGCGTGGGAGTAGCTCTCGCCGCTGTTGCCGACGGCGCGGAAGTATTGACCTAGCCTGCAAAGCGCCGCGCTGACTTGCGGGGCCAGCAGGAACCGGCCGTAGTAGCCAGCGTCGGCTTCCGGGTCCTTCGCGCCGCTGTGGTCGCGGGCCCGGTCGATGACGAAGTTGTAGGCCTCGATATCGGCCTGAGTGATTTCAGAACGGGCGGGCTGGCGGGCTGGAAAGGACATCTCGGATCTCCCTGGGAGTGTCTTGCTGGACGGTTCGGCGGTCGCCGCGAACTACGAAATGCCTTTGCGGTAATCCTCGACCGCGTGCTTGCCGGACTTGATGTCGGCGATCAGCTGGTCGACCTCAGCGTCGGACGCCTCCTTGCCGCCGGAGGCCAGCTGGATGCCGCGCATGGTGGTCTGCAGGAACAGGATGAAGCTGGCGTAGTCGACCGCACCGCGCTCGCCCATGCGCTCTTCCATGCGCGCCCAGGTGTCGGGATCCATGGTCCCGTCGCGCACCTTGCGGATGAAGCTGGCCAGGAGCTTCTCGCCCTCGGTCAGTTCTTCCTCACGCCCGAACCGGATCGCCTCGATGGCCTCGATCCGCACGCCCGTCGAAACGGCGTCGTTGATGTGCATGATCGCCACGCAGTTGGTCTTCAGGTCCTTGCCCAGGATCTGGTCCACGAACTCGCGGTCGGCGTGGGAGAAGCTCAGCCCATTGTCGCCCACGGCCCGGAAATACTGGCCGAGCCGGCAGAGCGAGGCGCTGACCTGCGGGGCCAGCAGGAACCTGCCGTAGTATCCGGCATTGACCTCCGGCTCCGGCATGAAGCTGTGGTAGCGCGCCCGGTCGACGACGAAGTTGTAGGCCTCGGTATCCTCAGGCTTGATTTCCGATCGGGCAGGCTGGCGGGGCGGAAAGGACATGTCGGGACTCCGGATCTGGGCGTTGGGACAGGCGTGGGGCGGACTCAGCCGATCCGTTTGCGGTGGTCGTCGATCTGGCGTTTGCCGGATTTGAAGTCCGCGATCATCTGGTCGATGAATTCGTCCGACGGCTCCTGGCCGCCCGAGGTCAGCTGGATGCCGCGCATGGTGGTCTGCAGGAACAGGATGAAGCAGGCGTAGTCCATCACGCCGCGCTCGCCCATGTCGGCCTCGACCCGGTTCCAGGTGTCGGCGTCCATCTTGCCTGTCACGACCTTGCGAATGAAGCTGGCGAGCAGCGCCTCGCGCTCGGTCAGTTCGTGTTCGCGGCCGTACCGCAGGGCCTCGATCGCCTCCAGCCGGACGCCGGTGGAAAGCGCGTCGTTGATGTGCCATTCGGCGACGCAATTGGTCTTCCAGTCCGCCGCAAAGACCTGGTCGACGAATTCCCGGTCACCGTGGGAAAAGCTGTCGCCGCGCTCACCCAGGGCGCGGAAATAGACGCCGAGCTGACCCAGCCGCAGGCTGGTTTGGGCAGAAAGCAGCAGGTGGCCATAGTAGGCCGCATCCGTCTCCGGATCCGGGGCGCCGGCATGCCGTCCGGCCCGCTCGATGGTGAACTCGTAGGCCTCCATGTCCTCCGGGGCGATCTCGGAACGAGCGGGCTGGCGGGGCGGCCAAGGCATGGATGTCTTCCCTAGGTTGCTTGTTGTCTTGCCGGCGATGCGGTCCGCCGATCCTTGTCTTCGTCTCGACTATGCCAACCGGTTGTTTGAGACAACCGCTCAGCCGTCGATGCTGGCGCCCAGCTCGGCGTAGACCAGCCCACCGTCCGTCACGACGGTGGCGCCGACGACGTAGTCGCCGCCACGGCCGGCCAGGAACACCGCCGCCGCCGCCACGTCCTCGGGGATCCCGACGCGGCCGGCGGGGATGGCCCTGGCGACCTCGTCGCCACGGGTGCGCGCGGCCTCGTTCATCTTGGAGGGGAAGGCGCCGGGCGCGATGGCGCTGACGTGCACGCCATCCTTCACCAGGTGGGCGGCCATGCGGCGGGTCAGCTGCATCAGGCCGGCCTTCGAGGCCTGGTAGGAATAGGAGTCCCAATCGTTCAGCCTGAACGAGTCCACCGAGGTGATGTTGATCACCTTCGAAGGACGCGACACGGCGGCGGCGGCCTTCAGCGCTGGCGTGAGGGCCTGGGTCAGGAAGAACGGCGACTTGAGGTTGAGGTCGAGCACCTTGTCCCAGCCCTTCTCAGGGAACTCTTCGAAAGTCGCGCCCCAGCTGGCCCCGGCGTTGTTGACCAGGATGTCCAGACGCGGCTCAAGCTTGCCGAAGGCTTCGGCCAGCGCCTTGCAGCCGGCGACGGTGCTGATGTCCTGCGGCAGGGCGAAACAGTTGGGCCCCAGCTCCTCGGCCGCCGCGGCGCAGGCCTCGGGGTCGCGCGAGGAGACATAGACCTTGGCGCCGTAGGCGATCAGGCCCTCGGCGATCCACTTGCCGATGCTGCGGGACCCGCCCGTGACCAGGGCGACCTTGCCCTTGAGGGAGAAGAAATCGGTGTTCACGGCGGGCGTTCCTTAGTTGGCCGGCGCGGCGGCTTTCGCCGCCCGGCCGAGTTTGCGATAGAGGCCGTACCGGTCGCGGATGACATTGCCCCGCGTGACCTGCCCCCCGCTGAGGGTGACGAGCCCGCTCAGGTGGATCTTCACCGGTTGGCCGGCCTGGGGTTTGAATTCGGTGGCGAAATCATCCGCCAGGACACCGGTCTGGATGGCGTGGAAGCCGACGCTGTCCCCGCCGGAGAGTATGTCCAGAATCTCCACCGAGCCCTTGTCGACGATCCGCTCGACGACGCCGGTGGCGCGGGAATCGTCCACCTGCACGCCGGCCGTGTCGAGGAAGGCGCTCGAGGAGAGCCAGTCCAGGACCACCTTTTCGGCCGCCGGATTGGGCGCGCTTTCGGGCGTATCCCATGGCGCGACCGCCGGCGGGTCGGGCGTCACAGTCACGCCGGTGTCCAACTGGCGGTTGCGCGACTGGTAGTCCTGTTCGATGGCGCAGCGGGCCAGCAGGCCGTCACGGACCTCGTAGATGGCGATGCTGGGCCAGGCCGCCCGGCGGCCGTCGTGCTTCATCGAGGCGCCATGTTCGGTGAAGCGGATGGCGATGCGGTTGCCGACATTGACCATTTCGTGGGGCGTGAAGACCAGGCCGGGAAACTGCTGCAGCTGGCGGGCCACCGCGGCCTGGTAGTCGCCGTCACGGCCGGTGACCTGAAACCCGGAGGAGTCCAGGGTGTAGTCGTCGGTCATGAACTGGCCGATGACCGAGAAATCGTGGCGGTTGACGTAGTCGGTCACGTAGCGGCGGAAGACGGCGATCGTCTCGGACGCGCTCTTCCGGTTCAGCGGATCTTGCATGTTCCTCGCCCAGGCGCCGATGGTTGCGCCGCGCCGCTGCGGCGATCTCAAGCGCTTCCCAAGGTCCTTATGCAGCCGCTGCTTGGCGGTCAACCGAACCTACGGGCAGGCATGGCGGCCTCCAGTCAAACGCAGGGTCGATTGATCGGGCCTTCGCGCCAGTGCTAAGGCAGCGCCATGGTTGATCAGTTCAAATTCCCAGGCGGACGCTACCGCATCACCCGCGAGGAAGACGCCGACCTGCGCCAGGCGGTCGGCTCGCCGCCCGACCCGGACGGCCGCGCGCACCCGATCTTCTATTACATCGCCACCCAGTGCGAGATGGGCATCAGCGTCGGCGACCTTTGCGCCATGTGCGACTTCGACGTGAAGGACGGGCCGATGATGGCCACCAGCAAGGTCGAATACGCCCGCGACCTGATGGTCGACCAGGAATATGACGTGGGCGGCGAAATCCTTTCCCTGGTCCGCAAGCCCAGCCGCACCTTCGGGGCCATGGACCTCCTGACCTATCGGCTGACCTTGTCGGACCAGGCCGGTCAGGTCCTGTCGTGCATCAACGAATGGGTGCTTCCCCGCCGTGGCGAGACTGCAGCATGAACCCCGGTGACAATCTCCCGACCCGCGTCCTGACGGTCGAGGCCGCGCCGATGCACGTGATCGCCCGGGTGCTGCGCGACCCCAATCCGATACACCTCGACCCCAAGGCCGCGGCGGCGGCCGGGCTTGGCGACCGGGTGATCAACCAGGGCCCCAACAACGTCGCCTACGTGATGGACATGCTGCTGGCGGCCTTTCCCGGCTATCGGCTGGCCGCCTTCGACTGCAAGTTCCTGGCGAGTGTGCGCGGGGGCGACAAGGTCGAATCCGGCGGGGTGATCACCGAGGTTGCGGGCGATCGCGTTGAATGCGACGCCTGGCTCAAGGTCGAGGGCGGCGCCACGGCCATCGGCGCCAAGGCGACCATGCTGCGCCGCTGATCTGGGCGGGCTGACAGGAACAACGGGAGGTCGACGATGGATCTGGGAATTCGCGGCCGCCGCGCCTTGGTATGCGCCTCCAGCAAGGGACTGGGCCGCGCCTGCGCCGTCGCCCTGGCCGCCGAGGGCGTTCACGTCACGATCACGGCGCGCGGCGGCGAGGCGCTGGCCGCCACCGCGGCGCATATCCGCTCAGTCTATCCGGACGTGGACGTGGCCGAGGTCGTGGGCGACATCACGACGCCGCAGGGCCGCGAGGCCGCGCTGAAGGCGGCAGGCGACATCGACATCCTGGTCAACAACGCCGGCGGGCCGCCGCCCGGCGACTTCCGCGACTGGACCCGGGACGACTGGATCAAGGCGCTGGACGCCAACATGCTGACCCCGATCGAACTCATCAAGGCGAGCGTCGACGGCATGATGGCCCGCAAGTTCGGCCGGATCGTCAACATCACCTCGGCCGCGGTAAAAGCGCCGATCGATGTGCTGGGCCTGTCTAATGGCGCGCGCGCCGGCCTCACCGGCTTCGTTGCGGGCATCGCGCGCAAGACGGTGCGCGAGAACGTCACCATCAACGGCCTCCTACCCGGCCCCTTCAACACCGACCGCATTCGCGGCAACACCCGCAAGCCCGGCATGAGCGAGGCCGACCTGGACGAGGCCATCAAGGCGCGCGGCCTTGAGAACCCCGCCGGGCGCATCGGCGAGCCGCAGGAGTTCGGCCAGTTCTGCGCCTTCCTGTGCGGCGCCAATGCCGGGTTCATCACCGGCCAGAACATCCTGCTCGACGGCGGCGCCTATCGCGGCACGCTTTGAGGCTCAGGCCTTTCGCTTCGGAATGATTGGCAAGGTCACTGAGGATGGGTGGCTAGCTGATCGGTGAATCGTGATGACCGGCGCCGGGCTGACCTGGGGCGACGGGCCGGTGTCGAGGTCCGAACCGGTGATCGTCACCCGGATGCGGTGACCCTTCCGGACGATGTAGGAAACCGGGAACAGGGCGAACTGCATCTCGTTCGGCTCACCTTTGCGCAAGGGCGCCACATCCGCCTCCCGGCTCGTGTTGTAGGGCAGGCCCATGTAATCGTAGGGCGGCTTGCCCAGCTTGCGGTGCGAGGCGCGCAGCGTGCCCTGGGCGATGTAGGTCGACGCGCCGTCCGGATCCACGTCCTGGACCTTCAGGAAGAAGTCGCCGTCGTCGGCGGTCGAGCTGACCCAAAGCCTGGCCTGGCCGTGACCGGTGATCTCGACGTCGTGGTCGAGCGGCTCGGTGGTGTAGGTCAGTCCCTGGGCGTCGAAGTCCGCGTGGTTGACCGGGGCCTTGCCGGCCCCCGCCGGCTCGCAGCCGCCCTTGTACCAGCAGTCGTAGCGCACCTGCAGGTCATCCTTGCCGGCCTTGGCGGGCTTGGCCCGCGCAAGCTTGCCGTCGTTGACCGACTTGGCCGTGCCGCTTGAGCCGCCCTGGAAGAAGAACTCCGTGCGCTGTTCGTCGGGCCTTGGCCAGGCGGCGGACATGCCCTTGAAGGGCGCGCCGTCGCGGGTGTGGGAGCTGGGGATCGAGGAGTGGATGGCGGGCTCGGCCATGATGCCGTTCTGTACGCCCTTCAGCCAGTAATCGAAGAACCGCAGCGCCTCGACCGCCACCAGGGCGCGATCGTCCTGGGTCACGGCGCCGCCGGCCGCCCAGGGCCCGATCAGCAGCTTCTGGGGCGTGCCCTTGAGGTTCACCATCCAGGTCAGCTGGTGGACCGAGACGTTCGAGAACCAGCCGGTGATGTGATAGACGGCGATCCCAGACTTGGCGGCCTTCGGCGCGAAATTGCCGCCGTGCCGGACCATCCAATGGCGCTCGCCCGTCACAGGGTTCTTCGAGTCCCAGAAGGGTATCTTGCCGCCGGGGCCGGAGTAGTCGTTGCCCGCCTTGTGACCGGCCAGCGCCGCCTTCAGCTGCGCGCGGTCCTTGTCGTCGTCGACAGGGCCGTTGTTGGGATCGGTGTCCTGCTTGAGCAGCGACGTCGCGAAATTCACCTGCGAGGTCCGGACGATGCCGCCGGGCGCCACGGTCCAGTACCAGTCGAAGGGCGAGACCTCCGGCATGATCGCCTTCAGGTGCGGCGGCGCCGTGCCCGCCACCCGCAGCTGCATCTCGCCTTCATAGGAGGCGCCGAACATGCCGATCTTGCCGGTGCTCCAGGACTGCTTCGCCAGCCACTCGGTGACGTCGTAACCGTCAACGGCGTCCTTGGGATCGCTCTGTTCGCTGCGCACGCCAGAGGAGGATCCGCTTCCCCGGCGGTCGACCGAGACCACGACGTAGCCATGGCGAACCAGCTTGACCGCGCTCTGGTGCTCGATCTCGGCGGCCAGGTTGGTGGGCGAACCCGACATGACGGTGACCAGCGAACCGTCCGGCTCGATGATGGCGCGCTGGTAGCGCTTGGGTTGCCACACCACCGGCAGGCGCCCGACGTGCAGCTTCCCGCTCTTGGTTGGCCTGTAGATGTCGACCGCCAGCTTCACGCCATCGCGCATCGGCACATAGACCGAGGTGCGCACCCAGCCGTCGTAGGCCTCTCGGGAAAAGCCGCCGTAGACGCCGAACTTCGAAACCCGGGCCTCCTCGGCCAGGCTCGGCGAAGCTCCGGCGCCCGCCAGCGCCATGCCGCCGGCGCCGACCTTGATCGCCTGACGCCGGCTAAGGCGTGGGCCCGGATTGCGGGTGTGTTCCTGGGTCATGATCGTCTCTTCCCTGTTCGAACCGGACGCCTGGATGCGTCTCTGATTTCGTTGTCCGCGCCGCTTCTGGCGGCGCTGGAGGCAGGAAAGCACCCCGGAGCCCAAAAGCAAAGCTTGGACGCGCGGGTGGGAAAGGGCGCCCGGACGGGACCCCGATCCGCTTCTCGATCAGTGAGGCTTTCTGCGGCTCGCGCGCGCCGACTCGATTTCGGCGCGCAGTTCACCGTGCTTCTTCGAGCCGAGCGGGAAGTTCCACAGCAGGACACCCGCCAGCAGCACCGGAATGGTCGGCGCCAACGCGAAGGTGATCCGCATGGCGTTGAGCGAGTCCGCCGTGTTGTGCTTGCCAGTCGGGTCGAAGCCGAAGTGCTGCAGCATGGGGAAGATCGCGATCACCACCAGGGCCGGCGCCAGCTTGGTGGTGGTCTCCAGGACGGCGAAGAAGGCGCCGGTTTGCTGCTTGCCGCTCAGCACGGTGTCGGAGTCGACGATATCGGCCATGATCGACTGCATCAGGAAGGCCGGTCCGGCGTTCATCGCCCCATTCACGGCGATCGCGACAATGAAGAAGAACAGCTGGTCCGGTCCCCAGAACAGCATGGTCGCCTGCGAACAGCCGTACAGCAGCACGGCGATGGCCAGCAGCCGGTGCTTCTCGCGTCCCTTGGCGAAAAACATCCAGATCGGCGTGCTGAGGACCGTGGCCGCATAGACCGCCAGAAGCAGGGTCGCCGACAGGCCCGGCGCCTTCATGATGTAGGACACGTAGAAGACGAAGAGCGCTGCCTTGACGGCCGTCGGGCCGGCCTGCAGCACGTCCACCAGGAGCAGCCATCCGAGATACTTGTTGGTGAACATCCGCTTCAGGGTGAGCAGGATCTCCAGCGGCGTGAATGTCGGCCGCTCGGCGTGGGGCAGGACCTCAACCGGCTTTTCCGGCACCGAGACGATGGCGATCAGCACGGTCAGCGGCAGCAGGATCACCGCAGCCCACATCAGCGCATGGAGCTTGTCACCGGTGGTCGCCGTGGGATCGAGCAGCTCCATGTAGGCGGGGATGCCGAAAGCGGTCAGGCGCGCGACCGCGCCGACGCCGGAGCGCCAGCCCATGATGCGAGTGCGCTCAGTGTAGCGGGTCGACAGTTCGCCGCCCCAGGCCGTCGCGTTGAGGTTCTGCAGGGTCGTGGCGAAATTGAAGAGGATGGTCGCCAGCAGCACGTACCAGAACGCCGGCTTTTCCGTGAAATACTGCGGCGTGAACAGCATCGCGCAGGAGAGCATGACGATCGGGGTCGAGATCACCAGCCAATGGCGGCGGCGGCCCCATCGGCTGGGGAAGCGGTCGCACAGCATGCCGACGATCGGGTCGGTGGCCATGTCGACGATCCGCGAGAGGCCCAGGATCATCGCCCACGACGTAAGCGTCACCCCAAGCTGGCCGGTATAGAACGGCGCCAGGAACAGGCCCACCGGCCCCAGCATGGCCCAGTAGGGGATGTAGGGCAGGCCAAAGGCGACGAGTTGGCCGGAAGACAGGTTCTCAGGATCGCCACGACGGAACACCCGGGCGAGGAACCCCGCCTTGTGCGGCTCGGCCGGCTTCTCGATTGAGGCTTCTACCATCTGTCTTCCCTCACCCCGCCCAGCGCCTTCTAGACCACTGTCGAAGCTGTTGTCTCTGTGCGGCGCCTTCGGTGCGCGGAGGCGGACCTGGCGACCTCCGGTTTATATTCGTTCGGCTTTCGCCCGCCAGTACGGAAAAGGCCCCTGCCGCCGGTTGAAGCGGCAGGGGCCCATCTTTGTTGTCCCGTTCGCGGACGCCGGTCTCTGGCGTCAGGCGCTGACCTTTTCGGCCGGCCGGTTCAGACGAGCCTGCTGGGCGATATGGTTGGCGGCCACGCGGCCGAAGGTCATGGCCGGGCCGAGTGTCGCGCCCGGACCGGCATAGCTGTTGCCCATCACCGCGGCAGAGCAATTTCCCACGGCGTAGAGGCCCGTGATCACCGATCCGTCGGTGCGCAGCACGCGCGCCTCTTCGTCGGTGAGCATGCCGCCCTTGGTCCCCAGGTCGCTCAGCACGATCTGCATGGAGTAGAACGGCGGCTTCTTCACCTCGCCCATGTTCGGGTTCTTGTAGGACGGGTTGCCGTAGTAGTTGTTGTAGGCGTCGTGGCCGCGGTTGAAGTCCTCGTCCACGCCCTTGCGCGCCATCTCGTTCCAGCGCTTGGCGGTGGCGACGAGGTTTTCCGGCGGCACGCCGATCTTCTTGGCCAGTTCCTCAAGCGTATCGGCCTTCTGCACGGTGCCGCCCTCGAGCCACGCCTTGGGCATGGGCCGGCCGGGCAGGCCGCGGAAGAAGTAGTGATCCCACGCCCACTGGTCGATGATCATGTAGGAGGGGAAAGTGCCGGCGCCCGCCTTGTTGGCCGCGATCATGTCGTGGCCGAAGTCAGTGTAGGGCTGCGACTCGTTGAGGTAGCGCTGGCCGGCCTGGTTGACGATGAACTGGTGCGGATACTGACGCTCCGGGACGATGCCGGTCGCCGTGTCGGGCAGCAGGCGCATAGCCGGCATCCACCAGGCGTCGTCCATCAGGTCGAAGGCCGCGCCGACCTTCTCGGCTGCCGCGATCCAGTCGCCGGTGTTGTCGGGACTGCCCTGGGTGCCGGAATGGTGCGCGTCAGGCTGATACTTGGCCCGCTTGGCGTGGTCGCCCTCGAAGCCGCCCATGGCCAGGACGACCCCGTGGCGGGCCCCAATGCGGTAGGGTTTGCCGTCCCTCTCCGCCAGGACGCCGACCACCCGGCCGCTTTCGTCCTGGATCAGATCCTTCAGCGGCGTGTTCAGCCACAGCGGTACGCCGGCGTCCTTGATCATCGCCCGCAGCCGGGCAATCAGCGCTCCGCCGCTAGTGACCATCTTAAGCCCGAGCAGGTTGGCCAGCAGGCTGCGCCATGCCAGCGTCAGCAACATCTTGGGCCCCTTGATCGTGCCCCAACGCAGCGCGATCAGATCGTGCAGGTCGTCGCTGGTCATCCACATGCCGGGCGGAGTGCCCTCGAGCCGGCCCTTGCGGCCCTGGCCCCGACGCTGGAACACCTCGGGGCCGAGCTTGCTTTCGTCGATGGGTTGCGGCCACAACCCGCGCCCCTTGGGATTGCCGCCCTTCTTGGGGTGGTAGTCCGAGTAGCCCTTGCCCCAGTAGTAGCCCTTCCCGCCGTCGAAATAGCGGGTCGCCTCGTAGGACTCCGCCAGCTTCGGCGCTTCCTCGATGAACCGGCGGTGACGCTCGGGCTTCACATTGGGGGCGATGGTCTGGAGATATTTGAACAGATGTTCCTTGTCGTCGGTCTCACCGAGGCGCTGGAACATCGGTGCGTTAGGAAGCCAGGCGCCGCCGCCGGAAAGGGCGCTGTTGCCGCCGTAGACCTCGGCCTTTTCGATCATCAGCACGTCCAGGCCGTTGTTCGCCGCGGTGAAGGCCGTGGCCATCCCGCCGCCGCCCGAGCCCACGACGACCACATCGGCCACATGATCAAATTCTTCCATCCCCGCCTCCGAAAGTTCTTGTTACCCCAATGTCAGCAACATCGGATTCATCCGTACCTTGCTGAGTTGAGAATGCATTTCGGAGCCGTTGGGCGTGGAAGACGAGGCGCACCGGAGCCCCCCGCAGCGCACTCACTTCGCCCCACCACCGACCCTCAGGGACGCAAAACCATCCCCGCGACACCGGGCGAAGCACATCGTTGGGTGCGGTCCGCCACAGCAATTCAACCAATCGGACGGTATTTTTCCTGGAAAGTACGGTCAATCGAATTCCGCAGGCGTCTCCGGAATTGGCAGGGGCGGAACCGCCCCATGCGCGCATCGGCCGGGCCCAGTGCACAGATCTCGGACCCGGCGCGCGTCGGAGCCGACGTTGCGCCTGCTCGTCAAATCGGCAATCATCTCTGCTAAACCTGCGGGTGAAACGCCGTTCGGCGATGGATCGATGATCCTTCTACGCCGTGTTTGGGATTCAATTGTTCATGCGGCCGAATGGTTAAGAACGCAGTGACCGCCGCCGTTGTGAGCGAGCCTGCGCACGCCACGGCCCCGGGCAAGCGCCCCGTGGCCTACCGCAAGCCCAGGGCGGAACGCTGGGAGCAGCTGCTCGATGCGGCCGGCGAGGTCTTTTACGAAAAGGGCTACGACGCGGCGACCCTGCAGGAGATCGCCGAGCGGGTCGGCATCCTCAAGGGCAGCGTCTACTACTACATCAAGACCAAGGCGGACCTGCGCGACCACCTGTTGCTGGAGGTCCACCACGAGGGCCTGTCGATGATCCGCGAGCGCGCCGCCTCGGGCGCCACCAGCCTCGACAAGCTGGCCGCCATGATCCGCGGGCACGTGGAGTTCTTCTGCAACAACGTCGCCAAGACCACGGTCTATCTTCAGGAGTTGCGGCGGTTCGACCCGGTGGCGCGCACCAAGCTGTTCGGCACCCACCCCTATCGCGACGTCTTCCAGGATGCGATCGAACAGGGCCAGCGCGAGGGGCTGATCCTGCCCGACCTGGATCCGAAGCTGGCGTCCCAGGCCATGCTGAGTTCGCTGAATTCGGTCTACCACTGGTACCGGTCGGCCCACACCTTCGACACCATCGCAGACTACTACGTCACCACCACCCTTCGCGGGCACGCGACGGACAAGGGCCTGCAGGTGCTGAAGACCCTGGGCGGCGCCCGCTAGGAACGGCGCCCAGGGCCTCCTGGATATCCGCTAGCGTTCGCCGGCCCGGAGCACCCGGCGCGTCGCGACCCGCCACTCACCATCCTCAAGCGCGAACACGTCGTCGTACCAGCCGAAGCTGGTCAGCGCGGTCAGCGACTTGCCGGGCTCCACCGTGCCGAAGCTGTACCAGGACGCCACCGTCGCGCGGGTCTCGTTGATCGGCCGGACGAAGACGTTGGTGCTGACGTGCCACGGGGTCTGCTGCTTCGGCCGGTAGATCGACCGGCGGCGGTCCAGTTCGGCCACGACCGCATCGCGACCCTTCTTCAGACCGGTGTCGCCGAAAATGACCTCGGTGTCGCGGGTGAAGCATTCGCCGATCAGGTGGATTTCGTCCCAATCGTAGGCCCAGGCATAGCGGCTGAGCGTGTTGGCGATGCGAGCGTGCAGGTTGGCGATGTCGGGATGTTGCATGGGGCGCCTTTTCTCTGTTCTTTGAAGGCCGTTACGGGCGGCGGGGGCGTGGGGAAATCCGATCCTGGAACCGGCGGGGACTGTCAAGGTCCCCTGCGCCGCGCAGAGCGCGTTGAAAAATCCCAGGGCTTGGCTTAGACGGCGGTTGGAACTTTGCAAACCGGCTGTCAGGTTGAGAAAACCGTCGCGCCGCTATCGATCCCGTCAGGCCGCTCGGTCAAGAAAACAGGAAAACCAGGAAATGAGCACGGTCGCCATCATCGGTCTCGGAGCCATCGGCGGAGAAGCCGCGGAGAAGCTTGCGGAGGGCAAGAACGGTCGGACCTACACCATTTCCGGCTACGATATCCGCCCCGAACGCCTGACCGAACTGAGCCCGATCCTGCGGCCCGCGGCCACGCCGGCGGAAGCCAGCGAAGGCGTCGATGTGGTGCTGGTGGCCGTCATGAACGACGCCCAGGTGCGCGACGTCCTGACCGGCGAGGGGGGCATCCTGAGCGCCAAGACCCTGCCCAAGGCGGTCCTGATCCTCTCCACCATCACCCTGCCCACCGTGTTCTGGGCCTTCGACGAATGCGCCGCCAAGGGCGTCGCCCTGCTGGACAGCGCCGTCAGCGGCCACCCGATGACCTCCATGGTCGGCGGCGAGGATGCGGGCTTCGAGATCGTCCGCCCGGTGATCGAGGGCTATTCCTATTCCGTCGTCCACTGTGGCAAGTTGGGCAACGGCATGCGCGCCAAGCTGGCCCGCAACCTGATCATCTACACCGACTGGGTGACCGCCTGGGAAGGCGCGCGCCTGGCGCTGGCCGCCGGCGTGCCGCTGGACAAGTTCGTCGAGGTTGTGACCTCCAGCGACAAGTGGGTGCGTCCGCACATGGACATGGTCGCCGAAGGCACCGGCATCGGCGTGGGCGAAAGCCAGCGCGCGAGCACCGCGGCCTATGCCGAGAAGGACCTCCGCGCAGCCCTGGCGCTTGGCAAGGAACTGGGCGTCGACCTACCGGCCGCGACCCTGGCCGTCGGCCGGTTCCCTGCCGCCGCGGGCCTGAAATAGTCGAGCCATTCGTCCGGGCCGCTGCGCCCGCCACTTGATCCGCTTTCTCCAGGAGGTTGGGGTGTCCAACGTCGAATTCATTCTGCCGGACGGCAGCCATCGCATCGTCGCCGCCCAGCCGGGCGAGTCGATCATGCAGGTCGCCATGAACAACAAGGTCCCGGGCATTGTCGCCGAGTGCGGCGGCAACCTTTCCTGTGCGACCTGCCACGTCCACATCGCCCCGGAGTGGGCGGCCAAGCTGAAGCCGGTCGCGTCTGACGAAGCCGATATGCTGGAATGCGCCGCCGAGGATCCGGAGCCCGACAGCCGGCTCTCCTGCCAGCTGCCCATGACCCCGGAGCTTGACGGGATCGTGGTCAAGATCGCCAAGTTCCAGCGGTAAGGCCACCTCTGGCCGGGCCGGACCGCGCCCTGGCTTCGGCCGCGATTCCGGCTGGTGGAACGGCCAGCGATCGCGTTTAAAATAGCGCATCGGAACATAAGGCCGGCGCGCCCAATCGCACGACCGGGAGGAAACCCAGATGACAGCGTCGCGCCCTTTGACCCTCGCGGAAATCGTCCGGCGTTCGGCCGCCGCCGCAGGCGACGCCCCGGCGATCCGGATCGACAACGACCGGCGCTCCTACGCCGAGCTGTTGCGCAATTCCGAGATCCGCGCGCGGCAGATGCTGGGGCTGGGCCTGACGCGCGGCGACCGCGCCGGCGTGCTGCTGCCCAACGGCGTGCCTCTGGTGGAGATCGTGCTGGGCGCGGCGATGATCGGCGTGGCGGTGGTGCCGATGAACACCCGCTTCAAGTCCGGTGAGCTCAGCCACCTGATCTCCGACTCTGGCATGAAGGCGCTTTTCACCTGCGAGCGGATCGAGGGCGTGGTCGACTTCTCCACCCTGCTGGACGAGACGCTGCCGGGCCTGCTGCAGGCCGCCGATACAAAGGCCCTGTCGCTACCCGCCGCGCCAGCGCTGCGTTGCATCGTCAGCATCGACGACAAGGGCAAGGGCTTCGCCCCGGCCAGCGGCCTGACGCTCGACCCCGGCCCGATCGACGGGTTCGTCGACCCGGAGGACGCCGCCTTCCTGATGTACACCTCGGGCACGACCGCCAAGCCCAAGGGCTGCATCATCACCCACCGCGCCTTCTTCATGAACGCCAGTGCGGTGGCCGATCGCTTCGGCCTGACCGAAAAGGATGTCTGGTGGTGTCCGCTGCCGATGTTCCACATCGGCGGCCTGCTGTTCATGATGATGATGTTCAAGCAGGGCGGCTTCTACGTCGGCACGTCCTATTTCGACCCCGAGGCGGCGTTCAACCAGATCGAGGAAACCCAGCCGACGGTCCTCTATCCGCTGTTCCCGACGATCACCCTGGCGATCACCGAGCATCCCCGCTTCAAGACCACGCCGATGCCGAAGCTGCGCTATGTCTTCGACGTCGCGCCCAAGGACGTGCAGCGCAAGATCCAGGACGCCTTCCCCACTGTGCCCCTGCTCAGCGCGTTCGGCATGACCGAGACCACCGGCACCGTCGCCTACACCCTGCCCACCCATTCGGAGGACCAGCGCCTCAGTTCCTGCGGCACGCCCCTGCCCGGCTGGGAAATCCAGATCGTCGATCCGGAAACTCACGCGCCCCTGCCGGCCAACCAGAAGGGCGAACTGACCGTCAAAGGCGTCGGCCTGTTCAGCGGCTATTTCAACGATCCGGTCCACACCAAGGAGGCCTTCCTGCCGAACGGCTTCTTCCTGACCGGCGACGCCGGCATGGTGGACGACGAGGGCCTGCTCTATTTCTTCGGCCGCCTGAAGGACCAGCTGAAGGTCGGCGGCGAGAACGTTTCGGCCCTGGAGGTGGAATCCTACCTGGCCACCCATCCGGCCATCAACCTGGCCCAGGTGGTGGGCGTGCCCGACGCCAAGTACGGCGAGGTGGTCGCCGCCTTCGTCGAACTGAAGGCCGGACACAGCCTCTCCCAGCAGGAGGTCATGGCCTACTGCGAGGGCAAGATCGCCCGCTTCAAAATCCCGCGCTACGTGCGCGTGGTCCAGGAGTGGCCGATGTCCGCCACCAAGATCCAGAAGTTCCGCCTCAAGGCTCAGCTCGAGAGCGAACTGGAAGGCCAGAGCGCCTGATCAGATGTGCAGGCCGCCGTCGACGGCGATGGTCTGCCCGCTGATATAGGAGGCCCGCCGCGAGGCCAGGAAGCCCACGGCGTCGGCCACTTCGGAGGCCAGTCCGAAGCGTTGCAGCGGAACCATCCGCTTCTGGCCGGCCCAGATCTCCGGCGTGAACACCTTGTCCTGCACGGCCTTGCCCAGGCCGGCGTCGATGATGCCTGGCGCCACCGTGTTCGCCCGGATGCCGTAGCGGCCTTCCTCCTTGGCCACCGCCCGGGTCAGCATCTCGGTCCCCGCTTTCGGAACAGCAGAAATGGCGTCGCCCGGCGGGAAACGCTGGGTCGCGAAGGAGGCCACAGTGACGATCGAGCCGCCCCGGCGGCGCAGGATCGGCAAGCTCAGCCGGACGATGCGCGCGAAACCCAGGAGCTCGGTTTCGATCACATCGGACCACTGGTTCTGGCTCATCTGGGAAACGAAGGGCTGCAGGATGTCGGCCCCGGCCGCGAACACCACCGTCGAGAGCCCGCCCGCCAGGCCGTCGGCGAGGCTGAGGGCCGCCGCGACATCTTCTTCCCGCCGGACGTCGGCCTTGGCGAAGGCCGCTTCGCAGCAAGGCCGGAGTTCGTCGGCAAGGCGCTCGGCGCGCTCGAGATTGCCGTTGTAGGTGAAGACCACCGCCGGCCAGTCCTCGGCCATCCGCGCGCAGATCGCCTGGCCGAGGCCGCCGCTGCCGCCGAACACCAGCACCGCACCCTGTTCGGCCCCCGCGGCCGTCCGATCACTGCTCAAGACCTGCTCCCCTTGCGCGCAGCACGCGCGTCCACGCCGCACTACTAGACCGGCGCGCCGACGGTTTGAAATCCATTTGCCGCCGACAGTCCCGTCATGACCCGGGCCGCATCGACAACCCTGTGGGAGCCGCTACTGTGCGGACAACAAGACGCTCCCGGGGGAGGACTAGAGACGTGCGCCACAATCGGCCGGGCCTGCCCGCGTGACATCGCCAACCGAGCCGGCCGCGCCCGCACAAGGCCAGGGCGCCGACCCCACGCGCTTTTCATCCGGCTACCGCGTCTATGTGACGTTCCTGATGGCCTTCGCCTTCGCCCTGGCGTCCGCCGACCGCGGGATCATGTCGATCCTGCTGGTGCCGATCCAGAAGGAATTCGGCGTCAACGACACCGCCATGGGCGCCCTCGCCGGCACGGTGTTCACGGTGGTCTACGCCACCGCCGCCCTGCCGCTGGCCCGCCTGGCCGACCGCGGCAACCGGCGCAACCTGATCGCCGCGGCGGTGACGGTCTGGAGCATCATGACCGCGCTGTGCGGCGTCGCCACCTCGATCTTCACCCTCGCCCTGGCGCGGATCGGCGTGGCGGCCGGCGAGGCAGGCCACGGCCCCGCGGTGATGTCGTCGCTGGGCGACCTCTATCCGCGCCACCGCCGCGGCCTGGCCTTCGGCTGCATCTCCGTGGGCACCGCGATCGGCAGCGGCCTGGGCGCGGCCCTGGTCGGTAAGATCAGCGACCTGCACGGCTGGCGCTCGGCCTTCCTGGTGATGGGCGTGCCGGGCCTTGTGGCCGGCGCCCTGATCTTCTTCACCCTGGTCGAGCCGCGTCGCGGCGCCTTCGACGGCGGCGCGCCCCTTGTCAAAGCCTCCACCTGGGCCTCGGTCCGCTACATTTTCGGCATCTCTACGGTCCGGCGGATGCTGGGCGCTCTGGTGGTCATGCAGTTCGCCACCGGCGCCTTCCTGATCTGGGTGCCGGCCTTCTTCGTGCGGGTACACCACCTTACCACGGCCCAGATGAGCCTGGGGTTCGGCCTGGCCCTTTCGGTCGGCTCGGCGCTCGCCTCGCTGCTGGTGGGCGCTGTCACCGACCGGCTGTCGAGGGTCGGTGAGCGGTGGCGGGCGCGCTACTGCGGGATCGGCGTGATCTGCGGCGCACCCTTTGTCCTTCTGATGCTGTTGGCCGACAATACCCCGCTCGCCTTCATCGCCCTCTTCGGCGCGATGCTGATGGCCGGGGGGATCACGGCGGGATCCACCGTCGCCTACCTCAGCGTCATCCGCTCCGACGTCCGCGGCCTGGCGAGCGCCATGATGGGGCTGGTGTTGTCGGTGGTCGGGGCGGGCCTTGGCCCCCTCGTCCTCGGCGCCGCCAACGACATGCTCAAGCACGACTTCGGCAGCCAGGCTGTGAAGTACAGCCTGCTGGCCATCCCGGTGCTCTGGATCACCGCCGGCTCGCTCTTCTACCTGGCGGGAAATTCGGCGGACAAGGACGTCGCGGCCCTACTGCACGAGGACGCCCAGCGCGGCGGCTGACCCTCAGGGAGGCGGACCTTAGGTCAGTCATCAAGCGCCACTTTGACACAGGGTCTTATCAAACAGCCGTTTGTCGGATAGTACGGCGCCGCACACTGCTGGACCGCTTTATGCTGCGGCGCCGCAAACTTGCATTGAGCCGAGCGGCTGATAGATCAGGGCCAGCCGCAGACAGGGAAACCGCCATGAAAGACGCATTGATTTTCGACCACATGCGGACCCCCCGCGGCCGCGGCCGGCCGGACGGCTCACTGCACGAAATCACCGCCGTCGAAGTGGCCGCGACGCCGCTTCGCGCCATGGCCAGGCGCAACAATCTGGACACCGCCCTGATCGACGACGTCATCCTGGGCTGCGCCCAGCCGGTCGGCGAGCAAGGTGGCAACATCGCCCGCGCCGCGGTCATGGCCGCCGGTTATGACGAGAGCGTTGCCGGCCAGCAGGTCCACCGCTTCTGCGCCTCCGCCCTCGAGGCCGTGAACAACGCCGCCGCCCAGGTCATGGTCGGCGCCGCCGACGCGGCCATCGGCGGCGGCGTCGAGTGCATGTCGCGCACCTATATCGGCGCCGACACCGGCGCCTGGGCCGCCGACGCCTGGCGCAGCTATCACGGCTATTTCGCGCCCCAAGGGATCGGCGCGGACCTGATCGCCACCCTCGACGGCTTCAGCCGCGAGGACGTCGACGCCTATGCGGTGGAAAGCCAGCGCCGGGCGGCCCACAGCCAGCAGTCGGGCCACTTCGACAAGTCCCTGGCCCCGGTGATCGACATCATCGGCGAGACGGTCCTGGACCGCGACGAGTTCCTGCGCCCCAACACCACCCTGGAATCCCTGGGCGCGCTGAAGCCCGCCTTCACCGCCATGGGCGAAGCTGCCTATGACGCCATCGCCCTGCAGCGTTACCCGCACGTCGAATCCATCCGCCACGTCCACACCGGCGGCAACTCCAGCGGCATCGTCGATGGCGCCGCCGCCGTGCTGGTGGGCAGCGCCGAGTTCGGCGTCGCCTCGGGCCTCAAGCCGCGCGCCCGGGTCCGCGCCTTCACCAACATCGGCTCGGAGCCCACCATCATGCTCACGGCCCCCGCCGATGTGAGCCAGAAGCTCCTGAAGCGGGCCGGCATGACGACGGCCGATATCGACCTCTACGAGATCAACGAAGCCTTCGCCTCGGTGGTCATGCGCTTCATGCGCAAGCTCGACCTGGACCCCGCGACGGTGAACGTCGCCGGCGGTGCCATCGCGCTGGGCCACCCCCTGGGCGCCACGGGCGCCATGATCCTGGGGACGGTCCTCGACGAACTCGAACGGCGCGACCTCAACACCGCCCTGATCACCCTTTGCGCTGGCAACGGCCTCGGCACCGCCACCATTATCGAACGAGTCTGAAATGCCCAAATATCTGACGCTTGAGGTCGCCGACGGGATCGCGACCGTGACGCTGAACGATCCGGACGCGCCGGTGAACACCGTGTCGCCCGCCTGGGTCGACGAGATGATCGCCGCCTTCGAACAGGTGAAGTCCGACGACGCCATCAAGGGCGCGGTGATCACCTCCGGAAAGCCGGGCTTCATGGCCGGCGCCGACCTGAAGTTCATCCTCGAGCATGCCTCGGGCATGACGCCCAAGCAGGCTTTCGATTTCAGCCAGCGCGCCACGACGATGCACCGCCTGATCGAAACCTGCGGCAAGCCCGTCGCCGCGGCCCTGACCGGCTTCGCGTTGGGCGGCGGCTACGAACTGGCGCTCGCCTGCACCTATCGCGTCCTGGCCGACGACCCCAAGGCCGTCGTCGGCCTGCCGGAAGTCAATGTCGGACTTCTGCCGGGTTCCGGCGGCACCCAGCGCCTGCCGCGCATGATCGGCGTCAAGAAGGCCATGGAAGTCCTGCTTGAGGGCCGCAGCTATGCGCCCAAGGACGCCCTCGCCGCCGGCATGGTGGACGCCGTCGTCCCCGCCGCCGATGTGGTCAAGACCGCGATCGCCTGGCTGAAGACCGAGCCCAGCTCGATCCGTCCCTGGGATCAGAAGGGCTTCAAGTTGCCGGAATCCGACGGCCTGCTGAAGCAGTCCACCGCCGGCGTGATCACCAACGCCGTGGCCATGCTGCATGCCAAGTACGGCCAGAACTATCCGGCCCCGATCTCGATACTGACCACGATCTTCGAAGGCGTGCAGACGCCCTTCGACACCGGCTGCCGCATCGAGAGCCGCCACTTCGCCAAGCTGATCACCGATCCGGTCAGCCGCAACATCATCCGCACGACCTTCGTGAACAAGGGCCTGGCCCAGCGCGGCGCGCGCCGTCCCGAGGGCGTGCCGAAGTCCACCGTCACCAAGTTGGGCGTTCTGGGCGCCGGCATGATGGGCGCGGGCATCGCCTTCGTCGCCGCCAAGGCGGGCATCGAGGTCGCCCTTCTCGACAGCACCCTTGAGTCCGCCCAGAAGGGCAAGGACTACTCCGCCAAGATCCTTGCCAAGGATGTCGAGCGGGGCCGCACCACCCAGGCCGCCGCCGACGCCCTGCTGGCCAGGATCACGCCAACCGTCGACTACACCGCCCTGGCCGGCGTCCAGCTGGTGATCGAGGCCGTCTTCGAAGACACCAAGATCAAGGCCGACGTGACCCAGAAGGCCACCGCGGTGATCCCCGGCGACGCCCTCTTCGCCTCCAACACCTCTACCCTGCCGATCACCAGCCTGGCCGAGGCCTTCCCGCGGCCTGCGGACTTCATCGGCCTGCACTTCTTCTCGCCGGTGGACCGCATGGACCTGGTCGAGGTCATCATGGGCCAGAAGACCGGCCCCGCCGCGCTCGCGCGGGCCTTCGACTTCATCGCCCAGATCCGCAAGACCCCGATCGTCGTCAACGACAGCCGCGGCTTCTACACCAGCCGCGTGTTCCAGACCTTCATCCACGAAGGCATGGAGCTGCTGCAGGAAGGCGTCTCGCCGGCCCTGATCGAGAACGCCGCCAAGCAGGCCGGCATGCCGGTCGGGCCACTGGCGGTGACCGACGAGGTCACCCTTGAGCTGCCGATGAAGATCGTGCGCCAGGCCGAAAGCGAAGACCCCGACTTCCGCCGTCCGAGCTCCATGAAGGTGATGGAGCTGATGGTCGAAAAGCTCGGCCGACCGGGCCGCAAGGGCGGAGCCGGCTTCTACGAATATCCCGCCGGCGGCAAGAAGCACCTGTGGGGCGATCTCGCCAAGCACTTCCCGCAGGCCGCGACCCAGCCGGACGTCAAGGACGTGCAAAAGCGCATCCTCTACATCCAGGCGCTGGAGACCGCCCGCTGCCTGGAAGAAAACGTCCTGACCCATCCCGCCGACGGCGACCTGGGCTCGGTGTACGGCTGGGGATTCCCCACCTGGGCCGGCGGCACTCTGTCGCTGATTGAAACTGTCGGCGTCGCGGACTTCGTCGCCGAATGCGATCGCCTGGCGCAGCAGTACGGGCCGCGCTTCACACCCACCGCCCAGCTTCGGCAGATGGCCGCGGCCGGCAAGGGATTCGCTTACTGATGAAACGCCTGATCTTCGAACCCGAGCACGAGCAATTTCGCGACGCCGCGCGCCGCTTCTTTCAGGAGGAGGTGGCGCCGCACGGCGCGGCGTGGCGCGAGCGGGGCTATGTCGATCGGGAAGTCTTCCTCAAGGCCGGCGCACAGGGCTACCTGCTGCCGTGGGCGGACGAGGAATACGGCGGCCTGGGCATCCAGGACTTCCGTTACGAGCAGATCATCGCCGAGGAGAACATCCACCACGGCGAACCCGGGTTCTACCTGGCTCTGCACACCTCGCTGGTGGCGCCCTATCTGGGCAAGCTCGGCAATGACGAGCAGAAGGCGCGCTGGATCCCTGGCTGCGTCAGCGGCGAGAAAATCCTGGCGGTCGCCATGACCGAGCCGGGATCGGGCAGCGACCTGGCCGGCATGCGCACCAACGCCGTGGAAAAGGACGACCACTGGCTGCTCAACGGCGCCAAGACCTATATCTCCAACGGCCAGTTGGCCGACCTGATCGTGGTCGCCGCGCGCACCGGCCAGGGCCGGCATGAACTCAGCCTGTTCGTGGTCGAGGCCGGAATGCCGGGCTTCGAGCGCGGCCAGCGCCTGCACAAGATGGGGATGGAGGCGCAGGACACCTCCGAGCTGTTCTTCAACGACGTAAAGGTGCCCAAGGCCAACATGCTGGGCGAGCCCGGCAAGGGTTTCGGCTATCTCGCCCGCTTCCTCGCCCAGGAGCGGCTGATGGCCTCGATCATGTCCATGGCCTCGGCCCAGGTCGCGTTTGACATCACCTTGGACTACGTCAAGGAGCGCAAGGCGTTCGGCAAGCCCATCGGCGCCTTCCAGAACACCCGCTTCACCCTGGCGGGTCTGCGCGCCGAGCTGGATGCGGTCCAGACCATGGTCGACCAGTGCACCCTGCTCCTTAACGCCGGCGAACTGACGGCGGAAGTCGCGGCCGAGTGCAAGCTGCTGTCGTCCGAACTGGAAGGCCGTGTCACCGACGCCGGCGTCCAGTTCCATGGGGGCGCCGGCTACATGCGCGAATACCGCATCAGCCGCCTCTACACCGACGCGCGGATCACGCGCATCTTCGCTGGAACCAGCGAGATCATGAAGGAAATCATCGGCCGGGGCCTCGGCCTCGACGAACGCAAGATGTCCTGATTTCGCGTCCCGGCGTCAACGCGCCGGCAGGAGACTGACATGGACTTCGATCTGCCCGAAAAGACGCTGGCCCTGCGCGAGCGTCTCGAAGCCTTCATGGCCGAGCACATCTATCCCAACGAGGCCCGCTTCTTCCGCGAAAGCGATGAAGTCGGCCCCTGGGGCATCGTGCCGGTGATCGACGAGCTGAAGCCGCTGGCCCGCGCGGCGGGCTTGTGGAACCTGTTCCTGCCGCCCGAGCACGGCGGCCTGACGAACCTGGAATACGCACCCTTGTGCGAAGTCATGGGTCGTTCGCACATGGCGCCGGAAGTCTTCAACTGTTCGGCGCCGGACACCGGCAACATGGAGGTCCTGGCCCGCTACGCGACACCGGAACTGCAGGACATCTGGCTCAAGCCCCTGCTGGCCGGTGAAATCCGCTCGGCCTTCGCCATGACTGAGCCGGCGGTGGCGTCCAGCGACGCCACCAATATCGAAAGCTCCATCGTCCGTGACGGCGACGACTATGTGCTCAACGGTCGCAAGTGGTTCACCACCAACGCCACCGATCCGCGCTGCAAGATCATGATCTTCATGGGCAAGTCGAACCCCGACAGCCCCTCGCGCCACACCCAGCAGTCGATGATCCTGGTGCCGACCGAGACTCCTGGCGTCGAGGTGCTCCGCGCCCTGCCGGTGTTCGGCTTCTACGGCATGCCGGACCGGGCCTCGGAGGTGATGTTCACCGATGTGCGCGTGCCGGCCGCCAACATGCTGCTGGGCGAAGGCCGGGGGTTCGAGATCGCCCAGGGCCGGCTCGGTCCCGGCCGCATCCACCACTGCATGCGGCTGATCGGCCTGGCGGAGCGGATGCTGGAGCAGATGTGCCGCCGCACCGAGGCCCGCGTCGCCTTCGGCAAGCCCGTCGCCGAACAGGGTGTCACCCTGGAGCGGATCGCGGAGTCGCGGATCCTGATCGAACAGGCCCGCCTGCTGACCCTCAAGACCGCCTGGGCCATCGACAAGCACGGCGCCAAGGCCGCGCGCGGCGAGATCGCCATGATCAAGGTGGCCGCGCCCAACATGGCCTGCAAGGTGATCGACTGGGTGATCCAGTCCTTCGGCGGGGCCGGGGTGACCAACGACTACCGGACGGCCTCGGCCTATGCGACCGCCAGGCTGCTGCGGATCGCCGACGGCCCGGACGAGGTGCACCGCGCGCAGATCGCCCGCTTCGAGCTCAGCCGCCACCGCAATATCGACCCGGCGCGCACGGGCGGCGACGCGGCTGTCCTGCCCGTCACCGACTTGCCCGGCGGCCGCCGACCGACGGCCTAGCGGATCTAGGCGGTCTGTCTGGCCGCAAGGGCCTCGACGACGCCCTCGCCGATCTCGTTGCGGCCGATCAGCAGGCTGCAGCCGATATGATCCATCAGATAGGCGCCCGTGCGGCCCGACCACCAGCGCGAGAACAGGCTCTGCTGGCGGTGGCCCACCACCACCAGGTCGGCGCGGATCTCGCGGGCGAAGGCGCCGATCTCCTGCGCCGGCTCGCCGCTCACCAGCTTGGCCACCGGCTTGAGGCCGAGCGCCAGCAGACGCTCGACACCTTCATCGAGGACAGAGCGGTACATTTCCTGGGTGTGGGCCACGGCGCCGGCCAGGGTGCCTTCCGCCAGCCTCATGCCCGCGGATTCAGAGATCACCGAAAGCAGATAGACCTTCGCCTTGCAGGTCAGGGCCAGGACCGCCCCCTCCCGCAGCGCCCGCCGGCCTTCCAGCGATCCGTCGTAGGCCAGGAGAATGCGTTCGTACATCGACAGCTCCCACTCGGGACCGGGTCCGGCGCAGGTCATGGCCGTCCACGATCCTCAGGACCGCAATTGTCAGACATCTGAGCCTTTCGCGCACCGGCGGCAAGACGCCGCGGCGCGCGCCCGTCGAACGCCTCGGAGAACACTTCGACCTCGGCGGGGACGGCGACATGGTTAACCAGCCCTTCACCGGGGAGCGATATCCCGAGGCCAGGAGCAGCGATGGGTCTCGAGATTTTCCAGTCTGGCCTCGCAATCGGGCGCGACGCGCTCCACGCGGGCGATGTCTCAACGGCGGTCGATATTTTCCAGCGGCTGGCGGCAACGACGCCCTCGGACCCCGAAGCCCGCTACTGGCTGGCCAGCGCCCTTCTGGCCGCCGGCGATGCCCAGGCCGCCGCCGGCGCGATGGACGACGCGCGCATCCTGCACGCCCTGCCCTTGGCCGCCGCCCGCGGCGCCGACCTGGCCCGCTGCAAGGAGGACGCCGCCTACGCCAATGATATCGCGACACGACTCTACGCGCAGAACCACGTCGCCATGTCGGGGGTCGTCCGCGCGCTCGCCCTTTCCGCCGGGGAGATCAGCGCCGACGGACTGCTGAGCTACGGCCTTGCCCTCCAGCATCAGGGGCGCGCTGAAGACGCATGCCAGGTCTTCCGCGCCGCCGCCGAGAATTTCCCCTCCGCCCAACTCCATCAGTTCCTGCTGTTCCCGCAGCTCTTCTGCGACGACGGCGAGGCGCGCTATGCCGCCGAGGCTCGCGATTGGGCCCGCCTCTATGCCCGCGCGCCTTCGCCCGCCCCGTTCGGCAACCCCGCCCGCAAGGGCCGCAAGCTGCGCATCGGCTACCTGGCGCCCAACTTCGCGGGCACCCAGCTTCGCCAGTTCGTCCGGCCGCTCTTCGAAAGCCATGATCCGCAGGCGGTGGAGGTCGTCCTCTATCCCGCGCGCGCCGAGACCGAGGCGGGCCAGTGGCCATCGTCGGTCGCCATCCACCCGATCGGCGAGCTCAGCGACAGCCAGGCCGCCGCCCTCATCCGCCGCGACGGGATCGATGTCCTGGCCGACTGCTGGGGCCATACCGCCGGTTCTCGGCTGCCTTTGGTCGCCCTTCGGCCCGCGCCGGTGCAGGTGGCATGGATCAACTTTGTCCAGACCACGGGCCTGGAACAGGTCGACTATGTGCTGCACGCCGACGCCGACCGGCCGATACCCACCGAGGGGCTGTTCACGGAGTCCATCTGGACCATTGGGCCGGTGTTCAACGTCTTTCGCCCCTCTGACGGCCGCCTGCCGCCCGCGCCTACCCCGGCGGTGGCGCGCGGCCAGGTCACCTTCGGCTCGTTCAACCATCCGGCCAAGCTCAACGACCACGTCCTCGACACCTGGGCGGCCATCCTGCGCGCCGCGCCGGCCGGGCGGCTGTTGCTGAAATACAGCTATTTCATCGACCCCGTCCTGCAGCGGGTCACCCAGGCTCGCTTTGCCGCCCGCGGCGTGGCGCCCGAGCGCATCGTCTTCGCCGGCCACTCGACGGGTGAAGCCTACCATCAGGCCTTCGCCGAGGTTGACCTGATGCTGGACACCTGGCCCGCGCCGGGTTCGACAACCACGCTGGAGGCGCTTTCCAACGGCGTCCCCGTGTTGTCCCTCGACGGTCCGGAGCCATCGCTGACGGGCGCCTACGCCCGCGCCATGCTGGAGGCAAGCGGACTGCACGAGCTGGTCGCCTCAAGTCCTCAGGACTTCGTCGCCCGCGCCCTGGACCTTACCGCGGACCCCGCACGCCTTGATGCCCTGCGCGCGCGGGTGCGCCCCGGCTTCGAGGGCGGCGGCTGCTGCGACGCGGCGGGCTTGGCGCGGCGGCTCGAAGCGCCATCCAGTCAGCCAATGCCAACCGGCCCAAGGGGATCGTCGAGGACGGCGCCCGGCGGCTGCAGATCTACACCTCCACCGGCGGCTACAAGGCCGCCGACTACCGCCCCCTGATCATCGCCATGCGGGGCGGCGCGCCGGTGCGACTATCCGATGTGGCCGAGGTGATCGACAGCGTGTCGGACACCCGCACCCTGGGCCTCTTCAATGGCGGGCCCGCGATCATCGTCCTGATAACCCAGCAGCCGGGCGCCAACCTGATCGCCACGGTCAACAAGATCCGCGCCGTCCTGCCTGTCCTGCAGGCCGACCTGCCGGCCGATGTGAAGATGACGGTGGCCTCCGACGCCACCGGCTCGATCCGCGCCTCGCTTCGGGAGATCGAGGTCACGCTGCTGATCGCCGTGGTCCTGGTGGTCCTCGTGGTCTCGGCTTTCCTGCGAACCTGGCGGGCGACCATGATCCCGGCGGTGGCGACCATGGTCTCGCTGCTGGGGGCGCTGGGCGCCATGTACCTGCTGGGCTTCAGCCTCAACAATCTCAGCCTGATGGCGCTGACGGTGGCCGCCGGCTTCGTGGTCGACGACGCCATCGTCGTGCTGGAGAACACCAGCCGCCACGTCGAAGCGGGCATGGACCGGTTCGAGGCCGCCCTGCTCGGCGCACGCGAGGTCGGCTTCACGGTGCTGTCCATCAGCATCAGCCTGGTGGCGGTGTTCATCCCCCTGCTGTTCATGGGCGGCCAGGTCGGACGCCTGTTCCGAGAGTTCGCGGTGACCCTGTCGGCCGCCGTGCTGATCTCCCTGGTCATCTCGCTCACCACCACGCCGATGATGTGCGCGTTCCTGCTGCGGCCCGACGCGGAATCGCACCGCCCCGGGCGCCTCTCGCGGTCCTTCGAGGCCGGCTTCAAACGCCTGCACCGCGCCTATGAAGTCAGCCTCGACTTCGCGCTCTCGGCCAAACCCCTGATGATGATCGTCCTGGCGGCCGTCATCGGGCTCAACGTCTACCTCTACATGGCCATTCCCAAGGGGTTCTTCCCGACCCAGGATTCGCCGCGCCTGAACGGCGGCCTGCGCGCCGACCAGTCCGTCTCCTCGGAGGAGATGGGCCGCAAGATGAAGACCCTGGTGAACATCATCCGCGCCGATCCGGCGGTGGCCACGGTGACCGCCTTCACCGGCGGCGGGCGCGCCGGCGGCGGCTTCATGTCGGTGGACCTCAAGCCGGCTTCCGAGCGCAAGGACAAGGGCTCCGAAGTGGTCGCGCGCCTGCGGCCCCAGCTGCAAAAGGTGACCGGCATAACCGTCTTCCTCAATCCGCAGCAGGACGTGCGGATGGGCGGGCGGCAGTCCAACGCCACCTACCAGTACACCTTGAAAAGCGACAACGCCGGCGACCTGAAGAAATGGGCCAAGGCGCTGGCCGACGACCTCGAGACCAACCCGGTGCTCACCGACGTCAACACCGACCAGCAGGACAACGGCATCGAGATCTTCGCCCAGGTGGACCGCGACACCGCCGCGCGGCTCGGCGTCACCCTGCGCGACGTGGACAATGCGCTCTACGACAACTTCGGCCAGCGCCAGGCGGCCACGATCTATGAGGATCTGAACCAGTACAGCGTGGTGATGGAGGCCGCGGCCCCCTACACGCGCAGCCCCGACGAACTGGCCAATGTCTTCGTCCCGGCAAGCGGCCAAGGCCAGCCCCAGAACGCCACCCACAAGGCGGTCAACACCCCGGCTGCGGCGACGGCGGCCACGGCGAGCGGGCCTTCAGCCAATCCGGCGCTGCGCGATCCCTCGACCGGAGCCGCCCTTTCCACCACCGTGCGCCGCATGGTTCCGCTGTCGGCGCTCGCCACCTTCAGCCAGCGCGCCGTGCCGGCCGCCGTGAACCATCAGGACACCGAGCTGGCGACCACCGTCTCGTTCAACCTGGCGCCCGGCAAGTCCCTGAGCGACGCCCAGGACGCCATAACCCAGGCCGAGGCCGACATCGGCATGCCGACCAATGTCCGCGGCGGCTTCCAGGGCACGGCCCAGAGCTTCCAGGCCTCGCTGAAGCAGGAACCCGTGCTGATCGCCGCGGCTCTGGTGGCGATCTACATCGTGCTGGGGGTGCTCTACGAGAGCCTGGTCCACCCGATCACCGTGCTCTCCACCCTGCCCTCGGGCGGGGTCGGCGCCCTGCTCTTCCTGATGATCTTCAAGATGGAGTTCTCGATCATCGCGCTGATCGCGATCTTCCTGCTGATCGGCATCGTCAAGAAGAACGCCATCCTGATCATCGACTTCGCCCTGGAGGCCCAGCGCTCGCGCGGCATCAGCGCCACGGACGCGGTGCGGGAGGCCTGCCTGCTGCGCTTCCGGCCGATCCTGATGACCACCCTTGCTGCAGGCCTGGGCGCGCTACCGCTGGCCATCGGCTTTGGCGAGGGCTCGGAGCTTCGACAGCCGCTGGGCGTTGCCATCATCGGCGGCCTGGTCGCCAGCCAGTTGCTCACCCTGCTCACCACCCCTGTCGTCTACATCTATCTCGACAAGCTGCGCCGCCATCGGGACGAGCGCTTCCTGAGCCGCACCGGCGGCGGCGAGGTTCAGCCTGCATGAAAGCCCTCCTGATGCGCTCCGCCCGAGCCCCGCTTGCGCTCCTCCTTTGCGTCGCCCTGGGGGCGTGCGCCGTCGGCCCCAACTACGTGCGCCCATCCGCCCCGACCTCGCCGGTCTATAAGGAAGCCGCCGGCTGGACCCCAGCCACCCCCGCCGACGCGCTGGACCGCGGCGACTGGTGGACCCTGTTCGGCGATCCGGTCCTGAACGGGCTTGAGGCCCGGGTGAAGGTTTCCAACCAGAACGTCGCCTCCGCCGAGGCCGCCTACCGGCAGGCCCGGGCTCTGGTCAGCCAACAGCGGGCCGCGTTGTTCCCGACCGTCAGCCTGAGCGGCAGCGGCACGCGCTCCGGCAGCGAAGGCGGCGGGGCGGTGATCGTCAATTCCGACGGCTCGACCTCCGGTGGAGTCGGTGGCGGGACGCGCTCCACCTATCGCGCCAGCCTGGGCGCCACCTGGGAGCCGGACGTCTGGGGCCGGGTGCGCCGCACCGTCGAAGGCGCGAAGGCCAGCGCCCAGGCCAGCGAAGCGGACCTGGCCTCGGCGACCCTGTCGGCCCAGGGCGAACTGGCCGCCGATTACTTCGGCCTGCGCGAATCCGACACCGAAGTCGCCCTCGACCAGGCCACGGTGGATGGCTACGCCCGCAGCCTGAAGATCACCCAGAACCGCTACGAGGCGGGCACAATCGCCCATTCCGACCTCCTGCAGCAGCAGACCCAGTTGCTCAATGCCCAGGCCGACCTGGCGGCGGCCCAACAGCGCAGAGCCACCTACGAGCATGCCATCGCGGTCCTGGTGGGCGAGGCGCCCGGAAACTTCACCCTCGCCGCGGTCACCCCTGCGACGATCTCCCCCACGATCCCGGACGTCCCGGTGGGGGTGCCCTCCACCCTGCTGCAGCGCCGGCCGGACATCGCCGCGGCCGAGCGGAGGATGGCCAACGCCAACGCCCAGGTTGGGGTGCAGCGCGCCGCCTATTTCCCGGCCATCACCCTGAGCGGTTCCTATGGATTCGCCGCCACCGAACTGGGCTCGCTGTTCAGCGCCTCCAACAGCCTGTGGAGCTATGGACTGGCGATCGCCGAGACGGTGTTCGACGGCGGCGCCCGCCACGCCCGGGTCACGGGCGCCAAGGCCGCCTACGACCAGGCTGTCGCGCAATACCGCCAGACGGTGCTTACGGCCCTGCAAGGGGTCGAGGACCAGCTGATCGCCGCCAAGGTCCAGGCCCAGGAATTTGAGCTTCGCCGTCAGGCCTCCGTGGCCGCCGATCAGGCCGAGGCCATGGTGGGCAACCGCTATAGGGCCGGGCAGGTGAGCTTCATCGAACTCTTCACCGCCCAGAATAGCGCCTACGCCGCCCGCCGCGCGCTCGCCCAGGCCGCCGCCCAGCGCCAGACGACCGCCGTGGCCCTGATCCAGGCGCTGGGCGGCGGCTGGAAGGCGCCTTGAGGCCGATCTCAGCTTGACCGCGGCGCCGGTTCCGGTGTCTCGACAGCCGCGATGATCCTGACTCTCTCCTGTCCCGACCGCACCGGCATCGTCGCGCGGGTTTCCGTCTTCCTGTTCGAGCGCGGGGCCAACATCCTCGACGCCCAGCAGTATGACGACGCCGAGACGGGCCGGTTCTTCATGCGCGTGAAGTTCCACGCCGCCGACGCCGACATCGCCGCCCTGCGCCACGAGTTCGAAACCCTGGCGGCCAGCTTCGACATGGACTGGACCCTGCATGACCCCAAGGTGCGCAAGCGGGTGATGATCCTGGCGTCGCAGACCGACCATTGCCTGGCCGACCTGATCTGGCGCTGGCGCCAGGGCGAACTGCCGATGGAGGTTTCCGCGGTGGTCTCCAACCACCCCGCCTCCACCTTCCCGCACACGGATCTGAAGGGCATTTCCTTCCACCACCTGCCCGTCGAGCCCGACAAGAAGGCCGAGCAGGAAGCGCGGCTCTGGGCGCTGATCCAGGAGACCCGCACCGACCTCGTCGTTCTCGCCCGCTACATGCAGGTGCTGAGCGACGACCTGGCCCGCAAGCTCGAAGGCCGCTGCATCAACATCCACCACTCGTTCCTGCCGGGCTTCAAGGGGGCCAAGCCCTATCACCAGGCTCACGCCCGCGGCGTGAAGGTGATCGGCGCCAGCGCCCACTTCGTCACTGGCGATCTCGACGAGGGTCCGATCATCGAGCAGGACGTGGAGCGCATCAGCCATCGCGACACCCCCCGTGACCTGATCCGCAAGGGCCGCGATATCGAGCGTCGGGTCCTGGCCCGCGCGGTGCGCTGGCAGCTGGAGGACCGGGTCCTCCTGAACGGCCGAAAGACCGTCGTCTTCACCGACTAGACAGGCCACGCCGCGCCAAGCCTGGCGTGCAACTTCGTGCATCGCGCTGAGCGCTGAAGCCACTGCCCGTCCCGACGAAAGGCTCCAGACTGGTGACCTGAGGAGTCGCCACGCCATTCCGCGCGCGGCCCACCATCCAAGAGGTTCCGATTTGTCGGTCCATCCCTTCCCATCTGTGACCGCCCGCGCCGGCGGCCAGCCGCGCAACGGCGCCCAGGTGATCTGCGACGACGTCGACGAAGAGGCCCGCGCGGACATTGAGTTCCTGCAACGGGCGATCGACATCCTGATGCGCCGCGGCATGACTTATGAGGAGATCCTCACCGCCATCGGCCGGGTCGCCAGCGCCGACCATCGCCCACAGGTTCGGCCCCGCCAGATCACGCCGGATAGGCCTTAGTCAGCCACCCCTGGCGTCCGCCTTCCGGTGCGCCCATGTTGCGCGCTCAGCCTTTGCTGTTGGAGCCCGCGCCTTGTCCCTGTCCATCTACGACGTCTCGATCCCCGGCTATGCGCGCATGCTGCGCAACCTCGCGCACCTGCTGGACAAGGCCGAGGCCTATGCGGCGGAACAGAAGATTCCCCTGTCCACATTTCTGGAAGGCAGCCTCGGCCATGGCATGGCGGCCCTGCCCCGCCAGATCCAGTTCGCCAGCGACGCGGCCAAGAGCGGCGCGGCCCGCCTGGCCGGCATCGAACCCCCGTCGATGCCGGACACCGAGACCACCTTCCCGGAGCTGAAGGAACGGATCGCCAAGACTGTCGCCTTCGTCGAGAGCATCACGCCAGATCAGGTGAACGGCGACAGCCAACGCGAGATCGTCCTGAAGTTTCCCAACGGCGCCATGACCTTCACGGCGCAGGATTTCCTCCTGACGTTCTCTCTGCCCAACTTCCATTTCCACGCGACCACGGCCTACGACATCCTGCGCAGCCTGGGTGTCCCCCTGGCCAAGATGGACTATCTGGCCGGCGGCCAGCGGCCGGCCTAGACCGACAGCCGGCCCTCGAACACGAATCCCGAGACGGGCTCACGCCCGCTCGGGACCTCGCGGGCCTGATAGCTTTCCGGCAGGATGGACTTGTCGGCGATGCGGCCCACGGCGATCGCCGCCTCGATCTGATAGTCGGCCTCGGCCGCGCCGATCGCCGCGTGCGCCTTGGCCACATGGAACCCGCCCATGGCGTGCGCCGCCCAGCCCATGTGGGCCGCCTGCAGCGAGAGAAAAGCCCAGGCCGCGCCCGCGTCGAAGCTATGACTGCGGTTCGGCGCAGACCCGCCATCCGCCCGGACGCGGTTCCTCTTGGAGACGATGAACATCAGCACCGAGGCGTTGGTGACCCAGGGCTGGTTCATATCCATCAGCGCGTCATGCATCGGCGCCCACTGCGGTGTGTCGCGGTGGGCGTAGACGAAACGCCAGGGCTGGGTGTTGCTGGCCGACGGCGCCCAGCGCGCGGCTTCGAACAGGCTCAGCAGCACATCCTGCGGCATCGGCTCGGCGCTAAAGGCCCTGGGCGACCAGCGATGCAGGAAGATCGGGTCGATGTCATGTTCGGCCGTGCGGCCGTTGAGGGTCAGGGGCAAGAACCTAGCGCTTTCCGATGTGGGCGATGGAGGCGATTTCCACCAGGAAGTCCGGCCGCACCAAGCCGCACTGGATGCAGAACCGCGCCGGCTTATCGCCAGGGAAATACTCCGCATAGACCTTGTTGAGGGCCGCATAGTCGGCCCAGTCCTTCAGGAAGATGTGGTTCATGGTTACGTCGTCCATGGCGCCGCCCGCGGTCTCGATCACCGACTTGATGGTCTCCAGCACGGCCCGGGTCTGGCCCTCCGCATCTCCCACGTGCGCCACGTTGTTGTCCTTGTCGAAGGCGAGCGTGCCCGACACATAGACGACCCCGTCGGCGAGGGTTCCCGGCGAGAACGGTGCGATCGGGGTCTGGGTCCCCGGCGGCAGAATGACGGTCTTGGGCATGTCCTGATCCTATTGTTCGGGCGGAGCCTGGCCGATGGTCCCGCAGAAGTCGGCGGTCGAGGCCACCCAGCCGAAGAACTTCTCGACGTTGAACACCGTGGCCTCCTGGAGATAGGCCGGCCCGGCCTGGTGGGTAGCGTCCTCCAGGAGCACGCCGAAATATTCCAGGAAGAAGCCGTCGCGAAGCGTGCTCTCGACGCAGACGTTGGTGGCGATGCCACAGAAAGCCAGGTTCTTCACACCGCGGGCCCGCAGCATGGAATCGAGCGGGGTGTTGTAGAAGGCTGAGTAGCGCGGCTTCTCGATGACGATGTCGCCGGGCTGCGGTGTCAGCCGATCGACAAGCTGGTAGTCCCACGTCCCCTTGGCCAGGAGCTTGCCCTGCAGTTCCGGCTTGTCACGCATGGTCTTCAGCGCGTTGGATTTCCACCAGTTGGGCGAGCCCGGTCCGCCAGCCTCCACATAGGCCGCGTCCCAGCCGTTCTGGAAGAAGACCACCGCCACCCCGGCCTTTCGGGCCGCCTCGACCAGCAGCACGATCTTCTCGATCACCGCGGCGGCCCCGCCGATGTCGAAGCCCGCGATGTCCAGATAGCCGCCCGGCGAGGCGTAGGCGTTTTGCATGTCCACGACGATCAGCGCCGTCTCGGTGGGATTGATCGGCAGGTTCTCAGGCCTTGCCGGCAAGGTCACCGCGCCGGCGCGAGGAACAGTGGGTCGCTCAGCCCCCGACATTCGCGCGGCTCTTCATCTTCGGCTGGATCTTCGTCCCGAAATCCTCGACCCCTTTAACGAAGTCGTCGAAGACCAGCAGCACGCCAGCGGTGTCCGGGACGTCGGCCACCTCGTCCAGCATGGCCGCCACCCCCTGATAGGATCCCACCAGGGTGCCCATGTTGAGGTTCACCGCCGATTCCGGCGCCGCCAGTTGGGTGGTGTTGGTGTTGGAGGTGCCGCCCTGGGCGTTGGGCGCGGCTTGGTTCGTCAGCCACTGCAGGGCCTCCTGATCGGCGCCCTCCCGGTACAGCTGCCACTTGGCCATGGCCTTCTCGTCGGTCTCATCGGCGATGATCATGAACAGGATGTAGGAGCCCACGTCGCGGCCGGTCTTGGCCTTGGCGGCCGCCAGCCTGTCGTTCACGGGCGCGAAGGCGGTGGGCGTATTGGTCCCTTTGCCCAGGGCGAAGGAATAGTCCGCATATTGCGCGGTGAAGGCCAGGCCCTCGTCGCTGGACCCGGCGCAGATCAGCTTGACGTCGTGCGGCTGGGGGCTCACCCGGCAGTCGTTCATCTGCAGGTACTTGCCCTTGAAGTCGCTGACCCCGGTGTCCATCAGCTCGCGCAGCACCGTCGCGTATTCCGCCAGGTAGTTGTAGCGGTCCTTGTAGTGGCTCTCGCCGGGCCACAGGCCCATCTGGTCGTACTCGGCCTTCTGCCAGCCGGTGATCAGGTTGATACCGAAGCGCCCGGGCGCGATGGAATCTATGGTCGACGCCATCCGCGCCACGATGGGCGCGGGCATGGTCAGGGTGGCGGCGGTCGCGAAGATCTTGATCTTGCTGGTCACGGCCGCCAGGCCCGCCATCAAGGTGAAGCTCTCCAGGTTATGGTCCCAGAATCCGGTCTTCCCGCCGAAGCCGCGCAGCTTGATCATCGACAGGGCGAAGTCGAATCCGTAGCTCTCGGCCTTCTGGACGATCTCCTTGTTGAGCGCGAAGGACGGCATGTACTGCGGCGCGGTCTCCGAGATGAGCCAGCCGTTGTTGCCGATCGGAATGAAGACGCCGACGTCCATGGGAATTCCTCTTGGGGCAGGTCATCTGGCCTTCGCCGCGCGGCCTTGGCAATCGGCAATCGCCCCGCCGACCTGCCCGCGCAACCGGCGCCCACCGGCGGATCACCGGCCTCGCTTCGCAGCCCCGTTGACGAACGCCAGCCTTCTGCTCAGGTAGGCGCAGGCATTGAAGGAACGAAAACACCATGGGTTCGATGAAGCGGGCGCTGCTGGCCCTGACACTGTCGCTGGGTGCGGCCGGCGCGGCCCTGGCCGCCACCTCCGTGACCGAGGTGATCACCACGCGTCAGGCGAACCTCAAGGACATGGGCAAGTCGTTCAAGGCGATCAACGACACGCTGAAGACCGATGCGCCGGACCTCGCCCTGATCGGCCCCAACGCCGCCAAGATCAAGAAATACGCCGACGCCCTGCCGACCTGGTTCCCGAAGGGGAGCGGCCCCGAAGCCGGCGTCAAGACCGCCGCCAAGCCCGAGATCTGGGCCCAGTCCGCCGACTTCGCCGCCGCCGCCAAGAGGCTGCAGGTAGAGGCCGCCAAGTTCTCCGCCGTAGCGGGGACCAAGGACATCGACGCCATCAAGGCCCAGGCCAAGGCCACCGGCGAGGCCTGCGGCGGCTGCCACAAGCCCTTCCGCGTGAAGGACTCCTAAGCCGGTCTGCGGGGGATCCCCAGCCGGGAGATACTGAGCACGCCGGACAGCAGGGCCAGGCCCGTCGCGGTCACGAGGCTGGCCTTGGTGGCGTGGACGCCGGCCAGGCGGAAGAACAGCACCATGCCGATGGCGCCGCTCGTCTGGCCCAGCAGGCGGGCGATCCCCAGCATGCCGCCCGCCGCCCCGCTGCGGTGCATAGGCGCGGCCGAGATCATCTCGCGGTTGTTGGGCGCCTGGAAGAAACCGAAGCCCAGGCCGCAAAGCACCAGCGGCCAGACGATGGCGAAATCCGAGGGGTAGGCGGGCAACAGGGCCAGTGCGCCGACGCCCACCGCGAACACGGCCAGCCCGCAGGCGCCCAGGATTCCCGCCGGATAGCGGTCGGCGAACCGGCCGCCCAGCGGCGCGCCCACCGCCAAGGCCAGGGGCATCGGGGTCATCAGGAAGCCTGTCTCCACGGCGCTGCGCCCCAATACATCCTGCAGGTAAAAGGGCAGGCCCACCAGGACGAGCATCTGGGCGATGAACGATATGATCGCGGTGACAATGGACAGGCTGAAGACCGGCAGCCGCAGGAGGTCGACCGGCACCAGCGGCGCTGCGATCCGCAGTTCGCGATAGACCAGAACAATGCCCGCGACGACGCCCACGGCGAGCATCGGCGCGCCCGCCCCTAGGCCGACCCGGGCCATGGCCTCGGCGCCGATGACCAGGAAGCCCAGCGCCAGGGCGTTCAAGGCCGCAGAGAGCCAGTCAAACTTGCGGCCCGTGCCGATTGTCCTGGGAAGCGCCCAGGCGCCGAAGGCCACGGTGACCACCCCCAGCGGGACATTGACTGCGAACAGCCATTCCCAGGAGGCCCGACCCAGGATGATCGCGGCGACGGACGGTCCCGCCGCGGCGGCCACCGACAGCACCATGGCGTTCAGGCCGATGGCATATCCCAGCAGGCGCCGGGGATAGGTGAAGCGGACGAGCGCGGTGGTGATGCTGAGGATCGATCCCGCGCCCACCCCCTGCACCACCCGCGCCGCGGTGAGCTCGGTCAGGGTGTGGGAGAGTGCGCAGCCCAGCGAGCCAAGGGTGAACACCACCAGGCCGGCCAGGTAGACCCGGCGATAGCCCAGCTTGTCGCCCAATGTGGAGATGGGCAGCAAGGTGACGGTCACCGCGAGCTGATAGGCGTTGATGATCCAGATCGAGGCGCCGGCGGTGGTGTGGAGGTCGCGCGCCATTGTGGGCAGGGCCACATTGACGATGGAGCCGTCCAGCACCGCCATGGTCATGGCCAGCAGGATCGCCACCAGCGACCAGTAGCGGCGCGGTATGGGCAAGCCGTCGGGCGCATCCACGGAAGGCGGGACGTCGGCGACGGCGGTTGGCTCTTGCATGACTCTGACCCAGGAACACCCGACCCCCAGGCGTTCCTCGGAGCGTGACTGTGGGCACTGATAGGGGGTCAGGCCGCGCCGCGGCCAGTAAGAATTTCTCGCACGGCGCAGCGAAAATCGCCGGACCCGCCGGCGGGTCCGCGACCGGTCAGGGCTTGGCGGGCAGCATGGCCACGACCGAATTGGACTTGGCGATGAACTTGACGCCCTTCAGGTGGTCGACCGGATAGGGCCAGACCCCTTTCACCTCGATGGGCGTGGGGGCGGCGGCCGCGCCATCCGGCTTGTCGGCCACCACATCGACCTCATAGACCCCATCCACTGGCGGGGCGGCGTTGATGCGCGGCAGGAAGCTCGCGTTCTTGTAGCCGGGGCCCGCTGTCTGACCGGCGGCCAGCATGTCCAGGTTGCCGGGCGAGGCGATGGAGATCGAGGCCGTGTCGACCTTCTCGATCAGCCCCTGCCCCGCATAGAATTGCTGGCTGCGGGCCATGGATTTCGGCGCTGGCGGAGCCGCGGGCGCTTCGGGTTTGGAATCACAGGCGGCCAGGCCCAACAGCGCGCCAAGGCCCAACGCGACGAGAACACGACTCATAGGCATCCTCCCACTGCTTGTTTCTTGAGCAGGAGAGTGCGCTATGGCCAAGCTTGAGCGCAAGCTCCGATGCGCCGGCTCAGCGCCGGGTGGCGTCGTCGTAAAATTTCGCCACGTCCGCCTTCATGGCCTTCAGGGCGTCGGGGTTGAGATAGACCATGTGTCCCGACGGATAGTAGGCGAAGCGGATGTTCCCGCGCAGGCTTGGATCGAGCCACATGTGCGAGATGTCGTACTCGGTCCCGAAGAACGGCGTGGCCATGTCGTAGAGGCCGTTCAGAGAATAGAGCATCAGGTGCGGATTCTGCCGCATCGCCTGGCCCAGGTCCTGGGCCGTGTCGGCCACCTGCGAGGGGAAATTGGCGCCTGGCGGCTTGTGCTTCCAGTCCCAGGCCCGGTTGATACCGGGGCCCGAGGGCCAGTAGTTCAGGGCTGTGACATAGCCCAGGTCACGCTCCAGATAGTCGTGCAGCGCCGCCACATAGGCGCCGTGGATGCCGGTGTCGGCGGCGTCGTACTCCGGGCTGTCGCCGGCCGCGTCGGCGTCGATGCCGGTGAAGCGGGAATCGTAGCGGCCCACGGTGCGGCGCTGGTCGCGCAGCAGTTCCTTGCGGAACCGGGCCAGATCGACCCGCAGGTTTGCCTCCTTCAGGAAGGCGACGGAGAGGCCGGTATAGGCGCTCATCTGCCTGGCGACGGTGTCCAGGTCGGCGTCCGGGATATTGTGCCCCTTGGCGAGCGCCGCGGCATAAGGACCGTCGGTCCAGGCGCGAACCTCCTGCAGATAGGCCGCCAGGTCCGGCGGCGTCGGCGCCTTGTGGTGATAGACGGCCGTGGCCGCATAGCTGGGCATATAGGTCTGGTAGATGTGGTCGAAGCCAGCGTCGCGGACCCCATAGTTCAGGATCGACGACAGGATCAGCACCCCGTTCAGCTGGATGCCGCGTTCCTGCAGAACATAGGCCAGGCCCGCCGAACGGGTGGTCCCATAGCTTTCCCCGAACAGGAACTTGGGTGAATTCCAGCGGTGGGCCACGGTGATGTAGCGCTGCACGCCGCGGGCGAAGGCGTCGATGTCCTGGTCGACACCCCAGAAGGCCGCGCCCTTGGTGTCGCCCAGCGGCCGGGAATAGCCGGCGCCGATGGCGTCCAGGAACACCAGGTCCGACTTGTCGAGAACGGTGTCGGGGTTTTCGGCGATCGTGAAGGGGGCGTTGTGAACCGACGCCGGCGCCTGGGTCAGCACGTGGACCGGGCCCAGCGCCCCCATGTGCAGGAACAGGCTCGCCGAGCCCGGACCCCCATTATAGAGGAACGTCACTGGCCGCTCGGCCTCGCCCTTGGCGCGGTCGGCTGTGTAGGCCACGTAGAACATGCTGGCGATCGGCTTGCCGTCGTCGTCGCGCAGGGTCAGCGTCCCGGCAGTGGCCGTATAGGGGATCGTCCGGCCGCCGACGGCCACCGTGTGCCGGGAGCTCTTCGCAGCTTCTTCGACGGGCGCTGTGGCTATATCGGCGTCGGAGATCTTGTGCTCGCCTGCCGCTTGGCCGCGGTCGGATCGGCGTTCAAGTCCGCTGGCGGAGCGCGCGCCAGGTTCGTCTGGCGTGTCGCGCCTGGAGGCCGTGGCGGCTGCGGACGGGCGCGCCACGGCGTCCTGGGCCAGCGCCGCGCCGGTGCCCAGACATCCGGCCAACATGACGGCCGCCAGCATTGCCCGAACCATCGGAAATCCCCCTTCGCCCGCCTGGGCGCCCTGAGCCGGAGATGACCTCAGCCGGGCGGCGCGCGCAACAGGGCGCGTAACATCGGCGTATCAAATGGCGGCAAGGACGCCTTATTCGGCGCGGGACAGGCGCGATAAAGGTCGCACGATCCGCGCCGCATCCCTGGCCGGCATGGTGTCCTCCGCGCTCCTGGTGGCCGATCCCGCCCTGGCCGCCGACCCGGGTTCAGACTAGGCAAACCGGCGGACTAAGGCCCGGCCGGCGTCCGCCCGATCCGGTCGGGCAGATGAGGTCCTCGCGGCCTGGGCAGGGTCAACCGCGACAGGCTGACGACGGCCGCGAAGGCCGCGACACCAGCCGCCGCGAACAGACCGCTTCGGGAGGCGTGCGCCCCGGCCAGACGAAAGAACACGGCCATGGCCACCGCCCCCGTGGTCTGGCCCAGCAGCCGGGCCGTGGCCAGCATGCCGCCGGCCGCGCCGCTGCGATGCAGGGGGGCCGAGGTGACAAGCGCGCGGTTGTTGGGCGACTGGAAGAATCCGAAGCCCAGGCCGCACATCGCCATCCGCCAGGCGATGTCGAGGCGGGAGGCATGGGTCGGCAGCAGGGCCAGCAAGGTGAGGCCGGTGGCGAAGACCCCCAAGCCAAGCGCGCCCAGGGCGCCCACGCGGTAGCGGTCGGCCAGCCGTCCGCCCAGGGGCGCGCCCACGGCGACCGCCAGCGGCCAGGGCGTCATCAGCAGGCCGGTCTCCACCGCCGTTCGGCCCAGCGCGCCCTGGAAATAGAAGGGTAGGCCGACGTAAGCGAGCATCTGGGCGGCGAACGACACGATCGAGGTAGCGATCGACAGGCCGAATATCGGGATCCGCAACAGGTCGAAGGGCACCAGGGGGGCGGTCAGCCGCAGCTCGCGGCGGATCAGGAACGCGCCGGCGATCAGCCCCGCCGCCAGCTTGGACCCGCCAACGCCCAGCCCGTCGCGCGCCATGCTCTCCGCGCCCAGGATCAGGAAGCCGAAGGTGAGGGCGTTAAGGAGCGCCGAGATCCAGTCGAACCGGCGCCCCGAACCCAGGGTTCGCGGCAGGGCGAAGAGACCGAAGATCACCGCCACCAAGCCCAGAGGCACATTGATCGCGAACAGCCACTCCCATGAAGCCCGCGACAGGATCGCGGCGGCCACCGTCGGCCCGATGGCTGCAGCGATGGAGATGACCATGGCGTTGAGCCCGATCGCCCTTCCCAGCATCCGGTGGGGAAAGGTGAAGCGGACCAGGGCGGCATTGATGCTCATGATCCCGCCCGCGCCCAGCCCCTGGAAGATCCGCGCGGCGGTAAGCTCTTCGAGGGTGTGCGACAGGGCGCAAGCCAACGAGCCCAGGGTGAAGACGACCAACCCCACCATATAGACCCGCCGGTAGCCGAGCTTGTCCCCCAGGGCCGCCAGCGGCAGGAGTGTGACCGTGATGGCCAGCTGGTAGGCGTTGACGATCCAGATCGAGGAGGCCGCGCTGGCGTTCAGCTCGCGCGCGATCGTCGGCAAGGCGACGTTGGCGATGGCGCCGTCCAGGACCGAAAGGATCATCGCCAGCCAGATGGCCGCCACCGCCCAGTAACGGCGTGGCGCGGGCAGGCCATCCGATTGCTCCGGGACGGCGGTGGCGTCGGTGTCAGTCACGGTGGCGGGCATTGGCAACACGATCCCAGAACCGCTCGAACGCCGATCCGTATCCACTAAGCGGCGCCGGAAGCGGGCGTCAACGACTCTCGGCCCGCAGGAGAATTCGTCGCCGGCTGTGGCGTTTCGACGCACTTTGTGCTATGGGCTGCGCATGACCGATCGCCAGTTCAAACCTGACCTGACGGGATCGGACGAGACTCTGGAACACCTCCTCGCCCGCCTCAGGTCCCTTCACCGTCCGGTGCGTCCGCGCCGCGGCGGGCCCTCCGACTGGGACAGCTTCGTCACCTCCAGACGCCCTCCAGGGGGCGCCGGCGGGGCAGAGGCGCCGATCCCCCGGGAGGCCCCCTTGAGCGACGCCTACGCGCCGTTCTGAGGCCTGGGCTATTCGCCCTTGAAGGCCGGCCGCCGCTTCTCGTTGAAGCTGGCGACGCCCTCGCGCCGGTCGGCCGTCTTGAACAGACGGTTGTAGGCCGAGAGCTCCATTTCCATGGCCGCGGCCAGGTCGAGGCTGTGGGCTTCATGGACCACGTGCTTCAACGCCCGCACCGAGAGCGGCGCCTTGCTTGCGATCTCGCCGGCGACAGCTAGGACCGTGTCCATCAGGGACTCGGGCGTCGTGACCCCGTTGACCACGCCATACTCCAGCGCCTGGGCCGCACTGAAGGGCCGCCCGGTGGTCAGGAGTTCAAGGGCGCGCCGCTCCCCGGCGCAGCGGCGCAGCAACTGGGTGCCGCCAAGCCCCGGCATGATCCCAAGACCCACCTCCGGCAGTCCAAAGCGGGCGGTGTCGGCCGCATAGGCGAAGTCGCACAGCAGGGTCATCTCGCACCCCCCGCCCATCGCCGCCCCGTTCACCGCGGCGATCACCGGCACGGGCACCGCCAGCTGGGCGCGGCCCATGGCCTCGAAGATCCGGTGCTGCGCGGCCCAGGTTTCGTCGGTCATGCCGTTGCGCTCTTTAAGGTCGGCGCCGGCGCAGAAGTGGCGGCCCTCGGCGGCCAGGACCACGCAGCGCAGGTCCGGGCGGGCGGCGAGTTCCGTCCAGGCCAGCAACAGCTCCTCGCCCATCAGTGTGCTCAGGGCGTTGGCGGCGTCGGGCCGGGCGAAGATGACGGCGGCGACGCCGGGCTGGACTTCGGTGATCTTTATGGTCTGCGGCATGGCCAAGCCCTTCGCCCGATCGCGGCTGTCGCGCAAGGGTGGAGATCGATCGATAAAGATGGCATTGGGCGGCCATGAGAAAACTTCCCAGCGCCGTGGATTCGACGTCGGAGGCCTTCGAGGCCAATGCCCGCCACAACCGCGATCTGGCGGATCAGCTGCGGGAGCGCGCCGCTCTGGCCGCCCTGGGCGGGCCGCCGGAATCGCGCAAGCGGCACACCGGGCGAGGCAAGCTGTTGCCGCGCGACCGGGTCATGCGACTGATCGATCCGGGCTCGCCCTTCCTGGAAGTGGGACAGCTGGCGGCCTTTGGCCTGCACGACGGTGAGGCGCCGGGGGCGGGCCTGATCACCGGCATCGGCCGCGTCTCGGGCCGTGAGGTCATGATCGTCGCCAACGACGCCACGGTGAAGGGCGGGGCCTATTTCCCGACGACCGTGAAGAAGCACCTGCGCGCCCAGGAAATTGCGCTGCAGAACCATCTTCCGTCGATCTATCTGGTGGACAGCGGCGGCGCCAACCTGCCGCACCAGGCCGAGGTGTTCCCCGACCGCGAGCACTTCGGGCGCATCTTCTACAACCAGGCGCGGATGAGCGCCCAGGGCCTGGCCCAGATCGCCTGTGTCATGGGCTCCTGCACCGCCGGCGGCGCCTACGTGCCGGCGATGAGCGACGAGACGGTGATCGTCCGCGGGACGGGCGAAGAGAGCCAGGGCACCATCTTCCTGGGCGGCCCGCCGCTGGTCAAAGCCGCCACCGGCGAAGTGATCTCGGCGACGGAGCTTGGCGGCGCCGACACCCACGGGCGCCGCTCCGGCGTGGTCGACCACGTGGCCAACGACGACGAGCACGCCCTGTCCATCGTCCGCTCGATCATGGCCAACCTCAACACCGTCAAGCGCCTCGACATGGACGTGGCCGAGGTGCGCGAGCCGGCCTACGATCCGGCCGAGCTCTACGGCATCGTGCCCTCCGACGTGCGCGCGCCCTACGACGTTCGCGAGGTCATCGCCCGCATCGTCGACGGCTCGCAGTTCGACGAGTTCAAGGCGCTCTACGGGACCACCCTGGTCTGCGGCTTCGCCCGCATCTGGGGCTACCCGGTGGCGATCCTGGCCAACAACGGGGTGCTGTTCTCGGAGAGCGCGCTCAAGGGCGCGCATTTCATCGAGCTCGCCTGCAAGCGAAAGATCCCGCTGATCTTCCTGCAGAACATCTCCGGCTTCATGGTCGGTGGGAAATATGAAGCCGGCGGCATCGCCAAGGACGGCGCCAAGCTGGTGACCGCCGTGGCCAGCGCCGAGGTGCCGAAGTTCACGGTCCTGATCGGCGGGTCCTTCGGGGCCGGCAACTACGGCATGTGCGGCCGGGCCTATTCGCCCCGCTTCCTGTGGACCTGGCCGAACAGCCGGATCAGCGTCATGGGCGGCGAACAGGCCGCCGCCGTCCTGGCCACCGTGCACCGCGACGCGGGCAAATGGAGCCCGGAACAGGAGGAAGCCTTCAAGGCGCCGGTCCGCCAGAAGTACGAGGACGAGGGCAACCCCTACTTCGCCACCTCCCGCCTGTGGGACGACGGCATCATCGACCCGGCCCAGACCCGCGACGTGCTGGGACTGTCGATCTCCGCTTCGCTCAATGCGCCCATCCCGGAAACACGCTTCGGCGTGTTCCGCATGTAGCCGTGGTCAAGGCGACCAAGCTTCGGGTCGTAGGCGGCAAGGCCCAGGCCTACGTGACACCGCGCGCGACCAGACACAGCCTGCCGGTCGGCGCGCCCTGCCCCAACTGCGGCACGGCGCTGGCCGGGCCATGGTGCTACGCCTGCGGACAGAAGGGCGAGGAATTCCACCGCTCCATCTGGCGCCTGGTCGCCGAGGCCCTGGAGGGCCTGACTCACTTCGACGGCCGTCTCTGGACCACCCTGCCCAGGCTGGTGGCGCGGCCGGCGAAGCTGACGCGGGATTTCCTCGACGGCCATCGCGCGCCCCAGGTGCCGCCGTTCCGGATGTTCCTGGTCGTCCTGCTGATCGTCTTCTTCACCGGCGCATTGAACTTCAAGTCCACCAGCCAGGCCTTGCGTCTCGCAACCCCCAACGACCCGGCGGTGCAAAAGGCCCTGCCGCAGGAAATTCGCAACCATCTCCAGCTCGATTTCGGTTCGAGCCCCACGGAGAAGTGGTTCGAACACCGGGTGACCTCGGCGGTGGCCAACCAGGAGGCCTTCTTCACCGCAGTGGAGCGCTGGTCACACCAGTTCGCGATCCTCATGCTGCCGATCGCGGCCCTGCTACTGTCGGGACTTTTCGCCTTCCGCCGGGGCGTCTTCGTCTTCGACCACCTGATCTTCGCCATGCACTCGCTGTCCTTCCAGGGCCTGCTGCTGTCGACCTATTTCCTGCTGGGCATGGTCAGCGGCGCGGCGGGTTGGCTGCTGCTGGCGGCTCCGGTCCACCTGTTCGTCCACATGCGCGGCGTCTACCGCACTGGCGTCCTTGGCACGCTGGCGCGTATGACCCTGCTCTTCGCCGGCTCGGCGGTCGCCTTCAGCGCCCTGATCACCGGTCTCGTTATTGTCGGCTTGGCCGGAGTGGCTTGATGTTCAGATCGGTTCTGGTCGCCAACAGGGGTGAGATCGCCCGCCGGGTCTTCGCCACGGCCCGCCGCATGGGAATCGAGACGGTGGCCGTCTATTCCCAGGCCGACGCCGCCGCGGCCCATGTGGCCGACGCCGACCGCGCCGTATTGATCGGCCCGGCCGCCGCGCGGGAGAGCTATCTCGTGCTGGAGAAGATCATCGCCGCGGCCCGCGAAACGGGCGCCGAGGCGATTCACCCGGGCTATGGCTTCCTGTCGGAAAACGCCGACTTCGCCCAGGCGGTGATGGACGCGGGCCTGGTCTGGATCGGCCCCCCGCCCTCGGCGATCCGGGCCATGGGCCTGAAAGACGCCGCCAAGTCGCTCATGCAGAAGGCCGGTGTGCCGGTTACCCCGGGATATCTGGGCGAGGACCAGTCGCCCCAGACCCTGGCGAAGGAAGCCGCCCGCATCGGCTATCCGGTGCTGATCAAGGCCGTGGCCGGCGGCGGCGGCAAGGGCATGCGCAAGGTCGACGGCGCGGCGGATTTCGAGGCGGCGCTCGCCTCCTGCCAGCGCGAGGCCCGCGCCTCATTCGGCGACGACCGGGTGCTGCTGGAAACCTACGTCACCCGGCCGCGCCACATCGAGGTGCAGGTGTTCGGCGACAGCCAGGGCAATGTCGTCCACCTCTTCGAGCGCGACTGTTCGCTGCAGCGCCGCCACCAGAAAGTCATCGAGGAGGCCCCCGCGCCGGGCATGGACGAGGCCACGCGCGCCGCGGTGACCTCGGCCGCCGTCAAGGCCGCACAGGCCGTGGGGTATCGCGGCGCCGGGACCATCGAGTTCATCGCCGACGCCAGCGCCGGCCTGAAGGCCGACCGGATCTGGTTCATGGAAATGAACACCCGCCTGCAGGTGGAACATCCGGTCACCGAGATGGTCACCGGCCTCGACCTGGTGGAGTGGCAGTTCCGCGTCGCCGCCGGTGAACCCCTGCCGCTCACTCAGGACCAGATCGCGCTTACCGGCCACGCCGTCGAGGCCCGGCTCTATGCCGAGAACACCGCGGGCGGCGCCTTCCTGCCCTCCACGGGCGTCCTCGAGCACTTCCAGCTGCCGCCCACCCTGCGCGTCGATGCCGGCGTCGAGGAAGGTGGCGAGGTCACACCCTTCTACGACCCGATGATCGCCAAGCTGATCGTCCACGCGCCCAGCCGCGAGGCCGCCCTGGCGGAACTGGCGCAGGCCTGCGGCAGTGTCGAGGTCTGGCCGGTCAAGACCAACGCCGACTTCCTGACCCGGCTGCTGGAAGCCCCCGACTTCATCGCCGGCGACGTCGACACCGGCTTCATCGAACGCAACCTGGCCGACCTGACCGATCCGGCCGAACCCTCCGCGGCGGCGCTGGGCGCGGCGGCCCAGGCCGCCCTGATCGCCGACGACAGCGGCCTTTCTGAAGCCGCGCCTTCACCCTGGCGCGCTCTGGCGGGCTTCCGGATCAACGCCGCGCCGTCAACCGAGGTCCGCCTGTTCCGGGCCGGCAAGCCGGTCCTGGCCGACGCCGCGGGGGGCGGCGCGCCAAGGTCCGTCCTGCTCACCGACGAGGACGAGATCGTCGTCTTCGAGGCCGGCGGCGCCTTCGCCTTTTCCCTTCACCCGCCCGCCGCCGACGGCCCCGACGCGGCCAGCGACGGCGGCGTGCGCTCGCCCATGCCGGGCAAGGTGACCCAGCTGTCGGCGAAGGCCGGCGACAGCGTCACCAAGGGCCAGCCCCTGCTGGTGCTGGAGGCCATGAAGATGGAGCACGCGCTCACGGCGCCGTTCGACGGCACGGTGGAGACCGTCTCGGTCGCCCTCGGCGCCCAGGTCAGCGAAGGCGCGGTCCTGGTGAAACTGAAGGCCAGCGAAGCCGCTTAGGACGCCACGATCCCGCGGTCGTGCAGCCTGCCGATCTCGCCTGAGGACATGCCAAGCACCTGCGCCAGCACTTCCTCGGTGTGCTGACCCATGCGAGGCGCCGGCGCGACCGGGCCGCGCGGGTCCTGCGGGATCGACGCCATGGCGCCGGGCGCCGGATAGGTCAGGCCGCTGGGCTGAGCGACCGCCTGGAACAGCGGATTGTCCTTGAACAGCCGCGGGTCTTCCAGCGCCGCTTCCAGCGGCTGATAGGCGCCCCAGGTCACCCCGCCGGCGTCGAAGGCCGGGCCAAGGTCGGCTGCGGTGCGGGCCGCGAACGCGCGCTCAAACAGGGGATAGAGCCGCTCGCGGTGCGTGAACCGGACGCCCTCGTCCTGGGCGAACGAAACGCCGAGCTCGGCTTCCAGCGCCGCCACCTCCGCGCCCAGACCCAGCGCCTCCAGCGCCTTGGCCCACTGGCGCGGCGTGATCGCCAACAACATCAGGGTCTGGCCGTCGCCGGTGACGAAGTCGCGGCCGAAGGCGCCGTAAAGGTCGTTGCCCATGCGCGGGCGTTGCCGGCCGGCCAGCGCCGTCTCGGCCGTGAAGCCGAGGTTGGCCATGGTCGCCGCAGCGATGTCCGAGAGCGGCGCGCGGAGTTCGCGGCCCTGCCCGGTCCGCATCCTGGCCAGCAGGGCGGCGACCAGGCCAAAGGCGCAGTAGGCGCCGGCCAGCAGATCCCAGGCCGCCAGCACGTGGTTCACCGGCCGGGGGTCGTCGATGGGCCCCGTCATCAGGGGCACACCCAGGGCGGCGTTGACGGTGTAGTCCATGCCCTGGGACCCATCCGCCCAGCCCATGACCCGCACGCAGATCAGGTCCTCGCGCAGCGCCTTGAGCTTGTCGTAGGCCAGGAAGCCATCCACCGGGAAATTGGTGACGAAGAGGCCGGCATCCTCGCCGGGCGCCGCGGCCAAGCGCTGGGCGATCTCACGGCCCTCGGGTGCGGAAAGATCCAGCGCCACCGACTTCTTGCCCTTGTTCAGCCCCTCCCAATAGAGGCTGTCGCCGCCCGGACTGAGCGGCCATCGGCGGAAGTCAGGACCTCCGCCGATGCTGTCGAAGCGGATCACCTCGGCGCCCATCTGGGCTAGGTAGAGCCCGCAGGTCGGCCCGGCCACGAACGCCGCGCCTTCCACCACCCGCAGGCCCTTGAGGAGATCGTACATCGGTCAGGAGACCAGCTTGCGGACCTCGTCGACCTCGTCTGGCGTCAGTTCCCACGCGGCGGTGGCGACATTGGCCTTGACCTGGTCGGCGTTGGTGGCGCCGGCGATCACCGAGGAGACCACCGGGTTGCCGAGCAGCCAGGCGAAGGCGAGGTCCAGCATTGAATGGCCACGGGCCTCGGCCCAGGCCGTCAGCGCCTCGACCTTGTCGAAGTTGGCGTCGCTCATGGCCTTGGCGCCGCGTTCGCCCCAGGCCGCCAGGCGGGTGCCTTCGGCCGGCTTGACGCCGCGCTTGTACTTGCCGCTGAGCAGGCCCGAGGCCAGGGGGAAGAACGGCAGGAAGCCCAGACCGAAGTGGTCGCAGGCCGGGATGACCTCCTTCTCCACGTCACGCTCCAGCAGGGAATAGAGGTTCTGCGCCGAGACGAACCGGGCGCCGCCCGCCGCGCTCCAGTCGGCGTCGGCGATCTGCCAGCCCTTGAAGTTGGAATTGCCGATGTATCGAACCTTGCCCTGGGTCACGAGATCGTCGAGGCCGCGCAGGGTCTCGTCGATCGGGGTGTCCGCATCCGGCGCGTGCAACTGGTACAGGTCGATGTAGTCGGTGCCCAGGCGCTTGAGGCTGTCTTCCACCGCGCGCATCATCCAGCGGCGCGAGCCGCCGAAACGCCGGTCGTCACCCTGGACCTTCATGCCGAATTTGGTGGCCAGCACGATGTCCTGGCGCCGCTTGCCGAGCGCCTTGCCCAGGAAGACCTCCGACTGGGTGTCGCCGTAGATATCGGCGGTGTCGAACAGGGTGATTCCGGCCTCGATCGCCGCATCGACCACCGCCTGCGTCCCGGCCTGGTCGATCCGCATGCCGAAGTTGTTGCAGCCCAACCCGACTTCGCTGACCTTCAGGCCCGAGTTCCCCAACCGACGCAACTTCATCCTACCAGCTCCTTGCCGCTTGCCATTTGATAGTCCGAAGCGGTCTCCCGCTTCGCGGCGCGGACCCTAGCGTTTTCTGCGCAGGCCGCCAGACCGGCAGACATGATTACCGCCCAGAAAGCTTGATCGATCTTCACCGCGTTTGTTGGCGATATCGCAATGCCGCACCCCTAACCGTACGATCTGCAAAGCTTTTTCTCGGGCGGCCGATCAATGCGGGTAGTGACAATCGTAAGCCTGGGCGCCTCGGCTGTGCTGGGACTTGCCGCTCTTTTCGTCGCCAAGGCGATCTTGCCCAACAGCGCCAGGACACATGCCGCCTCGATGGCCGCCGCGCCGCCCGCCGTCGGCGTGCCTGTCGTGGTGGCGCGCGGGCCCCTGAAGTTCGGCGACCGCCTCGAGGCGGGGAAGGTCGAACTCATCAAACTGCCGTCGAACGCCGTGCCCGAAGGTTCGTTCTCCAGCATCGACCAGGTTCTTCGGCAGGATAACGGCGCAGCCCCGGTCGCGCTGACCGCCATCGCCGCGCGCGAACCCCTGATGCCGTCAAAGCTGTCCGGGCCCGGCGCCCGCGCCTCGGTGGCCGCCGAGATCGCCGACGGCATGCGCGCCTATACGATCAAGGTCACCGACGTCACCGGCGTCGGCGGCCATGCGCTTCCCGGCGACCGGGTGGACGTGGTGCTCATGCGCGACCTGACGCCCACCGGCGAGCGGCGCAACTTCGTGTCGGAAGTCGTGATCCAGGACGTCCGCCTGCTGGGCGTCGACCTGAACGCCGACCTGACCTCGAACAAGCCCACTGCGCCCACCACCGCCACCTTGGAAGTCTCCGTCCCCGACGCTCAGAAGCTGGCCGTGGCCGGCGATCTGGGAAAGCTCTCCCTGGCGCTTCGCAAGACCGGCGCCGCCGAGATCGCCCAGACCTATCTGGTTCGCACCAATGCCTTTGGCGGCGGCGGGGGCGGCGGGGGCGGCGGACGGCCCGTCCGCTCTGGCCCGCCCCGCGCCGATGGCGGCCCCCGGCCTGTCTACGACTACGGCCCGCGCCTGATCATGATCGTCGCCAACGGCGGCGGAAAGGGCGGGGGGCGCAGCCCGCCGCCGCCTCCGCCCGCTCCCACGGCGCCGGCTCCGGCGCCCACGCCGATGACCGCCGTGTTCATTCCCACCCCGGCGCCCGCCCAATGATGCGCCCGGAGACGACTCCCATGTTCCGCACCCTCGCCTCCGCCCTTTGCGCCGCCCTGGCGGTCGGCGCCGCGGCGGCCGCCTCGAGCACGCCGGCCCGCGCCCAGGTCCTGCGCAGCGAGCCGGCCCCTAGCCGGGTGATCTTCGTGCCGGTGGACAAGTCCATGTCCTTCCGTCTCGACCAGTCGGCCAGCAAGATCGTGGTGGCCCAGACCGACACCGCCGAGGTGGTCGCCACCACCGACCATAGCTTCTACGTCCGCGGCGTTGCGGTGGGCTCCACCAACCTGCTGGTCTACGGCCCGGGCGGTCACCTTCAGGAGGTCATCGACGTGCGGGTCGGCTATGACGCCGGCTCCCTGGAATCCGACCTGACGGCCGCCTTCCCCGGAGAAGGAATCCGGGTCCGCACGGTGGGCGAAGGCCTGATGCTCACCGGCAACGTCACCAGCGCCAGCGTGGCGACCCGCGCCAAGGCCCTGGCCGACCGCTTCGCCCCCAACGCCGCCACCTCGGCCATGACCGTGCGGGCCTCCCAGGAAGTGGTTCTCGAGGTCCGCATCCTCGAGGCCAGCCGCGCGGCCCTGCAGGACATCGGCTTTAGCGGCACGATCACCGACGGCAAGTCGGTGGCGACCTGGGGCAGCGGGCTGATCGGCGTCACTCCGCCCAACGGGGTCGTGCAGTTCCACGGCAAGGTCGGCGCCCTGACCCTCGACGCGGCTCTGGAGGCGCTGGAGGAGAAGGGCATCGTGCGCACCTTGGCCCGCCCGAATTTGGTGGCGCTTTCGGGTGAGAAGGCCAGCTTCCTGGCCGGCGGCGAGTTTCCCTACCCGGTGCCCACCGGCCTCAACCAGATCACCCTGGAATTCCGCTCCTACGGGGTGAAGCTCAACTTCCAACCCCTCGTCCAGGACAACGGCCTGATCCGCCTTCAGGTGAACCCCGAGGTCAGCGAGCTCGACGCCGCCAACGCCGTCAAGATCGCCGGCGTCACCGTCCCCGGCCTGATCACCCGCAGCGCCAACACCACCGTCGAATTGCATGACGGGGAATCCCTGGCCATCGGCGGGCTCTTTCAGCGCGACTACGCCAACACCGTTCGCCAGTTCCCCTTCCTGGGCGACATCCCCATCGTCGGCACGCTGTTCCGCTCGGTCAGGTGGAAGCGCAACGAGACCGAGCTCGTCATCATCGTCACCCCCAGGCTGGCCGTCGCCAAGGACTTCGCCAGCGCCGCGAAGATCACCGGGCTTGGCGGGCCGGAGCCCTTCGCGCCGGACCTGATCCTCGACGGTCACGCCCTCGACAAGTCCCTCTCCCGCGACCGGGGCGCCCGCCAGTAGGCGGCGTTCCGGCCACCAGTAATTTGCTTTGAAAGTGCGTCGATGAAAGCCTCTCCCCCGAAAGCTCCGATGACCGGCCGCCGTGTCCTTGTCGCCGGAAGCGCGCTCGCCAGCCTGGCGGCCGAGCCTCTGGCCGGCGCCACGGTCGAGGTGGTGGGTCTGGAGCGACTGACCGGCGTGGGCCCCGCCGACGCCGACCTGATCCTGATTGACGCCGACGCCTGCACCGCCCAGGCCCTGGCCTCCGCCGTCCAGGCGCTGGCTGCCTGCCCGGCGCCGCCGCCGGTTCTGATGGTCGGCGAGCGGCTGCCCACCGGGGTGGTGCGCAACCTGCTTCGGCTTGAACGCTCCGACGTGCTCGACGCCCCGTTCAGCGCCGAACATATCGCCGTCGCCGTGGCCGGACTGATGAGCCAGACGGCCGCCGCGGCGCCCGCGTCCGCGCCCCAGGCCGACGGCGCCTCGCGCTGCTGGGCGGTGGTCGGCGCCGTGGGCGGCTCCGGCGGCACCACCATCGCCGTCGAGATCGCCACCGCCCTTTGCGCCCGCCAGGCGAAAGAGAAGAGCGTCTGCCTGATCGACCTCAACCTCGCCGATGGCGCGGCCGCAGCCTATCTGGGCGCCCAGCCGTCCATGAAGCTGGGCGATTTCGGCGCCGCAGCCGACCGCATCGACCCGGCCATGCTGCAGGCCTTTGTCACACCGGTGACCAAGCAGTTGGACCTGCTGGCCGCGGCCCGCGACCCGTCCGCCTTCGACGCCATCGGCCGCGAGGCGGTGTTGAAGATGTTGGAGGTGGCCTGCGAAAGCTACGACTGGGTGGTCATCGACATGCCGCGCCACCGGCGCGCCTGGTCGCTGGAGGCGCTGTCCGGCTGTGACGAGGTGCTGGTGGTCTCCGAACTGACCGTGCCCGCCCTGATCGCGGCCCGGGCGCTCTCCGATGAGCTGGAGCATGCGATGGCCTCGGGCCTTAAGCCTCGCATCGTGCTCAATCGCCTGGCCAGCCGGATGTTCGGGCCCGCGCCGTCCACAGCCGAGGCCGAGCGGGCGCTGGGCTGCAAGGCCGAGGGTGGGATCAGCTCCGACTGGGAGGCCGCGGCCGCATCGGTGAACCTTGGCGGGCCCATCGCCCAGCACCGGCCCAAGTCGAAGATCGTCAAGGACATCCAGCAGTTGGTCGAGCGCCTGGCGACCCAGCCGGCCCGCCGCGCGGCCCAGCCCGGCCACGCCTCCCGGGCCGCCTGATGGCGCGCTTCAGCCTCGCTAAGGTGGTCGCGCCCGCGCTTGAGACAAAGGCGCCGGAGCCTGCCGCCCCCGCGCCGGCGCCGGCGCCGCGCCAGTCCGCCCAGACCACCAAGCCCGGCGCCTCCAGCGTGCTCGACATGCACCTGCGCCTGCACTCGCGGCTGATCGACGAGCTGGACCTGGCCAAGCTCGACAAGCTTTCCGAGGCCGACCTGCGCAAGGAAGTCATGACCCTGGTCGCCGATTTCGCGCGCGGCGAACGAATGGCGCTCAACACCACCGAGCTTCAGGACCTTGGCGCCTCGATCTACGACGAGATGGTGGGCCTGGGGCCGCTTGAGCCGCTGCTCAAGGACGAGAGCATCAACGACATCCTGATCAACGGCCCGTTCCAGGTCTATGTGGAGCGGCGCGGCGAACTGGAGCTCACCCAGGTCAGGTTCCGTGACAACGACCATCTGCTGCGCATCGTCAACCGCATCGTCGCCGGCGTTGGCCGCCGTATCGACGAGAGCCAGCCCATGGTCGACGCCCGACTGGCGGACGGCAGCCGCGTCAATGCCGCCATCGCGCCCATCGCCATCGACGGGGCGGCGGTCTCGATCCGGAAATTCTCCAAGAAGCCGCTGACGCTTGAGAAGCTCGTCGAGTTCAAGGCCCTGCCCCAAGCGGTCGCCGACTTCATCCACGGGGCGGTCAAGGCGCGCGTCTCCACGGTGATCTCCGGCGGCACCGGCTCGGGCAAGACCACCCTGCTGAACGCGCTTTCCGCCGCCATCAGTCACGGCGAGCGGCTGATCACCATCGAGGACGCCGCGGAACTCCAGCTGCAGCAGCCGCACGTGGTGCGCCTGGAGACCCGCCCGCCGAACATCGAGGGCAAGGGCGAGATCCGCCAGCGCGAGCTGGTCAAGAACGCCCTGCGGATGCGGCCCGACCGGGTGATCCTGGGCGAGGTGCGGGCTGACGAGGCCTTCGACATGCTGCAGGCGATGAACACCGGCCACGAAGGCTCCATGGCCACCATCCACGCCAACAATCCGAGGGAAGCCATTGGCCGCCTGGAGCAGATGATCGCCATGGGCGGCCTGGCCATCAGCCCCGACGCCATGCGCCAGCAGATCGCCTCGGCTATCGGCCTGATCATTCAGGTCATGCGCCTGGCCGACGGCAAGCGGAAGATCACCCACGTCACCGAGATCACCGGCATGGAGGGCCAGGTGGTGCAGATGCAGGACATCTTCACCTTCAACCGCACCCACACCGACGCCGACGGCACGGTTCACGGCGAGTTCCGCGCCACCGGCCTGCGGCCTCGCTGCCTGGACGAGATGAATCGTCGGGGCATCGCCTACGACACCGCCAACTTCGATCCCTCCCGGCCGCTGGTGATGGAATGAAGCTCGACGGCAACCTCGTCTTCCTGATCCTGGTCTTCGCCGCGGTCTTCACCGCCGCCCAGGCCGCGGTCGGCCTGCTGTCGGTCGCCACCCAGAAGCGCAGGGTCAACAAGCGGCTGAAGGTCGCCGAGACCGTGGACGGTGTCTCGGCCCTGGTTATCGAACTGCGCAAGCAACGCGGGCTCAACGCCGCGGGGGAGAAGTCTGGCCGGCTGCGCTGGCTCTCCGACCTGATCGTCGCCTCCGGCGTCACCTACGAGCCACGCAAGTGGGCCCTGTTCGCCGCGGGCGCGGCCATGGCCGGGGCCGGCGGCCTGTTCGTCCTCACGCACAATCCCATTCTGGCGGCCGTCGCGTTCCTGGCCATAGGCCTGGGCGGCCCCATCGTCTGGCTCAAGGCCACGGCCGGCAAGCGCGCCAAGGCCCTGGGCTTCCAGCTGCCTCAGGCGCTGGAGATCATTGTCCGCAGCCTGGAGGCCGGCCACCCCGTGCCCACCGCCGTCGCCCTGGTCGGCCGCGAGATGGCCGATCCGGTCGGCACGGAATTCGGCATGGTCGCCGACGAGATCGCCTACGGCGCGACCCTGGAGCAGGCGATCGCGCGAATGGCCGAGCGCTGCCAGCACGCCGACGTGGACCTTTTCGCGGCCACCGTGCGCCTGCAGGCCGGCACCGGCGGCAACCTGACGGGCCTGCTGAAACTCAACGCCTCCACCGTGCGCGAGCGCCACAAGATGCGCCTGAAGATCAAGGCGGCGTCCTCCGAAGGCCGCGCCTCGGCGATGATCCTGACCTCGGCCCCCTTCATCGCCATCGGCTTCATCATGATCTCCTCGCCGCATTTCTATGGCGACGTGATCCACGAGCCGGTGGTGAAGATCGGTCTTACGATCCTCGGGACGTGGATGTTCATCGGCAACATGGTCATGCGCCGCATGATCGACATGCGGCTCTAACCTCATGACCATCTCCCAGATCGAAACCCTGATCACCGTCATCGGCGCCCTGCTGGTCCTGGGCGCGGTGGGCGGCGTGGCGTGGGTTGGCGTCAGCGAGCTTCGCGTGCGGGCCATCCGCCGCGGCCGGATGCAGCCCGTCGTCGCCGGCGGCCCGGGCCTGGGGACCGTGACGCCTGGTCCCGCCGGCCTGGTGGGCGGTCAGCTGCTATCGGGCGTCCGGCGACTTGGCCAGCAGAGCGCGGTGCGCGATCCGGCCAAGCTCTCCGTGCTGCGCACCCGGCTCATGCAGGCCGGCTTCTACAACCGCGAGGCGCCGGTGATTTATCTGGGAGTCCGGGCCGCCGCCCTCGTGGTCGCCACCGTCGGCGTCCTGCTCACCCTGCCTCTGGTGGTCAGCGCCAAGGGCGGCAACCTCATGGGCGTGATGGTGGCGAGCCTCCTGGCCGGCGCGGCCATCCTTGGCCCTGACCAGGTCCTGAAGTCGCGGAAGTCCACCCGCGAGCGGGAATATTCCGACGGCTTCCCCGACCTCCTCGACCTGCTTGTGGCCTCCGTCGAAGCCGGCCTCAGCCTGGACGCGGCGGTCACCCGGGTCACCGACGAGCTTGCCCGGCGCTATCCCAATCTGGTGGCCCACCTGCGGTTCCTGGTGTTGGAGCTGCGCGCCGGCAAGGCCCGCAAGGACGCCTGGACCGCCTTTGCCGAGCGGCTCGGCATCGACGACGCGCGCCAGATGGCCACCATGCTGCGCCAGGCCGAGGAGATGGGCACCAGCCTTGGCGACACGCTCACCGTCTTCTCCCAGGACATGCGCCAGAAGCGGATGCTGCGGGCCGAGGAAAAGGCCCTGGCGCTGTCGGCCAAGCTCACCGTGCCGCTGATCCTCTTCATCTTCCCCTGCCTGCTGGGCTCACTCCTGCTTCCGGCCATCGCGCGACTCATGCACGTGTTCGGCAAGCACTGACCTTCCGCCGCGTCAACGCTTCGACTCTGATCGAAACGTTGCCTGTGGCCCGTCGCTCGGCCCTGTTCTAGGATCGAGGGATGAAGGATGGTCCAGACATCGCCGCCGTCGCCGCCCTGTTGGGCGATCCGGGCCGCGCCAACATGCTCACCGCGCTCATGGCCGGCCAGGCGCTGACCGCCGGAGAGTTGGCCCGCGAGGCCGGCGTCACCGCCCAGACCGCCAGTTCGCACCTGGCCAAGCTTGAGACGGGAGGCCTCGTGCTCGGCCGCAAACAGGGCCGCCACAACTACTATGCGCTGTCTGGCGCTGACGTCGCGGCGGCGATCGAAGCCTTGATGGGCCTGGCCGAGCGCACCGGCCATACCCGCCTGCGCACCGGGCCGAAGGAGCCGGCGCTGCGCCAGGCGCGAGTCTGCTACGACCATCTGGCCGGGGACTATGGCGTCACCCTGCTGGAGAGCCTGATCGCCCGGGGTCTGGTGACGGAGGCCGGCGAAACCCTGACCCTCACGCCCACCGGAGAGGCCTTCATGCAGGCGCTGGGCATCGACCTGTCGGTGCTCGGCCGGTTGCGGCGCCCGCTCTGCAAGGGCTGCCTGGACTGGAGCGTGCGGCGCCGTCATCTGGCCGGCGCCCTGGGCGCGGCCTTGCTGGAGCGCTTCTACGGCCTGGGCTGGGCCCGCCGCGAACCGGGCACGCGACTGGTGACCTTCACGCCCAAGGGCCGGGACGCCTTTCGCGAAATCTTCGGCCCCGTACCGGTCTGAAGCTAGGCGACCGCCGAAGCGTCACGGCGATCATCTTCCGCCTGGCCAATCACCTGTGCGATCGCCTCGATCAGGGCCTGGGCCTGGATCGGCTTGGACAGGTGCAGGTCCGCGCCGGCCTCGTGGCTGGCGCGCACATGTTCGTCCAGGGCGTTGGCGGTCAGCATGATCACCGGCGTGCGCGGCAGGCCTTCGTCGCGCTCGCGAGCCCGTAGCAGAGCGGTGGCCGACAGCCCGTCCAGTTCGGGCATCTGCATGTCCATCAGCACGACGTCGAAGGCTTCGCTCTTGAGCTGTTCCAGGGCCAGCACGCCGTTCTCGACGATCACCGGTTCGATGCCCACTGAATCGAGGATCAGCTGCACGACCTTCTGGTTGGTCGGATGATCCTCGGCCAGCAGGATGCGGCGTCCGGCCAGGTCCACATGGCCGGCCTTGCGGGTCTTCGCCTGCGCCCCCGGCCCGTCGCGGCGCGCAAGGGGGGTCACTAGCCGGAAGGTCGAGCCCTTGCCCGGGGTCGAAACAGCTGTCACGTGCCCGTCCATCAGCTCGGCCAGGGAGCGGCTGATGGCCAGGCCCAGGCCCGTGCCGCCGAACCGGCGGCGGATGGAGGTGTCGGCCTGCTCAAACCGGTTGAACAGCCGGGCGCGGGCCTCATCGTCAAAGCCGATGCCGGTGTCCGAGACCGTAAACACGATCTGCCCCTCAGCCTCGGCCACGTCGAGCTTCACTGCGCCGGCCTCGGTGAACTTCACCGCGTTGCTGAGCAGGTTCGAAAGGATCTGGGTCAGGCGCACCGTGTCGCCGGCAAACCAGCCCGAGGCCTCGGGTGCGACCCGCCACTCGAAATGCAGCCCGCGGCTGTCGGCGCTGGCCCGGTGCAGTTCGGCGATGCCGGCCACCAGCCGCTCCATGTTGAAGGGCTCGTGGGCCAGGCGGATTTCGCCCGCCTCGATCTTCGAAAAATCGAGGATGTCGGTCAGCACATGCTCCAGCAGCCGGCCTGAGGAGGCGATAAGTTCGGCCAGCTCCCGGCCCTTGTCCGTCGTCTGCAGGTCGGCGAGGGTTTCCGAGATGGCGATGACCCCATTGAGCGGGGTGCGCAGCTCATGGCTCATATTGGCCAGGAAGCGCGACTTCTCGGTATTCGCCCGCTCGAGCTGGGCGGTCCGCTCGCTGACGCGGTCCTCCAGCGAGGCCAGCACCTGCTCGACCTTTTCGCGCTCGTTGCGCAGCGATTTGGCCAGCACGCCGATCTCGTCCGGGCGCTGCTCGATCTCGGTGACGTCCGGCCGCTCCGACCGCCCGAAGGCCTCCGGCTCGCAGGAAGCCGCCAGCTGTTCCATCGGCCGCACAATGCTGCGGCGCGCCATCAGAACTACCGCCAGCGCCTGGATGAGGGACGCCGCGCCGCCGATCAGCAGGACCCACGAGGCCGACCGCGCCGCCGACGCGAACATCAGGGCCTTGGGATAGGTCAGCAGCAGATACCAGTTGGGACCGTTCAGCCGGCCGAAGGCGACGATCTGGCGGCCGTCCGGGCTGGTGATCACGCCGTGGTCGCGCCCATCCTTGGCCAGGATCGCCGACATGCGCTTGAGGCTCAGGCGCTGCTCGTAGTCGGCCACCCGGGCCTCCGAGGCGGGCCCTTTTCCCGTAAATCCCGGATAGGCGATCAACTCGCCCTTGTTGGTGATGATCAGCGGGGCGGCGCCCGGCAAGGTGTTGCTCACCGCATTGGTGAAGAAGCCGGTGAGCTCCATCGAGGAGCCGAAGGAGCCCACGAACCGCCCGTTCACATAGGCCGGCGTCAGACAGGCGGTGGCGAGCCGGTCGCCCTTGTTGTCCTGGATCAGCCGCTGGAGGTTGGTGCAGCGGGTGGCCCGGTCGGCGTCGAACCTGGGCAATGTCAGCCTGGCCATCTCTTCGCCGCTGATGTCCAGGTCGGCCGGGGCGTCGTGGCGGTAGAACATCAGCCGGTCGGGCCGGTCTGGGCCATACATCACCAGCCGGGTCGATGGCGTGAAGAAGTAGAAGTTGTCGTAGTCGCGGCGCGCCGCCTGGCCGAAGTCGCTCACCAGGTCGAAGGACGCGACCAGGGCGCGCATCTCGTCGGTCGGCACGCTTCGTCCGCGCGACAGGAAGGCGCCCACCCCATAGGTGAACTCGCCGTCGTGCATCACGCCGTCGAAGAATTGCGGCCGGCTCCGGCGCGTGCCGTCGGCCTGCAGCGGGAAATAGACCTCCGCAAGCCGGGCCACCTCGGCGGGCGGAATGCGGTTCATCCGGCGCTCCAGCTCGGCCGCCGCCGAGCGGTGCAGGCCGGCGAGGTTTGAGAACCGCCGGTCGATGTTGCTCGACCGCTCCCGGACATAGTCCGTCAGGTAGGCGATCTGGCGGTTGGACAACTCGCGTTCGAAGACCACGAAGGCGCACAGGCTGCCGAGCACGGTCATGACCAGCGACATCAGCCCGACGCTGATCAGGAACCTGCGGGAGAGGGACTTCATGGCGCCGGCGGGAACCCCATTTGCCGCCACACCTTGAAGCACCAGTATTGAAGGCAGGTTTACGCCGTTCAGTTAGGAGCAGGCTCTCGAGATGGACGATTGTGTCGTGGTCGGCGCGGGGCCTGCGGGCCTGACCGCCGCCATCTACCTGGCGAGGTTTCGGCGAGGGGTGTTGGTGATCGACGCCGGGGCCAGCCGCTGCGCCCGCATTCCTCGCAGCCACAACCATCCAGGTTTCCCCCACGGCGTGCAGGGCAAGGCCCTGCTGTCGCGCATGCGCCGGCAGGCCGAACAGTATGGCGCGCGCATCGTCAGCGACCGGGTGGACGCCCTGGCCCCCGGATCCGAGGCCTTCGAGCTTCGCTGCGGGTCCCGGACAGTCGCTGCGCGCAAGGTCATCCTGGCCACCGGCGTGGTGGACAACGAGCCGGACCTCCCCGGTGTCGAGGATCTGGTCGCCCGGGGCCTGCTGCGCGCCTGTCCGATCTGCGATGGCTACGAGGTGAGGGACCAAAGCATCGGCGTGCTGGGCAAGGACGCTCACGCCGCCCGCGAGGCGATCTTCCTCACCACCTACAGCCGCGCCGTCAGCCTCATCCACCTGGGCGCGGCGCAGGACCTGCCCGACGATGCCCGGGGTGCGCTGGCGCGGGCGGGGGTCGCGGTGATTGAAACCGGCATCGAAAGCGTGGTCATCGACCGGCGCCGGATCTCCGCGCTCTGCTTCGGCCCCGATGGGCCACATACTTTCGACAGTCTCTATTCAGGCCTTGGCGTCACCTCGCGTAACCACCTGGCGGTCCAGGCCGGCGCCAAGCTCGACGAGAGCGGCCGGCTGGTGGTCAGCGAGCGCCAGGAGACCTCGATCCTTGGCCTCTATGCCGCCGGCGACGTGGTCCGCGGCCTCAACCAGATTTCGACGGCCCAAGGCGAGGGTGCGGTCGCCGCGACCGCAATCCACAACGCCCTCAGCGCCGCCGCCGGAACCTAGGCCGCACGCCGCCGTTCGCTCGGGGAGCAGGAGGAACCCCGGCATGCCCCAGACCGCCCCGCAACCCCGCAAGGGCATGCCCGATCCGCAGCTGTCGCAGCCCGAGTTCAAGGCGCGGTTCAAGAGCCAGTTCCAGGACCCCGCCTTCCGGCCCCTCGACGCGGAACTGGAGCGGATCGCCGCCGTGGCGTGGGATGGCTATGTGCAGGGCCGAAAATCGCCCGTCACCCGCAAGGCCGGGCCGGGCTTCGCCGACCCCGACTACGATCTGTCTGTCGACTGGATCGCGGCCCGAGACGCCATCCAGGCCGCCCAGGCCCGCCACGACGACAAGTCGGGGCCCATGCGGTTCCTGCTGATCAACGCCTCATCCCGCAGCGAGCACACCTGTCCCGGCGAGATGTCCAAGTCCTGGCGGTTTACGGAGATGGCCCGCGACATCCTTGGCGCGCCTGCGGACACCGAGGTTCGCGTCATTGACCTGTCCGAAATGGCCGCCGGCTATGGCCGCCATATCCACCCCTGCAAGGCCTGCTTCTCGACCGCCGCGGCGCTCTGTCACTGGCCCTGTTCCTGCTATCCGAACCATTCCCTCGGCCAGACCCAGGACTGGATGAACGAGATCTACCCCATGTGGGTCGAAGCCCATGGGATCATGATCGTCACCCCGGTGAACTGGTACATGACCTCCTCGCCGCTCAAGCTGATGATCGACCGGCTGGTCTGCGCCGACGGAGGCAACCCCGATCCGACCCTCACCCACGGCAAGGACGCCCTGAAGGCCAAGCAGGTGGAACTCGACGGCTGGGACTATCCGCGTCACCTGGCGGGCCGGCAGTTCGCCTGCGTCGTGCACGGCGACGTGGAGGGCGCCGAGAATGTGCGCCGCGCCCTGCACGACTGGCTTTGCTTCATGGATCTGTGCCCAGCCGGCCCCACCGCCGAGCTCGACCGCTACATCGGCTACTGGAAGCCCTACGCCACCAGCCACGACGAACTCGACGCCGACACCGCCATCCAGGAGGAGGTCAAGAACGCCGCCAGGGCTCTGCTGGAGGCCGTGCAGGGCGACCGCATGGGCCGTTTTCTGCAAGGCGGCGCGGCGCTGAAATCGCCGCGGCAGAAGTGACCGCGCCGCAAGTCATCCCCGCGAAGGCCCGGATCGATTGGCGCCGCTCTACCGGTCGAGCTTGGTGGCCAGGACGATGGCGCTGTTGGTCCGCTCCACGCCCTTCAGCCCGCCGATCTCGTCGATCAGGGCGTCCATTTCGCTGACGTTGGCGGCCTCTACCGTCGCGATCATGTCGCAAGGCCCGCTCACCGACTGCAAGATCCGCACGCCGGACAGGCGCTTCAGGGCGGCGATGACCGCCGCCGCCTGCTTCGGCTCGACCGTCAGCATCACATAGGCGTGGATCAGCGCCGCCTCGCGCGCCTCCGACAGCTTGACCGAATAGCCGGCGATGACGCCGGTGCGCTCCAGCCGCGCCAGACGGCTCTGGATAGTGGTGCGTGACAGCCCTAGCGCGCGGGCCAGTTCGGCCACCGGGGCCCGCGCATTCTCGCGCAGCCGTCCCAGAAGATGTTCGTCAAGGTCGTCCATTTTGGCATTCCGCCCGAATTGGTCGTCGATCTGTCGGATTTAGGCCCCTGTATCGCCGAACCGCCAATCGAAACTGGGCTTTGCGGCGTCAGATCCTGCAATTTGCACGCCCAGGAGCCATTCGATGCCGAAGGCTGGCATGTTCGGAGTCCGCGACCGCCGTCACGACACGCGAGTGAATGCCACAGTCTTAGCACCTGGCGGCTGTCGCCGCCCGCGCGGCGAAGGCCTTCATCGTGCATTGCACCGATCTGACCCAGGTTAGGGCGTCAGGCCGCCTGCTGCGCGATCTGGCGGCAGATTCCGCTGGCGATCACCCACGACGTCAGATGCGGGCGCTTGGCATCAGCGGACGACGACGTCGCGTTCCATCGGGGCGAGCTTGGCCAGAAGCCGGTTCTGCGCCCGGAAGGCCACGTGCTCGTGGTCCATGGCGGTCTGCAGATGCTCCACAAGGATGTTGAAGTCGGTCTGCTGGACGCCCTGGTCCCTGTGCGCCGTCTTCATGTCGCGCCCGGTGTAGTCGACCTTGCCGCCCAGGATGTAGACGATCTGCTCCTTGAGCACCCGGCGCAGCCGTTCCATGTCGGTGGCCGCGAAGATCTCCTTGGTCCTGGGATCCGTCGTGACCCTCGCCAGCATCTCGTCAACGATGCGCGAGACGCCTTGCGGCCCGTGGAAGGCGCGCAGCATCTCGTCGCCGGCAAAGGGCGTCACGCCGGCGTTGGCGTTCGACTGGACATAGGGATCGACCGGCTTTTCCGCCGCCAGGAGGGGCGTCGCGGCCATAGCCAGGCAAACAGCGGCGGATATCGTCAGCAAACGGATCATTATCCTAAAATCCCGCCTGGACGGAAAGATAGAGCCCTCGCTGGCCCCCGAAGGTCGCGATCTCGCCAAGGTCGGCGTATCCGGCCGTGACCGAGAGCGTCTTGTTGACCGCATAGGCGGCGAAGACGTCCATCCAGTCGTCTTCCTTGAGACCCAGATTGTCGGGCTTAGTGCGGTATTCGACCCCGACCGCCAGCCTGCGGGTCAGCAGCAGGGCGGCCGAGCCCTCGAATTGCGCCTGGTAGCCGTCGTTCTTCGGCCCCCCGAAGCCCAGCAGGCCCGTCTGGTTGGCCTTGGTGGCGCGGATGGTCCCGTCCAGCACCAGGCTCTGGTCCAGGAGCACCTTGGTGGCCGCCACGTACCAGTCGACGCCCTGGTCATCCTTGGCGCCCAGGGCCTTCACGAGCGCGCCGCGGTCGGCCTTCTTGAACTGCGCGCCCACGGCCACCTGCGGCAGCCAACGGTCCTGTCCATAGACCGCGTCGCCGGCCACCCGCAGCTTCGCGCCGAACACGTCCTGGTGGAAGGTGAAGCCCTTGCCGATGCCGAGCTTGGCGCCCGTGTCGCCGGTGTCGAAGGCCTGGCGGGCATAGGAAATCTCGATCCGGTCCAGGAACCCCACCGCCCCGCCAAATGCTGTGAACCGATAATCCGGCAGGTCGACCATCGTGCCGTGCAGGTTGGCGCCGATCCCGTCGCGGGTCTCATATCCGGTGATGGTCGCCCAGGTGGCGAGCCCGCCTCCGCCGGCCCCTTCGACATCGCTGACGCCGCCGGTCAGGAGCAGCTTGCCCGAAGGCCGAAGCTCCTGGCCATCCGCGTGGGCGGCATAGGCCGCGAGGGCCGCCGCGACCCCCGCCGCCGCTCGAAATCCACGCATCGAACCACTCGAACCGGCGCGCCCTGCATGACGCGTACGCAACCCTTAGTCAGCATTTCTTTACAGCTCCTTCAACCCAAGGCCTTAATTCGGGGTCATGCGCCGCCTCGCTTTACTGCTGTGCGCCGCCCTTCTGGTGGCCGGTCCGGCGACCGCCGCTGACCTCGTGGTCAGCGTCCGGGGCGACGACGGGACGGTCCTGCAGGACGCCGTGGTGGTGGCGAAGCCCGCGTCGGGGGCGGCGTCGCCCGGGCCCGTCCGCTTCAGCTGGCCTTTGACCATGACCCAGCAGAATATCGCCTTCAATCCGTACGTCCTGATCGTGCCGGTGGGCAGCGAGGTCGGTTTTCCCAACAAGGACAAGGTGCGCCACCACGTCTATTCCTTCTCCGCCGCCAAGCGCTTCGAGTTGAAGCTCTATGGCGAGCAGCAGGAACGGACGGTGGTCTTCGACAAGGCCGGGATCGTGCCGCTCGGCTGCAACATCCACGATCAGATGATCGGTTTCATCTATGTCACCGATAGTCCGTATACGGCCAAGACGAATGCAGCAGGCGACGCGGTGATCCGAGGCCTGCCCGGCGGGCCCGCGAGCATGACCGTCTGGCACCCGGACATGAAGGCCCGTGCGCCGCTGGCCAAACCGGTCGCCGGGCCGCGCGAAACCGTGGTGCTGGACCTGCGCCCGCCCAGCGCGCGGCGCAAGAAAATGGCGATGTGATCCGGAGCGCAATTCGACGAAGTGGGACCCGGTTCGTCGTCAAATTGCGCGACAACACAGAAATCTAGGGCGCCGTACCGAGCCTATCGGTGCGGGTAGCGCTCTAGAAGCTGAGCCGTAGGGCCGAACGCAACAGGGTCTCGTCCTGGTGGGCCGCATCGCCGGCATAGATGCGCGACGGGCGGTCGGAGGCCATATGCTCGGCCTCCAGAAACACATCGGCGTGGCGGGCCAGCCGATGCCGCCAGGCCGCCGTCAGGGCCCAGCCGTGCTCGTTGTTGTTGTCGATGGCCTGGAATGTGCGGTCGTGGGTGCGGAAGGTCTCAATCCGGCCGCTCACGGTATCGTCGCCGATCTTGTGGGCGGCGAGCACATAGGCCGACTGGAACCCCATGTCGAACCAGATGCCGCCCGGCATGACATAGCCCATCAGGGTCTCGCCGTTCATGGCCTGCGCCAGGACCCTCGTCGTCTCGCTGGGCTCCCATTTCAGGCCCAGGTTGGCGAAACGCGTCTCCCACGCCCATTGCCCCTCGGCGTCCACCGCCGTGCGGTTGCCGGCGTTGTCGTAGTAAAAGGCGTTGAAGCTGACCGGGGCGCCAGGGCGCCATTCGATCCGCCCATAGAACCCGGCCCGATTGTCCAATTCGCGGTTCGGATAGGTGTCCCTGGGCTGGAACATCGAGGCGAAAGGCGACAGCGGCGGCAGGGGGAATTCGGTCCGCGCGCCGGCCCGCACCTCGTGGCCTGCCCAACCGCGGAAGGTGAGCAGGGTGCCGGCTGTATCGTCCCAGCCGAAGGCGCCCGCGGTGACCTCGATATGGCCCTCGCCCAGCGGCCGCTGCAGGGTGACCTCGGCGCCGGTCACCTTGACCTCCTCGCCCACCCAGCTGTTCAGCACCGAGGCGCTCAACATGTCCGGGGTCGTCCAGGCGACGCCGTCGTGCTCTTCGGAAACCGGCGGATAGAAGAGCCCCGCCCGCGCCGAGATCTTGCCCAGACCTGTCGGCGGCGCCTTCAGCTTCAGATAGGCTTCGCCGAGATCGAGGCCCGGACGGGTGGCTGACTGGTAGACCGCGCTGACGACGCCGCTGACCGCGAAGTTGAAGTCGGGCTTCCACTCGAGCGCGGCCTGGGTGACGTCGAAGCCCTTCCTGGCGGTCGCCAGCTTGCCGAAGCCGCCGTCGGTCCAGGCCCGCTCCGTATCGCCGCCGCTCACGCCGATCTCGGCCGGGCCATGCAGGGTGTCGGCGCCGAACACCCCGGATTGTGCGCAGGCAGCCTGACCCAGCCCCGCCAGGAGTAGGGTTAACACTGCGAGTCCTGCTCTCGATTTCGCGAGGCCCATGGCCGTCCGAATCACCCGTAACCGCGCTCTTCGGACTTAGCCTGGCTCAAATAGATCAATAGATCCTTGCGGGGCATAGGCCGGGCGATCAGGTAGCCCTGCGCCTGGTCGCACCCCATGGCGCCCAGCAGCGAATAGCAGTCGCTGGTCTCCACGCCTTCGGCGGTGACCTTGAAGCCCAGGCTGTGGGCCAGATCGATGGTCGAGCGGACGATCAGGGCGTCGCGCTGGCTCTCGGTGACGCCTTGCACGATCGACTTGTCGATCTTCAGCTCCTGGCCCCGAATCCGCTTCAGGTAGGCCAGGGACGAGAGTCCTGTCCCGAAGTCGTCGATGGAGATGGCGATCCCGGCCTCGGCGAACCGGTCGAGCATGGTCAGCGCCGCGTCCGGGTTCTCGATGACCGCCGTCTCCGTGATCTCGAAGATCAGCCGGCCGCAGGCACGGGCCGCCTGCTCCAGGGCGAAGTCGGTGAAGTCCTCTTCGCACAGGGTCCGGCCCGAAATGTTCACCGACATGTCGAGGTCATGGCCCAGGGCGGCCAGATGCGCCTGGTCGGCGATCGCCCGCTTGAGCACCCATTCGGTGAGCGTGCGGATATGGCCGGTCTCCTCGGCCATGGGGATGAAAAGATCCGGCGCCAGCATGCCGCGATGCGGGTGGCGCCAGCGCGACAGGGCCTCGACCCCCGTCACCCGATTGGCCCGCATGTCGAACTTCGGCTGGTAGAACAGCTCCAGCCCGCCGCTGTCGATGGCCCCCAGCATGCCGCTCATCAGGGACAGGTTCGAGGCCGGGTCGCCATAGGCCGCGGCGTCAAAGAACGCCACCTTCCGCCGGTCGGTCCGCGCCTGGTCCAGGGCGATATTGGCCTGTTCTATGGCCGCTCCCGGACCCGCACCGCGGATCATCGGCGCGAGGCCCAGGTTGAGAACGACATCGATGGCGTCGCCGCCCACCTGCAGGGGATGTTCCAGCCCGGCCATCAACGCCTGGGCGGCCTCGGCGGCGGCCTCAGGTCCTTCGGCGACCAGACAAAATCCCAGGACATCGGTGGCGATCCGCGCCACCGCCGAGGCCGGGGTCAGGCCGGCGAGCCTGTTCCCGATCATCCGCACGGCCTGGGCCGAAAGCGCGTAGCCGATCGCCCCGCGCACATGGTCGAATCGCGCGATGCCCACCGCCGCCACAAAGGCGCAGCCGGGCGGATGTTCAGACAAACCTTCGACCACCCGCTCCAGCGCCAACCGGTTCGGCAGGCCGGTCTCGCCATCGTGCAGCGCCAGGTGGGTGATCCTGCGCTCGCGGTCGCGGATCTCCGTGGCCATGGTGTTGAAGCTCGCGGCCAGGCGCCCGATCTCGTCCTCGGTTTCGACCTCCACATGCGCGTCCTCGCCGCGCTGCAGGCGGTTCACGCCGTCGTCCAGCGCCGAAATCGGGCGGGTGACTCCGCGCGCCAGGGCCCAGGACCCCCAGCCGACGATCGCCAGGCCCAGCAGGCCCGCCAGGCCCACCGCCGCGATCAGCGGCTGGTAGGGCGCGAGGGCCAGCGCCATGGGATAGCGCAACAGGAGGGTCGCCGGCGCATCCTCGGTCAGGGCCGGCAGCCGCTTCACCAGCGCCAGCGAGGCCCCGCCGCGCTCATTCAGGGGCTGAGGCTCGTTCTGATGCTTCGCCAGCACGCCGTCGATGAAGGAGCTCAATCTCGGGTCACTATGCTTACTCGTGCCGTCGTCAAGAAGCCATTGTCGGCCCTCCCGATGGAGGACGACCGCCTTGAGCGGGATGGCCGACAGCCGCTCGAGCGCGCTCATCTCGTTGCGGTCGAGCCGCACGGCGAACACCAGCCAACCGATCTGGTCCGGCGACAGGACCGGGGCCGACATCACCTGGTAGGGCGCGCCGGCCAGCATCACCACGCCGGAGGGATCCTCGGCGGTTTCGAAAGCCGTGGTCAGCTTGCGCGCATCACCCGACAGCCGGGCCGCGTCCTGGCCGATTATCCGGCCGTCGACCGTGACGATGAACACCTCGTCGATGCTGAACCGCCGTTTCAGGTTCTCGGTGGCCGAGACGATCGTAGCCGCATCGCCCGTCGCCACGGCCTCCCGGAAGCCGAAGTCGCGCGAGAGCAGCGATGCGCCTTCGTGCAGCCGCTCGTCGCGCAATTCCCAGACCCGGTCGAACACTGTGCCCGACGCAGTCAGTTCGGCGCGCACCTGCCGCTGGGCGGCCCCGCTGATGGCGGCGTAGACGGCCAGCGAGACCAGCATCAGCGTCACGCCGAACAGAGCGGCGTAGAGGACCGTCAGCTTGGTCCGCAGGCGAGAGAACACCGGCACCTTCAATAGCCCCCACGGCGCAAGGGCGGAGCCCGCACGTCCAGCGCGATGGCGAGGCTGAGGGCGCCCGTCGCCGGCACGACGACCTGTCGGCTCACTTCCGCGCCCTTGGACTTCAGGAACGGGTACCAGATCGTCAGGGTGGCCGGACCGGCCGGGATGTCGCGGATCACCGCTTCGCCGCGCGCCGTGCTCTTGATCGCGAAGGGCGTGTCCACCACCCGGATGAAGGCCGTCATGTCGTCGTGGATGTTGCAGCCCAGGGCGATGACCCCAGGCTTGTCGAATTTCACGGTGCGAGTCTCTTCGCGCCCGTAGAGCTTGAGTTCAAAGGCGTGGGCCGCGGAGAACGAGTAGACGTGGTGCTTGAAGGGATCGAGGTTGGGGAACGCCACCTCCGCGCCCACCGGCACGATCAGGACGAACGGCTCGAACTGCATGTCCCGCTGCGCCATGCGATAGGGCCATGGAAAGCGGATGGGTCCGCGGGGCGCGAAGCCCTGCGGCCTGACCATCACAACGGCGTTGGCGAGCGGTTTTCCCTGCGCCGTGGCGAGCATGACCGAGAGGTCGCCGGCGCTGGCGGGCGCGGCGATGGCCAGGGCCCAGAAAAGGGCCGTCAAGAATGGCGCGGGAAGCCGCATGGCCTCACGCTACCCCACCCTTCGTGAAGTTCGCGTAAACCATGGAATTCGCATGGAATCCCGCCGCCGGGACGTCGCGGCGCAACCTGCGGTCAGGTTTTGCAACCGGCCACCAGGTCGCCGTTGCGCATTCGTCGCGCATGTTTGCGCCCCGCGGCACTGAAGTCTTTCGTAAGACCTGCGGCTTACTCTAAAGGGCAGGCGAAAGGGCGAGCGGAATTCATGTCGGAAACCTTCAGCGCGAAGCTTGATCTGGTGCTGAAAGCGCTGTCGATCAGCCGTGGCCGTCTGGCCGCCGACCTGGGGGTGGACAAATCCGTGGTCAGCCGCTGGGTGACCGGCGCGGTGAAGCCCTCGGGCCACAATCTCTCGCGGCTCACCGGATTGATCGCCGGCAAGGTCGACGGCTTCACCACCCTCGACTGGGACCGCAGCCTCGCCGATCTCGCGCGCATGATGGGCGCCGACCCCAGCGCCGTTCCCGGCCTGGATGCGCCGCCGCTGGTCCAGGGCCTGCCGCTCGCGATCACCGAGCAGATCCTGGCCACGACCGCCCTGCGGGGCGCGGCATACGAGGGTTTCTTCCGATCCACCCGGCCCTACGTCATGCAGCCGGGGCGCTTCGTCCACGACCACGCGATGGTGCGCCTCGACCCTACCGGCTTCCTGCGGCTGCGCATGGGCACCGGGGGGACCAAGGTCGATGGCTGGGTGCTGACACTTCACGATCAGCTGTTCACGGTGGCCGCCGACATCACCAGCGGCGCGCTGCTGTTCGGGATCTTCCACGGAGTCGCCACGCCCAAGGCCCAGGTGCTCGACGGCCTGATGCTGGGGCCTGCTCTCGACGCCGGCCGCACGCCCACCGCCAGCGCGATCATGTTCGAGCGGATCGGCGACCTCAGCGGCGATGCGGAGGCCGACGACCGGCGCTTCGATACCCTGGCCATGAGCGATCCGGTGGCGCCGGAGGGCTCCATTCCGGATGAGATCCGCAACCATCTGGCCCGCGACGTCGGCCCCGCGCAGATAGCCATGGGCGGTGACTGGCTGCTCAGGATGCCCCTGTCTCGGTCGATGTCACGCGGTCCCGGCTACAGCGAACCGGGCGGCAAGCCCGGCTGACGTGTCAGGCGCGCAGCAGCGGCTCCTCGATCGGCAGGCGCCGGATGCGCTTGCCGCAGGCCGCGAAGATGGCGTTGCACAGGGCCGGGATCACCGGCGGCAGCGCCGGCTCGCCCAGGCCGGTGGGCGGGTAGTCGGTCATGTTGAAATGCACTTCGACCGGCGCTGAATCCGCCATTCGCATCAGCGGATAGTCCTGGAAATTGCGCTGGACCGCCTGGCCATCCTTCAGTGTGATCTTCAGGAACCGCGCCTGGGAAATGCCGTCCAGCGCCGCGCCCTGGACCTGGTTGACCGCGCCCAGGGGATTGACGATCTGGCGGCCCACGTCGCCCGCCACCCAGACCTTGTCGACCTTCACCGCGCCGTCCTTGCCGACGCTGGCCTTTACGACCTCCGCGAAATAACCCTTGTGGCTGTAGTGGAAGGCGACGCCCATGCCCGTGCCCTTGGGCAGCTTGCCGCGGTTGGCCCAGCCCGATTTGTCGCGCACCAGTTCCAGCACGCCGCGCATCCGCGCGGCGTTGTAGGCGTCGTTGCCCTCGCCGACCGTCCCTGCGTCTCCCAGCAGCTTCAACCTGAAGGCCAGGGGATCGGCGCCCGCCGCGTCCGCCAGTTCATCGATGAAGGATTGCACGGCGAAGGCGATGGCGTTCGACCCCGGCGCCCGCATCGGTCCCGTGGGCGCGCCCAGGGGCTGCATCGACTGGCCCAGCCGGTAGTTGGGTACGAACCGGGCCGGAAACTCGTTGGCGCCCATGGCGGCGCTGCCCGCCGCCTTTTCGCCGTCGCCAAAGGTGACAAAGTGGTTCTGCCAGGCCACCACCGCACCCGCGCTGTCCACGCCGCCCTTGAAGAAGTGAAAGCCGGCTGGCCGATAGTAATCGAAGGCCATGTCGTCTTCGCGCGTCCACAGCAGCTTCACCGGAACGCCCGCCTCCCGGGCGATCCAGGCCGCCTGGACCATGTAGTCGTTCTGCAGCCGCCGGCCGAAGCCCCCGCCGGCCCGGGTCATGTGCAGGGTGATATCCTCAGGCTTGATCCCCAGGACCTTGGCGCAGAGTTGCGCACCCATTTCAGGCGTCTGAGTCGGCGACCAGATCTCCAGCTTGCCGTCGTGGAAGTGGGCCGTGGTGTTCTGCGGTTCCAGCGGCGCATGGGACAGGAACGGATAGGCGTAGGCCGCCTCCACGGTCTTGGCCGCGCCCTTGAGAGCCGCCTCCACGTCGCCCTCGCTCTTCAGCAGCTTCTGCGGCGGCCCGGCGCTCAGCGACAGGGCGCGGGCGTCATAGGCCTCGGTCCCCTGCTTGCCGGTAGGGTGCTCCATCCACTGGGTGTTCAGCCGGTCGCGGCCCTTGCGCGCCGCCCACCAGCTATCGCCCACCACGGCCACGCCGTTCAGGGGCGCCGCCCAGCCCAGGTCGCTGATCGCCTGCACGCCGGCCAGTTTGCCGACCGCGTCGGTGTCCATGACGAAGGCCTTGCGGACCCCCTTCACCTTCATCGCCGCGTCGAGGTCCGCCTTGGCCACCCGGGCCCCGTAGACCGGCGCCTTCTGGAAGGTGGCGTACAGCATGCCGGGCAGGCGGATGTCGATGCCAAAGAGCGGCGCTCCGGTGACGATCCTGGCGGTGTCGTACTGCGGCGTGCCCCGGCCGACGATGCGGTAGGCCTTGGGGTCCTTGAGGGCGACGGTCCTGGGGTCGGGCGCCGCGATGGCCGCGCACTGGACCGACAGCGGGCCATAGCCCTGCCGGCGCCCCGTCGCGGCGTGGATGACGTAGCCGGCGTCGGTCGCGCACTCACCGGGCGGGCAGTTCCAGGCGAGGGCGGCGGCCTGCACCAACATGGCGCGCGCCACGGCGCCCACCCGGCGCAGATCGTCCCAGTTGCCCGGAATGGAGCTGCTGCCGCCGGCCAGCTGTCGGCCATAGGCCTTGGGGTCGTTGTCGGCCTGCTGGATGCGGACGTTCTCCCACGCGACATCCAACTCCTCGGCGATGATCATCGGCAGGGCGGTCTTGATGCCCTGGCCGATCTCCGGGTTCTTCGAGGTGATGGTGACGATGCCGTCGGGGCCAACACGCACATAGGCGTTGAGCGCCACCGCGCCCGCCCGCTCGGCGGCCTCGGCCTTGGGGGCGACACGGAAAGCCAGCAACAGGCCCGCCGCCGAGGCGGTGATCTTAATCAGGTCGCGGCGCGAGGCGCCGGTGGGTTCAACGGCCATGTCGCTCACGCTGTCTGCGGCTGGCCGGAAGCCAGCTTGATGGCCGCGCGGATGCGGATGTAGGTGGCGCAGCGGCAGATGTTGGTCATGGCCGCGTCGATGTCGGCGTCGGTGGGCTTCGCCTTGGCCTTGAGGAGCGCCGTCGCCGCCAGGATCTGGCCGGGCTGGCAATAGCCGCACTGGGCGACGTCCAGCTCCGTCCAGGCCGCCTGGACCTTGCGTCCGACCGGATCGGCGCCGATGCCTTCGATGGTGGTGATCGCCGCTTGGCCGACAGCGGAGACCGGCAGCAGGCAGCTGCGCACCGGCTGACCGTCGATATGGACCGTGCAGGCGCCGCACTGTCCGACGCCGCAGCCATACTTGGGACCGACGATCCCCAAGGTGTCGCGCAGCGTCCAGAGCAGCGGCGTATCGGGATCGACATCGGCGCTCATCGCCTTGCCGTTGACCTTGAGCTTGAACGCCATGCGCCGTCCTCCACGAACCGCTGCGATCCTAGCCCCCGGCGCGCGGGCGCGCCACAGCCCAGCCTACCGGCCGACCGGAAACCCGACCTCGGCCTGGAAGCCGTTGGGCTCGAACCGGAACTGAACCTCGCCGTCCTGGTGGCGCAGGGCCTGTTCCAGAAGCCGGGTCCCGAATCCCTTGCGCGCCGACACCGCCACCGGCGGGCCACCCCGTTCGCGCCAGGCCAGCGCCGCGCGGCCTTCGGCGGCCGCCCGCCGCGACAGGGAAACCCGGCCCTTGGCGACGGACAGGGCGCCGTACTTGGTGGCGTTGGTGGCCAGTTCATGGAGCATCAGGCCAAGTCCCACCGCCAGCTCGCCGCGCACGGTCACGCCTGCGAAGGCCGCATCGATGTCGAAGTGGGCCAGGCCGAACGGCGTCAGGGCCTGGCGGATCACCCCGTCCAACTCCACGGGCCGGCCACCCGAGGCCATCACCAGGTCCTGCGATGCGGCCATGGCGTGCAGCCTGGCCATCACGGACGCTTCGAAGGCTTCGACGCTCTCCTGGCCCCGCGCGCTCTGGCTGATGATCGCCATGATCACTGCGATGCCGTTCTTGGCGCGGTGGGCCAGTTCGCCCATCAGGAGGTTGCGCCCGTCCTCGGCAGCCCGCCGCTCGGTGATGTCCAGGGTGGTGCCCACCAGGCGCGCCGGCCCCAGAGCGTCGCGGATCAGACGGCCGCGGGAATGCAGCCAGCGCGCCTCGCCGTCCGGCCGCACGATCCGGTACTCCAGGCGCAGGTCGCCGGTCTCTCGACCTTCAATGACCTCGCTGTAGGCCGCAAGCACCCCGGCCCGGTCGTCGGGGTGCAGCAGGGCGAGGAACCGGCCCTCGCTGATCTCCATGTCGACGGGAACACCGAACAGGGCCCGGTTGGTCTGCGACCACGCCAGCCGCCGCGCGCGGATATCCAGCTCCCACAGGCCAAGATCGGTGGCCGCCACGGCCACCGCGACCCGCCGACGCTGGTCCTCCAGTTCGGCTTCCATCTCGCGGCGATGGGTGACGTCGATCTGCATCCCGTCCCAGCGCACCGCGCCGTCCGGCTGAACCGTCGGGATGGTGGCGATGCGGTGCCAGCGCAACGCCCCGTCCGGCCGCCGAAGCGCCAGCTCCACGTCGAAGGGTTGAAGTTTCGCGCGGGCCTCGGCCGCCGCGCGGGCGAAGGTTTCGCGATGATCCGGGACCACGAGGCGAAACAGGGCCTGGGGGTCGGCCAGCACCGCCTGCGGGTCCAGCCCGGTCACTGCCCGGCAGCGGCCGCCGATGTAGAGGAAACGGCCGGGCTCGTCGCCGCGGGTCTCGTACTGGAAAGCCACGCCAAGCGTTGCGGCTTCCGCCGCGGAACGCACGATCGGCGCGCCAAGCGCCGGGCTGTCGGTTGAAACATCCACCGGTTGTGCGCGCCCGCCATTCCCGTCGGCAATTCTGTCGCGGATGCCGGAACCCGGCAAGATCAGAAGATGGGAACGCCGCCCGCCCAGCGCCCTGCGGCGGATCGCCTCAAGGCCGGCGGAGCACCACCACGGCGTCCGGCAATTCATTGGGATTGTCATCGACCCGGGCTGGGAAGTGGGCGGCCAGCACGTCCGCACAATGGCCAATGGCGTCTTCGAACCCCTGGGCCGGATGGCCGCGTCTCAGTCCTTCGGTCAGGGCCCCCATGGCCCGGTCCCAGACGTGGCGCTCCACCTTGGCGGCGATGGCCTCGTCGGCGATCAGCTCGGCCATTCGCTCGCCGCGCGACACAAAGATCAGCACCCCGGTCCGTTCGCGGGTCAGGTGCAGGTTCTTGGCCAGGAATTGCTCTTCGGCGCGCCGGCGCACTCTCGCGCGCTTGAGGCCGCGCGGCGTCAGCGCGCGGCGCACCGGCGGGATCGCCACAAGGAGGGCGGTCAGGGCGAACAGCAGTCCCTGCAGGACGATCGCCCCGATCAGGGCGCGGCGGACCGACATCTCGATGGCCGCCCCCACGTCCTGGGCGCTCCAGGTGGAGAACAGGTCCGGGATGGTCACGTGCACCCCGCCCAGCAGCAGCAGGGCCGGCGCCAGCAGGGCGACGCCCGCCGCCCAGCCCAGCGGCGTCTCGCCGTAGTCGGAGCTGTCGTCGGCGACGACGCAATAGATCTCGCCGGTCGTGCGAAGCTCGGCCTTGCGGACCTCCGCCTCGATCAGGTCGAGTTCAGCCTGGGTCAGCGCCTTCATCACCAGCTCCCCGAAGACCCGCCGCCGCCGAACGAGCCGCCGCCGCCGGAAAACCCGCCGCCGCCCCCGCCGCCGAAGCCGCCAAATCCGCCCCTGTCGCGACCACCGCCGCCCAGGAACATGAAGGGCAGCCACCACAGGCCGCCGCCGCGCCCTCCGCGCAGGATCGAGGAGACCACCCAGAAGACTAGCAGGATGATCAGGAATACGGGAATGTGGACAGCGGAGGGACCGCTCGACTGGCCAGCCGGCTGGGCCGCGGCCTGGGCGACATTGGCCTTGGCGGCGTCCTCGGGCAGGGCCAGTTGCCCGATCAGGGCCTCGGCGCCGTCGACCACGCCCTGCTCCATCCGGCCCTGCTTGAACTGCGGCAGGACCTGGCGCTGCAGGATCAGGTTCGACAGGGCGTCGGTCAGCACCGGCTCCAGGCCGTAGCCCACCTCGATGCGGACCTTTCGCTCTTTTGGGGCCACCAGCAGGATCGCGCCGTCGTTGACGCCCTTGCGGCCGAGCTGCCAGGCCCGGCCCAACTGGTAGCCATAGTCCTCGATCTCGTAACCCTGCAGGTCCGGCACCGTGGCCACGACCACCTGATGCCCGGTCTGGGTTTCGAGCCCGGCCAGTTCCTGGTCGAGCTTCTGGACCGTGGCCGGCGACAGGATGTGGGCCTCGTCGACCACCCGGCCGGTCAGGGCCGGGAAGGTCGGCCCCGCCGCCCAGGCGACGCTGGCGAAGGCGAAGGCCGCCAGCGCCAGGATCGTCAGCCCCGCGCCACGCCGGGCGCGGGCTGGGCGGACCGAAATCACTTCGTCGCCGGTGCGACGGGCGGCGGACTCGCCGGCGCGGCGCCGACCGGAGGCGGCGTGGTGTCGAAGGTCACCGAAGGCGCGCTCTGCGCCTGGGTCGAGGCCGCGAACAGCTGCATCGGCTTGGAGCTGGAGTACATGGTCTTGGCGTAGAACACCTGCGGGAAGGTCCGCAGCGTCGTGTTGAAGTCCTGGACGGACTGGTTGTAGTCGCGGCGCGCGATGGCGATCCGGTTCTCCGTGCCCTCAAGCTGGCTCTGCAGGGCCAGGAAGTTCTCGTTCGATTTCAGCTGCGGGTAGTTTTCCTGGATCATCATCAGCCGGCCAAGTACGCCGGACAGCTTGTCCTGAGCCTGGGCGTACTGCTGGAACTTCGCCGGGTCGGTGATCGTCGAGGCGTCCACCTTGACCTGGGTCGCCGAGGCGCGGGCTTCGGTCACCTCCACCAGGACGCTCTTCTCCTGGGCGGCATAGCCCTTCACCGTGTTGACCAGGTTCGGGATCAGGTCGCTGCGGCGCTGGTACTGGTTCTGCACCTCGGCCCACTGGGCCTTGGCCGCCTCCTCCTTGGTCGGGATGGTGTTGATCCCGCAGCCGGCGATCAGCAGCGGCGCCAGCACGATCAGCGCGGCGCGGGCGATGGTCTTGAAGGTGGACACGTGATGGGCTCCCCGAAATCCAAGCGTGGCTTGGTTCATGCGCTATTTGGGCCCGCCATCGATCAAGCGCAACGGCGCGCCGCATGACATCGCCGTAAGGGATCAGAGCCGGTCGGGAGGCGCGGTCTGGGCCGAGGCCTCCCGGGGCGTGAGGATCCTGGCCAGGCGGGGCTTCAGCCACTGCTCGAAGTCGTCGACGAATTCATAGACCACCGGCACCAGCACCAGCGACAGCATGGTCGAGGTCAGCAGGCCGCCGATCACCGCCACCGCCATCGGCTGGCGGAACTCCGCGCCCTTTTCGAGCGCCAGCGCCGTGGGCAGCATGCCGGCCGCCATGGCCATGGTGGTCATGACGATCGGCCGGGCCCGCTCGCGGCAGGCTTCCACCAGCGCCTCGCGCTGGCTCATGCCCTCGCGCTCCCGCTCGATGGCGTACTCCACCAGCAGGATCGAGTTCTTCGCCGCCAGGCCCAGCAGCATCAGGAAGCCGATCAGCGAAGGGATCGACAGCGACAGGTGGAAGGCCAGGAGGCTGAGGAACGCACCCCCCACCGCCAGCGGCAGGGCCGAAAGGATGACGATCGGCTTGAAGAACGACCTGAACAGCAGGATCAGCACCGCGAAGATCATCGAGACCCCGGCGAAGATCGCGATTCCGAAGCCGGCGAACAGCTCCTGCTGGGCCTGGGCGTTGCCGACCGCGGCCGGATGCACGCCGGGCGGCAGGTGCTTCATGATCTGCAGGTTGGCGACGGCCTTGGTGGCGTCGCCCAGTTCCGCGCCGTTCAGTTCGGCCTGGATGGTGAGCTGGCGCTCGCGGTTCAGCCGGTCGATCCGCGCCGGGCCCGCCTGGAACTCGACATCGGCCACCGAGTCCAGCGTGGTCGAGCCGCCGCCGGCGGTCGGCACTCGCAGGCTGCGTATCCGCTCGATATCACCACGGGCGTCGGCCGGCAGCCGGATCCGGATGGGAATCCGCCGTTCGCCTTCGTTGAGCTTGGGCACATTGGCTTCGATGTCGCCCACCGTCGCCACGCGCACGATCTGCGAGATGGTGTCCACCGACACGCCCAGGCGCGAGGCCTCCTCGGTGCGCGGGCGCACCACGACCTCGGGGCCGACCGGCGGGGTCGAAGGACGTGGATCGGCGACCACCGTCAGGGTGCGCATCTGGCGCTCCAGTTCGAGGGCCGCCATCTGCAGGTTAGCGGGATTGTCGCCGCTGAGGATCTGCTGGAAGCCCGCCTGCCCCTGGAAGTCGAGGAAGCTCACCCGTGCGTCGGGGATGTCCTGCAGGCCCTGACGGAAGCGGGCCTTGATCGCGTCGCCCTTGGTGTGGCGCGCGGGGTCCAACAGGATAATCGCCGTGCCGTCGCGCAGGTCGCTGGAACCGCCGCCGCCGCCGAAACCGGAGGCGGCCGTCGAGCCGATCTGGACGAACACGTCGCGGATGTCCGGCTTGCCGGCGAACAGGCGGTTGATGCGGCCGGCCGTGTCTTCCATGTCGGCGGCCGTCGCGCCGGGCGGGCCCTGGATCTTGACGTAGATGAAGTCGGGGTCGCCGGCCGGCTGGAAGCCCTTGGGCAACAGCGGCGTCAGCATCAGCGAGGCGATGAACAGCACGCCGCCGATCAGCGAGGCGGCGATCCGATGGTCGAGCGCCCAGGTCAGGACCTTGGGATAGAAGCCGGTGAACGGCTTGCGTTCGTGGGCCTGTTTGGTGGGCTTGAGGAAATAGGCGGCCATGAGCGGCGTCAGCAGGCGCGCCACGACAAGCGAGAAGATCACAGCGACCGAGACGGTCAGCCCGAACTCCTTGAAGAACTGGCCCGGGATGCCCGGCATGAAGCTCACGGGCGTGAACACCACGACGATGGCGCTGGTGGTCGCCACCACCGCCAGGCCGATCGCGTCTGCGCCTTCCAGCGCCGCCTGATAGGGCCGCACGCCCCGCGCGACCCGCTTTTCTATGTTCTCGATCTCGACGATGGCGTCGTCGACCAGGATGCCGATGACAAGCGTCAGGGCCAGCAGGGTCACCACGTTCAGCGAGAACCCGGCCAGGGTCATGATGAAGAAGGTCGGGATCAGCGACACCGGCATGGCGAAGGCGGTGATCAGGGTGGCGCGCCAGTCGCGCAGGAACAGCAGCACCACTAGCGCCGCCAGCACCATGCCTTCGATCAGGACGTGCTGGGTCGCCTTGAAGCTCGCGCGGGTATCGTCGACGGTCGAGACGATCTTGGTGAAGGTCACGCCGGGATATTTCTTGCCCAGGATCACCAGCTTCGCCTTCACCGCGTCCTCGGCGTCGACGTCGCTGGCCTCCTTGGTCTTGGCCACCTGGAAGCCCACCACCGGCCGGCCGTTCAGCCGGGCGAAACCTCGTACCTCGGCCGACCCGTCGCCCACCTGGGCCACGTCGGTCAGCTTGACGAACCGCCCGCCGCCGGTGGGGATGGTCATGGCCCGCAACTGCGCCAGCGTACCCACCGATCCCAGCACCCGAAGGGTCTGCTCGCGGCCGCCGACGTTGACCCGGCCCCCCGGCGCATCCAGCTGCACCGAGCGCAGGGCGGTATTGACCTGGGCGGCCGTCAGGCCGTGGGCGGCCAGCCGGTCCGGATCCACGATGACGTTGATCTCTCGCGCCGTCCCACCGACCCTGCTCACCTGCGACACGCCCTTGGCCGTCTGCAGTTCGCGGGTGATGGTGTCGTCGATGAACCACGACAGGTCTTCGTCGGACATCCCCGGCGCCGCGACCGCGTAGGTGATGATCGGCTGGGCGGAGTCGATCTCGATCTGGGTGACGATCGGCGCATCGATGTCGCGCGGCAGCACGGCCCGCGCCTGGTCGATCTTCGAGCGGACCTCGTCGGTCTTTTTCTGCAGGTCCAGGCCCATCTGGAATTCGATGGTGGTGGTCGAGACCCCCTGGGTGACAACCGACTGGACGTTGTTGATCCCGGAGACGCCGGCGATGGCGTCCTCCACCGGACGGGTGATCTGGGTCTCCATTTCCCCTGGCGCGGCGCCGTTCTCGGTCACCGTCACGGCCACCAGTGGGAACTGGATGTTGGGGAACTGTTTGATCGGCAAGGCGCCGTAGGCGATCACCCCGGCCAGGACCAGGGCCAGGAACAGCACCGCCACCGGCACGGGGTTGCGGATGCCCCAGGCCGAGATGGCGAAACGCGAGGCGTGGGACTCGCTCATCAGCGGGCGGCCGCCGGCTGGGCAGGCGCCGCGGCGCGCTCGGGCTTCACCATGTCGCCATCCAGAAGGAAGGCCGCGGCGTTCTGCACGATCCAGGCGCCGGTGGGCGGGCCGCGGGTCAGCTGCACCAGGCCGGAGCCCCGCTGGCCGGTCTGCACCAGCACGCGCTTCACGCGGTTGTCGGCGCCCACCACCATGACGCTGGCGCCGTCGGCGTCATAGCGCACGGCGCTCTCGGGCACGGCGAGCGCCGTGGCGCTGGCGTCGCCGAACACCGCGTGGGCGAAACCGCCGGCGCGGATGTCGCGGCTGACGGGCAGGCGCACCCGAACGGCGCCCAGCTTGGTCTGCGGATCGATCTGCGGGCTGATCAGCCGCACCTGCCCGGTCACCGCCTGGCCGTTCTGCAGGGTGACCCGGGCCTGCTGGCCCAGTCGAATCTTGCTGAGGTCGTCCTCGGAAAGCTGAGCCGCCAGTTCGACCTCGCCATCGCGAGCCAGCCGGAACCAGGGCGTGGCGCCGGCCGCGGCCATGTCGCCCGGACGCACGTTGCGCTCCAGCACCAGGCCGGACACTGGGGCGGTGACGGACATCTTGCCAAGCCGGGTCTGCAGGTCGCGCAGATTGGCGCGCGCCACCTGGGCCTGGAACCGCCGCTGGGCGATGGCCTCGTTGGACAGGACGCCGGCATTGTCGAGGTCCTTGACCCGGTTGGCCTGGTCTTCCGCCTGGGCCGCCTGGGCCTGGGCCTGGCCGAGCTGGCCCTGGAGCAGGGCAGGATCGAGCTGCACGAGGGTCTCGCCCTTCTTCACATAGTCGCCCACGTCGGCGCGGACAGCGACGACGCGGTAGCCGCTGACTTCCGGCTGCACGGCGGCTTCCTCACGCGAGACCAGGTCGCCGGACGCCGCCACCGCGCCGGTGATCGCCTGCGGCGCCACCTGGATCACCCGCACGGCGCGCGCCCGCTCGGCGTCGGTGACCTTCGGCGGCGGCTTATGGCAACCGGCCAGGGTCAGGGCGGCCGCCAGGGCGATTAGGGTGAGGGAACGTCTCATCGGGTCACGTCTCAGCGGGCCTGAGCCTGGGTTGGGATGGTTTCGGCGGCCCAGCCGCCGCCGAGCGCCTTGTAGGCCTGCACCGAGCGGCGCAGCGCCTGCACCTGGGCGGCGGTCAATTGGGTGCGGGTCGCGCGCCAGGACTGTTCGGCGTTGAGCGCGGTCTGCAGGTCGCTGAGCCCGCGGTCGTAGCCGATCCGCGAGGCCTCATAGCCCCGCCGCGCGCGGGCCTCGCCGTCGGACAGAAGGGTCACCCGGCGGCGGTCGGCGTCCAGCTGCACCAGCGCCGACTCGGCTTCCGAGAAGGCGGTCTGCACGGCCTTCTCATAGGCGATCACGGCCTGTTCCGTGCGGGCGTTGGAGGCCTTCAGATCGGCCAGCAGATGCGGAATGGCGAGGATCGGCTGGGCCACGCCATAGCCGATCGACCAGTTCCGGGTCGTCGAGGTGAAGCCGGGCTGAGTGCTCTTGGCCCAGCCGATGCCGGGGGTCAGGGTGAAGGTCGGCAACAGCGCCAGGGCGGCGGCGTCGGCGCGGCCCGAGGCCGAGGCGATCCGGGCCTGGGCCTCGCGCACGTCGGGGCGGCGGCCGAGCAGCTCGCTGGGCAGGCTGGCCGGGATCCGCGGGACCTCGCCCACCAGCGCCGGCGTCTGGGCCTGCAGGTTGGCGGTCGGTTCGCTGGCGCGGCCGGCCAGGACCAGCAGGGTCCGGCGCTGCACCTGCAGCTGGGCGGCCAGGTTCTCGGCCTGGGCCCTGGCCTGGGCCAGGTCGCCGGCGACGCGGTCGGCGTCGGAACTGGCCGCGATTCCCACCTGGGCGCGCTTCGTGGCGGTGTCGAACAGCGACTGCTCGATCCGCGCTGTCTCGCGGGCGTCCTCCAGTTGGATGGCGAGCCCCCGGGCCTGGAAATAGGCGTCGGCCACCTGGGCGGCCAGGCTGGCCCGCGCCGCCTCGTATTCGAAGCGCGCGGCGGCCACATCGCCGCTCAGCGCCCGGTTGGCGGCGAAGGTCCGCCCGAAAACATCGACGTCCCAGCTGACGTTGAAGGTCGCCTGCTCAGCGGTGGAGACCCCGCTGTTGGAGAAGCCCGGGATGTTGATCGGCGTCCCGGCCAGCTGCTTGGTGTCGGTGCGCTTCTTGGATGCCGCGACCTGGCCGGTCGGCAAGGTCTGCAGCAGGCCGCTGGCCCGTGTGGCGCGGGCCTCGCGCAGCCGCGCCGCCGCGCTGCGGGCGTCCGGATTGGCGATCAGCGCCTGGTCGATCAGGGCGCTCAGGGCCGGATCGTTGTAGCTCGTCCACCAGCGGTCGAGGGCGAGGGCGCCCGCCGGGACGCCCGCCGGGGCCTCGAAGTTCGCGGGCAGGCGCACGTCGGGCTTGCGTACGCTGGCGCAGGCGCTGATCGCCAGACAGGCGGCGACGGCGACGGTGGTGGTGAGGGCGGAACGCATCAAGGTCTTTGCAACTGGGCCGCATCGCTGGCGGATGATGACTGGTCTTTCTAGTCGCTGCGGGAGCCCCGACTGGATGCGGCCGGAGCCGACAGCATCGGCGGGCCGAGTCTCGAAACGGCGTCCTCCCCGGCGCCTCTGCGGGCCCCGCGCTGTCTTCCTCTGCTCCCAACTCCGTATGTTGTAAACTATTATTTGCGGTATAGGCTCTCAGGCAATGGTTACGGAATTTTCAGGTGGCGGGGACCTCCGGCGCAGCATCGATCTGCTCTGGGGCTTGCCCGGCCCGGCCAGGCGGGGCCCCAAGCCCAGCCGGACGGTGGACGAGGTCGTGCAGGCCGCCATCGTGCTCGCCGACGCCGAGGGCCTGACCGCCATCTCTATCCGCCGAGTAGCCGAGTCGCTGGGCCTGTCGCCGATGGCGCTCTACACCTACGTGCCTTCCAAGGCTGAACTCCTGGACCTGATGCTGGACCGCGTGGCGGCTGAGCGGGAGGACACGGACGCCGCCCCCGATGGCTGGCGCGCCAAGCTGGAGCAGGTGGCCCGCAGCGGCTGGGACCGCGCCCGCCGCCACCCCTGGATCATGCAGGTGAGCGCCCACCGCCCGCCGCTCGGCCCCAACGTCCTGGCGCGCGTGGAAGAGACGCTCCAGGCGATCGACGGCCTTGGCCTCGACGAGCTGGAGATGGATCGCCTGACAGCCCTGGTCGGCGACTATGTGCGCGGCTCGATCCGCGCAGCCCTGGAGGCCCGCGAGGTGGAACAGCAGAGCGGCATCACCGACGAGCAGTGGTGGGCGCTGAACGGCGTGCTGCTCAAGGATTTGGTGAGCGCCCGGGACTATCCCACGACTGTGCGGGTCGGCGCCGCCTACAAGGCCGCCAGCAAGGGCCCCGACCACGCCCGCAACTTCGAGTTCGGCCTGCAGCGGGTCCTCGACGGCATCGAGGTCTTCATCCAGCGCCGCAACAGCGCCTAGCCCTGTCGCGGGCAAGCCCATAGGCTGACCCGCATGTCCTCCACCGAGCCCCGCACATGACCAAACTTCTCGCCGGCGTCGCCGCCCTGGCCCTCTTCTCCACGCCCGTATTTGCCGCCCAGCTCGACGATCATGAGCCCGACTTCGACCCTGCGCGGCTGGCGGCGCATATCAAGGTCCTGGCGTCGGACGCCTTCGAAGGCCGCGGCCCGGCGACGCCCGGTGAAGCCAAGTCGGTCGCCTACATCGCAGGTCAGTTCAAGGCCGCCGGCCTGCAGCCCGGCGGCGACAAGACCGCCAAGGGGCGGGCCTGGACCCAGGCCGTGCCCCTGGTCCGGTTCACGCCGGCCGGGCCGGTCAAGGTCAGCGTCACGGCCGGCGGCCAGACCATGCCCTGGACCCAGGGCGAACAGATCGCCGTCCGCGCCGCCCAGACCGGCGTCGCCCACGTGGCGGTCAAGGACGCGCCGGTGGTCTTCGTGGGCTATGGCGTCACCGCGCCCGAGCGCCAGTGGGACGACTTCAAGGGCTACGACCTGAAGGGCAAGATCGCGCTCGTGCTGGTCAACGATCCCGACTTCGAGACCGGTTCGGACGGCGCCTTCGGCGGCAAGGCCATGACCTACTACGGCCGCTGGACCTACAAGTACGAGGAGGCCGCCCGTAGAGGCGCCGTGGGCTTCATCGTCATCCACGAGACCGCGCCGGCCTCCTACGGCTGGAACACGGTCAAGAACTCCAACACCGGCGAGGTCTTCGACATCGTCCGCAAGGATCCGGCCGAGGCCCACGCCCCGGTCGAGGCCTGGGTGCAGCGCGACGCCGCCGTCAGCCTCTTCCAGAAAGCGGGCCTGGATTTCGAGGCCCTGAAGAAGCAGGCCCAGACCCGCGACTTCAAGCCGGTCGCCCTGACCGGCGTGACCTTCTCCACGGATTTCACGACCAAGATCGACAAAGTCGTGTCCCGCAATGTGGTGGCCGTCCTGCCCGGCAAGATCCACCCGTCCGAACGGATCATCTACACCGCCCACTGGGACCACCTGGGCATTGGCCTGCCCGACGCCAAAGGCGACCGCATCTACAACGGCGCCCAGGACAATGCCGCGGGCGTGGCCGAGCTGATCGAATGGGCCCGCGCCTTCGCCCGGGCCCCGCGCACCGAGCGCTCTGTGGTCTTCATGGCGGTCACCGCCGAGGAGAAGGGCCTGCTGGGCTCGGAATATTATGCGGCCAACCCGCTCTATCCGCTGGCCACCACGGTCGCCAACATCAACGTCGACGATCCCCAGGCCATCGGCGCGGCCCGCGACATCTCCTCGCGCGGCAGCGCGCCCCTGTCCCTTCAGGACGACCTGATCGCCATCGCCAAGGCCCACGGCCGCGACTTCAGCCCCGATCCGGACGAGGGTGCCGGCCGCTTCTACCGCTCAGACCACTTCTCCTTCGCCAAGCGCGGCGTGCCGGCGATCTCGCCGTCGTCGGGCCAGGATCTGATCAAGGGCGGCAAGGCGGCCGGCAAGGCCGCGGTCGACGCCTATATCCGCGACCGCTACCACCAGCCCGCCGACCAGCTCGACGACACCTGGGACATGTCCGGCTTCGCGCCGGACATGGTCATCCTCTACGACCTGGGCCGCCAGCTCGCGAACAGCCACGAATGGCCGGTCTGGAAACAGGGCGCGGAGTTCAAGGCCGCCCGCGACGCCAGCGCCGCGGCGCGGAAATAGCCATGGCGACGGCCGGAAAAATCAGGGCCGGGATCGGGGGCTGGACCTTCGAGCCCTGGCGCGGCGTCTTCTATCCCCCGGGCCTCAGGCAGGCCGACGAACTGGCCTATGCGGCGTCCCGCCTGACCGCCATCGAGATCAACGGCACCTACTATTCGACCTTCAAGCCGGACAGCTGGGCCAAGTGGGGGGCCGCCACGCCGGAGGGCTTCAAGTTCGCGGTCAAGGCCTCGCGCTTCTGCACCAACCGCAAGGTGCTGGGCGACGGAGCCGAAAGCCTGGGCAAGTTCCTGGGCCAGGGCCTCTCGGAACTTGGCGACCGCCTGGGCCCGGTCCTATGGCAGTTCATGGCGACGAAGAAGTTCGACCCCGAGGACTTCGAGGCCTTCCTCAAGCTCTTGCCCAAGACCCAGGACGGCGTTCCCCTGACCCACGTGGTCGAGCCCCGTCACCCAAGCTTCATGACCCCGGCGTTCATCGCGCTTGCCCGCAAATACGGTGTGGCCATCTGCTTGGCCGATCACTTCGACTACCCGATGATCCCCGACGTCACGGGGCCGGTGGTCTACGCCCGGCTGCAGACCGGGTCGGACGACATCGAGACCGCCTATTCGTCCGCCGATCTCGACCTGTGGGCCGGCCGGCTCAAGGCCTATGCGGCCGGGGGCCTGCCCGCCGATCTGACGATGGTGGAGGCGACGCCCGCCCCGCCAGCGCCGCGCGACGTCTTCGCCTTCTTCATCCACGAGGGCAAAGTCCGCGCGCCGGCCGCCGCCATGGCGATGATCGACCGGGTCTAGCCCTAGACCCAAACGCAAACGGCGCCCACGAGGGGCGCCGTCGCTAAGTCGTTCCGTCTGTACGAATTCAGGCGAGGGCGGCAGCCGCGCGGCGGCGGCGCAGGACGGCGCCGATGGCGCCGAAGCCCACGATCATCAGGCCCCAGGTCGCCGGTTCCGGCACGCCGCCGCCAAAGGCGAAGGCCTGGGTCGAATAGTTGTTCGCGTAGATCGCCTTCATGACGCCCACCGGCATCAGCGGCGTGTGACCCGCCTGGGCGATGTAGCTATCAACATTGGCGGCGACCCAGGCGTTCGACGGCGCGATCGTCCAGGTCGGGTTCTCGACCTTCCAGATCGCGGCCTGCACCGTGGCCAGTTCGTCGGTGATCTCATGCTGACGTTGCAGCGGGCTCAGCGCCTGCTCGGAGGCGGCGAAGTTCAGGAGCGCGCTGATCTGCTTCAGCTGCATGTTGGTCAGATTGGTGCCGGCCTGATGCGACGAGTCGCTCGTCTTGCTGTCAGTCCGCAGATCTTCTTCGTGGTAGGTGTAGCCCACCGGATTGCCGCCCGGGTTCAGGTCGCCCAGGTACATGTCGTGGTAGAGGTCTACGCAGAAGGCGAGGAAGTTGTAGGGCGTCTTCGACGGGTCATTGGTATTGTAGGCCGTGAAGGTCACCGGCGCGTCGTACACGTAGTACGACTGATTGGTCTGGTTGTTCGTCAGCGTCGCAAAGTGGCTGTCCAGCTGGGTGTGGATCAGCTGGATGTCAGCGCTGGCCGGCGCGGCGGCAAAGGCGGCGGCCGCGAGGGCCGCGGCGGCCACGAGCCCCTTCAAACCGGCGATCTTTGTACGAAACTGAGACACTAGGCTTTCCCCATCGATAACTGCCGGCTCCGTTGCAAATTCCGCGCCGGATAGACAGCCAATCGTTGTTTTACAGCGAAGTTCCGCGGTTGCACATGGATTCCCTCATCAGGCGAACCAAAACACGTCAGGCGGGTAAAACCGACGCCGCAATGCAGCATTAGCTGCGCGGCCGCCTGAAATCTGCCTTCAAGATTGGCAATCCGCGGCGGCAGCCTCTAGGGTGACACGCGTCACTTTAGCGTTCCGCCGTCCCCGAGTCGCCCCTTATGCCCCAGGCCGCCCTCACCGCCGTCCCAGACCTCCCGTCCGGCAAACGGGAGCAGACCAAGGTCGCCAACCGCCAGGCGATCCTCGACGCGGCGCGCGCAGTATTTGGTGAACTTGGCTATGAGGCCGCGACCGTGCGCGACATCATCCGCCGCACAGGCCTCGCCGCAGGGACTTTCTACAACTACTACCGCTCCAAGGAAGAAGTGTTCGCCGCCCTGGCCGATGACGGGGCCCGGCGGTTCAACCCGATCCTCAAGGGCCTGCGCGCCCAGGGCCACGGGTTCGAAAGCTTTGTCCGGCTGGCCATCGGCGCCTATTTTGGCTTCCTCGCCGACGAACACCGCAACTGGGTGGCAAGACGCCCGGCCGGCGAGCCGCATCTCCACGTCCAGGGCGAGACACCCGAGATGGCCGCGGTGTTCGCCGAGGTCCGCGACGCACTCGCGGAAGCTGTCGCCGAGCGCACGGGGCCCATGGCCGACCCCGACTACATGGCCGCCGCCTGCATCGCCATTGCCCGCGACGTCGGCGACAAGATGCTGGAGCGCCGGCCTATCGACACCGCCGGCGCGGCGGCCTTCGCCACCAGCATGATCCTGACCGGCCTCAAGGGCCTGCCCAAGGCCCAGGCCTAGATGGCGACCCCTGGCGCGGCGCGGACCGCCGTCCGGCGGCTGGCGCTGCGCACCCTCCTCGGCCTGCCCTCGCCCTTGCTGCGGCTGCTGTCCGGCGGCGGGGTGGTCTATAAGGCCGGCCGGACCCTGGATCCCCGCCTGCAGTTCCTGGCCGCGCAAAGCCGCAACATGCCGTCCCCGACCGCCATGTCGCTGGATGAAGCCCGCCGGGCCAGCGCCCAGGGCCTGTCGGCGCTCAGCGCCAAGTCAGATCCCGCGGTGACCAGCGAATCGATCGCGGCGCCGGCGCCTGACCGTACGATTCCTGCGCGGGCCTACCGGCCGGCCCGCCAGGACCCGACCGCCCCGCTCCTGGTCTACGCCCACATGGGCGGCGGCGTGATCGGCGACCTGGAAACCGCCGACGCCTTTTGCGCCATGCTTGCTGCGACGGCGCGCTGTCCTGTGCTGTCGGTGGACTACCGCCTGGCGCCGGAGCACCGGTTTCCGAGCGGACTGGAGGACGTACTGGCCGCCTACCGATGGGGGCGCGACAACGCCGCGCTGTTCGGCGCGCCGGCGGGCAAGGCGGCGATCGGCGGCGATTCCATGGGCGGAACCTTCGCGGCCGTCATCTGCCAGATCCTGCGGCGCGCCGGCGAGCCGCAGCCCGCGGTGCAGCTCCTCATCTACCCTTGCGTCGACATCTCCGGTGAGACGCCGTCCATGGTCCTCCACGCCGACGCCTTCGTGCTCAACCGGCCGCTGATGGACTGGTTCATGGGCCAGTACATCGACCCTGGCGCGGACCCGGCCGATACCCGGCTTTCGCCCCTACGCGAGCCGGACCTGGCGGGCCTGGCCCCGGCGATCGTCGTGGTGGCGGGCTTCGACCCCCTGATCGACCAGGGCGAGTCCTATGCGCTGGCGCTGCGCGACGCGGGCGGCAGGGTCACCTACCGCGCCTACGACAGCCTGACCCACGGCTTCACGGCCTTCACCGGCGCGATCCCCGCCGCCGCCGACGCCTGCCGCGAGATCGCCGCCCTGGTGCGAGATGCCCTGAACGAGCCTCTTGCCTGATGCGCGCCCTGATCCTGGAAGCCCTGGCCGACGACTACCATGGCTGCGCCCTGCGTGAGGTCGATACGCCGGCGCCGGCGCCCGGAGAGGTCCTGGTCCGGGTGCGCGCCGCAGGCGTCAATTTCCCCGACCTCTTGCAGACCCGCGGCCTCTACCAGCACAAGCCGGCCCTGCCCTTCATCCTGGGCATGGAAATCGCCGGCGAAGTCGTCGCTCTCGGTCAAGGTGTCGAGACCCTGGCCGTTGGCGACGCGGTGGTGGGCCACCCCAGGATCGGCGGCTACTCCGAGTTCGCCACGGCGCTGGCCGCCGAGCTCTGGCGCAAACCCGAGGCCTTCAGCTTCAGCCAGGCGGCCGCCTTTGGCACGGCCTACCTGACCGCCTACGTGGCCCTGGTCCGCCGCGCCCGGCTCCAGGCCGGCGAATGGTTGCTCGTGCACGGCGCGGCCGGCGGGGTCGGCCTGGCCGCCGTCGATCTGGGCAAGGCCCTGGGCGCCCATGTGATCGCCGCCTCCGCCTCGCCGGCCAAGCTCGCGGCGATCGGCGCCGAATACGCCCCCGACGCCCTGGTCGATGTCACCGGCGGCTTTCGCGAGGCGGTCAAGGCGCTCACCGGCGGGCGCGGCGCCGATGTCATCTATGATCCCGTCGGTGGCGACGTCTTCGACGAGAGCGTTCGCTGCATCGCCTTCGATGGGCGCCTGCTCACCGTCGGCTTCGCCTCGGGCCGCATTCCGTCCCTGCCGGTCAACATGGCCCTGATCAAGGGCTTCTCCCTGATGGGCGTCCGCGCCGGCGAATATGGCCGCCAGTTCCCTGAGCGCGCCCACGAGAATCGCGCCGCCATCTGGGCCCTGGGGCAGGCCGGCCGCCTCAGGCCCCGCGTCGACGCCGAATATCCCCTGGCCGATTGGCGCCAGGCCTTCGCCTCGCTCGCCGAACGCCGGGTCATCGGCAAGGCCATCGTCCGCCCCGACCTCTGAAGGGCCCCAATGTCGACCATCGGTTGACACCGCCACACCCTTCCACTATCCACCGCCGCTCGATTTTCGACCCGGAGCCATCCCGTGAAGCGGACTTTCCAACCCTCGCGCCTCGTACGCGCCCGCCGCCACGGCTTCCGTCTGCGCATGTCGACGAAGAACGGCCAAAAGGTTCTGGCTCGCCGCCGCGCCAAGGGCCGCAAGCGCCTCAGCGCCTAAGTCCGCGCGCCTAGGCGCCTGGATCTGCGGTAGGGTGTCGGCGTGACCGGCGCCAGTCTTTCAATCGAACCCCTGAAGATCGGACGCATCCAGAAGCGTCCGGATTTTCTCGCCTGCGCGCGAGCGCCTCACTGCGCCCGCGGCGCCGTGCTGGTCCAGGCCCGCAACCGGGGCGATCAGCCCCTGGTCCGGGTCGGGTTCACCGCCACCAAGCGGATCGGCGGCGCGGTCGAACGCAACCGCGCCAAGCGCCGCCTGCGCGAGGCCGTCCGCCTGTTGCTGCCGGCCCTGGCCGCCCCTGGTTTCGACTATGTGTTCATCGCGCGCGGGGGTGTGATCACCCGACCCTGGCCGCGTTTGCTTGACGATGTGAAAAGCGCGCTGATAAGGCTCGCCGCCGAACGCGAAGGCGGTGATCGCGATATCGCGCCCGCCCCTCCTCCTGAAAATTGAGCCGCGCCTTTCGATGACCGAAGACAATCGCAATCTGACCATCTTCATGGTGTGCGCAGCGGTGCTGTTCATCGGCTACCAGTATTTCGTGCTGGCGCCGGCCGCCAAGCGCCACCAGGCCGAGGCCGCCGCCCACCCGGCCGCCGCCCAGGCTGGCCAGCCGTTGGCCCCCGGCGCGCGGCCCTTGCCGCCCGGTGTCATCGTCCCGCCGGCCGTCAGCCGCGCCGAGGCCATCGCCGCCAGCCCGCGCGTGCCCGTCGCCACGCCCAACCTCAAGGGCTCGATCTCGCTCAAGGGCGCCCGGATCGACGACCTCTACCTGTCCCAGTACCGCGAGACGGTCGAGAAGACCTCTCCGCCGGTCGAACTGCTGCGCCCCGAAGGCGCCCCCCACGCCTATTTCGCCGAGTTCGGCTGGACCGGCGCCAATGTCGCGGGCCTGCCCAACGCCGCCACCGTCTGGACCCTGACCCAGGGCTCGACGCTGGCCCCCGGCCGTCCGGTGATCCTCACCTACGTCAATGGCCAGGGCCTGACCTTCACCCGCCAGATCGCCGTCGACGACCGGTTCATGTTCACGGTCACCGACACGGTGGCCAACCTGGGCGCGGCGCCGGTCACGCTTGCCCCCTACGGCTCGGTCCAGCGCCAGGGCCTGCCGGTCGCCGACGCCGGCAGCCAGATCGTCCACGCAGGCGCCATCGGCGCCCTGGGCGCCGACAAGGCCACGCTCAAGCTCGTGAAGTTCAAGGACTGGGCGAAGAAGGGCGGCGGCGGCGAGATCTCGTCCAAGGGCGGCTGGGTCGGCATCACCGACAAATACTGGCTGGCGGCCCTGATCCCCGGCCAGGGCGAGGCCGTCACCGGCCAGTTCCGCGACACCAAGACCGCCGACATCGACGTCTTCGACGCCAACTTCGTGGGCGCGGCGCGCACGGTCGCCCCAGGGACCCAGATCACCGAGACCAGCCACTTCTTCGCCGGCGCCAAGACCGTGCCGGTGCTGCAGGACTATCAGGTGAAACTCGGCATCCCGCGCTTCGACGACGCCGTCGACTGGGGGATGTTCTGGTTCTTCACCCGCCCGATCTTCATGTTCCTGCAGTTCATCTTCGACCACGTGGGCAGCTTCGGCGTCGCCATCCTGCTGCTGACCGTGGCCGTGCGGCTGGTGTTCTTCCCGCTGGCCAACAAGTCCTACGAGTCCATGACCAAGATGCGGAAAGTGCAGCCGCAGATGGAAGAGCTGCGCAAGAAATTCAAGGACGACCCGGCCAAGCAGCAGCAGGAGATCATGGCTCTCTACAGCCGTGAAAAGGTCAATCCCCTGGCCGGCTGCCTGCCGCTGCTCCTGCAGATTCCGGTGTTCTTCTCGCTCTACAAGGTCCTGAGCGTCACCATCGAGATGCGCCACGCCCCGTTCCTGGGGTGGATCAACGATCTGTCTGCGCGTGATCCGACCACCGTGTGGAACCTGTTCGGCCTCCTGCCCTACAACCCGGCCACCGTGCCCCTGGCGGGCGGCCTGCTGGACACCAGCCTGCACATCGGCGCCCTGCCCCTGCTCTACGGCGTGACCATGTGGCTCACCACCTCGATGAACCCGCCGGCGCCCGATCCGATGCAGCAGAAGATCTTTCAGCTGATGCCGATCATCTTCACCTTCATCATGGCGCCCTTCGCCGTGGGCCTGCTGATCTACTGGACCTGGTCGAACGTGCTCACCTCCATCCAGCAGTACGTGATCATGCGGCGTTTCAAGGTGGACAACCCCATCGACCGGATCATCGGCAAGCTCACCGGCAAGCCCACGCCGGCCGGATGAGCGAACCCGCCAGCAACTTCGACGAGGAAGAACTCGAGGCCGCCCGCGTCCTCTTCGCCCGCGAGGTGAAGTTCATGATGGGGGCGGTGACCATCGCGGGCCTGCCCCCGGCCGACCTGCCGGAGGTGGCCTTCGCCGGCCGCTCCAACGTCGGCAAGTCCACCCTGATCAACGCCGTGGCCGGCCAGCTGCACCTGGCCCGGGCCTCCAATTCGCCTGGCCGCACCCGCGAGGTGAACTTCTTCGTCGCCGACGAGAAGCTGCGTCTCGTGGACCTGCCCGGCTACGGCTTCGCACGGGCCTCGCGCGGCGACGTCAAGAAGTTCCAGAACCTCGGCCGCGACTACCTACGCGGCCGGCCGAACCTGAAGCGCGCCTACCTGCTGATCGACGCCCGCCACGGCCTCAAGGATGTCGACACCGAGGCGTTGGACGCCTTTGACACCGCCGCGGTCTCCTACCAGATAATCCTCACCAAAGCCGACAAGCTGAAGCCCTCCGAGGTCGCCGACGTCACCGCCCGGACCCTCGCCGCCGTCGCCAAGCGCCCCGCCGCCTACCCCCGCGTGCTCGCCACCTCCTCCGAGAAGGGAGCCGGCATCGCCGAACTCCGCGCCGAGATCGCCGCCGCCTGCATGGTGTGAGCCTCCCCACCCGACGCGAAGCGCGGGGGAGACGGTAGGGAGAGGAGGTCGTGACAGCACCGCCCCCATCCGCTATCGGAGCGCTCCGACTGCCAAGGGCCTCGAATCCGCCGTGACCTCTCCTTCTTCCGCAGAGACCGACGCCCAGGCCGAGGGCTGGGCCACAGCCAAGACCCTGGCCGAGGCCCTGCCGTTCATCCAGACCTACGACCGCTCCACCGTGGTCATCAAATACGGCGGCCACGCCATGGGCCACGAGGCGGTGGCCAAGCTGTTCGCCGCCGACTGCGTGCTCCTGAAGATGCTGGGCCTGCACCCCGTGATCGTCCACGGCGGCGGGCCGCAGATTTCCGCCATGCTGGAACGGGCGGGCGTCAAGTCGACCTTCATCGACGGCCTGCGGGTCACCGACCAGGCCACCATGGAAGTGGCCGAGATGGTGCTGTCGGGCGCCATCAACAAGGAAATCGCCAACTGGATCACGCTGGCCGGCGCCGAGGCGCAGGTGCGCGGCGTGGGGCTGTCGGGCAAGGACGCGCGGCTGATCACCGTCGAGAAGGTCACCCGCACCAAGAAGGATCCGGGCTCGGAGATCGAGCGCGTCGTGGACCTGGGCTTCGTGGGCGAGCCTAAGATCATCGACGACACCCTGATCCGCGCTCTGATTGGCGCTGAGGACGACTACATTCCGGTGATCGCCCCGATCGGCGTCTCCGCCGAGGGTGAGACCTACAACATCAACGCCGACACCGTGGCCGGCGCGCTGGCCGGCAAGCTCGGCGCCAAGCGCATGCTGCTGCTCACCGACGTGGCCGGCGTGCTCGACGCCAACGGCGAACTGATCCGCCAGATGACCGTCCACGAGGCAAAGCAGGCCATGATCGACGGCGTCGCCACCGGCGGCATGATCCCCAAGCTCGAGACCGCCATCGCCGCGGTCGAGGCTGGCGTCGGCGCCGTGGTCATCCTCGACGGTCGCCGCCCGCACGCCATGCTGGTCGAACTCTTCACCGAGCATGGGGCCGGCACGCTGATCAGCGCATGACGGCCGATCGCGATCCCCCGGACCTCAGCCAGGTCGACACCTGGCTCTTCGACCTCGACAACACCCTCTACCCGGCGTCCTCCGGCTTCATGGGGGTCATCGAGGGTCGGATGACGGACTACGTCGAACGGGTGACCGGCCTGGTCCGCGAAGAGGCCTATAAGCTGCAGAAGAAATACCTGGCCGAATATGGCCTGACGCTCGGCGGCCTGATGGAGCACCACGGAGTCGATCCGGACGACTACCACAAGATGTTCCAGGACCTGCCGCTGGAGCGCCTGGCCCACGATCCCGAGCTGCTGGCGGCGCTGGAGCGCCTGCCGGGCCGCCGGCTGATCTTCACCAACGCCGACGGCGTCCATGCCAAGCGGGTGCTGGGGGCGCTGGGCCTGTCGCACCTCTTCGCCGACGTCTTCCATATCGGCCACGCGGATTTCGTGCCCAAGCCCAACAAGCCGGCCTTCGACCGCATCGTCGCGCTTCACGCCATCGAGCCCGCGACCACCGCCTTTTTCGAGGACGCCGAGCGCAATCTGGCGCCGGCCGCGGCGCTCGGCATGACCACCGTCCTGGTGGGCCCGCACGCCCAGGCCTCCACTGCCGATTTCGTGAACCACCGCACCGACAACCTGGCGTCCTTCCTGAAGGACGCGCGACTGAAGAAGGCCGCCTGATGCCCGCCAAATCGGACACCGACCTGAAGACCGTCATCGAAGCCGCCTGGGAAGACCGGGCCGCCATCACCGTCGAGACCCGCGGCGCCGTGCGCGAGGCCGTCAAGGAGGCCGTCGAGCGCCTGGACGCCGGGACCCTGCGCGTGGCCCAGCGCGAGGCCGACGGCGCCTGGACCACCAACCAGTGGGCCAAGCAGGCGATCCTGCTCTACTTCCGCCTCTATCCCAACGAAGTGATGAACGCCCCGCCGCCGGGCCCATACTACGACAAGGTGCCCTCGAAGTTCACCGGCTGGACCGAGGAGCGCTTCCGCAAGGCCGGGTTCCGCGCCGTGCCTGGCGCCACGGTCCGCAAGGGCGCCTTCATCGCCAAGGGCGTCATCGTCATGCCGTCCTTCGTCAACATCGGCGCCTTCGTGGACGAGGGGACCATGGTCGACACCTGGGCCACGGTCGGGTCCTGCGCCCAGATCGGCAAGAACGTTCACCTCTCCGGGGGCGCCGGCATCGGCGGGGTGCTGGAGCCCCTGCAGGCCAATCCGACGATCATCGAGGACAACTGCTTCATCGGCGCCCGCTCCGAGGTCGCCGAGGGCGTCATCGTGCGTGAGGGCAGCGTGCTGTCCATGGGCGTCTATCTGACCTCCACCACCCCCATTGTCGACCGCCGCACCGGCGCGGTGACCACCGGCGAGGTGCCGCCCTTTTCGGTGATCATGTCCGGCTCGCGCCCCAACGCCACCGATCCCAGCCTGCCCGGCACCTACTGCGCCGTGATCATGAAGACTGTGGACGCCCGCACCCGCTCCAAGACCTCGATCAACGAGCTGCTGCGCGACTGAACCGTTGCCTGCGGGGCGCGGCGCCCGTAAAGCGCCGCCATGCCCCTCATCGACGCCGTCGAACTCACCAGAGACCTGATCCGCCGGCCGTCGGTCACGCCGGCCGACGCCGGCGCCATGGATATCGTTCAGGAAACCCTCGCGGGCCTGGGCTTCGTCTGCCGGCGGATGCGGTTCGGCGAGATCGAGAACCTCTACGCGCGCTACGGGACCGCCGGCCCCAACCTCTGCTTCGCCGGCCACACCGACGTGGTGCCGGTGGGCGACGCGCAGGCCTGGAGCCAGGGCGCCTTCGACGCCGAGGTGGTGGACGGGGTGCTGGTGGGCCGCGGCGCCGTGGACATGAAGAGCGCCATCGCCGCCTTCGCCGCCGCCGCCGCCAAGGCCATCGAGGCCGGCGAGGTCGCCGGTTCGCTGTCCTTCCTGATCACCGGCGACGAGGAGGGGATCGCCACCCACGGCACCAAGATGGTGGTCGAAGCCCTGCAGGTCGAGGACGAGACCATCGACCACTGCGTGGTGGGCGAGCCCAGTTCGGCGGCCCTGTTCGGCGACATGATCAAGGTGGGCCGCCGCGGCTCGATCAATGTCGATATCGTCGTCCAGGGCGTCCAGGGCCACGTGGCCTACCCCCACCGCGCCGCCAATCCCGTGCCGGTCCTGCTGCGCCTGCTGACGCGGCTGCAGGACCATGTGCTGGACGAAGGCTATCCGCAGTTCCAGCCCTCGAACCTGGAGATCACCCGGATCGACGTGCCCAACGGCGCCACCAACGTCATACCGGGGACCGCCAGCGCCCGGCTCAACATCCGCTTCAACCCGAGCCACACCGGCCAGGCCCTGGCCGACTGGATCGCCTCCGAAGCCGAAGACGTGGCGCGCGGCTTCAAGGGGACCATCGCCGTCACGCCGCAGATCAGCGGCGAGGCCTTCCTGACCGCGCCCGGCCCCTTCACCGAGGTCGTCGCCGCCGCCGTGCGCGAGATCGCGGAGCGGGAGCCGGAGCTCTCCACCTCCGGCGGCACCTCCGACGCACGCTTCATCCGCGCTCTTTGCCCGGTCGTCGAGCTGGGCCTGGTGGGGACGACCATGCACCAGGTCAACGAGCGCGCGCCGTTGGCCGAGATCCGCCAGCTCCAGGCGACCTACGAGCGGCTGATCGCGCTCTATTTCAAGGCCTTCGCGGACCCCGTCGCCTGACCCGGAAGGTTCAGTCGTACCCCACGCCGGTCAGGTAGAGCCCCTCGGCTGGAGCCACGGGGCCGCAGCGGCGCCGGTCGGCGGCGTCCAGCGCCGCCTTCAGGTCCCCGGCCGTCCACCGCCCAAGGCCCACCTCGGCGATTGAGCCGGTCATCGAGCGCACCTGGCGATGCAGGAACGACCTGGCCCGGAACACCAGGGTGATGATCTCGCCCTGCTGGCTCACGACAGCGACGTCCAGGGTCTTGACCGGCGAATTGGCCTGACAGGCCATGTCGCGGAAGGTCGTGAAATCGTGATGGCCGAGCAGGCCCTGCGCAGCGGCGTGCATGGCCTCTGCGTCCAGCGGCTTCTTCACATGCCAGACCTTGCCCTGCTCCAGGGCGGGCGGGCTGACGCGGTTGAGGATGCGGTAGGCGTAGCGCCGCTCGGTGGCCGAGAACCGCGCGTGCCAGGGCGGTTCCGCGATCTCGGCGGCCAGCACCACGATCGGCTGGGGCCGCAGCAGAGCGTTCAGCGCGTTGCGCACGGTCGCCGCCGGCCAGTCGCGCCTCAGATCCACGTGGACCACCTGTGCGGTGGCATGGACGCCGGCGTCCGTCCGCCCAGCCCCATGGACCCGCACCGTCTCGCCGCAGAACCCTTCCACCGCGCGCTCCAGCGAGCCCTGCACCGACGCAAGGGCCGCCTGGGCCTGGAACCCATGGTAGGGCCGCCCGTCATATTCGATGGTGAGCCGGTAGCGCGGCATCAGGCGAGCTTCGTCCCGGCCGCTACCGGCGTGCCGTTCAGGAACACCGCCGCCGCCTGCGGCCCGCGCCCCTCGCGCTGCACCCGCAACAGGCGCACGGCGCCCGTCCCGCAGGCCACCAGCAGCCGGTCGTCCAGCACGACGCCGGGCAGGCCGTCGGCGTCCTCGAAGACCGAGAGCAGCGCCTTCACCCGCATCGGGCCTCTGTCGGTCGGCAGTTCGAACCAGGCGCCCGGAAACGGCGACAGGCCGCGGATCTTGCAGTCGACCTCTGCGCCGGGCTTGTCCCAGGCGATCCGCGCCTCCTTCGGCCGGATCTTTTTGGCGTAGGTCACGCCCTCGGCCGCCTGGGGCGTGGCGCGCGCCTCGCCCCGCTCGACTGCCGCTAGTGTCTTGGCCATCAGGTCCGCGCCGATCCCCGCCATCCGTTCGAACACCGTGCCGGCGGTGTCCAGCGGCCCGATCCTCAGGGTCTCTGTGGCCAGGACCGGCCCCTCGTCCAGGCCCTCGGTCATCTGCATCACCTGCACGCCGGTCACCGCATCGCCGGCCATGACCGCCCGCTGAATCGGCGCGGCGCCGCGCCAGCGCGGCAGAAGCGAGCCGTGCAGGTTGAAGGCGCCGAACCGCGGCGCGTCCAGGATTGCGGCCGGCAGGATCTGGCCAAAGGCCACCACGCAGGCGGCGTCCAGGCGCAGCGCCTCGAAGTCCGCGATGGCCTGGGGATCTCGCATGGATAGCGGCGTGCGCACCGGCAATCCGTGCTCCAGGGCGAACGCGTGGACCGGCGAGGGCTTCAGGTCGTGGCCGCGCCCGCGCGGCGCCGGCGGCTGCGAATAGACGCAGGCGATCTCGTGGCCGTCCGCCACCAGACGGCGCAGGACGGCGACGGCGAAATCCGGCGTTCCAAGGAAGGCGAGGCGCATGGCCGCTGGTTTAGCGGCGCCGCTCTCCGCACGCAAAGGAACCGGCCCCAAAGCTTGGCCGTTGTGCAGGCGACCTGAAGGAGCGTCCCATGCGCAAGATCGCAATCCTCACCGCCGTCGGCCTGTCGCTGGCGCTGGCCGCCTGCTCCAAGCCGACCCAGGACAAGACTTCGGCCGACCTCAAGGCCGTCGGCTCCGACGTCGGCGCGGCGGCCAAGGATGTCGCCGGCGGCGACGCCATCAAGGCCGTGGGGTCCGACATCAAGCAGGGCGCCGCGGAGGCCGCCGACAAGACCCTGGCCGCCGCCGATGTGGCCGGTGACAAGCTGAAGGCCGGCGCGGACAAGGCCGGTCAGAAGCTGAAGGAGGGCGCCCAGACCGCCGGCGCCAAGACCGACGCGGCGCTCGACAAGGCCGGCTCCGACATCAAGGCCGGCGCCCACAAGGCCGACGCCAAGATCGATGCGGCCGTGAAGAAGTAGCCCGCGCAGCGGAATAGGAATGGCGACGGAAAACACGGAAGATCACGGAATTGCAGCTGCGTTTTCCGTGTTTTCCGTGGCTAAATTCTTGGCTGCGGCGTCGCGGCGCCTGACCAGCCTCAGGCCGCCTTGGCCTGCTTCTTGACCTTCTTGACCGCCTGTTCGCGCTTCAGCCGCGACAGGTGGTCGATGAACAGCACGCCTTCCAGGTGGTCCATCTCGTGCTGGATGCAGACGGCGAACAGGCCCTCGGCCTCTTCCTCCACCGCCTCGCCCTGGTAGTTCAGGTAGCGCAGCTTCACCTTCGCCGGGCGCTCGACCTCGTCGTAGATCTCGGGCACCGACAGGCAGCCCTCCTCGTAGGGCGCGGTCTCCTCCGATGCCCAGAGGATCTCCGGGTTGACGAAGTGGCGCGGGGCTGGCGGCTCGCCTTCACGGGCCAGGTCCATGACGATCACCCGGTGCGGCACGCCGATCTGCACGGCGGCTAGGCCGATGCCGGGCGCGGCGTACATGGTCTCCAGCATGTCGTCCATCAGGGCGCGCAGGTCGTCATCCACCCGCTCCACAGGCTTGGAAACCTGCTTCAGGACGGGATCGGGAACGACAAGGATTTCACGCAGCGCCATGAGGCGCAGGTAAGAGGCCAGACCCTGGGCGTCAAGCCTCGTCGCCGGCCACCAGCCTCACCTGCGGCGGCATATCCGGCGTCAGCTTGGTGAGCGGCCGCACGGCGGTGTCCAGCGGTTCCAGCGCGGTCACACTGCGCCCCTCGTGGTCCACCTTCAGCTCCTCGAACCGCCGGGCCTGGGTCAGGACCTGGGTCTCCAGCGAGCCCACGAACTGGTTGTACTTCCCGACTGCCGACTGCAAGGCGTTGCCTAGCGCGCTGGCGTGTCCGCCCATCACCGCGATCCGCTTGTAGAGCTCGCGGCCCAGGTCGACGATCTTCTGCGAATTGGCCGCCTGCTCCTCCACCCGCCAGCCGTAGGCCACCGCCTTGCAGAGCGCGAAAAGCGTTGTCGGCGTGACGATCAGCACCTTGCGGTCCATGGCGTCGGTCATCAGGTCGGGCGCGCGGTCGAGCGCGGCGGCCAGGGCGGAATCCAGCGGCACGAACATCGCCACGAAATCCGGCGAGTTCTTGAACTGGTCCCAATAGGCCTTGGCCGACAGGCCCTGGATGTGGCTGCGGACGCTTTGCACGTGGCGCAGGCCGCAGGCCTCGCGGGTCACTTCGTCGGCCGCGTCCTGCAACTCCAGGAAGGCGTTGAGCGAGCACTTGGCGTCGATGATGAAGACGCCCCCGCCAGGCAGCCGCACCGTCACGTCGGGCCGGCGGCGGCCCTCTTCGGTGTCGGTGGAGGTCTGTTCGTCGAAGTCGTAGCGGTGCGTGAGGCCCGCGGCCTCCAGCACGTTTCGCAGGGTCTGTTCGCCCCAGCGCCCCTGCACCCCGGCGCCGCGCCTGAGCGCCGCCGACAGCTTGCGGGCCTCGTCCTGGGTGGCCACCGAGGCGGTCATCAGGGCCGCGATCTGTTCCTTCAGGCCCCCGGTCTCCTCGACCCGGACCTTCTCCACAAGCGCCACATGCTCCTGGAACTTGGCCAGGCTCTCGGCCACGGGCTTCAATTGGGCCTCGAGCCGCGCCTGCGCCAGCTGCTCGCGGTTGTGGATCGCCTCCTCGTTCTTCTTGAGGATCGCCTCGGCCACTCCGGTCGCCGACTGGGTCAGCTGGGCGGTGACCAGGTCGGCCTGCTCGCGCAGCATCTCGACCCGCATCTCCGCGCTATCGGCCCGCCTGCGCTCCTTCAGCGCCCAGACGATGGCGCCCAAAGCGATGACAGCCAGCGCGATGACGGGGATCAGCAGCACGTTCATGCTGTGTTCTTAGCGCGTTGGGTGAGTCGGAGCCATCCCCTCTCCCCACCCTCTCCCCTCTACGCTCCGCGTGGGGGAGAGGAACTTGAGAGGCGGCGGCAGAACTCCACTCCCCCCGGCGAAGCCGAGAGGGGAGAGGGTAGGGAGAGGGGCTGCTAAGCCGGCCGTCTCGCCCGCATGGCCTGGGCGATGGTCCCGTCGTCGAGCCAGTCCAGTTCCCCGCCCACCGGCACGCCGCGCGCCAGCATGGTCACCGACACGTCCGCCTGGGCCAGGCGGTCGGCCAGGTAGTGGGCGGTGGTCTGGCCATCGACGGTCGCGGGAAGCGCCAGGATCACCTCGCGCACGGCGCCGTCGGTCGCACGGTTGACCAGCCCGCTGACCCGCAGCGCCTCTGGGCCTACCCCGTCCAGCGCCGACAGCAGCCCGCCCAGCACATGGTAGCGGCCTCGAAATGCGCTCGCCCGCTCCATGGCCCAGAGCGCCCCCACCTCTTCGACCACGCAGATCAAGGCGCCGTCTCGATGGTCGTCGGCGCAAATGGCGCAGGGGTCCTGGGTGTCCAGCGAGCCGCAGACGCCGCAGGTCTTCACCTTGGCCGCCGCGTCGGCCAGGGCGTCGGCCAGCGGGCCCAACAACTGGTCGCGCCGCTTCAGGAGCGCCAGCGCCGCGCGCCTTGCCGACCGGGGCCCCAGGCCCGGCAGCTTGGAGAGCAGGCTGATCAGCCGCTCGATCTCGGGTCCGGCGGAAGCGGCCAATTCTAATGTCCCGATCTCGAAGTTCGCCAGCCCGACGACAATCGCCGAGCGAACTTCGAGATCGACAAGGACACTAGAGAAAATATTTCCTCTAGGGTTGCTCTTGGCTCTGGCGTTCCCTGCCGAGCCCGCCGCAAGTACTGAGGGAACGCCAGATCCGCCACCCTAGAACTTCGGCATGCCCGGCAGGCCGGCCAGCGGTCCGGCGGCCTTCTGCATCAGCTCGGCCTGGCGCGCGTCCAGCGCCTGCTTGGCGCCTGCGTGGGCGGCGGTCACCAGGTCGCCCACCATGTCGGCCTCGCCCGGGACCATCAGACTGTCGTCGATGTCGATGCGGGTGATCGCGCCCGTGCCCTGCAGGGTGACCGTCACCAGGCCGTCGCCCGCCGTGCCCACCAGAACCATGGCGGCGATCTCTTCCTGCGCCTTGGCCAGCTTCTCCTGCATGACCTTGGCCTGTTTCATCATGCCGCCGATATCCATGGCTCAGTCCTTGTCGTCGTTGTCGTCGTTTTCGTCATCGCTCGCCGTGGCCGCGGGCTCGGGCGGCGGCAGGGTGCGCACCGACGTGATCTCCGCGCCCGGGAAGCTCGCCATCACGGCCTGAACGAAGGGGTCCTGCTCGATCTGGTCGCGGACTTCCCGCTCCTCGCGCTTCTGCCGCTCCCACTGGCTCTCGGCCCCGCCGCCGCCCTGAGCCGCGATGAGCCAGCGCTCCCCGGTCCATTCCTTCAGCCGCCCGACCAGCCGCTGGGCCAGATTGTTGGGCGCGCCGGGCGCGGCCTCATATTCGATGGCGCCCGGCCGGAAGCTGATCGGCCGGACATAACGTTCCACGTCCAGCTTCAGCGAGATGTCGCGGCGCTTCTCGATGAGCGCCAGCATCTCCTCGAAGGTCTGCAGCACGGCCATCGGTTCGCTGGCCGGCGCCACATTGGGCGCCATCTGCCGCGCCACCGCACTGATCGAACCCTGCGAGGCCGAAATGCCGCCGCCTGACCCTCCGCCACCGCCGCCCGGCGGCGAAACAGGCGCGCCGCCGCCCATGGGCTCTCCCGCCTGCAGCTTCCTCAGCGCCTCTTCCGGCCCGGGCAGGTCGGCGGCGTAGGCCAGCCGGATCAGCGCCATGTCGGCCGCCGCCGCCGCGTCCGGCGCGCGGCGAACCTCCTCGTAGGCCTTGAGCGTCAGCTGCCAGAGTCTGGAGAGCGTCCCGGCCGAAACCGCCGCCCCTACCGCCGCCAGCCGCTGGGCCTGTTCCTTCGGCATGATCAGGGCCGCCGGCCCGATGGCCTTGGCCACCGACGCCCCGTGACAGTGGTCCAGCAGGTCGAGCATCACCTGGTCCGGATTGGCGCCGTAGCCATAGAGGGTGCGGAAGGTCTCGATCGCCGGCCCCGCCTCGCCCCGCATCAGTTGTTCAAACAAGGAAATTGTCTGGGCTCGATCAGCGAGCCCCAGCATGTCGCGGATCGTGGCGGCGGTGACCGTCATCCCGGGCTCGGCCTGGACGATGGCCTGGTCCAGCATCGACTGGGCGTCGCGCACGCTGCCCTCGGCGGCTCGCGCGATCAGCATCAGCCCCTCGGCCTCCACCCGCGCGCCCTCGGCCTCCGAGATCATCTCCAGGTTCTTGACGATGACCTCCGGCTCGACGCGACGCAGGTCGAACCGCTGGGTCCGCGACAGGATGGTCACCGGCACCTTG